>JAAESI010000278.1 GCA_024229515.1 Pseudomonadota bacterium | reverse complement strand
GTACTTCGTCTTGTACTTCAGTGTCACCTTGCTCTTTGTACGCGCGGCCATCTTGGTCGTCTCCGGAGGCTGATCCTCGAGGAGCACCGTGGGCCGAGCAGGCCCATCAGGTCAAGACGCCGAGCCATGCACCAACGCCGCGGTGCGCCCCCTAGGTCAGGACAGCTCGGACTCGTAGGAGCGGTACGTCTTGTAGATCGTGCCGCCGAGCTTCTCGAGCGCCCCGCGCATGCGCGTGTTCGTCTCCAGGATCAGGCTCGCCTCCGCGCCCTTGACCCCCATCTCGCGGCCGGTCTCCCAGGTCTTGACGTACAGCAGCGCGCCCAGCGGCATCTTCTGGAACTTGTGCTTCACGCCGAGCACGAACACCCGCAGGTGGTCGATGGTCTTGCGGCCCGTCAGGAAGGTGAACCAGCCGGTCGGGAACAGCCGCCCGTTCATCCGCTTCACCACCTGGTTCCAGTCCGGCAGGGTGACGGACGCAGCCGCCATCTCGCCGTCGATGAACGCGTACCAGATGAGCTTCGGGTCGATCACCTGCTTGAGCCCCGCGGCGGTGAACATGAACTCCTCCTCGGTGAGGTGGACGTGGCTCCAGTTGCGCTCCCAGGCGTCGTTGTAGAGCTCCCAGAAGAGCTTGATGTCCGCCTCGAACGTCTTCATCTCGGCCTGGCGCAACACGATGTTCGGGTTCCGCCTGAGCATGCGGTCGGAGATCTTCACAAAGCGGGGGTCGACCTCGCTGTCGTTGTCCAACCAGTAGGCGTACCAGTCCATCGCCTTGGCAAGACCGATCGCCTCGTAGATGCCGCCGTAGTAGTCCCGGTTGTGCGGGTTGGCGATGCAGGGGTCGGTGTCGAAGCCGTCCACCAGCAGGCCGAACTCGTGGTTGCTGCTGAAGTTGAAGGGGCCGCGGGCCGTCGTCATGCCCTGCTCCTTCAGCCACGCGCAGGCGGCCTCGAACAAGGCGCGGGCGACGTCGACGTCGTCGATGAACTCGAAGAAGCCGAACAGGCCGATGCCGGGCTCGTCCTCCACCAACGCGTGGTCGATCTGGGCCGAGATCGTGCCCACCGCTTTGCCGTCCCGGTACGCCATGAAGCACTGCACCGTGGCGTTCTTGAAGTAGGGGTTCTTCTTGGGGTTGAGGAACTGCTTCCGCTCGAAGATCAGCGGCGCGACCCAGTGCGGATCGTCGGCGTAGATCGGGAACCAGGTCTTCACGAACGCGCCCGCGTCCTGCGGAAGGCGAATTGGGCGGATGTCGATGGCGCTCATGTCGCGAGTCTGTACCACTGCTGTCCGGTAGATTCATCCCATGGACGACATCAGCCGCATTCTGAACGGGGAGATGGCCGCTCCCGGCCCGACCCAGGTCTCCGACGCCGACCTGCTGCTGGTCAGCGACCGCATCGTCGGCGGCGGCGCCCCGATCCTCTTCATGTTCCGCGACATCCCCGACGACGGCGACTCCGGCTGGGTGCTCCTGGCCGGCACCGAAGAGGACGCTGAACTGGAGGACGCGAGCAAGTTCGAAGGCAAGACCGTCGCCTGGGCGCTGGAGCAGGACCCGACCATCGGGGCGATCCTGGGCGCGCCCGCGGACTCCAGCTTCGAGCGGGACTCCATCGCGGCGGAGTGGGTCGAGCTCGAAGAAGCATGACCCGCCGCGATCTCGCCTGGCTCCTGGCACCGCTGCTGGTCGGCTGCCTGGACCACGCCGGATCGCTGGGCATCGACGAGGACGTCGTCGACCCCCTCCCTACCCTGATCGACGTCAGGCTCGAGGCCATCGATTGGTCGCCATGTTCGGTGCAGACCTTCGGCGGGGGGCTGGGCGCCGAGTGCACCACGGTCGAGGTGCCGGTCGACTGGTGTCGTCCCGATCGGGACGACACCCTGGAGCTCTTCGTCAAGCGGATCGGCCCCGCGGACGCGGCCCAGCAGCTGTGGATGCTCATGGGCGGCCCCGGCGGCCCCGGCGGCTCGGGCGCCGGCTACGAGTCGTCCGCCGAGCTGTACCTGGAGTACGACCCCGAGCTCGTCGTCTACCTGATGGACCACCGCGGGGTCGGCCGATCGACCCGCCTGGGGTGCCCGACCCAGGAGCTGGACGGGTACATCAACGCCGACGAGTGGTACCCCTGCGCCATCGCGGTCCAGGAGGAGTGGGGGGACGACCTGCAGCACTTCTCGACGGTGGGCGCGGCCGCGGACCTGGGGCTGATGATCCGAGAGACCCGCGCCTACGCCGCGCAACGCGTGCACGTGCATGGGGCAGCTACGGCACCTACTGGGCCAACCGCTACCTGCAGCTGTTCCCCCGCCAGGCCAACGCCGTCTCGCTCCTGGGGGTGGTGCCGCCGAGCTTCTCGTTCACCGAGTACGACGCCAACTACGAGGCCAACGGCGCCGCGCTGCTGGCGGTGTGCGACGACGACCCCTACTGCGCCGCCCGCACCGGAGGCGACGCCGCCGCCTACGTCCGCGGGGTCCTCGACACGCTGGAGTACGGCGAGTGCGGCTTCGCGGCGTCGGTCGGTCTGGACCGGAACCACTTCCGCCAGATGGCCGGGGCGATGCTGCTGTGGGCCTACGACGAGCGCGCCTTCGTGCCCGCCCTCGCCCACCGGCTGGAGCGCTGCGAGCCCCGCGACGCCGCCGTCTTCGAGCACTTCGTGCAGGTCCCCAACCCGCTGTCGGGGCTGAGCCAGGGCGGGCTCTACAGCCGCGTGCTCGGCACCAACATCGGCCTGTCGGAGCTGTGGGAGGGTCCCTACCCCGACCGGGACGAGGCCGAAGCGCTGGTCGCGAACGGCACCTGGGCGCTGGGCTCGTCCACCGGCTACCTGGATCGATCCTCCTTCTGGCCGATCTACGACGAAGCCCCCTGGGGCGACACCTTCGCCGAGACGGACCTGCCGGTGCTGGCGATCAACGGCGAGTTCGACCCCGCCTCCACGGCCGCCGGAGCGCAGCTCGTGGGCGTTCACTTCGACGGCCCGAACCAGCACTACGTCGAGCTCCCGTACGGCTCTCACAGCTTCACCTCCCCCACCTGGGACGGCTACGACTGCGGCCTCAACGTCTTCTGGGGCTTCCTTCAGGATCCCCACGCCGACCTGCTCGACTGCACCTCGGACGTACGCGCCCCCGACTTCGGCCGAGGCGAACCCACCGCGCAATGGCTGTTCGGCACCGATCACCTCTGGTGAGTGATGCGGTAGGGTCCGACCATGCGCTCCAAGATTCTGCTGCTCCTGATCGCCGCTGCGACGCTGTGGAGCACGCCCGCCGCCGCGGACGACCCCGGCAAGGCCCGCGTGACCATCCACCTCGAGTCGAGCCAGTCCATCCCCGAGGACGTCCGCGACGGCCTCTTCGACAAGCTCAAGGTCGCCATCCGCTGCGACGGCAAGAAGATCTCCGAGGACGAGTTCAAGGTCGGCAAGCCCCGGAAGAAGCCGGAGATCCGCGGCCTGTCCGCCAGCAAGCTGCCGCCGGGAAGCTGCACCGTGCTCGCGGGCATCGACGACAACAAGGCGCGCGTGGCGCTCAAGATCAAGTCGGGCAAGACCGCCACCGGCAAGGTCGTCATCAAGCTCGGCTGGGCCCGCGTGGCGGTCGACCAGCTGCTGGACGGCGACAAGGCGTTCCTCGTGTGGACCGACAAGAAGGACCGCGCCAAGGCGCTGCCGCTGACGACCGAGCCGCTGCTGGTGACGCTCCGCGACTATTCGTACGTGCTCGAGCACGACGGCGAACGGCTTGACCCGGTCGAGCTCAGCAGGCTCAAGGGCGACACGACGATCAAGCCCTACGGCTCGATCGCCTTCAGCAACGGCGTGCTCATCGACGGCGCCCAGATCACCGTCGATGGCGAGGTCGTGGAAGCCGACGGCAACACCCTGACGCTGCCGCTGGGCAAGCACACCGTCGAGGTGGCGGCGGTCGCGCGCCGGCCCGTGAGCAAGGACGTGACCCTCAAGGCGGGCAAGCCGTACCGCTGGAGCACCCGGCTGAGCAAGGCCAAGCCCGGCAAGATCACCTTCGAGGTCGACGGGCCCGACACCTGGACCCTGAGCATCGACACGGTCGAGACCGACGCCGCCGAAGAGGCGGTGCTGGACACCGGCCCCCACGTCATCTCCATCAGCGCCGACGGCTACGACACGCTGACGGAGACCCTGACGGTGGAGGAGCGCGAGAAGCGCACGGCGTCGTTCACGCTGACCCCGACCGCCATCGCCCTGACCCTCAGCCCGCTGCCGGAGGGGGCCAAGCTGCGCATCGCCCCCACCGGAGGCTCGGCCGAGGACATCGACGTCAGCGGGGACTCGATCACCAAGAAGCTGGCGCCGGGGCAGTACGCCATCCACGTCGAGGCCGAGGACTTCGTCTCGTTCGACCAGAAGGTGACGCTGAACATCGGCGAGGGCAGCCGCTCCCTGGAGGTCGACATGCCCTCGATGGTCGTGCGCGTGACGTGGACGGGGCTTCCGTCGGGAGCGTCGCTGTACCTGGAGGAGCCGGGCACGGAGCCGCGGCAGCTGCGGGTCAGCCCCGAAGGCATCGCCAAGGCCAAGGTCTACGCCGGCGACGTCGCCTGGCGGGCGGAGAAGCAGGGGTACATCACGATGGCCGACGTGCTCGAGCTCCAGCCCGGCGATCCCGAGCAGACGATCGAGGTCGAGCTGCCGGTGGACCTCGCGCTGCGCAACCGCATCCGCACCATCGTGATGGCGGGCGCCGCGGGCGGCACGGGGGTGACCGGGATCATCCTGATGGCGGCCTCCGGCGGCTCGTACGCGCAGGCCACGCAGCACCACGACCTGTACCTCAGCAGCAGCGACCCGGACGAGATCGTCCAGGCCAAGACCGACCGCGACGCGGCGGTGGTACGGGGCGAAGGCCAGCAGGTCGCGGGCGTCATCCTCACGGGGGTGGGCGTCGGCGTGGCGGCCGCCACGGTGGTCCTGATGCTGTTGGACAAGAAGCAACAACCCAAACAGATCGGCGCCATCGTGGTGCCGACCGAGGGCGGCGTCGCGTTCGGTCTGAGCGGGAGGTGGTGAGATGACCTACCGCCTGATGATCGCGCTGTGTGCGCTTGTTCTGACCGTGGGCTGCAAGCCCGAGTTCGAAGGCATCAACCCGCTGGATCCGGAGCACGACTTCGACGGCGACGGCCAGACCGAGAACGAGGGGGACTGCGACGACAACGATCCCGATCGGTTCGACCGCGACCTCGAGGTCTGCGACGGCATCGACAACGACTGCGACGGCGTGATCCCGGAGACGGAGACCGACGACGACGGTGACGGCTTCACCGAGTGCGGCGACGACGACTGCGACGACAACGACCCGACCGCCTTCGCGGGAGGCACGGAGGTCTGCGACGGCGTGGACAACGACTGCGACGGCGACATCGACAGCGACGAACTCGAAGACGAAGACGGCGACGGCTTCCTCGCCTGCAACGACTGCGACGACGACGACCCGCAGGCGTGGCCCGGCAACGTCGAGGTCTGCGACGGAATCGACAACGACTGCAACGGCGACCCCGACGCGGACCCCGCCCACGAAGCGGACACCGACAACGACGGCGTGCTGTCCTGCGACGACTGCGACGACCTCAACCCCGACAGCTTCCCCGGCAACCCGGAGATCTGTGACGGCGAGGACAACGACTGCAACGGGCTGACGGACGCCGATCCGCTGGGCGAGTTCGACAACGACGGCGACGGCTTCCTGTCGTGCGACGACTGCGACGATGGCGACGACGAGATCTACCCCGGGCAGACCGAGATCTGCGACGAGGTGGACCAGGACTGCAACGACGTCATCGACGACGGCGCCGACGGCGCCCTCCCCTACTACTACGACGTCGACGGCGACACCTTCGGCGACGAGGACGGGCTGGTCTACGGCTGCCTGCAGCCGCCGAACACGGTCGAGAACGACCTGGACTGCGACGACCTGAACGACGACACGTACCCGGGCGCGCCGGAGCTGTGCGACGGGGAGGACAACGACTGCGACCCCGCCACGGACGAGACCGAGGACGCCGACGGCGACGGCTCGGCGGTCTGCGCCGACTGCGACGACACCAACGAGTTCGTCGGCCCCGGCTTCCCCGAGGTCTGCGACGGGCTCGACAGCGACTGCGACGGGACGGTGCCGCCCAACGAGCAGGACCTGGACACCGACGGCTTCTCGGGGTGCGAAGGCGACTGCGACGACGGCGACATCGACATCAACCCCGACGCCGCCGAGCTGTGCGACGCGGGCGTCGACAACGACTGCGACGCGGGCACGGATGAGAACGGCGACGGCGACGGCGACGGCTTCACCACCTGCGAGGGCGACTGCGGCGAGGGCGACCCCCTGGTCGGCCCCAACGTCCCCGAGCAGTGCGACGGCCTCGACACCGACTGCGATGCGGGCACCGACGAGAACGTCGACGGCGACGGCGACGGCCTGAGCGCGTGCGCGGGCGACTGCGACGACACGGACATCTCGGTGAACCCGTCCGCCACGGAGATCGGCTGGGACGGCATCGACCAGGACTGCGACGGCACCGACCAGGAGACCTGGGCCCTGCTGTCGGCCGGCAGCGATCACACCTGCGCAGTCTCGACCATCGACACCATCGAGTGCTGGGGCAACAACAGCGAGAACCAGACCGACGTGCCCGCCGGCACCTACGTGCACGTGGCGTCCGGCGACGCCCACACCTGCGCGATCACGGACACCGGCACGGTCGTCTGCTGGGGCGCGAACAACAACGGCCAGGGCAACGCCCCCGGCGGCACGTTCGATGACCTGCAGTGCGGCGGCGACTTCTGCTGCGCCACGGACGGCGGCGGGAACCCGTCCTGCTGGGGCTTCAACAGCGTCGGCCAGACCGAGCCTCCGGGGCTCACGTTCGAGCAGTTCAGCGTCGGCTACAACCACGGCTGCGGCCTCGACAGCCTCGGCGGCGGAGCCGACTGCTGGGGCTCCAACACGCACGGCCAGAGCACGCCCCCATCCGACAACTTCCTCGAGGTGGCAGCCGCGGACACGAACTCCTGCGGGCTGCTGTCGGACTCCACGCTGGATTGCTGGGGCTTCAACAACGTCGGGCAGGGCAACGCCCCCGCGGGCACCTACGACATGGTCGCCATGGGCCAGTTCCACGGCTGCGCGCTGGCGCCGTCCGGCGGCGCGGTCTGCTGGGGCTGGAACACCGCCGGCCAGGCGAACCCGCCGGGGCTGATCTTCGAGGAGCTCGCGCTGGGCTCGCAGCACAGCTGCGGCATCACCGAAGACGCCGCGCTGGAGTGCTGGGGAAGCAACACGTCGGGGCAGTCGACCCCTCCGTAGGCGGGCGATGGCCCGCCGGCTGTGGGCTGTGGGCTGTGGGGCGGTCACCGTCGCCGCCAGCATCGCCGTTACGCCTGGATAAGCAGGCGCTTCGGCCGCCCTCGCCCCCAGCATCGCCGTTACGCGCGCTTAAGCAGGCGCTTCGGGCACCCTCGCCGCCAGGGTCGCCGTTACGCGCGCTTAGGCAGGCGCTTCGAGCACCCTCGCGCCGAGGGTCCGACTGTCAAGCGCGATCCAGCAGGGGCGACATGTAGCGTTTCTGTTCTGGCTAGGACGCCGGATTTCGCCCATTTCGCCGGGAAACGGGGTGGTCTGCCTACTGCCGCTTACTGCCGGCGTCGGGGGTGTCG
>JAAESI010000277.1 GCA_024229515.1 Pseudomonadota bacterium | reverse complement strand
GCGCAAGGGAGACCTGTGCCCTCTTTGCGCCTTTGCGCCTACGCGTGAGGAATAGGACCCGACCTCGGCGTCAACTCTCACCGAATCGCAGCGATATGTCGGCCAAGTGTCTGGAAAATATCGAGTTTTGAGATCTGAACTAGTTAGTAGCTCGACCCGACCTCGTTGGCCTCACCGGAGACGATGACGAGGAACTCGGCACGCCGGTTGGGGGCCTCGGTCTCACGGTCCGAGTCGCCCACGAGGGGACGCTCTTCGCCGTAGCTGATGACCTCGAGCTGGCTGGTCAGCACGCCCAGGTCCGTCAGGTACTTGGTGACGGAGTACGCGCGGCGCTGGCCGAGGGCGAGGTTGTAGATGTCCGAGCCCCAGTGGTCGGCGTGGCCCTCGACGCGGACGCGGACGTCCGGGTGACGCACGAGGATCTCGGCGTTGGTCTTGAGGATCTCACGGCTCGGCTCTTCCAGCGTCGCGCTGTCGAAGTCGAAGTGCACACGCTCGAAGTTGTCGCGCAGTTCATCGAGCTCACGCTGCGTGATGGTGCTGTCGCCGACGGTCTGGAGACCGTCGTTGGCGGTGGTGTCGGTGGTGAGGTCGCCGCTGGTCGTAGCCGAATTCGGCTGCTTGGGCGGACAGCCCATCAAAAGGGTGGCGGCGGCAACAACGAAAATCAGCTTGAACTTCAACATCAGCAGGTGCGTCTCCTCAGGGAAGTTTCTAGAACAGAGGACGCGCCAGAGCAAGGTTCATTCAGGGGTTTTGGGGAAAAAACGCCAGGATTGGCGCAATGGATGGATCCGCAGTGATCACGCGCCCTTCCAGCGCTTGCCGAGGAGGCTCAGGAGCTTCAGGGTGAGCTTGATCCGACGTCCGATCGGACCGACCAACGAAGCGAGCACCGTGCGGGACATCTCCAGGGCGGTCGAATTCAGCGGGAACCACCACACTTCCAGCGCCTTGTTCTTGTCGACAACGACCAGCTGCGCCCTTGTGAGGAACTTCATCGCCAGCGCCGAGCCGGTCACCCCGTAGCCGCTGTCCTTGGTTCCTACCCAGGGAGAGTTGGGGATGGAGCCGGTGAAGGCGTGGTTGTTGACCAGCGCCATCCCGACGTCGCAGGCCCGGGCGACGGACTCGGCGCGGCCGGTCTCCTTGCCCCACACCGAGCAGCTCAGCCCGTACGGCGAGGCGTTGATGTCATCGACCGCTTCGAACACCGAGTGCACCCGGCGCACCGGCAGCAGCGGACCGAAGGTCTCCTTGGCCCAGACGTCGGCGTCGACGGGGACGTCGATCAGGATGGTCGGCGCAAATCCCCACCCCTCCCCGGTCGATTCCCCACCGACCACGACCTTGGCGCCCGCGTCCGTCGCCTGGGCGAGCTGGTCGGTCACGATGGTCAGCTGGTTGGCGTTGCACATCGGTCCGACTTCGGTGTCGTCGCCGGCGTCGGTGCGCAGCTTCAGGGTCGCCTCCTTCAGCTTATCGAGGAACGCGTCGTAGACGAGGTCTTCGACGTACACCCGCTCGATGGCGGCGCAGTTCTGACCGGTGTTGTGGAACGCGCCCCAGGCGATGCCGGCGGCGCTGCGATCCAGGTCCGCGTCGGTGCAGACGATGGCCGCGTCCTTGCCGCCCAGCTCCAACGACACCGGGACGAGGTTCTCCGCCGCCGCCTTGGCGACCAGCTTGCCCGTGCGCACCGAGCCGACGAACGCGATGGCGTCGACGTCGGGCGAGGACGTCAGCTCCGCCCCCACCGTGCCCGCCCCGAGCAGCACCTGGAGCAGGCCGTCGGGGATGAGTCCCTCGAACAGGCGGCCGACCTCGCGCCCCGCCCGGAGGCAGTACTCGGACGGCTTGAAGACCACCGCGTTGCCCGCGATGAGCGCCGGGACGATGGTCCGCATGGGCAGGGCGAGAGGGTAGTTCCACGGCATGATCGCGGCGATGACGCCCCGGGGCCGATGCTCGATGCGCCCCTTCTTGCCGGGGTAGCTCAGCGGGTCGATGGCGACCTTGTCCGGCTTGAGCCACTGGGGGTCGAACTTGGCGTGCAGCCGCACCACGTCGGCGGCGCCCAGCACCTCGCTGAACATCGCCTCGGTGACGGACTTGCCGTGCTCCTCGTGGATGAGCTGGGCCAGCTCCGCGCCCCGCTCGGCGATGCGGTCGAGCACGCCCTCGATCGCCTTGATGCGCCCCTTCAGCGGGGTTTGGCTCCAGAGCGCCTGCGCCTCGCGCGCCTCGCTCAGGGCGGTGGCGACGGCGTCATCGGCCAGCGGCGGGAAGGTCTCCAGGACGGCCCAGGTGCGCGGGTCGATGGAGTGGATGGATCCGTCGTCGTCGAATCGTGCGGGCGCGTTCATGCGCGGGACATTACAGCGTTCGGGCGAGCTTCTCCGAGAGCATCAGCGACAGGCTCATGATGGTGACCTGGGGGTTCACCCCGAGCACGTCCGGGAAGATGGACGCATCCATTACGTACAGCCCTTCGGTGCCGTACACACGGCCGTCGCAGTCGACCGCGCCGACCTCGGGCGAGCCGGCCATGCGGCAGGTCCCCTGGGGGTGCGAGGCGTAGACCGCCATCATCTGCTTGGGCCGGATCTGGTCGGGCACGAGCCAGGTGCGCACGTCGTCCATCGAGGTGATGGGGGGGATGCCGTAGATGCCGGTGTGCAACTCGGTCGCGCCCCCGGCGAGCATGAGCTCACAGACCCGCTGCTGCAGCCGGATCAGGCGGCCCTTGTCTTCCTCGTTGAGGGACCACGAGATCTTGACCTTGCCCATCTTGGCGCTGGCCTTGACGGTGCCCTCCCCGGTGTCCGAGATGGTGCCGCCGACGGCCACCATGCGGCGGTAGTCCATCATCTTGGCGGTCCCCTCGAAGCCGAACGGGAACGACAGCCAGTAGACCTCCGGCGTGGCCCAGAAGGACTCGATGAGCATCTTGTCGTTGACGTGGAACTCGTCGCTGTAGAAGCCCTGGGGGATCCCCTTCCAGCCCTCGATGTCGCGGTCGGTGATGCCGATGACGCCGGTGGCCGCGTGTACGTGCAGGTGCTGGCCGACGTGGGCGTTGCCGAGGCCGTTGCGTTGGAGGATCTCCGGGGTGCGCACGGCGCCGCAGGACAGGACGACCGCTTTGGCGCGGACCTCCATGCGCCCGGCGGGCTGCTCGGTGGCGGGGTCCATCAGCGAGACCGTCACGCCCTCGATGCGATCGCCGGTCCGGATGAAGCCGTCGGCGCGGGCGAACGTGTAGTAGGTCGCGCCGTACTGCTCGGACTTCGGGATGAAGGTCTTGGCGGTCGACATCTTGCCGCCGCTGGGGCAGCCGTTGTTGCAGGCACCGCAGCCGATGCAGCCGGGCGCGTTGCGGGGCATGGGGCCGCCGGACCAGCCCAGCTTCGTCATGCCGTCCATCGCGAACTGGTTGTTGCCGCCCCAGACGTCGGTGCGCGAGGGGGCCACGCCGATCATCTGCTCGGTGGTGTGGGTGTGGGGGAGGAGGTCGGCGTGCTCGAAGGCGAGCTCGTTGGACTCCTGCCACTCGCTGAACCGGGTGGGCGGGATGCGGAAGCAGATGCCCGAGTTCACGACCGTCGAGCCGCCGAGGCAGCGGCCGCCGGGGAGGGGGACGTACAGGTTCCCCATCATCACGCGCTGGCCGTCGTCCTCGTACAGCTGGCGCGCGGCCACGCCGAAGTCCTGGGAGAAGTCATCTTCGGTGTAGTGCCCGCCCGCTTCGAGGCAGATGACAGACTTGCCCGCGCGGCTCAGCTGCCACGCTGCGGCAGCACCCCCGGCGCCGGATCCGACGACCACCACGTCGCAGTCGATGCGCCCTCCGCGGGCATGGTCGGGGCCGATGATCATGACCACTCCTCCCGCGGGAGCGCGTCCGCGGCCGAGCCGCACTGGCGGTCGATGCCCAGCTGCTCCTGCACCCCGGGGTACGCGAAGTAGGCGATGCCGAGCAGGGTCTTGAGCCCCGCCGCGAGCATGCGCCGGCTGTACACCCGAGCCCGCTCCCAGCGCCGCAGGTACCGCTCCCGGGCCTTCTGGTCCAGGTCGGTGAAGCGCTTGACGCGGAGCCCGAAGGCGGTCGTCCCGTGCTCGAACAGGGCCAGCATGGTGGTGAACTCGAACGCCTTGTCGGCGCGCATGTCCGCGAGCATGCGGTCGATGTACTCGGGCACGCGGGCGTCCGTGCCGGTCAGACCGATGGAGTTGCCCGGCGGGAACAGCGCGTTCGCGAGCGCCGCGAGGATGGCGTACTGGTGCGGCTCGAGGTGCTTGAGCTCGCAGGCCGGGGTCGGCGTCTCGTACTTGCGCGTGTGCTGGGCCGTCAGCGCAGCGCCTCCGCCGGCCGCCACGACCGTGCCCACCACGGCCGAACGGCGCAGCAGCGATCTGCGCGACAGGCGGGGGGCAGCATCAGGCCGGGCCGGCTTGGGCATGGGACTCCTACTGATCAAGGTCAGACGCTTTGGCGCAAGGTTCAATGGAAACCCCGGATTCGGCCGCGAATTGCCCGCCCGAAGGAATTGGTTGAACCATTGAACCCGACCGAGTCGGCAGGATCAAGCGATCACGGATCCTCGGCGCATCGGAAGCCCGGGCCGGGGGTCCAGCGCTCCGCTCCCGGGGGGATGCGGGCGGACACCACGAGGTACGCGGGGCGGTTCCAGGGGGCGACGCCGCCGCCCTTCAAGAGGGGCTCGGTGTCGCCTCCGACCCACTCCGGCACGCCGCCGAGGAGGTCGAGCACGCCGACGTCGGAGGCGCCGTCGGGGTAGGAGCCGGCGCGCTCCAGCTTGCGGCCGGTCGAGGCCTGGCTCAGGTCGGTGCCGACGGCCGCGCGCTCCCACTCGTTCTCGCGGGGGAGGCGTGCGCCCGCCCAGTGGCAGTAGTCCGCGGCGTCGACGGCGGAGACCCCGGCGACAGGCAGGTCGGCGGTGCCGGCGCCGACGGCGGGGGGAGACAGGGACCACGCGCCCGGCTCGCCCCGCTCGGTGTGGGCGATGAAGCTGCGGTAGTCGCCGAGCGTGACCTCGGTGCGGTCGATCCAGAAGGCCCCCACGTTCACCCTCACGAGGGCCCCGTCGGCGCCCGGGCGTTCGTAGCTGCCGGCGGCCACGGAGACCCGGTCGGCGCGGGCCTGGTCGGGTTCGGCGCTGGGGCGGTTCGCTGCGGCGGTCGGGACGGGAGCCGTCTTGGCGGCGGCGGGGGCGGGGGCCGCGACGTCGGGTTCGGCGGAGGGGGCGGGCGAGGAGCCGGGGTTGCTCTGCAGCAGCACGAGGCCGAGTCCGCAGCCGATCACGGGGATGAGCAGGAGCAGCGCCCACAGCTTGTTTCGCTTGGGCCGCCAGTCCTCGTCCTCCAGCGCGTCCGAGACCAGCTGGTGGGGGATGCGGCCCGCGCCGGGGGCGTAGTCGGCCTGCGCCGAGAGCACGCTGAAGGTGCCCCAGGGAACGCTGTCTTCGCCGGCGTCGGGCGGCGGGACGTTGAGGTCCGCGGCGGGGGCGGGGGGAGGCTTCGGCTTCAGCGCCCCGATGGTGACGGTGACGGGCACCGGGAGCGCCTCCAGCTCGGCCGTCCAGAAAGCCTCGTCGAGCCCACCATCGGAGCGGTCGGCGTCGTCGTCCTCCAGGTCCTCGATGGGCGCCTCGGCGTCGGCGTCGGTGTCGACCTCGTCCGGGCCGGATTCGTCCGGCATGTCCGCGACGGTGGGAGGCGGCCGAACAGCGGGAATATCGAGCGCTTCGGGCGGGGTGTCGCCGGGGGCGGAGGCGCGGCCGTGGGGCCGGGGTCCCAGGAACGGCGACCGCGCGAACACCGTCTTCATCCCCTCGAGCGCCTTGAGGGGAGCGCGGGCGGCGCGGATGTCGATCGGGGTCTTGGGGCGGCCCCCCAGCCCGGCGGGGCGGAGGTGTTCGGGCAGCGGCTCAAGCGCCGAGTTGGTCCGCGGGGCGAAGATCGGCACGCCCAGGAGGGTGTCGGCTTCTTCCTTGAGCTGCGGTGCCACCTGCGAATCGGTGGCGTCGAGCATCGCGGCGTGGGGAGCCCGGCTGTCGTCGATCGGGTGGACCGGCACGGGCGGGCGGTTGGCGGTCCGGTACTTGCCGTCGGGGTCGCTGAACCGGCAGACCGCCCGGCAGGCGTCGCAGCGGGCGTACAGCCCTTCCTTGGCGAGGGCGTCGCGGAGGGCGAGGCCGCAGGCGTGGCAGCGGGCGACTCCGCCGACGTCCAGGAGGGGGACCTCGCCGACGTCGGTCTCCGGCACCGCCTCCCACTTGAAGAGCAGGCGGGAGCGGCCGATCCGGAGGGAGCCGCGGGTCCCCGGCGCCATCTGCAGGAGGACCCGGCGTCCGCGGCGGAACGCGAGCCCCTCCTCCATCAACTGCTGGCCCGTGACGGCGAGGCCGTCGCGGAACACGCGGAGGTTCCATTCGGGGCGGAAGTCGAGCAGGCAGGCGCTGTCACCGAGGCTGAAGAGGGTGTGTGAGGGGGGGGCCTCGTCGTCCTCGATCGGGAGCAGGGCTCCGTCGTCGCGGCCGACCGTCACGCTGTAGGGGGGACGGAGACAGGCCCGGTACAGGAACTCCTTGTCTCTCGTGACTCCCACACGGAGCTGAAGGGTCGTGCTCGACACGGGCAGCGACCCTACCACGTGGTATCTTCCCAGCCTCCGTGATCCCCCCCCTCAGGAGTGACTCCGTGAAGCGAATCTGCTTGGTCCTCGCGCCCATCGGCGCGGCCCTCGTGCTGGCAGGCTGCCCCCCCATCGACGGCGTTTTCGACATGTCCGGTCTGCCGGATGGAGAGATCGACGCGTCGTACGACGGACAGCTCGCTATTCAGGACTACTCCGGACCCGTTTCCTACACGCTGATTTCGGGCGAGCTGCCGGAGGGACTGTCGTTCAACGAGGCGGGCGCGGTGACGGGCACGCCGACGGCCGGCGCCGATCCGGTCGAGCTCGTGGTGCTCGCCAGCGACATGCGGCGGGTCGAAGAGTTCCAGGCCACGGTCTCGTTCTCGATCCACGCGCCGGACGACGCCGACGCGTTCCTGGGCTGGGACCACGACCAGGTCACGAACATGACCGAGCGGTTCAACTACCAGGGCAACCCGCTGCAGCGGGACGTCTGGGTGCGGGTCGCGGGCTCCGGCATCCCGGAGATGTGGGAGTACGAGATCAACCTCGGCATGTACACCGCCGGGGACAACGACGAGCCGGAGCAGGGCGAGGATCACGAGCTTCGCGACAACCGCTTCGACGACGTGCGTATCGGCGACATCGGCTTCTCCGCGGTCGAGGTGGACTACAGCAACTGGATTCCCGAGGAGGAGCTCGAGGTGAACCCCGGCGGGGGCTACCCGTTCCAGCACACCCCGGACGGGGAGCCGCCGACGATCAACAGCGATGGCGTCGTGTCGGCCGGTTCGGACACGGGCCAGGCGGACCTCGTCATCACCCACCCCGAGTACGGCGAAGTGGTGACCCGGATCATGATCGTGCCCCCCGACTGGTGCCCGCTGGGCGAGCACGTCGACGGCGGGCCCGGCGACGACGGCTTCTGCCTTTGAGGCTCGGCCGAGTCCAGACGCCCGCCGGACCGCGGCAGGCCCGAATCGAAGCTGACACCGCGCACCCTCCAGGAGATCACCGCCTCCCCGGCGTGATCGATCCGCCGTTGGAAGCCTCGGTGGCGTTGGCGGACTGCCGCCTCCTGGCCCCGGTGACTCCGAGCAAGGTGGTCGCGATCGGCCGCAACTACGCCGCCCACGCCGCCGAGCTGGGCAACAAGGTGCCGAAGCGACCGCTGATCTTCCTGAAGGCACCGTCGTCCGTGTGCGGGCCCGGGGACACGATCCTCGTGCCGCCGGACTCGGACCGCGTGGAGCACGAGGCGGAGCTGGGCGTCGTGATCGGCACCCGCTGCCGGCACGTGGACCCGGCGGACTTCGCGGACGTCGTCGCCGGCTACACGATCGTGCTCGACGTCACCGCCCGCGACCTGCAGCGCAGCGACGGCCAGTTCGCTCGGGGCAAGGGCTTCGACACCTTCTGCCCCATCGGCCCGTGGATGGAGACGGAGTTGGATCCGTTCGACGTCGAGGTGAGCTGCGAGGTCAGCGGCGCCCCCCGGCAGCGGGGCCGCACCACGGCGATGATCTTCGACGTGCCCACCCTCATCGCCACGGTCTCGCGCGTGATGACGCTCCACCCCGGCGACGTCATCGCCACCGGCACCCCCGAAGGCGTCGGCCCGTTGGTCGACGGCGACGTGGTGGTCGCGACGGTCGAGGGGATCGGGGCGCTGAGCTGTCCGGTGAAGGACGATGGGCAGGTTCCTGAACGGGAGCCGCCGATTTCGCAGGCGCGGTAGTCCGGGGCGGCCGGGCAGGCTGGAGGACGACTCGGGATCAGCGCGGAAACACGGAAGCGCGGAAACGCGGAACGTAATTCGCGTTTCCGTCATTCCGCGCTTCCGCGTCGATCCGCGGACTCTCTCGCTCCTGTCAGTGGACCTCGAGCCCTCGCTTCTGGGCTCGCATTCTCCACCCCGCCACCGCCGCAAAAGCGAAGACTGCGACCCAGGCGTCGGTCCACGGCAGGTACTTGCCGGTGCCCCACGCGATCGAACTGATGACGACGGCGAGGGACGCGCAGGTCAGCAGCGCGACGGCGGCGCGGGTGCGGGGACGCCGGCCGGAGCGGCGGGGATCCAGGGCGATCGCGAGGACCAGGGCGATGAGGCCGACGAAGCCGGCGCGGTCCAGGGGAGCGAACGGCTCGATGCGCTCGTCGTCCAGCAGGGATTCGGTGATCGCGGCCTGGACCTCGACCCCCCACCAGTCGCCCACGGGGGTGTGGTGGCGGTCGCCGTCGCCCTGCGCCGAGCCGATCAGGACGAGCTTGTCTTCGAGGTGGGCGGGGTCGAACCGGCCGGCGTGGATGTCGGCGTAGGCGTAGCGCCGGAAGGCGGGCTGGTTCGGCCACGGGAACCAACGATCTCCGTGCTCCCCGACGGCCAGGACGAGGTCCCCGGCGCCGGCTGCGCGGGCTCCCGTCCAGCGAGGTTCGGCCTCGCGATCGGCGGCGGCGAGCAGGAGCGCCAGAGACCACGGGGGATGGCCCGCGGTCTGGGTTCGGTCAGCGATCCGCGCGCCCCGCACCAGCCGGGTGGGGCCTTCGCCCCGGGCCGAGGCGAAGCCGATCGCGGTCGACGCCGCGACGAGCCGGGCATCCGGGGGATCCCAGACATCGCCGGGCGCGCGCGCGGGCAGGAACACGTCCGTGCCCGCCGTCTTGACCTCGAAGATCGCCTGCGCGATCGCCCCCGTCGCGTCCTGATCCCCGCCGGAGATCCAGGCATCCAACGCCACCGCCCGGGCTCCCGCCCCGCCCACCGCGCGCAGAACCGCCGGGTGCGTCGCCCGGTAGCTGCGGTGGTCTGCGAAGGTGGTGAAGTCGACGCCGTCGGCGCCCGCCGCCCCGGTGCCGTTGGTGCGGTCCCAGGTGACGAGCACGACGCGGTCGGAGATCGACGCGGTCGGCAGGGCCTGGTGGATCGACGGATACGCCGCTACCGCGAACAGGTCGAACAGCCCCAGGAACGTGGCCAGCACCAGCGCCGTCGCCAGCAGCGTGTCGCTCAGGCGGAGCTTCGGCGTGCGCAGGGCCGGGGCCCGGAGACCGAGCACCTCCGCCGTGGCCGCATCCAGCGTCTCGACCTCGATCACCGACAGCGAGCGATCACCCTCCAGGGCCGCGCCGCCGCCCGGCACGAGCAGCCGCTTGAACCCGGCCCCCTCCACCGCGGCGGCCTTGGCGGCGAGTCCGCGCACGGGGCCGACCCGGCCGTCGACGCCGACCGCCCCGGTCACCGCGACGTCCCCGGGCAGGGGCGTGTTCGTGCCCCGGGCGAGCACCGCCAGCGCGATCGCCAACCCCAGGCTCGGCCCCTCGATGGCCGCCTTCGTCAGGCCCGTGCTCCACGCCACGTCGAGGTCGTGGGGCTCGGCGGCGTAGCCTAAGCGTCGAAGCAGCGCCGTGGCGGCCTGGACCCCGTGGACGGCGGCGGCGCGGGCGTCGTCCTCCACCGGCTGGGCGGTCCAGATGCGGCCTTGTCCGGGCGTCTTCAGGATCTCCACCGCGAGCTCGTCGACCACGGCTCCGTCGGCGCCTTCGTCGACCAGCACGATCGGCACCGCGAGCGCTGGAGGGGCGTCTTTCAGCAACGCCTCGAGGCGGCCCCGGAGCTCGTCGCGAAGGGCGACGTCCTCGGGGTTGGGGCCGGCGATGGCGGCGTCGGCAGCGTCTTCCAGCAACGCCACCGCGGCCGTCAGATCGGCTCGGGAGCGCAGCGCCGGGGCGGAGGTCCGGAGGCCGGGGAGCAGCTCGGTGCGCTTGGCGCGGAGGTCGTGGGGTCCGGCGACACCGCGAGCCAGCAGGTAGGCCCGGAGGTGCTCGAGGACGTCGTAGCTCATCGCCGCCGGCGTAGGCCCAGGGCGGCGAGGCCGACGAACAGGAGCGCCAGCGAGGAGGGGGAGCTCGCCGGCTCCGCGATGCCGCAGACGACCCAGCCGAAGGTGCCGCAGATGGCGCAGCGGTCGGACGGCTCGGCGGAGTCGTCGTCGTCGCTGATGTCGTCGTCGTCCGTGGCGTCGTCGTCGTCGCCGCCGGAGTCGTCGTCATCGCCGGAGTCATCGTCATCGCCGGAGTCGTCGTCGTTGCCGGAGTCATCGTCGTCGCCGCTGTCGTCGTCGTCGCTGCCGGAGTCGTCGTCGTCACCGGAGTCGTCGTCGTCGCCGGTGGGGCCCTGGCCGAGGGCGTCCCAGAGGATGAACACGCCGCCGGTGATGCCGCCGCCGGGGTCCAGTCGGGGGGTGCCGACCGCCAGATCGACGAACGTATCGCCGTCCAGGTCGCCGGCTGCGAGCGCGACGCCGGCGTCGCTGTCGGGCACCGCGTCGAGCCATCCCTCGGTCGCGGCGAGGAAGTCCAGGGGCACGTTCCAGCCCGCCGGCGGCTCGAAGAACCACGCCCCCGGTCCGGGGAGGGCGGGGGAGGCGGCGCAGGGGGTGCCGACGAAGAAGGTGCCGTCGCCCACGGCGGCGAAGCCGAACGGGCCGTTGGTGCCGCAGCCGCCGGCGTCCACGACCGGGCCACCGCCGGGGGTGACGGGACCGAGCACGGGAGGCGTGATGATGTCGAGCACGACCGGCGTCTGCAGGTACAGGCCCGCGCCGGGGGAGGCGGGGGCGACGTCTGCCGGCGCACCGACGATCAGGTCTGGCTCGGAGTCGCCGTCGAGGTCGCCGCCGGCGAACAGCTGGGAGCCGAACTCGTGGCTGGGGAAGCCGCCCACGACGATCGCGCCGACGCCGAAGCCGCTGGCGAGCTGGCCCGCGTTGAGGGGGTAGCGGCCGGTCGCGAGGTTGGCCGCGTTTCGGCCGGGGAGCAGGTGCAGTTGGCCGACGTCGTTGCCCGCGGGGGCGCCGGGCAGGCCCACGCCGAACTCGTCGCCGCCGTCGCCGTCCCAGTCGCCGGCCCAGGCGACCGCCGCGCCGCCGAGCTCGTTGCCGGTGGCGCCCGCGAACAGCGCGGTGTCGGCGAGGGCGGAGACCTCCCCGCCGCCGGCCCACGTGCCTCGTCCGTAGACGATCCAGGCCGCGCCGCAGTCGAAGCCGCCGGGGTGCCCGGGGGAGCCGATGAGGAGGTCGCCGAAGCCGTCGCCATCGGCGTCGCCGGGGCCTCCGAGGGCCGAGCCGAAGCGCTGGTCGTTGCCCACGCTGCCGCCGACCTCGGCGTCCGGCACGAGCTCGTCGCCCGACGTGGTCAGGCCCGCGCTGCTGCCGAAGAACAGGAACACCCGGCCGGGTTCGACGACGGGGTCGACGCCGCCCGTCTCGGGCTGGCTGATGGCGAGGTCGTCCACGCCGTTGCCGTCGATGTCGCCGACGTTGCTGACGACGGTGCCGAGGGCGCCGCCGTCGATGCCGCCGCGGATCTCGTAGACGGGCGCGCCGGCGCTGAGATCGAGCGTGTCGAAGGGAGCGGCGGAGCCGGGGATCCACCACGCCGCGCCCGCGTTGGGTTCTCCGCCTTCGCCCGGGGCGGAGGGTGCGCCGACGACGAGATCGTCCAGTCCGTCGTTGTCGAAGTCGCCGGTGGTGAGGGCGATGCCGCCGCTGCTGCCGAGATCGACTCCGGGGACGAGGGTCGCTTCGAGATCGAGCTGGGCCGGACCGCCGCCGGCGAACACGACCCCGAGTCCGCCGGCGAGGGCGGCCGCGATCACGGCGAGGGGGAGGGCGCGTCTCATAGCCGGATGAAGAGGCCGAGGGAGAGGTGGAGTTGGGGCACGATGATGGCGGTGGGGGGATCGCCGGGCGCCGCCGACGGGAGGCGGAACCGGGAGACGCCGCCGCTGAACTCGAGGTCGAAGCCGACCCGCTTGGACAGCAGCAGGCCGACGTCGGCGGCGAGGCGTCCGCCCGGTTCGACGTTGGTGACGCGCTCGCAGTCCTGCACGTTGGAGCAGCGCTCGCCCACGATCATCGTGAAGTCGATGCCGCCCCCGATGAAGAAGCTGCGAGGCAGGTCGGCGATGAAGCGGGCGCCCAGGTGGATGGGGAGGGCCATCAGCACGGGGCTGGTGGGGACATCCGCACCGCGACGCACCATGACGCCGAGGCCGCCGCCGATCCAGAGGGGGCCGTAGGCCCGCACTCGGGCTGCCACGCCGCCGCGACCCCAGCTCTGGAGGCCGTCGAAGAAGGCGAGGCCGCCCTCGATCCGGATCATCGCGCGGTTGCGGCGCAGGCCCGCAACGACCGACGGCTCGAACCGCTCGGCCCGCCACGCACGCAGCTCCTGCAGCTCCCCGCCTTCCAGCGTGCGGAGGTCACCCGCCTCGGTCTGCGTGAACTCGAAGGCGTGGCCGGCCTTCACCTTCTCGCCAGGGATGCTGGGGATGCGGTAGCGGACGCCGCCCTCGGCGACGATGAGTTCGCCGTTGCCGGGCACGTCACGCGTGACCTTGAAGCCGGTGCCTTCGACGAGCAGTTCGACGTCGTCCACGGTCACCGAGAAGGCTCCGCTGACCTGATAGAAGACCTCGCCGAGGCGCTGGATGACGGATCGCTCGAGCCGGACCTGCGAGCGTTCCGCGATCTCCACCCGCCAGCCCGCGGGGGTCTCGATCACGCACGCGCCCTGGGCCACGCGGATGGCGTCGCCCTCGTAGACGGTCATCTCCGGGGTCGCGGGGCGCTCGGTCCCGTCGCGGATGAACGTCACCTCCCGGCTGACCTTGCGCACGTCCTCGAAGAAGCCGGCGCGCTTGTCCTTGAGCACGGTGACCTTGCCGTAGACGGTGGTGCCCGCGGGGGGCATCGGCTCGAGGGCCTGCGCCGCGCCCGGGAGCAGCAGCGCGGCCAGGAGTCCGAGCGTGACGGCGAGGCGGGTCACGGGGTCCTCCGCAGGGTGAGTTCCGCGCCACCGACGCGGATCCGGAGGCTCGGCCAGGGGTTGAAGTCGGCGGGCCCGCCGAGCACGTCCTCGGGGGTGCCCAGGATCGCGGCGGCGCCGGCGTTCCCGGGAAGCGTGGGGGGGGGGCGAGCTCGTCCAGCAGCACCTCGACGTCGATGGGGGCGGCCGTCGCGTCGATCGCGACGTACAGGCGGCCCTGCTCTTCGATCCCCAGGGTCAGCGTCCAGCCGTCGCCGCTGTAGGTCGCGGGGAAGGGGGTCGAGGACGGCTCCCGTACGTCGTCGGAGGCGGCGGCGAGGCGTTCGGCGGCGGGGGCGGGCACCCGGTCGATCCAGCCTTCGAGCATCTCGGCGGCGGCCAGGGAGCGTTCGACCTCGCGGGCGGCGCGGTCGTCGTCGTCCATGCCGTCGACCCAGGAGCGGAGGTCCGGGGGGGCGTCCGCCATGGCTTCGCCGCGCGCGGTCTCCACGAGGTGGGCGAAGACCTGCTCGGTGGGGTTCAAACCCCCGACGTCAGGGCTGCGCGGAGGCTCGCGGAGCAGGCCGAGGATGGCGTCTTCGAGGCTCATCCCGCGGCCTCCATCTGGGCGCGCACGTCGGGCAGCTCGGCGAGCACGCCGAAGAGGAGCTCGGCCTGCTGCTTGGGCTTGAGGGGCTCGGCTCCGGCGCCGTCGGGGCTCAGGGCGGCGACCAGGTCGCTGACGAAGCGGTCGCAGATGCGGGCCAGCGCCCGGGTTACGGCCGACGGATCGCGGAACGACGGCACGGTCTCGACGACCTCGCGGTAGGGGCGGCCGGCGGCGAGCAGCGACAGCAGCTGCTGTTCGTCGTCGGACAGGGTGGCCCAGCGCTCGGCGACGAGCCGGCGGACGGTGAGGGTGCCTTCGAGGGCGTCGGCCTCGCGGGACGCTCCGAGGGCGTCCGGGTCGAGGGACGAGTCGCTCGCGGCGACGTCGGCGTCCTGCAGGATCGCGGAGACTGCGGCGGGGTACATCGGGGCGCCACGCTTGGCGAGGACGAGCTCGATGCGGGTCGCCAGCGGCCAGCCGGCGCGGCGGGTGACGATGCGGACCACGTCGTCGCGATCCCAGTCGGGACGCACGGACCGGGGGCCGCCGGGCCAGGAGGTGAGGCCGTACCGGGGGTAGCGGGCGGAGCGGCCGGGCCAGGTCGGGAAGTCGGCCTTGAGGGCGGCGACGACGTCCTGGTGGAGGGCGTCCTTGGCGGCCCACTCGGGGTGCCGGCGGACGTTGAAGGCGTACTGCTCGCGGAGCACCTCGCGGGCAATGCTGAGGCGCGCCTCGAAGCTGTGCCAGCGCACGTCGCCGTCGTGCATCTGCTCGGCGACGTAGGCGTCGAACGGGGTGCGATCGGTGAAGGGGAAGCGTCCGAAGACGCGGCTGTCGAGGCGCACGAACACCTTGTGGCCGAACGAGGTCACGGCGTGATCGTTGCGTCGGCAGAGCTCGAAGTAGGCGCCGGGGTAGCGGCGGCTGACGCGGTCGGTGGCGCGCAGGACGTCCCCCAGGAGGCTCCGGCTGGCGGGCACCGCGCCGCCCCGGTGGGCTTCGATGCGGGGCGTCCAGGTCCGGCCGTCGTCGTTGCTGATGTGCATCTCGTACTCCCCGAAGGACGGGGCGTTGCGAACTTTTGCGAAGACTCTACTTCACCGTGAAGGTGACGGACTCGAGCACGGTCCCCGCCTCGTCGACGACGTCCACGCGCCACTCGCCGACGCCGTAGACCGGGCGGGTCGACCAGGTGCGCCAGGTCGTGCCCTTGACCTTGAGGGCGACGTTGGAGCGGCGGCTTCCGTCGTAGTGCCACTGGTGGCGGATGGTGCGCTGGTGCCCGCCCGGGTTCTCGATGCGGGTGAAGATGTTGACCTCGCTGCCGTCGGCGAATGGGGGGTCCCCCTGCGGGCGTCGATCGACGATGTCGGAGGCGGCCACGGCTTCGACGACGGTGAGGGTGCCCAGCTCGATCGCGGGGTGAGGTTCGTCGGTCTCGGGGTGAGGGTCCGCCGCGGGCGTCGCTTCGGGCTTCTCGGCGGGGGGCGTGGCCGCCTCGACCCCTTCGGGGAGCGGCTCCTGACCGGAGCTCACATCCAGGGTCGGGTTGGCGTACTCCGGCGGGGGCGTCGGAACGTCCGGGTCTTCGAGGGGCGGAGGCTCGAGCGGGGGCTCTTCGTCCCCTCCACACGCGCTCACCAGCAACAGCAGGATCAGCAAACAGCGGCGCATCGCCGCCAGATTACCCGTCCGTTTTGGCTTTGCGAGCCTTGGGCACGTATCCGGGGTAGGGCATGCGCCAGGACAGGCCGACTCCGGCGCTGATCCCCTGGGCGGCGTTGTTGGCCCAGACCTCGCCGGCGAACCGGGCTTCGAGCGCGAGGCCGCGCCACACGGTCAGGAACATGGCGACGCCGAGGCTGAGGTTCTCGCGGGTGATCTCGTCGGCCTTGAGGTTCTTGATCCCGTCGACCTGGAACATGCCCAGCAGGGGGCCGACGTTGGCGCCGAGGGTGTAGGTGAAGGGGACGCCGTCGACGAAGTCGAGGTCGGTGTCGTAGCCGACAAAGACGTTGGAGCGGTGCCGGTAGCCGACCCCGCCCTGCATGAACATCGGGGTCTTGGGGATGGCGCCGCCGATGTTCACCCAGCCCGTGAAGTCGAGCTGTCCGTCGCCGGGGAGGGGGAACGCTTCGCTCCAGATGCCGAACTTGGAGCCGACGTTGTCGTTGGAGTAGAGCGGCACCTTGACGTCGAACGAGGGACTGAGCTGGAAGTTCTTCTTCAGGATGGCGGCCTGAAGGGAGAACTTCGCGTCCCCGAACCGGGCCGAGCTGGCGCGACCGCGCTCGCCGGGCTGGAAGACCATGTCCTCCTCGAACGTGGTGGTGCCGAGGGTGACGGGGACGAAGAAGGAGACCTGCAGGGGCCAGACGGGGAGCACGCCGAACTCGCCGTACAGCGAGTACTGGTGGCCGAAGAAGCTGAGCCCTTCGACCTCCTCGCCGGTGCTCGGATCGACGTACTGAGCGGCCTTGTAGTAGTCGGCGCCGAGCTTTGTGTAGTACTCGCCCCAGCCCTTGGTCCAGGCTCCCGCGTGCGCGAAGGAGGGGAGCAGGAGGGCGCCGACGAGGGACGCGAGGATGAGCCGTCGGCACAGCATCAGGTGACGTCCAGGTCGATGGCCATGCCGGCGTTGTAGCCGTTGAACCGGTCGGTCCCGGCGGGGTCGAGATCGGAGGTGTGCCCCGTTTCGTCGGTGACCCGGATCTGGATGCTGTAGTCGCCGGGTTCGTCGAGCTGCCAGTCGTAGGACCAGACGGTCCAGATGTGGCGTCCTTCGTTGACGTCGGTGGCGTCGGGGGGGATGTCGGAGCCTTCGGCGTTGTAGTCGATGACGGCGTCGGTCCAGGAGTCCCCGCCGTCGGTGGTGACCTCCACGCGGGTGATCTGGGTGTGGCCGGAGAAGGCGGAGCCGAGCACGCGGATGGTGCCGCTGCCGACGACCGCCATGGTGGGGGGGCTGAGCACGAGGCCGTTGGTCTGGTAGGTGGCGAGCTGGGACCAGCCGCGGGACTCCCAGTGGCCGACGAACTCGTCCTGCACGAAGGCGACCTCGCGGGGCCACTTGGGGTTCTTGGTGCCGTAGCGGCCGGGGACGAGGAAGCGGAAGGGGGCGCCGTGGACGGCGGGCACGTCCTCGCCGTTCATGAGCCAGACGAGCCACATCGGGTCGGCGCCGTCGGTGCCGTCCAGATCGGTGGAGGGGAGGCCGGTGGCGTAGTCGTCGACGCCGGTGATGCGCATCCAGTCGTCGGCGTCGGGGACCTCGACGCCGAGCTCCTCGAGCACCTCGCGGAAGGGGAGGCCGGCCCACACGGCGTTGCCGATGAAGAGGAACCGCGGGTTGGCGCCGATGCACTGCAGCGTGTGTTCGCGCTCGCGGGCGGCGAGTCCGAGGACGAACTCCTTGTCGAAGGAGGCAAGCTCGTTGCCGTCGCCGTCGACGATGGTGCAGGTGTGCGTGTCGGGGTTGACGTCGGGGGTGCCAAAGGCGCTCTGGACGTAGAAGTCTTCGTTGGAGATGACCCCGGGGATTTCGTCGAGCAGCTGGACCTCGGGGAGGCTCAGGGTGTCGCACGCCGGCAGCACGGAGCCGGCCACGGTGGCGGCGGCGCCCATCTTGAGGACCTCGCGACGGTCGAACAGGACGACGCGTGCGCGGTAGCGCTTGGAACGTTGGCTCATGGGGCTCCTCCGCGGGAAGTCTGGCAGGGAGTACGGCGGGGGAGCGAGGCGGTTACCGAGAAAATCAGCCAGTTGGCGGGGCGCTGTGTACACTCCGGCGGTTTCGCGGAGGAAACGATGAACGTCGACGTATTCGGTCTCGGAAATGCCCTGGTGGATGCCCTCGTGGTGCTCGATGAGCGTCCTCTGCTGAACAAGCACCAGTTGAAGCGCGGGACGATGCACCTCGTCAGCGACGAGCGCTGGCGCGGTGTCTACGAGGAGGTCCCCCACGACGGCGTGGTCCTGCACCCCGGCGGCTCCTGCGCGAACGCCGTGTCGACGGTCGCGCTGTTGGGCGGCACGGCCACCTTCTGCGGCCTGGTGGGCACCGATGAACTGGCCGATCGCTACACGGCGGGCCTGCAGGAGGTGCTCGGCGGGCACCTGATGGTGCAGCGGCCGGGCATCCACACGGGCAAGTGCCTGAGCCTGGTGAGCAACATCGACGCGGAGCGCACGATGCTGACGGACCTGGGGGCGGCGATGGAGCTGACCCCGGCCGAGGTCCCGACGGAGGCCGTCGAGCGGTCCTCGTGGCTGCACATCACCGGCTACCTCTTCACCGGCGGCGAGATGGCGGCGGCGGCGGAAAAGGCGCTCGACCGAGCGCTCCACGCGGGCACGAAGGTCAGCTTCGACCTTGGCGATGCGTTCGTCATCGACCACTTCCGTGAGTCGGTCGACCGGGTCATCGAGAAGTACGCCGACGTGGTCTTCATGAACGAAGACGAAGCCCGCAAGCTCGGCGGCGGCGACGCTATGCAGTGCTTCCACGACCTCGCCGAGCGCGTCGACACGGTCGTGCTGAAGCTCGGCAAGCGCGGCAGCATCATCAAGCGCGGCACCGACGTCGTGCCCATCGAGGCGATCCTCGTGGACGCCATCGACACCACCGGGGCCGGCGACAGCTACGCCGGCGGGTTCCTGTACGGCCTGTCCCAGGCCTGGCCGATCGAGGCGTGCGGTCACCTCGCGAGCGCCGTAGCGGCGTTGACGGTCAGTCAGCTGGGGGGCGTGATTCGGGACGCGGAAGCGTTGGCGACGGTTCGGGGTCGGGTGGTTCCGAGCTAGGCAGGCACCCGCTTGTCGGCCTCAGACGGACCGCTCCGCAGCCGGGGGGCTCTCCTGCTGGCCGCGTTCGTCGGCGTCGCCTTTGCTCGGTGCTTCTATGTCTGGCAATGGGCACCTGCCGAGATCGGCGTCCATCGAACCTACGCGACGTTCCCGGCCTTCCTGATTGAGGGCGTCTGGCTCTCGCCGGCTGCGCACCTCCCGGAGGAGTACCAGGGGTGTGCGCTCGTCTGGGGGCTCCTGTGTGCCCCGGTCTTCGCCGCGGGCGGCCCGATCATCGCCAGCATGCAGTGGTACAGTTTGCTCTGGCATTCGGCCATGGCCATCGTGTTCGTTGCGATCGCCGACGCTGGTGCGGGCCGAAAGGCGGCCTGGTGCGTCACGGCCTTGTTCGTCTTCGCACCCCCAGCGATGGCGGAAGCTGCGGGGCACGGCATCCCGGATCACATGGATGCGGGCCTTCTCACAGGCCTATCGGCTCTCGCGTTCCTCGCGGCGGCGAAGGAGCCCACCCCGAGGTCCCTGGCCCTGGCGGGCTTTGGGGCGGGGGGCGCGGTCTACTTCATGGTCGACGCTCTCCTCGCCGTGGCCGCCATGGTCGGGGTCGCGATGCTCGTCGGCCAAATCCGCAGTGCCCGTTCGTTCGCGATCGTGGCGGGTGGCGCCGTGGTGGGCTCCCTTCCCTACCTTCTGGGCGGAGGGGCCTTTCGGTCCCAGCTGATGCGGGAAACGCTGAACTCCGCTCCAGATCGATTCGCCGGCGCTCCATCCGGGGCGTACGGTCTCCGTGGCCTCCCGTCCGCATTGGCTCATTCGATGGGCTTCGATGACATGGGCCTGTTGAGCTTCTCCGCCCAGGCGGGGGACGCGCCGATGGCATCGCTGGTCGTTTTGGTCACCCTTGCCTGTCTTGCAATCGCCGGTCTGCTTTGCGCCCCGGATCGAGCCGCGCGCCGTACCTCTGGCGCAAGCTGCGCGGTCGTCTTCGCGCACCTCTCGGGTGTCGCTCTGTCGGGCATCAGCCTTCTGGAGCAGTACCTCACACCCGTGCTGCCCTGGCTCTTGGTTGGGGCTGGTGTGGGCATCGCGCAACTCAGTGAGCGACGAGCTCGGGGCGTCGGGCTGATCGCCGGAGGTGGGCTTCTGGTGATCTGCATGTCCGGCCTTTGGGCGGCGCCTTCGCGCTCCTCGGTCGAGCGGCGGGCCGAGCCTGAGCGATGGGTCAATGCCAGGAACACTCCCGCGCTTCATCTGTTGAGTCACCCTCGACTTCCGTCGGTTCTTGGAAGCTGGGGCCCGGCCCGACGTCGCGCGCTGGCTCTTCGAACACCTTCCTTGATTGGAGATCTCGCTCGAATCGAGGGACGTGTGCGCGGGGAGGACTGGGTGCAGGGACTGGAGGCACGGGAGGCCTTTCCAGGTCTCGGGGGCGTCTCGATGCTTCTCGGACTGGGGGAAGCACTGGTCTACGGAGCCGACGACGGTACCCCTGGGACGCTCGTCGGCAAGACCCATAAACGCTGGGCGGGAAGGTTGCCTCGACTCTCTGAAGAGTCCGATCGGTTCGTTGCCATCGGGGTATCCCGAGCACTCTGGGAGCGATACGGGCCTGAGCCGGGCTGGATCGAGGAGTCCCCGGTTGGAGTACCGCTACAGGCGTTGTGCATCGGATTGGGTTTGCATGGCATCGAGACCGACACGACGGAGGTGGCGTGGTCTGTTCAGGCAAGCGTCCCTTCCTGCACGCCGGAGGCGGTCGCGGTCGGGGTTGCGCTGGGGCTCTCGACGATCCGCCGGTCCGGGGGTCCACACGGCACCCCCAACCTCATGTGGTGGACCAGGCGTCCGGCGGCTCCCACCGTCGCGGCTGCCTTCGAATGTGCGCTGACTGAGCTTGCCCGCACCAACTCAGTCGACGGGTCCGAGGTCCCGGAGATCGAGGCGTGTCTCAGGCGCTAGCGGACTTCGGGTGATAGCAGCTGCCAACGCCGACACGCGCGGCGAGCGGTCGGCGGAACATCAGTCGACGGCTTCGTGGACGGGGTCGTAGGTCCAGGCCCGCTCGTGCGCCCACAACCGCAGGCTTCCCCGTGAAGCTCCTCGGGGAGCCGTCGGCCGAGGGCCCGCCATCCACCGTCGAGGCATGCCACACTCCCGAAGCGGAGTGAACGAGCCCCGGCCAAAGACTGCTGATCGAACATCTGGGCCCGTCCGTGTCGAGAAGCGGAGGGCAGTCCGCTCGGCAGCTGCAGCGCTTGCACTCGCTCTCGTCTCAGGCCTTCTCTTGTTGCTCCTGGTGCCCCCGGCCGAGGTCGCCGAGAGGCTCCGCTCCGTCGAACCTCGGTGGGTCGCGGTCGTCCTCCTTCTGCATGCGGCCGCCATCGCCTTGAGGGTGTCGCGCTGGCAGCTCCTCTTGGACGAGGCAGACCTCCTCATCGGCCGGGGGGGGGCTGGCCGGTGGCTGGTCCTGGATGCAGTGTTTCTCGGTTGGCTCATCAACCTGTTCGTGCCAGCTCGGGCGGGTGACCTCGGACGCCCCGCTTTGTTCGCTCGCCGGACTCGGCAGGGCTTTGTCCCGGTCCTGGGCACCGTAGTTGTCGAGCGGGGGCTCGACGTTGCGGCGCTGCTGGCACTTCTATCCCTCGCGGTGGCGACCCCCTTCGTTGAGGTTGCATGGGGCGCGACTGCGGCGGTGGGGGTGGGGCTGCTGACAGCGGGTGGATGGTTGAGCTTTCGCCGCGGTCGGGGCGGCCTTGCAAGGGGCGCCCTCCTCTCTGTCTCGTGCTCGGCGGTCATTTGGACGCTCGAGTTGCTCGCTGTAGCGGCCGCGTTCCAGTCGCTCGGGCTGTCGCTCGGGCTTGCACCCGCGGCGGGGGTGGTCGTTGCGACGACGCTCTCGACCGCCGTGCTCGCCTCGACCGCAGGGCTGGGGATCGAGCAGGGCGCGTCAGCGGCTGTCCTCGTCCCCCTGGGGGTGGAGCCGGGGGCTGCCGTGGCGCTCGGTTTGGTCATCGTGGTGACGGCCGACTTCTGGGTGATCCCCGGCGGGCTGATCGCGATTCGGCGGCAGATGATCGGCGGGAAACTGTGACTCCCCGGACCGTCCAGTCGGTGCTCCTGGGCGTTCTGGTCCTGGTGGTTTCCGTCCGGCTCTTCGGGATGCAGGCCGCTTCGGCCTACGGCAACGACGAGGCCGTCGAGTTCGGGACGCTGCCAGACCATCTCCGTTCCGGACTCGTCGCTCCTCTTGCTGCGTACAAGCCGCAGCCGAACGAGGGAGGCGCGCTCGTCTTCGGTGCTTGTTGCGCGCCGATTCTGGCGGTAGCTGGGTCCACTTTTCACGGGATGCGCCTCTGCGGCCTGGTCTGGCACGCGTCGATGGCCATGGTGTTCGGCTTGCTGGCGGTCTGGTTGGGAGGCTGGCGAGCAGGTCTCCTACTCGGTGTTCTGTGGGCCGTGGCGCCACCCTCGATCATGGAGATCTCGCACCGTGGGTGGGTAAACCACCTGGAGCCAGTCCTGCTCTCGGGCATAGCCATCGCGTGCGCGGGGGCCGCGTTCGGTCCCCGTTCAGGTCGCCGGCGGTACGGCCTCTCCGCTGCGGCCGGGGGGGCTGCCGGCCTGAGCGTGTACTTCCAGCAGTCAGCCCTGATGGTCCTGGTGGTCGTGGGACTGGCGGTGGCAGCGGCCCACGCTCGGAGATGGGGACCGAACCTGGGAGCGTTCGCACTTGGACTGGCCCTGGGGCTGGCCCCGTTCTTGACGGGCGGCGGCTATTGGGATCGGCCGGACTGGGACGAGCATTCGTTCTCAGGCGGCGAAGCAGGAATCCAGGTGGCCCAGAACCTCGCAAGCCGGACCAGTGAACTGCTGCAACAGCAGCTTCCTCAGCTGTGGTCGTTTCGTGCTGGGTGGACGCCGCGTGGAGATCCCCGCCCCTCGTCGGAAGAGTGGGGGCTGCTCTGGTGGATGGGCGCCCTAACGCTGGTCATGATCGGAGCCGTCCGGCTCTGGAGACATCGAAGCGATGATCCGCGCCCGCTGTGGCTCTTCGGGGTCGCGGTCGCGGCGGTTGTTGGGCACCTGACCGGCTGCATCCTGTCCGGGTTATCGCTGAACGAGGGTCGCTACCTGGTTCCGATCTGGCCGTTTGTCGTGCTGGCCGCTGCGGCAGCAGTCGGGGACGAGACCCGCCGGGCCGGGGCCGTCGTTGCGGTCGCGGCTGCTGCGGCGGTTCTCGTCCCCAGTCTTGCGCACCTGATCTCTTCGACCCAGGAACTGCCGCGGGACGGCAGGCGCCAGTTCGAACGCCAGCTCCGCTCTCATCGAGTCGAACGCAATGAAGGTCTCCGTGAGTGGCTGCTGGCTGCACCAACCGAGGCGCGAACCCGTGCGTTTGAAGAGCACCCGAGGGACCGTTTTGCCCTGGCGAGAATCCACGGCATCGCGCAGGGTCGCGCATCGCTGAACGATGCGAACTGGGAGCGCGCGGGACTTCCTCCGTTCAGTCGCAATGCGTGGGAGCAGGGGTTGGGCGAGGAGATGGCAGAGCAGGGAGTCGTCCCAGATGCCGACGCTTCAGGGGCAGTTTGGCTCGGTTGGGCGGTGAAGTTGGTCGATCGGGAGCACTACCCCTCTGCCGTTGAGCGGCCAGTTCGTCCGCTGTGCCTTGCCTACGGGCTCTCGGCCCACCGGGCTCCAGTGGGAGGCCTGAAGGAGGCCTTTGCGGAGGCGGGGTGTCCGCCCGGCTTGTTCGCCATGGGTTTTGGCATCGGCGTGGCCCGGGCGAGCGTCTTCGACCGAGAGGAGTCCCAGGTTCCTCGAATGTCTTGGTGGGACGAGCATCGCGCCGCCACAGAGGAGCAGCAAGCGGCGTTCGCCTGCGGTTTCGTAATGGAACGTGGAGTTCTCGTTTCGGACGGGGACTCGACGGCGCCGTCGCCGGTCGATGGAGGGTGTGAGTAGACATGTCGTCTTCGCGCATGGGCAAACACTGGCTTGCGTGCCTCGGCGCGGCTGCGGTCCTCGTCTCTCTGAGACGCCGGCAGTTGCAGGCGACGATTCCACGCTCGTGTGTGTGGCCCCGAACGGGGAGACACCGGAACTCCCAGAGGATTGCGCCGCCGGCATCTTCCAGAGCTTCGCCGAAGCGTTGGAGAGTCCCGCATCTCTGGGAGCCGAGTTCCTTGTTGTGACGCTCCTCGGCGGGCCGGAGAGTGCCCCGCTCGAAGAGTCTCTCCGCGTCGACTCCCGGGGTCTGGCGTTCGAGAACAGCCTGCACCTTCAGATGCACGGACGTCCGTTGTGTCCCGATGCAGACGCCCCCCCGGGCGAGCCGCTGATTGAGCTCATTACTGGTGGATCGTCGACGATCACAGACATCCATGCCGATCTCGGGCCGTCGGGCTGTGACTCGCCGCGGCCGGGGGTCACCACCTGGGGCGGGGGCGTTTTCAACATCGCGGCCGCTGAGTTGGTCGGTTACGAGAGCTACGGATTCGCTTCCGGGCTTGGCGGCGAGCCGGGTCACATGGCGTTGGGATGGGTTTCGATTCGAAACGGTGTTGGGCCGGCCGTTCGCGCGGGAGGGGAGCTCTCCCTTGGGGATGCCGAGATTATCGGGAACGTAATCCCCGACGACTCGGCCGCGCCGGCCCTCGTTTGGATCGAAGCGACCTCCATCGGTGCGGTACAGGGATGGGGCGGTTCTCGCTGTCAGCGCCGGGGGACGATGACGTCGGCACCTGCGCCGGTTGCGGCTTTGCCTGGACCTGCGCCGACGGGGTTGTCCCACCCGTCTTCCTGCTCCCGCTCGCGCTCTGGCCGATCCGCCGCGAGCGCAACCCTTAGAGGGTCAGTCGGGGCAGCGGGTTCAAGCCAGAACGACAACGACCGGTCCTGCCAGGGACCGGTCGTTGTGATTTGGATACCGAGCTACTACAGCTCGGGATTCAGCTACTAGGCGGCGGAGTCGTCGTCGTCACCGGCCGAGTCATCATCGTCAACGTGCGAGCAGCCGACCGTGAGGACCGTGGTGGAAACAAACAGCATGCCGAGCAGAATCAAGATCATCTTCTTCATGACTAAGTCACTCCTTGCGCAAAGAGGGATATCCAGTTCTGACCCGTTAGCAACCGCCGTGCCAGATCCGCTTATTTCCACTGGCGGATGGAGGTCATCCAGTGCTCCGGCGAGGCCCCGCCGGCGTCGAAGATGACGTGGATACGGGCTCCCCGTGCCTCGATCGCGGTGGGCTGGAGGCGCTCCGTGAGGAGCTCTGCGACCGTCATCGCTTCGGTCGCGTCGCGCCAGGACGAGGCCCAGAGCACTGCCGCAGAACCGGGCGCGTAGGTGCCCGATAGGAAGTGGCTGGGCCGAGCGACCACGACACGATCGCCGCGCCAGCCGGATCCGACCGTGACAGTTGTGTCGCGGTATTGGCGGTCCCACTGGGCCGAATCGCGATCCCCGGCGTTCGCATCTGCTTGACCTGTAAGGAGAATCCAGGCGAGAAGGCGTCCCAGGCGGCTCTCGTAGGTGATTTCGAAACCGGGCAGGACTGTGCCCGGAGTGGTGTCGAAGTCGGGCTCAAACGTGCCCGATTCCCACAATCCCGGGCGCAGAATCTCGGCTGAGGTGCCCGGCGGGCGGCGGTAGAGGGCCTCACAGGAGGGGTCCTGGGGGTACTTGGCTAGGTACCCCGACACGAACGTCGCACCCGTGACGTAGGGAAACAGCAGCTGCGCGATCAACGGCGGGGGTGTGCCCGCGGGCAGCATCGCCGCCATCAAACTCGCCGAGGAGGACGCATCGAGCATCGGCGCGCCCCCGTCCCCAGGCTCGAACAGCCCCTCCAGCGCGACCGCCAGATCCGGGTCCTTCATCAACTCGTCCAGCCCCAGCCCCGACACCGTGGCGCGGTTCATCACCTCGGTGGCGTGCCCCTCCAGCACCGCCTGCACCGCCGCGGCCCGGTCCTCGTCCTCGCCTGCGTCCCCCAGCCACGCTTTCAGGTCGTACGTCTGGTCCTGCAGCGCGTGAACGAGCTCGTGCCGCACCACCGGCGCCTGCAGCATCGCCGGCATGTCCGACAGCAGCACCAGCTCCGAGGTCTTGGGATCGTAGAAGCCGCCCGCCTGGCCCGCGTAGAGGTTGGCCACCGCGTCCGCCAGAGAGGCTTCCGGGGGGAGGAAGCCGAGCGCTTTCCAGGCGTGCTCCATCGGCAGCAGCCGCTCCGGAGGAAGCTGCTCGGATATGAGCGATTCGATGTGTTCGAGGGCACCCTCGCGAGAAATCAGCCGTGTCTTGATCGGCCGTTTCGCCGTCATTCCGGAGGCTTGCTCGACTCCCGGGAGTTCGCGGGCGACCAACGCGTCGACGGTCGCCTGATCGATCGACGTCGAGCCCCCGGCAAGCATCCCCTGGAGCTCTTCGAGGATCTCGTCGACCCCCTCCTGGGCTGTCGCCGAGGGGGGCAGCAGGGCCAGAAGGGCCGCGAGCGCCCAGAACGGACGAATTGACATGTTGGCCGGCATGGTCGTATACCCATCTCGGTTTCGGGAATTGGACCGGTTCCCGTTGTACAAGCTGAAACCGTCCGGTCCGAACGCGCAAGGAGTTAGCCATGAAGAAGATGATTCTCGTCCTGCTGGGCATGATGTTCGTTTCCACCACCGTCCTGACCGTTGGCTGCAGCCACGTTGATGATGACGATTCCGCTGGTGACGACGACGACTCGGCCGCGTAGTCGAAGCTTCGTTGCTTCATGACGGGTCGACCCCTCGGGGTCGGCCCGTCTGCGTTCTAGCGACCCGGATCGGTCCTTGAACAACCCTCCCTACGCGGGCGCGCCCGTGATACAAACGCGCCGTTCTGCTGTGTGCGGTTCAGATGGAGTGGTGCATGCGCCTTCGATTCCTTGCTCTGGCCCTGATGCTGCCCGCCCTCGCGGGTTGCCCCAACGACGTTGAGCCCATCGCGCTGCGTCCCACCGGGCCGTGGACGGCTGCCGACTACGACCTTCAGGTCACCTCGTCGCACACCGCCGCCACCACCGGCGAGCCGGTCACGTTCACCGTCGCGCTGATCGACCCCTACGGCGACGACGTCGCTTCCGCCTACGACATCCGCACCGAGGTCTCCCCCGCCCTCGGCGTCATCGCCGAGGGCGACGGCGTGTACCGCTTCACCGCGTTCGACACGTTCACCTACTTCGCCTCCACCGACGTGCTCGGCACGACCCTGGTCGGCTCCGCCTCGGTCGACGTGACCGCTGGTCCCGCCCTCAACATCCAGGTCCAGGCCGAGCCCCCCATCGTCGAGGCCGGCCAGCCGGTGACCCTGACCGCCGTCATCACCGACGAGTTCGGCAACCCCACCACCGGCACCGTCGAGTGGTCCTCCAGCCCCGCCGCGAGCATCTCCGGCAACGAGCTGGTCGCCGTCAACGCCGGCTCCTACACCATCACCGGCACCCTCGCCGGCGGCGGCTCCGACGACGACGGCGTGGTCGTCGAGCCCGGTCCCCCCGTCTCCCTCGACATCAGCCTCAGCTCCTACGACGTGGAGAAGGGCCAGGGCGTCATCGTCACCTCGGTCGTGCTGGACGAGTACGGCAACCAGTCGGACCACCCCGTCGAGCTCGGCGCCGACCCCGTCACCGGGGTCGAGGCCTGGGACGACTTCGTCCGCTTCCACAACGAGGGCATCTTCACCGTCAACGGCACCATCCCGGAGTACAGCCTGTACGACGAGGACGGTCCGGTGCTAGTCGACTCCAGCGGTCCCCAGATTCGCGTCACCACGCCCACCCGCGGCGCTGAGATTCCGTCCGCCGACGGCCCGACCGTGTCGGTCACCGGCTCGGTCAGCGACCCCTGGACGGGCGTCACCTCCGTGCTCATCAACGGCGAGTCGGCGACGCTGGCGGCCGGTGGCCTCTTCTCCTTCGAGATGACCCCCGAGCAGGGCCTCAACGAGCTCACCGTCGTCGCCACCGACGGCGACAACAACGTCTCGGACCACTTCCAGACGTTCCTGTGGGGCGAGTTCAACCCCATCGGCGACCCCCAGGAGGATGGCATCCTCGCCCGCCTCAACGAAGGCGCCATCGACGTGCTCGAGCAGCTCATCGAGGACGAGGTCGAGTCCGGCTCCCTCAGCGCGGGCCTGCTCGGCAACGTCTACACCTCGCCGTCGTACTGCCTGGACCTCTGGGTGGTGGAGATCTGCGGCCAGTTCCTGCTCAACGTCTCCGCCGTCGACATCGGCGACCTGGAGATGGACCTGGATCCGAACGGCCCCACCGGCGGCTTCCCCAACGGCTACCTCGGCTTCTCCATGGACCTGATCGGCTCGGGCGGCGACCCGGGCATCTCGGTCACCCTGGAGCCGACCGGCGTCTTCAGCGCCTGCGTCGTCATCCTGGGTTGCTACAGCACCTCGGTCAGCTTCGACGCGGTCGTGGGGGTCGACGAGATCTACCTCGACACCGACGTGGGGCTGGACGTCGACTCCAACAACGACATCCAGGTCACGCTCGCCAACACCGACGCGAGCCTCAGCGGCATCTTCGTCGACCTGTCCGACATCGGGCTCATCGGCGACATCCTCGGCGACGTCTCGACGTTCCTGCTGGGCCTGTTCGAGCCCATCTTCAACGCCATCCTGCCGCCGCTCATCGAGGCTGCGCTGCCGGACGTGTTGGAGTCCGCGTTCGCGGATCTGGAAATCGTCCAGGAGATCGATCTGCTGGGGGCCACGCTGGAGATCGCAGCGCTCCCGCAGAACATCGAGATCGACGACGACGGCATGACCATCGCGCTGGAGAGCAGCGCCGCGGCCGAGCCGCTCCCCGGTGCCCCGCCGACCCTCGGCAGCTGGCGGCGCAGCGACTACGACATCCCGACCTACGGCGCAGGCCCCGACTTCGCCATCTCATTGGGCGACAACTTCACCAACCAGCTGATGCACGCGGTCTGGCAGGCGGGGGTCATCGACTTCTCCATGGAGAGCGACGAGCTCGGCCTCGACCTGTCGAGCCTGGGCGACATCCTCCCGCTGACCACCATCGAGTTCGAGACCGTGCCGCTGCTGCCGCCGGTCGTCGGCCCCGGCCCCAGCGGCCTGCTGGAGCTCGGCCTCGGCGACATGCTCGTGAACGTCTACGGCGACCCCGGTGGCACCTACGGGCTGATGATGCAGCTGGCGGTGACCCTGACGGCGGAGGCGAGCCTCGACTTCGACCCCGACGGCAACATCGAGTTCAACCTCGAGCCGCCCGTCATCATCATGGACTTCGTGACCAGCGACTGGCCGGAGCTCAACGGTGAGGTCACCGAGAACCTGATGGACGCCGTCGTGGAGCTCATCATCCCGGAGGTCACCGGCGCGCTGGACGAGCTGGGCGGCATCCCGCTGCCGGAGCTCGGCGGCTTCTCGCTGGAGAGCCCGGCGATGTACCGCGAGCCCGATCCGGTCTACTTCATCACAGCGGAAGGTGGATTGGCGATCGCCCCTTAGAGACCTTAGGGAGCCTCAGCCCCACTCATCGAGTCGGATCAGCAGCTCTTTGTCGGTTCGGCCCAGGAGCGCTTCAAGCGCTTCGCGTGCGCCCTCGATCTTGCCTGCTTCGATCGCGTCGACGACCGCGTCCATCGAGGTGACGTAGTCGGGGTGCACGAACAGCAGCGCCGGGATCAGCTCCAGGCAGGCCTGAGCGAGCCGGGTCAGGGTCGAGAACAGCAGCGACGCGATGACGCTGTCGGCCGCCTCCACCATCGCTCCGTAGAGCTCCAGGTCCGTCTGCAGGGTCAGCAGCAGGTCGCCGTCGTGGCGCCGCTGGTCGGCGACGAGGCCACGCATCTTGGTCACCGCGCCGGGCTTGGCTCGCTCGGCGGCGAGGCCCGCCACCTCCACGGCCATGCGCCGCCGCATCGTCAGCACGTCGCGCACCAGCCGCTTGCGCTCCTCCCCGCTGCTGATGCGCAGCAGGTCCGGAAGCAGGGACAGCGCGCCGCTGGTGCGGAAGTCCGCCACCCGCACGCCGTCGCCCTGGCGGACCGTCACCAGACCTTGCGTCTCCAGCGAACGGATGGCCTCGCGGAGGGTGTTCCGGTTGGTTCCGAAGGCGGGCGCAAGCTCGCGTTCGGGCGGAAGCCGCTCCCCCGGTTTGACCTCCCCGCGGAGGATCTGGAGGCGAAGTTGCTCGGCGACCGATTCACTGATCGCCTTCTTGGTGATGCGTTGCAGGTCCAGCGGCATGAGGACGTGATTGTATCGACCCCGAGGGCGTGTTACCTACGCCCCGCCATGTACAGCCTCCTCGTAGCCCTCGCCTCGTCGCTCATCGCGTTTGCCGCCATCGCGGTCCCGCTCAAGCCCGGGTACGCCTTCCTTCCCGCGATCGCCGTGTTCGCGGGCTGCTACTTCTTGCTCGCACGAAGCCACAGCAAGAAGGTGGAGGCCCTGATGATGAAGATGCAGGGCGAGGTTCAGCAGAACCGGATCGAGAACGCGATCCGCATGCTCGATGGGGGCTACGAGCACGCCAAGTGGGTGTTCCTTCTGCGCGGCCAGCTCGACGGCCAGGTCGGCTCCCTGCACTACATGCAGAAGGACTTCGACAAGGCGCAGCCGCTGCTGGAGAAGGCCTGGGTCCGCCACTGGGTCGCCAAGGGCATGCTCGCCTCCTTCTGGTTCCGCAAGCACAAGCCGGAGCAGGCCTTCAAGATCCTCGACGACGCCATCGCCTCGAACAAGAAGGAGGAGATGCTGTACGGCCTGAAGGCCTACATGCAGGTCAAGCTCAAGGACCGCGACGGCGCCCGCGCGACCCTGATCGCGGGCAAGGCCAAGGCGCCCAAGGCCGAAGCCATCTCCACCAACCTGGTCCGGCTCCAGAACGGCCAGGACCTGCAGATGTGGCAGTTCGGCGACGCGTGGTGGAACTTCCACCTCGAGAAGCCCTCCCAGAAGGTGATGATGAAGCTCGCGGGCGTCTCCACCGCCGGTTCCGCCAAGGGGGCCAAGAAGTCCATGTACAGGTAGATTCGCGGGCCCGGTGAGCGAGCCGAGCCCCCGAGCCCTGAAACTCCGATTGGCAGCCGCCGCGCTGCTGCCGCTGATCCTCCTGGTCCTCCCCGCGGCGCCCGATGGCGCCGGTCCCCGGACCCTCCTCCCCGCCGTCTTCGCCATCTCGTTGGCCTTCGCCACGGGCCGCGCCGTGCTCCCGCTGCTGGGCGGGGTCTGGCTGGGCGCCGCGATGGTCGCGTACGACGCCGGCGCCGGACTCGCGTCCCCCTTCGTGGGGGTGTTCGACGTCGCCTGGAAGTACGTCTTCACCAACTCCATCTACGACCCTGCCGCGGGCGAGCTGCAGTCCTTCAGCGTCGCCGTCATCGGGTTCGTCTTCGCGCTCGTGGGCATGGTCGCCATCGCCATTCGGGCGGGCGGCATGGCCGGGGTCGCGGACCGGTTCGTGGTGCTGGCCCGGTCGGCGCGCTCCACACGGCTGGCGACGTGGGCGATGGGGCTGACCATCTTCTTCGACGACTACGCCAACACCCTCGTCGTCGGCGGCTCGATGCGCCCCCTGGCCGACCGCATGAGGGTCAGCCGGGAGAAGCTCGCGTGGATCGTCGATTCGACCGCCGCGCCGGTGGCCGGCCTGTCGATCCTGTCCACCTGGGTGGCGTTCGAGATCAGCCAGTTCAGCGACCAGCTCGGCATCATCGGCATGGACGAGGGGGCCGGCTACGCGGTCTTCATCCAGACGCTGCCGTTCCGCTTCTACTGCGTGTTCACCCTGATCTTCGTGGGCGTGATCTGCGCCACCAGCCGCGACTTCGGCCCCATGCTGAAGGCCGAGCAGCGGGCCTACCGGACCGGCGCCGTGTTCCGCCCCGGCTCCCGCCCCATGTCGGCTGCCTCCACCGTCGACAGCGAGCCCAAGCCGGGCATCCCCCACCGCGCTCACATCGCCGTGCTGCCGATCCTGGTGACCCTGGGGACCATCCTCTTCCTGTTCTTCAGCCGCGGTGAGGTGGCCCACGCCACGGCCCACCAGGGGCTGGCCGGGTTCGATCACCTGCGCGCGATCCTGGAGGGCGTCGGGTACGCCAACGTGACGCTGCTGTTGGTCGCGTCGCTGGCGGGCGCCGCGGTGGCGTTCCTGCTCGCCGTGGGGGAGAAGCTGCTGACCCCGCGCGAGGCCGTCGCGGCGTCGGTGTCGGGCTCCCAGGCGATGATGATGGCCGTCTCGATTCTGCTCCTGGCGTGGGCGATGTCGGCCGTCTGCGCGGACCTCGGGACCCGCGAATACATGGCCGCGTTCAGCCGCTTCGCCAACCCCATGCTGCTGCCCGCGGGGCTCTTCTTCGCCGCCTGCTTCGTCTCCTTCGCGACCGGTTCGTCGTGGTCGACGATGGGGATCCTGCTGCCGATCGTGATCGAACTGGCCGCCGCCACCGGACGCGCCGCGGCCGAAGCGGCCGGCACCGACCCCGACGCGGCCGCCGTCGTCATGGTGATCATGACCATCGGGGCGGTGCTGGACGGCGCCATCTTCGGAGACCACTGCTCCCCGATCAGCGACACGACGATCCTGAGCTCGACGGCCGCCGGCTCGGACCACATGGACCACGTCAAGACGCAGGCCCCGTACGCCGTGACCGTGATGGCGGTCGCCGTCGGCGCGGGCTACCTGCCAGCCGCCGCGGGCCTGCCTCCGGGGGTCTGCCTGATGGTGGGAGCGGGCCTGCTCGTGGCGATCGCCTTCGGGGTCGGCAAACGACTCGATCGCTGACCGTCTAGACTCCGGTCGTGCGTACCCTCGTCACCGGCGGAGCCGGATTCATCGGCAGCCACCTCTGCGAGCGTCTCCTCGCGGACGGGAACGAGGTGATCTGCCTCGACAACTTCTACACCGGGCGCCGGACCCACATCCGCCACCTGCTGGACCACCGCGACTTCGAGGTCGTGCGGCACGACGTCATCCAGCCGATCCTCCTCGAGGTCGACCGGGTGTTCCACTTCGCCTGCCCCGCCTCCCCGGTCCACTACCAGTACAACCCGGTCAAGACCGTCAAGACGAACGTGATGGGGACCATCAACATGCTGGGCCTCGCCAAGCGGGTGAAGGCGCGGCTGCTGCATGCGTCCACGTCCGAGGTGTACGGCGATCCCCAGGTCCACCCCCAGCACGAGGAGTACTGGGGGCACGTCAACCCGATCGGGCCCCGCAGCTGCTACGACGAGGGCAAGCGCGTCGCGGAGACGCTCTGCTTCGACTACCACCGGCAGAACGGCGTCGACATCCGCGTGATCCGCATCTTCAACACCTACGGGCCGAGGATGATCGCAGACGACGGTCGGGTGGTGAGCAACTTCGTGGTGCGGGCGCTCCAGGGCGAGCCGCTGGAGGTGTACGGCGACGGGAGCCAGACCCGGGCCTTCTGCTACATCGACGACCTGGTCGAGGGCGCGACCCGGATGATGGCCCAGGACGACGCCATCGGGCCGGTCAACCTGGGCAACCCCGTGGAGTTCACCATCCGCCAGCTCGCCGAGCTGGTCCTCGAGCTCACCGGCAGCTCCAGCCCCCTCGTCTCCCGCCCCCTCCCGCCGGACGACCCCGTCCGGCGTAGGCCCGACATCACGAAGGCCCGACAGCTCCTGGACTGGGAGCCGACGGTGCAGTTGGAGCAAGGGCTTGAGCGGACGATCGCCTACTTCGACGAACTGCTCCGCACCGCCTGAGGGCGTCGGCTACACTCCCCGGCCCTCAGGGAGTCTCGATGCGCATCACGGTGGTAGGAACGGGCTACGTCGGCCTGGTCAGTGGAACTTGCTTCGCCAACACGGGCAACGACGTGGTCTGTCTGGACCTGGACGAAGCCAAGGTCGCCAAGCTCAAGGACGGCATCAGCCCGATCTACGAGCCCGGCCTGGACGAGCTGATCGAACGCAACGTCGCCGCCGGACGGCTCACCTTCACGACCGACAAGGCCGAGGCCTACGCCAACGCCGATGCCATGTTCATCTGCGTGGGCACCCCCAGCGACGAGATGGGGCGGGCCGACCTGAAGTACGTGATGGCCGCGGCGCGGGACATCGGCGCGGCCCTCGCGGCCCGCGGCGAGGCCCCCGACGGCACGCTGCCCCCCATCGTGGTGGTCAAGTCGACCGTGCCGGTGGGAACCAACGCGAAGGTCCGGGGCGCGATCCAGGAGGTGACGGAGCGGCGGTTCGCGATGGCGAGCAACCCCGAGTTCCTCAAAGAGGGCGACGCCATCCGGGACTTCTACAAGCCCGACCGCGTGGTCGTGGGCGTGGATGACGAGGCCGTCGGCGACGCCATGACCGAGCTGTACAAGCCGTACGTGCGGCGCGGCAAGCCGATCCTGATCATGGATATCCCGTCCGCGGAGATGGTGAAGTACGCCTCCAACGCGATGCTCGCGACGAAGATCAGCTTCATCAACGAGATCGCGAACCTGTGCGAGGCCTACGGGGCCGAGATCGGCAACGTGCGCACGGGCATGTGCAGCGACACCCGCATCGGCGACCAGTTCCTCTACCCGGGGCTCGGCTACGGCGGCTCCTGCTTCCCCAAGGACGTGCTCGCGTGCGTCTCCATGGGGCTGGAGAGCGACACCCCGACGCAGCTGCTGACGTCGGTGCACGAGGTGAACCAGCGCCAGCGCCAGCAGTTCGTGAGCAAGCTCGACCGCCACTACGGCGGCGACCTCGCGGGCAAGCGGATCGCCCTGTGGGGGATCTCGTTCAAGCCGCGGACCGACGACATTCGGGAGGCGCCCAGCCTCACGATCATCGACTGGCTGCTCGGCAAGGGAGCGTCCGTCGTCGCCTACGACCCGGTCGCGATGGACCACGCCCGCGCCCAGCTCGGTGATCGCATCGACTTCGCCGAGGGCGACATGGCCGCGCTCGACGGCGCCGACGCGCTCGTCATCTGCACCGAGTGGAGCGAGTTCCGCAGCCCCGACTTCGAGGAGATGAAGGAGCGGATGGGGACCCCGGTGGTGTTCGACGGTCGGAACATCTACGACCCCGACCACATGGCTGAGCTCGGCTTCGCCTACTGGTCCGTCGGCCGCCGCCCCGTCGGCGTCTAGTCCTTCAGGGCCTTGCTCAGGCCGGTCGCCGTCAGCGCCATGGCGATGGCGAGGGCGAGGGCGCCGAACGGAGCCACGAAGACCCCGGGGCCTGGATCCCCGCCGTAGATCACGAGCCCGCCGGCGAAGAACCCGCCCGGCAGCAGCACCGTGCCGATGACCAGCAGTTGGCTGGCCCGGACAGGCCACGCGGCGTCCCCGATCCGGTCGGCCACGCCCTTGATGGTGAGCCCGAAGACGATGTTCACGATCGACAGCATCGTCCCGTGCGCGTGCCCCAGCCGCCACACCAGGCGGCGCGTCTCGGTGGCGACGTCCACGTACCAGGCGACCTTGAAGCCGTGCAGCGACTCCAGCACGGAGCCGACGAGCAGGAAGATCAGCAGCGCCCACCAGCCGAAGGTCAGGTGGCGCCGGGCGATGGCGTCCAGATCCGGGGGTCCGCTCACGGTCACTCCAGCAAGTTGATGCGTCGGTCGTCGCGGAGCTTCGCCATCTCGCCGACGTCCTGCAAGCGGATGGCGCCCTGTTCATCCAGCACCAGCTCCGGGTCGGTGCGGGTGGGCGGCTGCGCGCTCCAGTGGGAGAAGATCGACTTGGAGACCCCCGCGAGCTCCGCACGGGGAGCCATGAAGTCGTACTCGATGGCCTTGTAGCCATCGACGCGGCGCAGGGAACGCTCCGACACGAGCCGCACGACGTCGTAGGGGTCGACCATGAGGTGGGCCAGCCAGGGAGCCATCCAGTCGTTGCCCCCGCTGGTCTCGATCGCGTCGTCCCAGCCCATCGCCCAGGCCATCAGCGCGCGCTGGCCGGCCTCGCCCTCCAGGGTCCACAAGGATGGACGCCGCGATCTCCTGCTCCTTGGTCGTGAGCTCGGGCTGCACGTCCCCGGTCCACGCCCCCAGGTGCTCGGCCGTCCACGCCAGGGTCTTGTCGAGGTGGCACATGTTGCAGGCGTTGGGGCGGCCCGTCTCCAGGCTCACCGCGACCGTGGGGCTGTCGATCTCGTGCTGCCGAATCCCCTTGAGGAGCCCCCACGTGGTCGGCGGCATGTGGCAGTCGTAGCAGGCCGCGCCGGTGGTCCCCGGGGCGTGGTGCGTGTGCGCCTCCCCCTGCCGGCCCTCCAGCGCGTGGCAGTCGACGCAGGCACCGTCCTGGACCGCGTCCTCGGCCAGTTGGTCGTCGAGCCACTCCTCCAGGGGCCGCTTGTCGTCCGGCTCGCGGTGCATCTCGTGGCCGCTGACGCAGCTCAGCGCGCCGTGGGTGTAGCAGGCGCTGCGCACGAACCCGGCGTACTCCCGGCCCCCCACGCGGACCATGCCATCGCTCCAGAAGCGGTCATCCAGGGCGTAGGGCTGGTCCTTCAGCACGCGCTTGACGACGGGGTCGTCGTAGTCGACCTCGAGCACGTGACGCACGGCCTGGAGGTCATCCCCGGGCCGGAACTTGTAGCCCCCGGTCATCCACTCCTTCATGTCCGCGGGCTCCTGGAAGATCGCGAGGCCGTGGCAGTTGCCGCAGACCTGCGCGCTCCGATCCGAGTCCAGGCGGTCGGGGTTCACCATCGTGGGGTCGCCGTCGTTCGCCCCGAGGTGCTCGAGGTAGCGGCGGGAGGGGGCGCTGTTGGCGGCGATGTGCTCGGCGCCGGGGCCGTGGCAGGCCTCGCACGCGATGCCCAGCTCACCGACCGTGGTGTCGACCCCCTCGTCGGTGATTTGGGGAATCCCGTGGGTGGCGTGGCAGCGGATGCAGTCCTGGTTCCAGCGCCCCGTCTCCGGGTCCTTGCTCTCCATCGGCGGCTGCTGGACGAGCTGTTGGACGGGATCCAACGCTGCTCGTCCAGCAGCCAGACGAACGGCATCGGCTCCACGGTGCGGTCGGGTCCCGCGGCGGGGAGCCAGTAGACCTGCATGTGGTGCGAGCCCGTGGTCATCACCACCGGCCGAGGGGGGAGGCCGTTCTGACTGACGAGGAAGCGTTCGCCGTCCCGGCTGAGGTCGAGCACGTCCCCGAAGAGGGTCAGCTTCGTGCCGTCGAAGTCACCCAGCACGGACTTCGAGGACGCCCTCTGGGTCATGGTCTTGTGGAACGACGCTCCCCAGGAGGCGTACTGGTCGGGGTGGCAGCTCCGGCACGAGTCCGAGTGCACGTAGCCGTCCTGCTCCACCTCGATCGGCCGATCGGTGGCCGTAGCCTCGCCGTGCATCGGCTGCAGCTTCCACGACCACAGCACCACGAGCGTGAGCGCGAGCCCGCAGACGAGGATGAGGTTGGAGGCGTCGCGGTCCACCGCGCGATCATAGGGACACGCCGAGACCGCGTGCTATGACCGCCGCCTCCGTGATGCGGCCCCCTCACCTGTCGAAGCTCCCCGACTACCCGGTCACGGGCGGGGCGATGGTGCTGTCGGTGATCGTCACGGCGGTGTTCTGGGCCAACCCGTCCGCCGCCGACCCCCTGGCGGTGGAGGCGTCTGCGTTTCACACCGAGCCGTGGCGGCTCGTCACCTCGATGCTCCCGCACCTGGGGATCTTCCACCTCGCGTTCAACCTCTACTGGGTCTGGCGCTTCGGCACGGTGCTGGAGGAGCGGCTGGGGAGCGCGGCGCTGGCCGGGCTCGTCGTGCTCACGGCGGCGGCGTCGTCGGCCGCGGAGTACATCCTCTTCAACGGCGGCCTGGGCATCAGCGGTGTCCTGTACGGCTTCTTCGGCCTGCTCCAGGTCCTCAAGGCGCGCGACCCGCGCTTCCTCGGCACCCTCGATCGCTCGACGGAGACCCTGCTGGTGGGGTGGTTCTTCTTGGCGATCGTGCTCGACGTGACCGGGATCATGGGGGTCGCCAACGCCGCCCACGCGGGCGGCTGGGGGATGGGCGCGCTGCTCGGCTTCGTCGTGGGCGCGCGCCACCCGCGGCAGCGGATCGCCGCCGGCGTGGGCACCGTGGCGGTGTTTGTGGGGCTGTGGTTCGCGGCCACGGTGGGGCTCGCCGCCATCAACCTCGACGGCCTGGGGCATCGGGAGCTCTACTTCCAGGCCGAAGCCGCGCTCGAGGCCGGTGACGTCGTCCAGGCGCTCGAGTACTACGAGCAGGCGGCCGACTACGGCGAGACGGATCGTGAACTCTGGGCCTGGGTCGCGGTTCGATGGGAGATGATCGGGATGCCGGAGCGGGCCGCGGAGGCGTGGGCCCGCTCGGGACGCACGCCGGATCAGGTGCCGCCGCCGCCCAAGGAGACTCCATGAACGTTCCCGCCCACCCCTGGCTGTTCGCCCTGGCCCTCGTGGCGTGTGCGCCGAGCCTCGGTGGGGGCGACGACGACGACGACGACGCCACCGCGGCGGTCGACGACGACGACGCCACCGCCGACAACCTGCTGGGCCTCTGCCCCGACGGACCGCCGCCGTCGACGCAGGCCACGGACGTGGCGAGCGCGACGATCGACGGGGACCTGCTCACCCTGGAGGTGGGCTACAGCGGCGGCTGCGAGGACCACTTCTTCGTCCTTTGCTTCGACGGCACCTTCGCCGAGTCCGAGCCGGTGCAAGTCTGGCTCGGGCTGAGCCACACGGGCACCCCCGACCCGTGCGAGGCCTACATCACCGAGCCGCTCGAGTACGACCTGACCCCGCTGCAGGACGCCTGGCACGACTCCTACGGGGCCGGCGCCGGGGAGATCTGGGTGCACATCGAAGAGCAGTCGGTCGACTACGAGTTCTAGCTGCCGAGCACCCGGTCGAGGAACTCGAACCGCGCCTGCCAGCACCGCCGCGCGTTCTTGCGGAAGATCAGCGCGTCGAACGCGTGGGGCTCGCCCTTGAAGTAGTGCGCCTCGTGGTGCACCCCCCGGCGCTCCAACGCAGCGGCCATCCGCCGGGTGTCGTCCAGCAGCGGGTCGGCGGTCCCGACCGGCAGGAAGAAGGGCGGCAGCGGCCGCTCCGGGGTGTGGTCGGCCTCCAGCAGCAGCAGCGGATCGGCCAGCTCCCGGGGCCCGTGGGGCAGGTAGCAGTCCTCCACATCGAGGATCCGCGCGTTCACGATCCACGGCAGCTTCCGCTTGCGCGCGAACCTCGCCGAGTCGCTGACTTGAAGCACGCCGCAGGAGGCGTTGACGGCGGTGGGGGCGAGCCCCGAATCCCAGACCCGTTGGGCGTACTCCTCGGGCCGCTGCCAGCTCGCGCAGACCGCCAGCGAGGTGACCAGGTTGGCCCCCGCGGATTCGCCCCCGAAGATGAATCGGGCCGGGTCCCCGCCGTACTCCGCCGCGTGTTCGTGGACCCAGCGGGCCGCCGCGCAGACGTCCTCCAGCGCGGCTGGGAAGGGGTGCGTGGGGGCGAGCCGGTAGTTGATGTTGAAGACCACGTACCCGACGCGGGCGAACGCCAGCGCCATGATCCAGTGGGAGTCCTTGGACAGGGACTGGAAGGCGCCGCCGTGGACGTACAGCACGCAGGGGCGGCCCGCGTCGGCGTGTTCGGGCCGCCGCCAGACATCCAGCAGGTGATGTCGTTCGCCCGAATCGGTGTAGGGGATGTCCTTGAGACGCTCGACCCCATGGGCCCCGGGGCGGGACAGGGGCGTGAAGCGGCCCAACGTCGAGAGGCTCCCGAAGAAGCCGTCCACGGCCACGGCAGCGGCCCGTCGGGTGCGGGGAGGGCGGGGAGCGACAACGGTGGACATACCGAGAGTCTAACGCTGCCGCTCCCCGAGACCCCGGGAGTGGGGTCCAGCAGAGGTACGAACCACCCGGCGGGCCGGACTGCCCCGTTCAGCTTTTTTCTTTTATTTCCAAACCTTGCGCCCGCTTGGGACTTCGGTATTTTCGCGCGGCCACCGGCACGGAGGATCCATGAACAAGCTCGCCCTGCTTCGCACCCTGCTCGCGCTCGCGCTCGCCCTTGCCGTCACGGGCTGCCCCGATGACGACGACGACTCCGCGCTCGCCGACGATGACGACGACGACGACGCCACCGACGACGACGACGCCACCGACGACGACGACTCCGGCGACGACGACGACAGCGCCCCCCTCGACACCGACGGTGACGGCTCGCCCGATGACGAGGACTGCGAGCCCGAGGACAACACGATCTTCCCGGGTGCGGCGGAGGGCTGCGACGGCGTCGACACCGACTGCGACGGCCAACTCGGCGGCGACGAGACCGACACCGACGGCGACAGCTTCAGCCCCTGCGAAGGGGACTGCGACGACAATCAGGACACGGTCTTCCCGGGTGCCCACGAGCTCTGCAACGACGGCGTGGACGACGACTGCGACCCCCTCACGGATGAGGATGAGGACGGCGACAGCGACGGTTTCACCCTCTGCGGGGACGACTGCGACGACACCGATGACTCCATCTCCCCGGACTCCCCGGAGCAGTGCAACGGCGTGGACGACAACTGCAACGGCGAACTCGACGCCGCCGGCCTCGCGTACCAGTCGGCCAACGGCACGGACACCTTCTCCGGCCCCGATCGAGCCCGCGGCAACGCCTACCGGATCGATGCGAGCACGACCCTGGAGTCCTTCGAGCAGCGGCTCAGCGTCGCCGAGGGCGAGACCCTGACCTGGATCGTCTACAGCTCCACGCACCCGACCGAGGGCTACACCCTGGAGACCGCGGTCACCTCGACCGTCGCCTCGGCCGATGCCGACGCGATGACCTGGCACAGCTCCCCGCAGCTCGACATCGAGCTGGTCGGCGGCACCTACTACGCCTTCGTGGTCTGGTGGACGGCCGAGGTCGAGTACGAGTTCGACGTGCCCCCCAGCACCATCGAGGTCTTCTCCCTGGGCGCGCGGGTCAACCCGATCTCCGCCGGCGCGGACGCCATCCCCGCGGGCGCGGACCTCATCGCTCCGGTGTCGACCGCCTTCTACCCGCAGCGGCTCAACGCGGTGCTGGAGGCCGACTTCGACAACGACGGCGCCTACGCGTGCGACACCGACTGCAACGACGGCAGCGCCGACGCGGTGCCCGGCGGCAGCGAGGCCGCCTGCGACGGCCTCGACAACGACTGCGACACCAGCACCCCCGACTGCGAAGGCGTGGTCTTCGTCACCGAGATCTTCAACGACGCGGCCGGCCCCGACACCGACCAGGAGTGGTTCGAGATCTTCAACGTGGGCAGCACCGACATCGACCTGAACGGTTGGCTCCTGCGAGACGACGAGTCGGACCAGCTCTGGCTCGGCGACAGCGTCATCGTGCCCGCGGGCGCCTACATCGTGCTCGGCGCGACCGCCGACACGGGCCTCAACGGGGGCGTCACGCTCGACTTTGAGTACGGCTCCGACCTGAGCCTGAGCAACGGTGCCGACGAGCTCGTCCTCGTGAATCCGCTCGGCGAGATCATCGACTCCGTCGCCTGGGACATCAGCGCCGGGTGGGTGACGCAGGGCGGCGCCTCGATGAACCTCGACCCGATCTTCTCCAACGCCGCCGACAACGACAATGCCAGCAGCTGGTGCCCCGCCTTCGCCGATCCCTTCGGCCCCGGCGAAGGCACCGGGACCCCCGGCGCGGACAACGTCACCTGCACCATCCCCAACAGCGGCGCGGGCGTCGGCTCGCTGATCATCACGGAGGTCTTCCGCGACCCCAACGGCAGCGACACCGACCGCGAGTGGTTCGAGGTGCACAACCCGACGGGCAGCGACATCGACCTGCTCGGGTTCGAGCTCAGCGACCTCGGCTCCGACAGCTTCGTCGTCACCTCCTCGGTGGTCGTCGCGGCGGGCACCTACGCGGTCCTCGGCGAGGAGACGGGCGGCGACGTCCTGCTGGACCTCAGCTACCTGGGCAACCTGACGCTGGGCAACGAAGACGACGAGCTGACGCTGACCTCGCCCGAGGGGCTGGAGATCGACAGCATCGAGTGGGACAACACCGACTGGCCGGACCTGGAGGGCTCGTCGATGTCCCTCAGCCCGTGCGCCATCGACGCGACGTCGAACGACGACGGCACCAACTGGTACGCGGACGAGTCGAACGTCTTCGGCACGCAGGACGACTTCGGTACGCCGGGCGCCGCCAACGGCACCTGCGACTGATCAGGGATCAGGGGAAACACGCGGGACATGGGCCCCGCGTCGGGTCGACCCGAGGCCTGCCGCCTGCCGCCTGCCCTACGCCGCGAGGGCGCAGAGGCGGCACTCCGACACGGACAGCACCCAGCCCTTGACCTCGGCGGTCCGCCGCTGGGCGAAGTCGTCGAGGATCAAGCGGCGCAGGCCTGCGCCGAGGGCGGCGTTGTCGGTCACGTCCACGCCCGCGGCTGCGAGGTCGTCGAACAGCGCCGTGCCGGGGTCGTCGTCGTCGCCATCCAGCTTCTTCCACGCCTTGCCTACGGTCGCCGCCCCCTCGGGCAGCAGCGCGGCCACGTCGGCCTGCACGCGGGTGACATCGCCGCCGCCGCCGCAGCCGACCAGAGACGCGCCGAGCACGCCCCCCAGGACCGCCGCCGAGGCGACGAGAAACTCGCGTCGGGTGCTCATGGCAGCCCCTTCAGATGGTCCGCGAGGCGCAGCGCCAGCGCGGTGATTGTGAACGTCGGGTTGGCGAAGCCGGAGGTCGCGAAGACCGAGCTGCCCGCCATGTAGAGGTTGTCGATCCCGTGCACCTTGCAGTGCGCGTCCACGACCCCCTGGGTGGGGTCCGCGGCCATGCGGGTGGTGCCCAGGTGGTGGTCGCCGCCCCGCGTCTTCGGCCACTCGTCCGGGCTCTTCAACTTGATGCGCACCCGCCCGATGCCGGTGCTCCCGAAGTGCCGCGCGAACGCCTCCATGGACGTGTGGATCGACTGCAGGTCCTGATCGCCGAGCTGCCAGGCGAGCCTCGCCTTGCGCAGGCCCAGGCGGTCCGTCTCGTCCGTCAGGGTGACGCGGCTGTCGGGGTTGGGGACCTGCTCGCCGCGGGCGAAGAGGCGCCCGCCGTACGGCGTCTTGGGGTGCCCCTCGACGTCCGTGCCGAGGTCCCGGACGGTCGGTCCGACCTCCAGCAACGCCTTGCCCACCTTGTTCAGCTTCTCCTTCTTGCGGTCCCGCAGCTGCAGGCAGAAGGCGAGGCTCTGGTGCTCCTTCTGGAACGCGTCCGAGGTGGCGAACACGCCCATCGATCGGCCCCCCGCGCGCTTGTCCTTGCGGGCGGCGAAGTACAGGTCGGTCAGCCCCTTGGTCCCCTGCTGATCGAGGATGACGATCTGCCCCACGTGCGAGACGTGGGGGTGCTCCATGAAGAACCGGCCGACGTTGTCCCCGCCGAGCTCGCTGAGGAGCAGAAGGCGCGCGTTCTCGATGCCACCGCAGGAGACGACGAACCGCTTGGCTCGCACCTGGATGCGGGGACCGTCCTCGATCTGCACCTCGGCGTGGGTGACGGCGTCACGCCCCTCGGTGCCGGCCAGCCGGAGCACGTTCGCTTCGAGGATCAGGCGCACGTTGGGGGCGTCCACCACCGGTTGGCGCCATCGCTTGCCGAACCGCGTCGGCGGGCTCCAGTGGAACAGCCGGGTGACGATGTCGGCGTTGTCGGCGAGGCAGACCTGGCGCCGGTCCGGCTTGCGTCCGTAGCCGTGGTCCTCCTCGAACTCCGGGATCTCCACCAGCTCCCGCGCCTTGGCGTACCAGGGGTCCATCAACTCGCGCGTGACCGGCCAGCCGGACCGGGGCACCCAGTCTCGGGTGGCGAAGTCCGACGGCTCCAGGGGTCGGCACCAGCCGTTCCAGTGGTTGGTCGTGCCGCCGAAGTAGCGAAGCCGGGACCGGCCGACGTAGGTGCGGTCGTAGCCCGCGCGGGAGGTGCCCTCGCGGTAGATCGTGGCCATCTCGCCGTCGTACAGCTCCTGGCTGCGTTCGGTCGGGGCGAATCCGCCGCCTTCCAGCAGGACCACCTTCAGCGCCGTGTTGGCGAGGGCGCGCGCGATGCTGATGCCGGCGGCGCCGCCCCCCACGATGCAGACGTCGGCGTCGAGGGATTGGCCGTCGCTCAGGGTCGAAGTGTCGATCAGCATCCGGCCGCCGAGGCTACACGACGGGGTACCGAGGTGGTAGGAAGCGCCTGCCATGGATGCCTGGACCCTCGCGCGCCGCCTCGCTGTCGGCGCCCTCGTGATCGCCGCCGTCGTGCTCACCGGGATGGTGGGCCGGCACCTCGGCCCGCTCGGCAGCGACGGCTTCGTGCGCGAGTCGATCTGCCTCGCCCTGGCCGGAGTCGTGCTGGTGGGCTGGAGCGGCGCGACCCGAACCGAGGGCTGGCGGGTCCTCCTTGTCGTGATTCTCGCGGTGCTGTCAGCGGAGCTCCTCATCATCCAGGCCAACGGCCGGGTGGGGCATTGGGGCGACGACCGCCAGGTCGCCGAGTGGGGCACCTTCCACTACTACCTGGGCGGCAAGTACTTCCCTGAGCTGCACTACACCGACCTGTACAAGCAGGCGGTGATCGCCGACTGGGACGGAGGCGAGGGGCCCCACCGGTTCAACGAGGTGGTCCGGGTCCGAGACCTCCACACCTACAAGTTCGTGCCGGTCAAAGAGGTGCGCGACCAGGCTCCCCTGGAGAGCTTCAGCGAGGCCCGATGGGCCGAGTTCAAGCGCGACATCCGCTGGTTCGGGCGCCAGGCCAAGGGCAAGCGGTGGAGGAAGATCCTCGGCGATCGCGGCTACAACCCGCCGCCGTCGTACGTGCTCGTCAGCGGCACCCTGTGCAACCTCCTGGCGATCGACAAGCCGGCCTCCCAGACCCTCCTGATCGGCCTGGACATGCTCCTGCTGCTGGGCGCCCTGCTGCTCAGCATCCGCGCCTACGGCCCGACCCGCAGCCTGCTCGTCCTGGCGGTGTTCCTCGCCTTCTACGGCAACGTGAACCGGGTCTACGGGCAGATCTGGATCCTCGACTGGTTCGCGGCGGCGTGGGCGGCGGCGGCGGCGTGGAAGCTGGACAAACACGGGCTGTCAGGCGCGTTGATCGCGTACGCCGCCTGCATGCGGGTCTTCCCTGGCGTGCTGATCATCGGCCCCGTCGTGGCCCTCGCGCCGCGCATGCTCCGCGAGCGCGCGATCCCGCCCCACCTGCTCCGGTTTGCGGGCGCCGCGGCGCTGACGGCGGGGCTGCTGGTGGTCGGTTCGACCGCCCGGTACGGCACCGGTGCGTGGCAGGACTGGGTCTCGAACATCACGGAACACAACTCCGAGCACGAGGGCGGCGCGCGGCGCTTCGGCCTCAAGCAGGTCTTCACGCTGGACTGGCAGGCCGGTCTGGCCCGCAAGGACCGCAAGGTCCGCACCAGCCGGCTGGAGGAGAACGCGGGGCTGTACAAGGCGACGCGGGCGCTGTTCCTGCTCCTCGCGATCGCGGCGATGCTGCGCAGCGACGAGCACGACGCCATGCTCATCGGGGCGGCGATCTTCTTCGCCGGGATCATCGCGAGCCGCTACTACGGGGCGCTGCTGGTGCTTCTGCTCCTGCTGGGCATGGGGCGATCGCCTCCGGAGACCGATCGCAGCGGGAGTCGGCCTTTGTCCCTGCGAGCCCTCGATTTCGGGATGATCTTCCTGATCTGGGCGGTCTATGCGGCCCCATTTGGGGGGGAGCCTCGACACCAGTACGTCTTCAGCAACATGCTGTGGGCAGCGTGGTGGATGGCACTCTTTTCAATCAGGCTCGGCGGATATCGACCGATGGGTAGGGACGCATGAGCGATTCCAAGCCAGCCCGCACCGAGGACGTTCTCGGCAAGGCGCCGGCTTCTCAGGCGATCATCGGCCCCGGCTGCGCGACGGCCGGGTTCGTCCTGTGGCTGGTCGGCATCGCGGCCGGCTCGTTCCTCATGACCACCGGTATGGTCCCTGAGTGGGGCATGTTCGTGGTGCTCGGCTGGCCCGCGGCCGTCGGTGTGCCGATGGTGCTGGTGGAGGCCCGCATGGCCGCGGAGAAGCAGAAGTCCAACAGTTCGGAGTAGTCTGAGCCCCTCATGGGGACCGACGATCGGAACACGCGGCTCGGCCGCCTCGTCGAAGCAGCGACTGAGCTGGCGGCGGGGAACTACGACGTCGAGTTCGGGCTCGCGGACGACGACGATCCGATCGGGGTCCTGCAGACGGCGCTGTCGATGCTCGCGGACGACCTGCGCAGCCAGGAGCACGACCGGGGTCGGCTCCGGGAACGGGAGGAGCTGCTCGCCGCCGTGAAGCGCAGCGAGACGCGCCTGCGCGCGGTCCTGGATCAGCTCCCGGCGGCGGTCTGGACGACCGATCTGGAGCTCCGCATGCGCTCGGCTCGAGGCGGTCCGCTGGCGGCCTTCGACGCGGTTGAGGAGCTGGCCGGACTTCCGCTGCACGGCGTGCTCGGGGTAGCCCCCCAATCGGAGCTGCTGGTGGTCCACCAGCGCGCCCTGGGGGGCGATGTCGGCACCCTCGATCTGGCGCGCGAAGAGCGAACCTGGGAGGTCCACATCTCCCCGGTTCTGGGTCCCGACGGGGCCTCGATCGACGGGACCGTGGCGGTGGCCCTGGACGTGACGGAGACGCGGGCCGAGCAGTCGCGCATGCAGCACATGCAGAAGCTGGAGAGCCTCGGCATCCTCGCCGGCGGCATCGCCCACGACTTCAACAACCTGCTCGTCGGCATGCTCGGCAACTCCTCGCTGGCGCTGATGGAGCTCCCCCCCGACTCGCCCGCACGGCTCGCAGTCAGCCGCATCGAGAAGGCGGCGGCCCGCGGCTCCGACTTGACGCGGCAGCTGCTGGCCTACTCCGGCAAGGGACGGTTCGTCGTCGAGGCGCTCGATCTGGGGCGCGTGGTGCAGGAGATGACCGAGCTGCTCCAGGTGTCGCTCAGCGCCATGGCGGTGATGCGTCTGGACCTGGACCAGGGGGCTCCGCCCGTACGCGCGGACGCCTCGCAGGTTCGGCAGGTGGTGATGAACCTGATCACCAACGCATCCGACGCGGTGGCCGATCGCAGCGGCACCATCACGGTCCGCGTCGGCGCCATGCACCTGGATCGGAGGTACCTCGACACCCTCGAGCTCGCCGACGATCTGCAGCCCGGGCTGTTCACCTTCATCGAGGTCAGCGACACCGGCGTCGGCATGAGCCCCGAGGTCGTGCAGCGGATGTTCGACCCGTTCTTCAGCACCAAGCTGGCCGGCCACGGGCTCGGCATGGCGGCGGTGCTGGGCATCGTTCGCGGCCACAGTGGCGGCCTCAAGGTCTACAGCGAGCAGGGCAAGGGGACGACCGTCAAGGTGCTCTTCCCAGCCGAGATGGGCGCGGAAGCGACCATCTCCGCGGAGCTTCCGCCGGACCGGCCCCCGGTGCCGGGGCAGGGGTTGTGTGTGCTCGTGGCCGACGACCAGGAGACCGTGCGCGACGTGGCGCGGGCCGTGCTCGAGCGCGCCGGCTACCGCACCCTGCTGGCGGTCGACGGGCAGGAAGCGATCGAGACGTTCGACGCCTACTGCGGCGTTATCGACGTGGCGGTGATCGACCTGACGATGCCCCGCGCCTCGGGTGAGGAGGTGTTCCGGCACATCCGCTCGGTCCGGCCGGGTCTCCCCGTGCTCCTGACCTCCGGCTACAACGAGCAGGACGCGACGTCCTCGTTCGTGGGCAAGGGGCTGGCGGGGTTCCTCCAGAAGCCGTGGCGGGCCTGGGCCCTCCTGGACAAGCTCGAAGAGGTCGTCGGCGGCTAGCCCAGGAGCAGGTGCACCGCGGCGACGGCGGCGAGGGCGCCGGTGACGTCAGCGGCGAGGCCCGCGGGCACAGCGTGGCGGATGCGGCTGACGCCGACCGAGCCGAAGTAGACCGCGAGCACGTAGAAGGTCGTGTCTGTCGAGCCGTTCATGGTCGTGGCCAGCTGCCCGATCAGCCCATCCGCGCCGTGGGTCTCCACGAGCTCCGACGTGATCCCGAACGCGCCCGAGCCGGACAGCGGCCGGATCAACGCCAGGGGGAGCACCTCCCCGGGCATGCCGATGGCGTCGGTGATCGGCGCGAGCCAGCGGACCAGCGCCTCCAGGCCGCCGGAGGCGCGGAACATGCCCACCGCGGCCAGGATCGCCACCAGGTAGGGGATGATCATGATCGCGAGGTCGAAGCCTTCCTTGGCGCCTTGCACGAAGACCTCGTAGACCTTCACGCCGCGCACGATGCCGACGGTGAGCATCCCGAAGACGAGGCTGGGGAGGATCCAGGCGCTGGCCGCTTCGCCGTACCGGTAGACGCCGACCACGAGGCTCAGCAGCACCGCGCCGAAGGCGGCCAGCGGGAGCAGGTCCTTCAGCTCGCCGGGGTCGGTCTTGGCCTTGAGTTCCGCGTCCGCCTCCAACTGCACGTCCGGGGCGGCGAAGATGGGGAGCCGGCTGAGCCACTTGGCGACCATGATGCCGACGAACGTCGAGCAGGCCGTGGCCATCAGCGTGGTGGGGAAGATCGCGGCGGGGTCGGCGCTGCCGTGGTGGGCGCGCAGGCCGATCATCCCGGTCGGGAGCAGCGCCAGGCCGGACGTGTTGATCGCCAGGAACAGGACCATCGCGTTGGTCGCGGTGCCCTTCTCCTTGTTGAGCTCGTTGAGCTCCTTCATCGCCTTGAGGCCGAAGGGGGTGGCGGCGTTGCCGAGGCCCAGCGCGTTGGCCGAGATGTTCATCACCATCGCGCCCATCGCGGGGTGGTCCTCGGGCACGTCGGGGAAGAGACGGATGAGGATCGGCCGGATCAGGCGCGCCATCCAGCGCAGCCCCCCGGCTTCCTCGACGACCTTCAGCAGCCCCAGGAACAGGGCGATGTAGCCGACGAGTCCGATGGCGAGGGTGACTGAGCCCTTGGCGCCGTCGAGGGCGGCCTGACCGACCTCGGCGGGCGAGCCAGTGAGCATGGCGAACCCGAAGGCGAGGGCGACGATTGCGTAGAAGACAGCGTTCATTACAGCGGCATCAGCGGGGGCAGGGTGAGACTACTGGGGTTCCGACGGGGCCGCAGGCCGGGATCTTCGAATCCCCACCACGATGAGGGTGAGCAGGGTCAGCACCCTGCCCGCGGTGCGGTCCCACGGACGCCACGTCGAGTAGCGAAACTGAACCTCGCGGGCGGTGGGCTCGAGATCGAGGGCGAGCAGTCCGTCATCGCTGTCGGGGTCGAACCAGGCCCCCCCGTCGACGCGCGCCCGCCAGCCCGGGAAGTACTGGGCGGTGGCCACGAGCCGGCCCCCGGCGTGCTTGGGGAGGCCGACGTCGATCCGCTCGCCGCGTGGGTCGAAGGTGACGTCCAGCGGGGCCCCGTCCAGGGTCGCGAAGGCGGGCTCCCCCAGATCCCGCGTTTTGCGCCAGCGGACCCCCAGCGCGGAGCTCTGTGTGCGGGAGATCCGGGCTCGGCTGTAGCCGGCCCTCACTTCGGCGTTGTCGTACTCGGGGAAGAGTCCCTTGCTGCGGGCCGCCCTCAGGGCGGGGTCGGTGGGAGGCAGGTCGATCCGCTCGACGCGGACGAAGCGGTCGGGCTCTGCCTCCACCAGAAACGGATCCGGGGACTGCAGCCGGCCCGGGGCGCCCAGGGACGGGACCGCGTCGAAGGTCAGCAGCGCGAGGGCGGCGGCGGCGAGCACGCTTCGCTCTCGTCCCGCGGGGGCCCACCCGTCGACCGCGCTGGCGGCCGCGAGGGCGGCGCAGGCGGTGGCGGGGCTGAGGAAGCGCCACGCGAACTGAACCCGGCCCGAGATCGGGACGAGGTCGAGCGCATAGGCGGTCGGCTGCACCGCGAGGGCGGCCCCCACCGCGGCGGCGCCCGCCCAGGCCGCAGCCTCCGAATCGGCTCCGCCGCTGCGGCGACGGGAGGCGGCGAATCCGAGCATCACGAGGCCGGCCAGCCCCCACCCGAAGTACATCGGCACGGCCGCGCCCTGAGCCGCCCGGTCGTCGCGGTGCCGGCGTCGAAGGTCGTACCGCTCCCACGCCTGCCGGGTGATCAGCTCCTCCGGCCACGCCGCGCGGGCGCCCATCGAGCGGCCGATGCGGGCGGTCTGGTCCAGGGTCGTGTGCGGCTGTTCGACCGCCATCGGGACCCACCACACCGCCGTCGCTCCCAGCGCTAGCGCCACCGCCACGGCGAAGGCCCGCGCCGACGCCTTGCGGTCCGGGGAGGTGCGCCACGCGACCGCCAGCGGAACGAGGCTCACGGGCACCAGCAGCAGTCCCGTGACGGGGTGGGTGAGCACCACGAGCCCGCCCAGCAGCGCCAGTCGGCCGACGGCCCGATCGCCCCGCGCGACGAGCACCGCGGCGGCCAGCAGCGCCGGAAGGAGCGCCATCGCGAAGGCCTCGGCGTAGGCGAATCGGTAGGTCTGGTCGAGCAGCCGGTAGGGACCCAACACGAGCGCGGCGGCCCCCACCAGGGAGGCGGCGGGGCTGCGGCCGAGCCACCGGCAGCCCGCGTACGTCGACGCGGCGGCGACGGCCGCGGAGATCACCATCCCGCTGCGGAGCGCCTCCACCGGGGGCGCCCCCAGCGCCTGCGCGGGCCACGTCATGAGCCACGGGATCGGACCGTAGAACTGCATCAGCGGCTGGCCGAGGCCGAGGTACGGGGTCCACCGGGGGAACGGGTCGCCGTCCAGGGCGGCGCGCCAGGTCGCGTAGGTGGCCCAGGTGTGAGAAGGGACGTCGTGGCCGTGGGCGATGCCGGCCCGGAATGCGTCCTGGGCGCCGACGGCGGCGAGGCCGAGGAGCAGCAGCGCCGTGGCGGTGCGGGCGGGGTCGGGGCGGGTCAGCCAGGCGGCGCCGGCGAGCACGAAGAGTGCGGCGGCCGCGAGTCCTGCGGAGGTCGGGGGCACGCCGGGGGTGCCCTGGGTCGTCAGCAGCGCGCCGATCCCCGCCACGGCGAGGACGGCGAGGCCGATCACGGTACCCTTGCTGCCCTCCACCGCCGCATCGTACTGAACGAGGACGCTCCATGAGCCCGAGCCGGGCCGCCATCGCCGCCCTGCTCGTCCTCGCCGCCTGCGGCAGAGGTGCGCCTGTCGTCAGCGAGGGGGTGCCCGACGTCGGCTGCGCGCCCGACCGCTCGCCCTGCTTCCTCTTCGACCACCTGGACCGCTTCGATCGCGAGGGCGGAGCCGCGTCGCTGAGCGAGCTGCCCACGGTCGAACCGGAGGTGCTGTTCGGGGTCGACTTCGACGACGGCACCCTCGGGGTGCTGAGCGTTCGGGGAGGCGACGGCGTGGCCCCCGCCGACGGCGTGCTCGAGTTGCCCTCCAAGGGGGCCAAGGCGTGGCTTGAGAGCGAGCCGATCGCGGTCGATGCCGAGCGTCGCTACACGATGACGTGGCGGGAGACCGCGTCCGGGGTGCGCTGCCCGGGGCAGAACGATGGCAAGCCCGCGGGGGTGTCAGTTCGATTCCTCAACGGCAGCAAGGAGCTGGACACGCCCCGGACCGCCCGCTGGCGCCCGGTCGAGGGCACCGTCGCCTGGCGCCGGGTCGACCGCTCCTTCCGCGCACCCTCGGATGCGACCCATGCGGTGGTCGTGGTCCACGCCCCGCGGGGATCGGATGCGATCGTGGCGGTGGACGACCTCGGGCTCGTGGCGACGCGCTCGCCGGCCTGGGAGGGACGGACGATGGAGGTCTGGTCAGAGCCCGGAGCCAGCCCCGCCGTGAGGCGGGTCCGGGGCGGCGGGGCCGCTCACGACAAGGCCAAGGAGGTGCGGACGGGGGTGCTCGTCCCGGCGCCGTCGACCCTGCGGACGAAGCTGACCGTGCCTGAGGGGGGCCGGCTGACGCTCGGCTACGGACTGATGAAGGGCGCCGCGACGCGCAAGAAGGTCCGCTTCACCGCCCGCCTCGCCGACGCCTCCGGCACGACCCACGAGCTGCTGAAGGACTCGATCCGCGGGTCGTGGCGCCCGGACTGGCGGGACGAGGAGATCGATCTGAGCCGGTGGGCGGGCCAGACGGTCACGCTGGAACTGGCGACGTCCGGGCGAGACTCGACCGGCGACGTGATGGGGGACATCGCTCGATCCCCGGAGGCGCGGGCGGTCTGGACCACGGCGCGGCTGGAAGGTGCGCCGGCCCGCCGCAAGCTCGCAATCCTCGTGATCGTCGACACCCTCGGCGCCGCGCACGCCTCGGCCTGGGACGCGACCCGCACGACGACCCCCAACCTGGAGCGGATCGCGGACGCGGGCGTGGTGTTCGAGCAGGCTCGGGCGCCGGCTCCGTGGACCCTTCCGTCGATCGCTTCGTACCTGACGGGGCTGGATCCGGACCGCCACCGTGCGGGGCAGATGGCGGGTCGCGATCACTGGAACCGGCGCCTCGTGCCCCGGTCGACGGCGACGGTGGCGGAGCGGCTGCGGGAGGCCGGCTGGCAGACGGGGGCGTGGATGAACAACCCGTTCCTGGCGCCCCGGAACAGCGCCCTGGATCAGGGCTTCGACCGGTACGTGGACTACGGCACCCGAAGCCGCCAGCACGCCGCCGCCGCGGGGGTGGACCAGGCGATTGCGGAGCTGGAGCGGGGCTCCGGCGCCGACCGGTTCCTGGTCGTGCACTTGATGGATCCGCACGGCCCCTACCGGCCGGATGCCGAGCACAAGAAGGAGTTCGTCGACGGCGGCTACGACGGCGTGCTGAAGGACGGGATGGAGACGGGCCAGTACCTCGACATCGTCCGCCAACGGCTCGACATGGGGGATGCGGACAAGCAGCAGGCGATCGACCTGCACGAGGCGGTGGTGGCGTGGTCGGACCTCCAGATCGGCCGGCTGTGGGACGCGGCGGCAGGCAGCGGGGACGAGCTGCTCTTCCTGGTGACGTCGGACCACGGCGAGGAGTTCTGGGAGCACGATCGCTACGAGCACGGGCAGTCGCTGTACCGCGAGCTGTTGCACGTGCCCCTGCTCGCGGCGGGCGACGGCTGGCCGCAGCGGGAGCGGGTGCCCACGCCGGTGACGGCGACGGCGGTGGCGGGCACCGTGCTCCAGTTCGCGGGGCTCCCCCTCGGCGGCATGCCCGCGCTGGCGCCGCAGATGAACCCCGAACCGCTGCACGGGGGGCGGGTGCTGTACGGGCTGGGGCAGCGCACCGTGGAGGAGCATGGCTTCAAGTACTTCCTCCGTCACCGCCACGTCGGCCGCCCCCAGAAGCGGGCGCTGCAGAACCAGCCGCGGCACCAGCTGGTGGACCAGGGCGAGGACGAGACGGAGACCGCCAACGCGCTCAAGGCGCACCCCGAGCGGGCGCGTGAGCTGCACCGGCTGATGGTCCGGAAGGCGCTGCCGGGGTTCGACGGGGCGTGGTTCATGGCGGCCCGCGAGGGCGAACACGTCGTGCACTTCGACCAGGTCGGAGGCGTCGGCTGGTGGCCGGACACGCACGACTTCCCGTGGCCCACCGAGACGGGCGCTCCCTACCCGCGAGCCGGGTTCGCGGTGAGCCGCGCGGCGGAGGGTGATCGGTCGACGGTGTCGATGACGGTGACCGCCGGCCCGGTGCTCGCGGTGGTCGAGCCGATGGACGGCACGGGCACGATTACGGCCCGGCGCGGGGAGGTGCCCGTCGCCGAGCCGTTGGTGCTGGAGGCGGGGGAACTGGCGGTCGCGATCGACGCGCTGTTGGCGGGCGAGGGGCCCCCCGTGCTGATCGGGCGGCTCGCCGGGACCGTCGCGGGCACCGGTTCGGCAGGACCGTCGGCGGAAGATCTGGAGGGGCTCAAGGCCCTCGGCTACGTCGAGTAGCGCCGGCGCCGGCTAGTCCCGGCTGCGCAGGTCCCGCACCGTGTCGCCCAGCGTCTCGCCCGGATCCCGGGGCGACCAATGCAGCTCCCGCTGCGCTTTGGCGTTGTCCAGGTACCAGTAGTGTGACGCCATCTCGAGCTCGAAGGTGTCGGCCCCGAACTTGTCCGCCACCGCCTGCTTCACGCCGACGGGGAGCCAGCCCATGAGCCGCCCTCCGACCGCCGGGATGGTCATCTTGGGCGCCGGCAGCTCCGCGATGCGGGCGAGCCGGGCGTAGTAGTCGGCCAGGGTCAGGTTCGCGGCGCCGAGCAGGTAGCGCTCGCCGGGGGTGCCGTGCTCCAGCGCCAGGGCGATGGCGTCGGCCACGTCGCGGACGTCGACGAACGACAGGCCGCCGCCGGGAACCGCCGGGAGCTGGCCGTCCAACAGCAGCTTGACCGAGCCGGTGGAGCTCAACTCCGTGTCACCGGGTCCCAGCAGCAGGCTCGGGTTGACGACGATCGCGCCGCGCGCGAGGGCGGCGTGCTCCGCGAACAGCTTGGCGCGGTAGTACGGCCAGCCCTTGATGACCGCCAACGGCTCCGGCGAGTCCTCGTCGTGCACGCGATCGCGCTCCGAGACGGCCACCGTGCCCGAGCTGCTGACGTGCACGACCCGCTCGACCCCGGCCGCCTTCGCTGCCGCGAGCACGTTCTCGGTGCCCGTGACGTGGACCTCGTGCAGCCAGTCGCTGTCCTCCGGCCGGTGCGAGACCCCGCCCGCGGCGTGCACCACCGCGTCGCAGCCGGTCATCGGCCCCTCGAGGGTCGACGGGTCCAGCACGTCGCCCGCCACGCACTTGTCGCGCGAACCCGGCCGCCGGCATAGGCCCACGACCTCGTGATCGTCCTGAGCCAGGCGGGCCATCACGTGGGCCCCGAGGAAGCCCGACGCGCCGGTGACGAGGATCTTCATGCGGTGGCCCCGGCAGCCTTCGGGTCGCCATCCACGGACAGCGGCCCCAGCCGGAACACGCCGGCGAACGCCTGCAGCTTGTTCAGGTCGCTGGTCTTGATCGCGCCGGTGACGAACTCGCTCACCTCCGGCACGTAGGCCTCGCGCACCATGCGGGTCCACAGGTCGGCGCTGGTCTTGATGACGCAGTCGGCGGCTCCCCCGACGGGCTTGCCACGCGTGATCGTGCAGGTGCCGGGCTCGACCGTGACCGTCCACCGGCCCGCGTCTCCACCGAGGCTGAAGTACCAGCTCGCCGCCTCGGTGGCGGCCTCGGGCTGGAAGCGCTCACGAAGCTCGGCGAAGAGGTCGGCGAGGGGGTCGACCGGCCCGGCCGCGGCGTCGGGATCCCACGACTCCAGCGCGGCCGCGTCCAGCGCCGAGCCGTCCCGCAGGTCGCGCACGGCGGCGTGCAGGATCTGGGCGATCGTGCGCGCGGCGGCGGACGGCTTGCTCCCCTCGCTGAGCCGGACCAGCTCCTCGAACGGGACCACCGGGCCGATCTTCGCGCCCACCTTGCGCCCGCGCGGCACGAACGAGCCCTTGGGGAGCACGTCGTGGCTGCCCCACAGGTACATCGGGAGCACGTCGATCTTCGTCTCCAGCACCAGCTTGCCGATCAGCGGCTTGAAGTCCTTCAGCACCCCGTCCCCCTGGCGTCCGCCCTCGGGGAAGATCAGCACCACACGGCCGCTGCGCACCGCCGCGATGGCCTCGCGCAGGCTCTGCCGGTAGCTCGTCCCCCGGGCCAGCGGCTCCAGGTTCGTCAGCTGGTCGAAGTAGGCGACCCACGCGGGGTGCCCCTCGAAGAAGTAGTCGGCCGCCGCCAGCGCCACCATGTGCTCGCCGTAGTCGCCCAGGGCGGTCTTGGCGAGGCCCATGTCGATGTGCGAGCAGTGGTTGGAGACGATCAGGACCTGGCGGTTTTGCGGGACCAGCGCGCGACCGGTGACGGTCACGTCCAGCAGGTTCTCGTAGATGCCCCGCTGGCCCCGCCGAAGCACCTTGCGGAGCGGCTGCACCAGCGGTGCGGGGAACCGGAACGCGGACCCGGCGTCGGCTTCGTCGGCGACTTCGGTGTCGTAGACGACGGGCAGGTCGGCGTGGGCGGCGACCAGCGCCTCCACGTCCGCGATGGTCTCGCAGGCGGTCAACGCATCCGCGCTGGGGGCGCCCCCGGGGAGCTCGTCCAGGGCGGCCGAGAGCTCCACCCACATCAACGAATCGAAGCCGAGTTCGTCGGCGATGCGGGCGCTGCTGCTCAACGATGCGACGTCCTTGCCCGCAACCTGGGCGACGGCGCGGCGGACCGACGTGCTGCGATCCCCGACCGTGGGGAGCCGCTCCGCGGCCTTCGTCGTCTCGTGGATCCGCTCCAGCAGATCCCGCACCTCGCGCCGCTTCACCTTGCGGGTGGCGGTGCGGGGGAGGGGGGCGTCGACGAGGTACGACAGCGCCGGCCGCTGGGCCACAGGGAGCTTGCGGGCCGCCTTGCGGAGGGCGTCGCGGGCCTGGTCGTGGCCGCTCGCTTCGGCGCACTGGGCGAGCAAGCCGAGCAGCTCCCCGCCGCGGCCGTCGGGGATGCCCACGAGGCTGAACTCCTCGACGTGCGGGATGGTGCCGAGCTTGGCCTCCAGGTCGTCCAGGTAGAGGTTCTCGCCGCTGGCCGTGACGACCACGTCCTTGGCCCGTCCGACGACGACGAGGCGTCCCCGTCCGTCGAATCGGCCCAGGTCGCCGGTGTGCAGCCAGCCGTCGTCGTCGAGGGTCGCGCGGGTCGTCGCCTCGTCCCGGAAGTAGCCCTTCATCACGTTGGGGCCGCGGGCGAGCACTTCCCCCACGCCGTCGGCGTCGGGCTCGGCGATCTGCAGTTCGACCCCGGGGATCGTGCGCCCCACGGTGCCGGGGCGGGCGCCGGGGCGGGCCTCGTCGACCGTCAGCACCGGCGCTGCCTCGGTGAGGCCGTAGCCTTCGGCGAGGTGCAGGCCGAGGCCGGCGAAGAAGGAGTGGGTCTCGGCCGGCAAGGCCGCTCCGCCGGAGATCAGCAGCCGGATGTTGCCTCCCAGCCCCTTGTGCACGGTGCCGAAGAGGATGCGCCCCAGGTCCAGCCCGGTGGTCCGACCGAGCCACCGGTTGAACTCCAGCCCGGCATCGAACGCGGCCGCGAACAGCGGACCCTGGTCCTTGACCCGGGCCTGCATGCGCCGCTCCAGCAGCTGCCACAGCGCGGGCACGCCGACCATGGCGGTGATGCGGGCGTCCTTCAGCGTGGAGGCGAGCTTCTCACCGGTGATCTCGTCCAGGTAGACGACGCGGGTGCCCCGCGACAGGGGCAGCAGCAGCCCGCAGGTGAACTCGAAGGTGTGGTGCAGCGGCAGCACCGACAGCACCCGGTCGTCCGCGCCGAGCTGGAAGACGCGGGACAGCGACGCCAGCAGGGAGCAGAAGTTGGCGTGCGTGAGCATCACCCCCTTGGGCTCGCCGGTGGTGCCGGAGGTGAACAGGATCGAGGCGATGTCCTCGCCCTTGACCACGAGATCGGTCAGCGGATCGTCGCGGCCGGGGGCGGTGGTGGCGTGCAGGTCGAGCCGCTCGACCCCCAGGGACGAGCCGAAGGCCGCCAGGGCCTCGCCGTCCAGCAGCGCCACGCGGGGCTGGGCCTTGTCCTCGATGCGCGCGGCGTCTGCGCCATCCAGCGCTGGATCCAGGGGCACGGCGACGCCGCCGGCGAGCAGGATCCCGAAGTAGCCGACCACCCAGTTGGGGTGGTTCGCGCCCGCCAGGAGCACGCGGTCGCCGTGGCGGACGCCCGCGGCGGCGAGGCGTCGGGCGGTGGCGCGGGCGTGGGCCCGCAGCTCCACGAAGCTGGTGCGGGAGAAGCCGTCGGGGTGCCGGACCAGCAGCGCCGGGGCGTGGGCGTGGCGGTCGGCGATCTCGTCCAGGAACGACACCAGGTCGTCGTGCGCGCGCAGCGCCTTGCGGGGCCGCTTGATGCGCTCCTCGATCACCGGCCAGACGTAGGTCTCGACCCCGGGGAGGTGAACATCGAGCCAGTAGTGGCGCCAGTCCATCGCCTCGGGCGTCCACGGCACGAGGGTGCGCTGCTCCTCCGGCACGCGGGCGAGCGCGGCGCGGGTGTTGCGGCAGCTGAAGACGTAGTTGTGGGTGGCCGTGAACGGCACGTACTGATCGACCACCCGGTCGGTGGCGTCCATCGTCGAGGCGACGCCGTCCAGCAGCTTCGCCGCAGGCTCGAGCGCGGGACTCAGCACCTTGACCTGGTCGGTCGTCTTCCGGAGAAGCCCCGAGGCGAACCGGGCCCGGTCTCGGGTCTTGCCTGGGCCGATGGAGTTCCACCGCTTCGGCCCCACCGGGATCGTCTGGTAGTTGCTCTGCAGCCAGCTGATGAGCGGCGAATTCCCGCCTGATTTCCGCATCTTGCGGCGCTTGTAGAGGCCGGTCAGATCGATCAGCCGGTACATCGGCAGCGGGTTCGAATCGCTGGTGCCGAGCTGGTAGACGGGCTGCTGCGTGCCGTCGAGTAGCTCGGCGAGCGCCAGGATCATCCCCGCCCCGACGGTGTCCGCGGGGATGACGTCCAGCACCGAGTCGGGGTTGGCGGGCATGCCCGTCATGCCCTTCATCGACAGGTACATGATGGGCGCCGAGGTGGTGATGCCCTCGTTCCAACCCACCCGTGGGAACGCCAGGCTGCTCTCGATCACGGCCGGCCGCACGATGCAGAAGGGGACGCCGCTGTCGGCGAGGATCTGCTCCCCGATCGACTTGGTGTACGTGTACGTGTTGGGCCAGCCCCAGTAGTTCGCCCGCTCCTTGCCGGCCTCCGCGAGGCGGGCCTCCTCGTACTTGCGCCGCACCCGCGCGAGCTCGTCCTCCAGGGCGCTGCCTCGGGCGGGCTCGCCGCGGGCGATGAGCCGCTCCTTGGCGTCGGCGAGGAACTGGCTGTTGCGGAAGGCGTCGGCGGAGCGGTGGCGCACGTGCTCGATCACGTCGTTGCACTCGGCGATCTCGCGGTCGGGATCCCAGTGCGATCGATCCAGCTCGTCGGCCTTGGGGAACGGGTACTCCTTGGGCCCCAGTTCGTCGACCTGGCCCGTGCGCATGCCGGCCACGTAGCAGGTCGAGGTGTGCATCAGCGGCAGGCCGCCGAGGTCCTCCGCCAGCGCCACGATCGACTGCATGCCGAAAGCGTTGACCGCGAGGGCGTCGTCCAGCGGGGGGTTGAAGTCGACCACCCCGGCGGCGTTCACCATGGCGGTCAGCGTGCCGCCGAGCTTGTCGCGCACGGCCGCGTCCACGCCCGCGAAGGGCTCGCTGACGTCGCCCGCGATGGGCGTGATCTTGCTGCGCAGGAACTCCTCGAACGCCGGCCCCGGGTGCTGCTCACGCAGCGGATCGAACGCCCCACTGGGCGCGATCTCGGCCCAGAACCGAGCCTCCGGATCGAGCCCCCCCTTGGGTCTGACGACGAGGTAGACGTGCTCGATCTGCTCGCCGAAGCCGTGCAGCAGCATCGACAGCCAGACCTTGCCCAGGAAGCCGGTCCCGCCGACGACGAGCAGGCGGCTCCCCGTCAGCGTCGCCTTGAGGTCCAGGGGGGTGCTCAAGCCGCGCCTCCGGGCAGCAGGCGCAGCGGCTCGGGCTTGCCCTTCACGTCGACCATCAGCAGCGGGCAGACGTGCATGCAGGCGATGTCCGGCTCGGCCGGGGCCCCATCCTTGGCCATGCGGAGGGCGTCCTCGAAGGTCGCCGCGGTCTCGTACCCGAGCACCTTCGGCACGTACTCGTTGTCGGCCCCCACGATGATGACGCGGCCGATGTGCTGCCGGCCGTTCTCGCCCCAGTAGTACATGAAGAAGGGGTGCGCGGGGTGGTAGCTGAGGCCGCTTCGGTACAGCTGGATGTACGCGGGATTCTTGCGGAATTCCGGTTCGTAGTCCCGGTGGAGCTCCTCCGCATCCCGCGTCTTCGTCAGGATCTTGTGGAAGAACTCGACGTACGGCAGGTGCTGGTCGCGGTCGAACTTGTCGGTGCAGGGGTGGAACGCGATCACGGTCCCCCCCTTCTTCACCAGCGGCATGCCCCGATACAGGTTGTGCAGGTAGCCCTCGATGAGCACCGAGACCAGCAGCGGGTTGAGGTAGGCGCCCACGTTGTAGGGGCTGATGTACGGCACGCCGGTGACGAGGATGTCGGCCTGGCCCTCGACCGGGACGAGGTACTGCTCCCAGCACTTGTCCAAGGTCTTGGCGTGGGCCGCCTCGGTCTCCCCCGCGAACACCCCGGTGACTCCGTACGGCGCCGGGACCTTCTCGAAGATCGCCTGGCGGGCCTTCTGGGGGAGGATCTTCAGGCTCTTGACCAGCCCCTTCAGGGCCAGCTCCTCGCGCGGGCTGAGCTCGTCCTCGTTCTTGGCGAGGAACTCCAACTGCGGACCGAACATGCGGTTGTTGACGGTCGTCTCGATCGTGAAGACGTCAACGTGCTGCTGGAGCAGGCGGCCCATGCGGCTGACACGCGTGTTCAGCTCGGATTTGTCGGGGTCCATGTAGCTGTCGGACTGCCGGATGGTCTGCGGATCGTGGTGGTGGCGCAGGCTGCGGTAGCCGCACAGGCCGACCGCCGCGCTCTTGTGCCCCCCGTCCATGGGGACGAAGTTCAGGTTCACGTAGATCAGCAGGTCGGACGTCGCCGCGCGGGTGCTGATCTCGACCACCTCACCGTGGTCCGTCGTGCCCAGCTTCGTCATGCCGCCGGGCTTCTCGGCGTCGTGGTTGTAGAGCCGGTCGGGCCAGAACTCGCGGAAGATCGCGTCGCCGGTCATGCGGCGGACCTCGACGTCCGACATCGGCCGATGCAGGCAGGTGGCCACGATGATGTGGATGTCCTCGACCCCGTGGTCCTTGAGCATCGGCACGACGATGTCGAGCACGCGCTGGCGCACGTCGGGCCGCTTCATCGGCGGCAGCGGCAGCGAGATGTCGTCCACCGCGATGGTGACCTTCATCCCCGGATTGAGCTTGCTGAACAGCGGCTCGCTGTTTTCGGGGTGGTTGATCGCGTACCGAATCGCCGCGTCGGCGTCCGGGAGCGGGGCCAGCGGCGGCTTGGGGTAGATGACGCGCGTGCCGACGGGAAGGTCCACCTCGACGAGCTGATCGCCGGAAAACAGCACGCGGGGGCGGCTGTGGTGGTCGATCGTGACGACGCACGGATGCTGGCTATGGTCCTGGGAGCGCATGGGGCGCGGAGTCTATCGCGGGAACCTCAGGGGTCCAGTTGCGGTCGGAGTCAGCGGCGCCCTGGTGGAACCTGCGAGATGACCGAATCCAACAAGCCTTCGGACCGGCGCCGCGCCGCGTCCGGCGACGCCGTCGACCTCAACCTGCTCCCGTTCATGAACCTGATGACGCTGCTCATCCCGTTCCTGCTGGCGTCGATCCAGTTCATGACCCTGGCCGTGGTCGACGTCTCGATGCCGTCGATCGCGTCGGTGCGGACGACATCGACCCCCGACGAGCCGCCCCTGGAGCTGACCGTTGGGATCAGCGAGTCCGAGTTCGCCATCACCGGGAAGTCCGAACGCCTGCCCGAGCCCGAGATCATCCCCATCGACGACCTCGCGGCCCTGACGGCGCTGATGGTCGAGTTGCGCGCCGAGCGCCCAGTCGCGTGCGATCCCCCCGCCTCCAGGGCGGACTGGACTCCGCCGGAGGCCTGCAACGTGATCCTCGCCCCCGACTCCACCGTCCGCTACGAGACCGTGATCGCGGCGATGGACGCGACCCGTGAGACCGAGGAGCAGTCGCTGTTCCCCTACGTCGTCGTGGCGGGGGGCCTGCTGCAGTAGGCATCGGGTCGCCGGAGGCCCGCGGGGTCCCCATCTCCCCGTACGGCCGGCGCGGGTCGTGCGAGCATGGCGGGGCATGAAACGGACCCCCTTTGCGCTCCTCGCTGGCGCCGCCGCCGTGACCTTGCTCGGCTGCCCGCCCGTGTACTTCCAGTCCGACGCCGAGATCTTCGTCTTCCAGACCGGGAACCCCGGCGACGACGACGACTCGGTCGCCGAGTCCGGCGTCTACGTCGAGCCGTGGCACGGCTTCCGGAACGTCGGCCCGGTGCTCGCGGGCACGACGATCTGCTGGCAGGCCGAGCCCAACGGCGGCTCGGGGCTCGGCGGTGATGTCTGGCCCGGCTGCTTCGACACCGCCTGGACGGGCGACGTCACGGTCGACGGCCGATGCCACACCTTCGGCGTCGGGGACGCCACCTTCACGCTGACCCCGCGCGAGGACTGCCTGCCCATCGATCCGACCCAGGAGCTGGCCGCCGACGCCGTGACGGTGACCACGATCGACGCGGACGGGCTGACCCTCGAGCTCCTCCGCTACGCCGAGATGGCAGCCGCCGACGGCGCGGTCGCGGGGGACACCGCACCCTGGCCCTCGGAGTGGCCCGCCCCCTTCACCTCGCCGCTGCGGGTCGTCGCGGGAGAGCCGGTGCTCGTGCACGCGGGGCTGTACCACCCCGATCACGCGGGTGCGGTGGCGTTCAACAGCGGGGATGCGGTGCTCACGGTCGAGTCGATCGAAGGCGACAGCCCCGAGTTGGTCCCCTTGTACGACGACCCCGCCGCCCAGCCGGAGGACGGTCCCTTCGCGCCGTCGGTCCGCATGGTCCTGGCCGAGGGGGCATCGGTCCGCTTGCGCCTCGATCTGGGGGGAGACTCCTGGACCACCGGGGACATCACCGCCGTTCCCGAGGCGGACATCGTGTCGCTGTCGGTCGTCCCCGCCTACTCGATCCCGTGGGTGTCCGAGGAGGACGACTCCGGCGGGGACGACGGCACGGGGCTCCCGTTCAGCCCGCTGGGGGCGCGCGCGGTCGCCCTCGACGCCGACGGCAACGAGGTCCTGGGGGGGAACGTGCGGTGGAGCGTGGGGGGCGCGACGATCCAGCTCGTGCCCGGCACCGAGCCCGGCCCGATCTCCTACTTCCCGATGCCCGGCAACGACTACGTCTGGCTGAACGATGGCTGCCTGCCCCCCGACCAGGCCGCGGGCCAGCGCCGTTCGACCCTGAAGGTGGCCCTGGGGGACCTGAGCGACAGCATCGTCCTGACCTGGGAGAGGCCGGGGCGGGAACACGATCCCGAATACGAGCGCCCGGACACGTGCACGGGAGGCTGCGCTTGCGACGCTTCGGGTCCGGTCGGCGGCACGCCGCTGGCGGCCCTGGGTCTGTTCGCCGTGATGACCGCGGTCAGGCGCCGTCGCGCCTCCGCCTGAGCGCCAGCAGCGCCAGCGCACAAACTGCAAAGAGGGGCCGAGGGCCTTCGCCGCCGGATGGGCCGGTGGTGGGGGCCCTCGCCTTTGCTTGGGCGCATCCGCATCCGCTGCTCCAGCACTCGGGGCCGTCGGCGCCCGCGGCTCCTTCGCAGTCGACGTCGCCCGCGTCCGAGCAGGCCTCGGCCGCCCCCGAGTGCACGTCGATGTCGGCGTCGTCGCAGTCCCCATCGCACTCCCGGATGCCGTCGCCATCGGCGTCGAGTTCGGGCGCGCCGTCGCAGTCGCTGTCGACGCCATCGCAGACCTCGTCGGCGCCGGGATGCACGGTCGGATCCTGATCGTCGCAGTCATCAGTGCAGCTGAAGCCGTCCTCGTCGGCGTCGTAGGGCCAACAGACGTCGCGCCTCAGCCGGTAGGGCGGGCTGGTGATGCCGTAGAGGCCCTGCTGCGTGGGCGAGGCCACGGTCGCTTCGGGCGCGGGCACGACGACGACCCGAATCGGGTGCCATCCCTGGCCGAAGAAGTAGTTCCGGAAGTTGGGCAGCTCGAGGGTGGTCACCCACCCCTCAGGGGAGCACGAGAGGTCCGGAACGGTCCACGCCGGGTCCTGAATCCAGCTGCCGACGCCATCGCCGACCTCCACCTGAAGGGCGACGGAGTCAGCCTCCCGGTCGCTGACCTCGACGGTCAGCGGGAAGGTTGAGTACATCGCTGAGGGCACGGCCTGGCCGAAGCCGGAGGGCGCCCGGGGCCACGACGGGTCCGGCACGAAGTGCACCTGGGGTGCCTCGCTGGCGAGGCCCGAGGGGTCCCGCCGGTGGTTGATCCACACCGCACTGTCGTCGCCCTTGGACGCGCCTGCGAGGTCGAGGTCGCCATCGCCGTCGAAGTCGGCCCACGCGATGCTCCGCACGAAGGTCGGTTCCGACTCCCAGACGACCTCGAGACTCTCCTCGACGAGCCTCAGGACCCACACGGGATCGGCGTCGTCCAGGGCCGACGTGGCGGCTGCGAGCACGGGCTGACCGACCCCGGCCCAGTCGCCCCACGCCAACGACTGGATGGGGGTCGAGCCGATCGACGCCGTCGCGATGGGCTCGGGGTTCAGGACGCCACCGATGTTGTCGTAGACGGCGAGGCCGTACGCCTGTCCTCCTCCGACGGCGAGGTCGAGGTCCCCGTCGCCGTCGCTGTCTCCCCAGGCGAGGCCGCGCACGGTGGTGGCGGACGGGTTGGCGGCCCAGGGGGTGGGGTCGAGCACGCCGCCATCGTTCGTGTAGACGAGGGCTCCGGTGGCGCCATCGGCGGCGAGATCGAGGTCGCCATCGGCATCGACGTCCCCCCACGCGACCGCGCCCGCATCCCCGCTCGCTTCGCCCTGGAACAACTCCTCGAGCTGGCCCCTGGTGTTGGTGAAGACGCGCACCTCGGCGCTGGCGCTGGACAGCGCGAGCTCGAGATCGCCATCCCCGTCGAGGTCGCCCCAGGCCAGGGCGGTGATGTCGGCCTCGCTGGCGAAGGTCCAGGCGATGCTCGATGCGTCCAGCGCACCGGAATCGTTGAGGTAGATCCGCACGCCCACGTCGACGTCCGCCCCGTAGCCGACCGCCAGGTCGACGTCGCCATCGCCGTCCACATCGCCCCACGCGACCGCGTTGGCCTGGCCCCCGACCTCGTCCTCCCACACCGGCGCGGGGTGGAAGCTGCCGTCGCCGAGGTTGTGGAGGACGCGCGCGCCCGTCTCGCTGGCGAAGGCGAGGCCGAAGTCCCCGTCGGCGTCGAAGTCGCCCCAGGCCAGGCCCCGGTCGTCGTACGATCCGTCGTCGAGGGGCGCAGCGGGGGCCAGGCTTCCCGGCTCCCCGTCGAAGAGCCAGGTGCCGCCCCCGTCGCCCTCCCCGGCAAACGCCAATTCGAGAGCGCCGTCGCCGTCCAGGTCGGCCCAGGCGACGTCGTAGGAATCGACCTCCGTGGCGGGGAGGTCCTCGGCCTCAACCCATCGTCGCACGGAAGCGCGGAGTCTCGCCGGTAGATGCGATCGGGGCCCCCGTACGCGTTCGCAACCGCGAGGTCGAGGTCGCCGTCGCCATCGACGTCGGCCCAGGCGACGGCCTCGGAGCGGGCGGCCGCGGGCGATGCCCAGTAGCGGCCCAGGAGCGTGCCGGATTGGAACTGATAGACCTCGACGTGGCCGTCCTCCGGGTCGGGCGGGGACGAGTTGGTGACCGCCAGATCGAGGTCGCCGTCCGCATCGAAGTCGGCCCAGGCGGCGTCGTGGCTCCGCGATGATTCGGGGACGATCAGCGTGCCATCCACCGCGAGCCCATCGGGGCCGTTGAAGAAGAGGGAGGTCGGGTCTCCGGCGCCTCCCACGACGGTCAGGTCGAGTCCGTCGGCGCCGTCCACGTCGGCCCAGACGAGGTTCCGTGCGTTGACGTACGGGCTCTCCCACAGGGCGGGCTCCGCGAACCCCCCGCCGTCGTTGCGGAGGACCGTGACGGAGAGCCCTGCGTGGGAGATCGCGAGGTCCAGATCGTGGTCGCCATCGGCGTCGCCCCAGGCGACCGCGCGGGTGCCGTCAGCCGGACCCGGGCTCGGCACGTCGAGGTACCAGCTCAGGCTTCCGTCCCCGCTGTTGGCGAATACGACGGCGGGCCCCGCGTTCTGGGCGACGGCCACGTCCGGGTAGGGGTCGCCGTCGCCGAAGACCCCCCAGGTGACGTCGCGCACCTGATCGAGCTCGTCGGTCTCCCAGGCGAGGACCAGGGCTCCACTCAGGTTCTGGTAGACCGCGAGCCCGTCGGTGCGGCCGACGAGCAGGTCGAGGTCGCCATCGCCGTCCCAGTCGGCGGCGGCCACCGCTCAGTCGGGTGAGAGGCTGTCGCCCAGCAGGTTGTCCTCGTCCACGACCCGGGGCCCCTCACCCCCGAAGATCACGACATCGCCCCCGACATCGGACGAGTTGGGCCAACGGGTGATGGCCAGCTTGAGATCGCCGTCGCCCTCCAGGTCCGCCCAGGCGACGTCGTAGCTCTTGCCGTCCTTGGCGATCGACGTGGACTCGTCGCTGAACGTTCGCGCGCAGGCGCTCCCGGGCTCCGCGGGCACGTTCTCGTAGACCCGGTCGGGGGCATGCACGTTGACGACCGCGAGGTCGAGGTCGCCGTCGCCGTCCTTGTCGCCCCACGCGACCCCTTCGTTTTCGTCCAGCTCGGCCGAGCTCCAGCACAGGCCGACGAGGCCACCGTCTTCGAACTCGTACACCGTCGCGGGGGAGGCCTCCTCGCCGACTCCATGGGCGCGGGCACCGAGGGCGAGGTCGAGGTCCCCGTCGCCGTCCCAGTCGCCCCACGCGATCGAGGTGGTGGACTCGGTCCCCGGGGCCAACTCGAAGGCTTCCTCCGGCAGCGTCGTGCCGTCGCTGAGGTGAAGCCAGCTGGGGTGTCCGCTGGCCGCGATCACGCTGAGATCGGCGAACCCGTCCCGGTTCACGTCGGCCCAGACCACGTCCTCGACGACGCCGCCGCCGGACGGCCCCCACTGGGGGGTGGAGCCGATCGCACCACCCTCGTTGAGGAAGAGCCATGCGCCCTAGTTCCACGCCGAGGCGGCGAGATCCAGGTCCTGGTCGCCGTCGACGTCGCCGAAGGCCACTCCGTGAACGGCGGCTGCGGCGCCGGTCTCCATCACGACGTAGGACTCGTCCCAGCCGGTGCCGCTGCCGTTGTTGATCAGGATGCTGATCGAGGTCGGGCCGCCGATGGCGAGGTCGGAGGCGCCGTCTCCGTTGACGTCTCCCCAGGCGAGGTCCCAGACGCCGTCGGTGTGGGTGCTGTAGGCGAGGGTGAGCACTCCGTGGTGGTTTCGATAGACGAGGACGTCGCTGCCGGCCCCGATCGCCAGATCCAGGTCGCCGTCGCGGTCCCAGTCCGCCCAGCCGACCGCGCGTGCGGTCGCGTCGATCTTCGCGACGAGCGTGGCGTCGACGGCGCCCCTGGCGGGGGCCGCAACGGCGATGACGAGCAGGTAGATGAGCCGGCGCAAGCGGACGAGACCCTCCCGCGTGCGTTATCGGATGCCCATCGGGGGGCTTGAGGTCTGTGTGACCGGATCAGTAGATGCCAGGCACCATCCGCCACTTCACCCGCGACCGGTATTCGTCCCACGCGGGGCCGTACTTGGCCGCGCAGCGGCGCTCGTCACGGCGGGCGCGGTCGGTCAGGAGGATCGCGAGGAAGATCACGTAGGACCACGGCAGCAGGTGGGTGAACAGCGCCGGCAGCGTCCACGCCGTCGCCAAGGCCAGCTCGAAGACGTAGTGCAGGTGCCGCGCCGTGCCCCACCAGCCGCTGACCAGCAGCAGGTTGGTGCGCTCTTCGCCGTCGGCCGTCTGGTACGTCGCCTCGATGACCTCGGGCTTCTTCCCCCAAACGGTGGTGTCGCCGCCGGTGCGGCGGACCCGCATGCGCTGCCGGTCCGCGTCGTAGTTGGCCCAGATGCTGGCGATGCCGAACGCGGTGATGGCGCCCGCGAGCGGCCAGTCCAGGTGTCCGGTGTGATCGACGAGGTACAGCCCGACGAGGCAGTACAGCGACGGCACCCACACCATCAGTCCCCAGAACAGATAGAAGCCGAACCGATCGTGGGTGATGTCCAGCGATCCGAAGTAGCCGTCCTCCCACCAGAAGAACTTGAACAGGTAGATGCAGTGGAGGCCGACGCAGGCCGCCATCGCCGGGTCGAGGTTCCCCGTTCGCTCGATCTGAGCGGCCGCGTACAGCACCAGGATCGCCGCCCAGCCGGCCATCGAGACACGGCAGTTGATCCACTGCTTCAGCTCGACCCCGAGCAGGCGGGGGTGGAGCTCGACGCCGTTCCAGAAGTCCCAGATCAGGTTGTCGGACCGGCTCGCGTCCGCGGTCGTCGGCCATTTGGTGCCCTTGAGCACGAGCAAACCGCAGCCGACCAGCGACAGCAGGGACGACGTGATCAGAATCTCCCCGAAGTGGTTGTACACCAACGTCGGGGCGTACCAACCGAACCCGGCCGTCAGCCCCAGGGTGATGACGTAGCAGGCGACGCCGTTGAGCTTGTACCGAGGCTGCTCGCCCGCCGGCGTGGGCGGCCCCAGGTACTCCTTGCCGGGGACGATCCGGAGCAGCACGTACTGCACCGCGCACCACACGACGATGATGAGGGCGGCGATCCCGCTGGGGAGGGGGAGGTGGGCGAACCACTCGCCCGACTGCGCGTAGGCGAGCACGGAGCCGTCGTGGTGGACCGCGACGATCCAGAACCAGATCGCGAGGATCGGGCAGGCGACGATGAGCACCAGCGGCCAGACCCAGGCCCGGAACGCGGTTCCGAACTGCCCTCCTGGTTTCGCCTCGGCCCAGTCGCCCATCTATTCGACGATCGTGGCCTTGGTGATGTAGTCTAGGTTCGGGAACGACGCCTTGAGGTACGTGTTGCCCTGCGACTGCACGCGACCCTGGTGGGGACCGCGGCCGCGGGGGGCGCCTTCGCCGTACTCGCTGTTGATCTTGTTGAGCACGTCCATCGAGCGGAGCTTGCCGAACGGGGCGAAGCCCATGCCGTTCAGGTTGCTGTTGTCGCCGAAGTTCATGAACAGCTGCGTGGTGCGCGTGTTCGGACCCGCGGTGGCGAACGTCAGCATGCCCTCGGTGTTGGACTGCGAGACCGGGTCATCCTGAATCTGGGCTTCCTTCCAGACGCGGGCGACGGCGGGATCGCCGTGGATGCCGAACTGCGCCATGAAGCCGTCGATGACCCGGAAGAAGGCGATGTCGTCGTAGTAGCCGATGCTGACGAGGTTGTAGAAGCGGTCGGCGCCCTCGGGGGCCCACGAGCGGGTGACGTCGATGAGGATGTCGCCCTTGGTGGTCTCGAACTTCACCACGTAGGAGTCGGGGGCCTGCTTGGTGGCAGCTTCGACATCCAGGAGGGGGTTGGCTTCACCCTCGTCGGCGGGCGCCTCGCCCTCGGTGACGGCGGCCGGGGCCGGCTCGGGCTCGGGGGCCGGTTCGGGCTCGTCGGCGGGCTCGGGCTCGGGCGCGGGGGCCTCTTCGGCGCCGCCGCAGGACACCAGGATCACCATCGAAATCGCGAGCAGGAAACGCTTCATCTCATCACTCCAAAGGGCGTGGACGCCGGAGTGTACAGCAAGCGAATTCGGTTGCCGCCGTGCGGTGGGCTCAGCCTTCGCCGCCCTCGAGCGCGTTGCTGACCACGTGGATCAAGCCCTGAGCCGTCCAGGGCTTCTGGAGGAACCCTGCGGTCGCGCGGCCCGCGAACCGGGTCGTCGTGTCCTGTCGGTTGTAGCCGCTGGTCACGATGATCGGCACGTCCGGCCGGATCGAGCGGATGATCCGGAAGGCCTCCTCGCCGTCCATCACCGGCATGGTCAGGTCGAGCAGGATCAGGTCGATCTCGTCCGGCCGCTGACGGAACAGACCGACCCCCGCCTCGCCGTCCGCGGCGTGGACCGTGCGGCAGCCGTGCCGCTCCAGCACCTGACACGCGACGGTGCGGACGGTGTCCTCATCGTCGATCACGAGGACCAGCGCGTCCTGCATCCGTCCGGGAGGCTCTGGAGGGGCTGGGGCCGGCGCGATCGTCCCCCGCGGGCTCACGGGGAAGAGCACCTTGATGGTCGTCCCCTGGCCGACTTCGCTGTAGACCTTGATGGATCCTTCGTGGCTGCGCACGATGCCCAGCACCGCCGCCATGCCGAGGCCGCGTCCGATCTTCTTGGTGGTGAAGAACGGGTCGAACAGCCGCGTCTGCACCGCCGCCGGCATGCCGCGCCCGGTGTCGGAGACCTCGACGGAGACGAAGTCTCCCGGCTTCAACTCGTTGGCGAGCCAGTAGCCGTCCAGGTAGCGGTCGTCGGCCCGGACCAGGCCCGTGCGCACCATGATCACCCCGCTGGTGCCTTGGACCGCCTCCGAAGCGTTCGTCACCAGGTTCATGACGACCTGACGGATCTGCGACGGGTCGGCCTCCACGGGGGGCAGGTCCTCGGCCATCTCGTACCGGACCACCGCTCGGGTCGTGAGGCTGACTTCGAGCAGCCGCGTCATCTCCTCGACGAGGTGCGACAGGTCGATCTGCTCGATGACGAACCGCCCGCGCCCCGAGTACGCGAGCATCTGGCGGGTCAGCTCGGACGCGATCTGCGCGGTCGCTTCGGCTCGCTCCAGCAACTCGCGGGCCGGCAACGAGGCGGGCAGCTCCAGCAGGGCGAGGCTCGTGTTGCCCATGATCCCGGCGAGCAGGTTGTTGAAGTCGTGGGCGATACCGCCGGCGAGCACGCCCAGGCTCTCCAGCTTCTGGCCATGCTGCATCCGCTCGACCATCTCGAGCCGCTCCCGCTCCAGCGTGCGCCGCTCGGTCACGTCGAAGAAGCCGACCCCGACCATGCCGTCGCCGAGGGCGACCCCCCGAGCGCTGAAGATCCGCGTGCCGTCGAGGGTGCTGAACTCGCCCAGGCCCCGCGCCGACGTGGCGGTCAGGAGCGGACGCAGCCGCTGGTACAGCCCCTCGTGGGCAAACGTCGGCGGGTCCGGGTCGTCGAGCTCGTGCTCGCCCAGGAGGGCCGCGGCCGGCTCGTTGGAGGCGATGAGGTCGAACTCGTTCGCGTCCGGCGCACGGTTCCAGACGGCGAGCGGAACCTCGAGCGCCTCGAACAGCCGGGCGAATACGTCGAGGTCGTCGGCGGTCGCCTCAGCCAGTCTCAGCTCGGCGCGAAGCCGATCGAGATCGGACTGGGTCCGGGGCAAATCAGCTCGCTTCGGAGCGGGTGAGCTCCCGAACGCTCAGGAGCCAGGCGACGGCCGCATCGGCGTCGTTGAAGAGGCGCGTGGGGTAGGCGGGCTTGTTCATCCGCATGAACAGGTTGCCCATCATGCGGGTGAGCTTCGAGCCGATGATCACCCCCGCGGCCTCGTGCAGGGCAGTCGCTTCGGGAGTCGTCGCGAGGGCTCGGGACTCGGGCGTAGAGGAGCGGAGCCCCCGGATGTCACTCAACACCAGATGCCGGCCCCCGCCGCCCACCTCTCGGTAGGTCGTGAAGAGTTCGGTGGTGTTGTCAGCGTCGAGTTGGGCTCCGTCGGCGCAGACGAAATGCACAATTCCGTCGTCGCGCAGCTGCACGGTTCCAACGGAGGTCTCGGTGACGGCGTTGCCCATGGTCCCGGCCCTACCCCGGACCGGGGGGGGACTTCCGATGTCTGTCAGGATTGGCTTATTGGGGGCGCGTCTCGCCGGGCGAGTGACGCTCCAGATCGATGATCGGCCAATCGCAGGACTTCGCCATCCGGGCCAGCTTGCCGTCCGGGTTGATGCAGAACGGGTGCCCGACCACCGACAGCATCGGCACGTCGCTGAAGCTGTCGCTGTAGGCGTGGCACTTCGCCAGATCGTGGCCCGCGGCGCGGGCATCGTCGGCGAGCAGGCGGGCCTTGCCGGGGCCGGCGACGACGGGTCGGAGGAGCTTGCCGGTGGCGTAGCCGTCCTTGTACTCGAGCCGGTTGCAGATGGCGCCGTGAACGCCCAGGTGGTCCAGCAGCGGCTTGACGGTCACGTCCAGTGCGCCGGTGACGAGCACGATCCGCATGTCCGCCCGCTTGCACGCCTCCACCAGGTCGACCGTGCCGCGGAAGATGCGCGGCTTGATGACGTCGTCGAACACCTCGTCGGCGAGCACGACCATGCGGTCCTCCGACATGCCGGCGTAGTGGGCGAAGAGCAGCTCGTTGAACTCGCGGCGGTCGCGCAGCTCCGCGGCGGCGAGCCGGGGGGCCTGCATCAACGCCTTGCCGAGCCGCTTCATGCCGTCCAGGGGGGAGGCCTGGGTCGTCAGGTAGCGGAACGTCGGGTGCAGCAGGTTGGTCCCCACGAGGGTCCCATCGACGTCGAAGTAGGCGGTGGCGGTGGTCACGGCCGGACGACCTTAGCCCGCCGCCCCTTGGGGAGCCACACTACGGCGCCCACGTGGGGCGGCTGAGCGGCGACGCGGAGGCCCGGGTCCCAGTCGCCGTCGACGGGGCACCACGGCTGATCGATGGACGTGACCCGGGTGTCGGCGGCGACAACCACGTCCACGGGGCCCGATGGGGGCGGACCGTCGCCGCAGAGCCACACGACGTCGAGCTCGCCCTGCCGTCCCCAGGTGCCCTGGACCTCGCCCAGGCGGGCGCGGTAGCGCCACCACCAGCGGTCGCCGAAGGTGTCGAACAGAGGCGCGCCGATGATGCCCACGCGCTGGGCGGAGACGCTCTCGACGATCGCCCAGACGTCCTCGCGCAGTTGGTAGGGCTGGGGCCGACGGCGATCGCTGCGCCCCCACCCTCGCCGCTCCCAGGAGCCGACGAGGCCGAGTCCGGCGGACGGCTCGTCCATCATGATCGTGGTCTGGGGGTCGAGGCTGGGGTCGTCGCCGGTGTGGAAGTCGACCGCCACGCCGAGCAGCACGGCGACGGACGCGACCCCCGCGATGGCACGACCACGGCCTTCCAGGGCGCACCACGCGGCGGCTCCGAACAGGCCCAGCGCGGGGGCCAGGGTCATCACGAAGCGCTCGTCCAGCGGCGGCACGATGAAGGCGACAAACGCGACGTGCCCGCCGACGATGGGGACCCCCAGGAACGCCAGCTTGCGCCACGGAAGCTCGCGCCCGCGGGCGACGATCAGGAGACCCAGGAGTACGAGCACGCCGGCGGGGGCGAGCACGGCGACGACGATCGACTTGCCGTACCAGAGCAGCCGTTCGAGGCGGCCTCCGGAGCGGTCGCTGCGGTCGGGGGCCTGGAGCTTGGGATCGGCCTTCAGGCTGCGCGCCGCCGCCTCGCCGACGCTGCCCATCGGGTCTTCGTTGGGGCCGAACGTGCCCATCATCTCGACCCACGAGTGCGTCGACAGGGCGAGGTAGCCGCCCGAGGGAGCGGCCGCGCCGAGGGCCACGGCGGCGATGACCCCGACGGTCGGCCCCTTGGTCCGGGCGAGCACGGCGCCCAGCAGCATCGGCCCCGCGAACGGGATGGCGGTCCACTTCACGACGGCCGCGAGGCCCGCGCACGCACCCCCCGCGAGGCCGGCGAGCCAGTCCTTCTCGACGGCCACGATGAGCCCCACCCCGAGCCACAGCAGCGCCGTCATGGGGAGGTCGTAGTAGTAGCGGGCGGCGGCGCCGTGGGCGGCCGGGATCAGCAACGCCATCGTCGCTCCCGCGGCGGCCGCGGACGGCTCCTCAGGGAGCAGGCCGCGGGCGGTGAGGGCGACGCCGACGGCGAGCAGGATCCACCACCCGAGGCCGGTCCAGACGACCGCCTCGGCTTCGATCCCGAAGGGGAGGGTGAGGATGTGCAGTGCCGGCGGGTAGGGGCCGTCCGAGTTGCTGAGGAAGTCCAGGAACGAGCCCGTGTTGCTCCGCCACACCAGCAGCGCGCCCAGCCGATCGAAGTGCTCGATCCACTCCGCGCCGTGTTCCCCGTAGGCTTCCACCGGATCCCGGCGGTGCCGTGCCAGGATCAGCCCGCCGATCACGGCAACGACACCCAACGGAGCCAACAGCCGCTTCATGCCCCCTTCTACCAGTCCCACCGCCTGGGTCTTCGGCTACGGCTCGTTGATCTGGCGTCCCGACTTCCCCTACCAGGCCTCCAAGGACGCCTGGATCGAGGGATGGAGCCGCCAATTCTGGCAGGGCTCGACCGACCACCGGGGCGTTCCCGGAGCGCCCGGCCGCGTCGCCACGCTGGTGGAGGAGGCCGGCGCCCGCTGCTGGGGCCGCGTCTACAAAGTCGATGAAGAGGTGCTCGCCCACCTCGACCGCCGCGAGCAGGGCGGCTACTCCCGCCACGTGGTCATGGCCACGACCTGGGACGAGCGGGAGATCGAGGGGGTCATCGTCTGGATCGGCGGCCCCACCAACCCGAACTGGCTCGGGCGGGCGCCGCTGGGCGAGATGGTCGCGCAGATCCTGGAGTCCGAGGGCCCGTCGGGGTCGAACGTCGAGTACCTGATGGAACTGGACCAGGCGTTGTCCCGCATGGGTGCCGACGACGCCGCGGTGGCGGGGCTGGCCGAGGCGGTTCGTCGCTACAAGCTCAAGCAGGGGCGCAAGGCCGCCCGCAGGAAGGCACGTCGATGAGCGACCGCTGGGACTTCGTGATCGTCGGTTCGGGCTTCGGGGGGAGCGTCAGCGCCTTCCGCCTGGCCCAGAAGGGGTACCGCGTCTGCGTGGTGGAGAAGGGCCGGCGGTGGAAGCCGGAGGACTTCCCCAAGTCCAACTGGCGCCTCCGCAAGTGGATGTGGAAGCCGAGCCTGGGGCTCAAGGGGTTCTTCCAGATGTCGTTCCTCAGGCACGTCACGGTGCTGCACGGGGTCGGCGTCGGGGGGGGCTCGTTGGTCTACGCCAACACGCTGCCGGAGCCCAACGACGACTTCTTCCAGGCCCCCTCCTGGGGGAGCCTCGCCGACTGGAAGGGCGAGCTGAAGCCGCACTACGCCACCGCCAAGCAGATGCTGGGGGCGGCGAAGAACCCGTCGTGGACCCGCGGGGACGAGGTGCTCGCGGAGATCGCGAAGGACCTGGGTCGCGAGGGCCAGCACCACCCCACGGACGTGGCGGTGTTCTTCGGGGAGGCCGACAAGACCGTCCCGGACCCCTACTTCGACGGCAAGGGGCCCGACCGGGTCGGCTGCAACCACTGCGGCGCCTGCATGACCGGCTGCCGGGTGGGCGCCAAGAACACCCTCGATCGCAACTACCTCTACCTTGCCGAGGGGCTGGGGGTGGAGGTGCGGCCGGACACCGAGGTGACGGCGGTGCGGCAGGCCGAGTCGGGCTACGTCGTCGAGACGAGCCAGGGCGTGCTGGAGACCGAGCGGGTCGTGTTCGCCGGCGGGGTCATGGGCACGATGCCGCTGCTGCTGAAGATGAAGGCGGACCCGAAGGGGCTGCCGGGGCTGAGCGACCGGCTCGGCGACTTCGTACGGACCAACTCCGAGGCGCTGTTCGGCGTTGTGGTCCCCGGCGGCAAGGAGGACTTCAGCAAGGGCGTGGCGATCACGTCGATCCTGCACACCGACGACCACAGCCACATCGAGCCGGTGCGCTACGCGGCGGGCTCGGGCTTCTTCCGCACGCTCACGCTGCCGCACGCCCCGGGGAGCAACGTGGTGACCCGCCTGGGGCAGACGTTGTTCGGCTTCCTCCGTCAGCCGGTGCGGTGGACGCGGGCGTTCTTCGTGCGCGACTGGGCCAAATCGAGCCAGATCCTGCTGTACATGCGGACCTTGGAGGGGACGCTGTCGGTGCGGATGGGGCGCGACTGGCGCGCCGGCTTCACCAGCGGCCTGGTGACGAAGGTGGACGACCCCAAGGAGGCGCCGCAGGCGTTCATGAAGGAGGCCACGGATCTGCTCCTGCGCTTCACCGAGAAGGTGAAGGGGGTGCCGATGTCGCTGCTCACGGAGCTGTTCCTGGGGGTGCCGAGCACGGCCCACATCCTGGGCGGTGCGTGCATGGGGGCGACCGCCGAGGACGGGGTCATCGACGCCGACCACAAGGTCCACGGCTACGACGGCCTCTACGTCATCGACGGCTCGGCGGTCAGCGCGAACCCGGGGGTGAACCCCTCGTTGACGATCACGGCGTTGGCGGAGCGGGCGATGTCGAGAATCCCCGATGCATCGGGGCCGGAATCGGGTAGATAGAGCTCGATGCGCCTTCTTGTCGTCCTCGCCATGCTGCTCTCGGCCTGCACCGTGCCCGAAGCCCCGGGTGATCTGGATGAGCTGTCCCGCTACCTCTTCCGGGAGTGGGACAACGAGGACCACCGCGTGATGGAGGCGGGGATCCGATCGTTCGAGGAGAACCTGGGCGAGCTGGACCTCGACGGGAAGAAGGTGGACCGCTCCTTCGAGATCTCGCCGCTGGACGCGACGGACACCGAGGGTGACGACCTCCCGGAGGACGTGATCCTGGAGAACATGGTCGGCGTCGCTATCGGCGCGTGGTCGGACTGGGAGCCGGAGCTGCACGCCCAGCTGGCGACCCGGGTCGATCAGTCTCCGGCGGAGCCCAGCTCGGACGAGTACGAGCGTACGTTCCTGGAGCCGACGAACCCGGCGTGCATGCCGACGGCGGACTGCGATTCGCTGCACACGATCAACCGCGTCCTCAAGTCGAACGCCGCCTACACGGCCTGGATCGACATGTACAAGCACTTCCGCTGGGTCGACGTAGTCGACGACCGCGGGCGCTCGACCGGCCGGCACGCGATGGTCGCCAAGGTCTGGACACCGGAGGTGTTCATCGGCGAAGCGGGCAACACCTACATCTACCAGTCGTACGCGGTCGACATCTGGCTGGAGACCGAGGACGGCCCCATGCGCCTGCAGGCGAACTGGTCGGAGAACTCGCTCAGCGACGACCCGGTCCTGATCCGCGCGTTGGTTCAGGGATCGCTGGACGCCCTGTTCGAGGCGACCGACGAATACATCGCCGCCGAGATCGCCGACTAGGCGCTAGGCCAGGCGGCGCGTCCACTTCTTTTTGGTCTCGGAGTAGGGCGGGTAGAGGATGTCGGGGTCCACCAGCGTGGTCCGCGTCATCACCGTCTTGCGGTGGCTGAACGTCTCGAACCCCCACTTGCCATGGTACGCGCCCATGCCGCTGGGGCCGACGCCGCCGAACGGGCCGTCGTTCACGATGTAGTGGAGGATCGTCTGGTTCACGCAGACGCCGCCCGAGCTGGTCTCGTTCAGCACCCGCTCGCGCTCCTTGGCGTCCGTGCTGAAGAGGTACAGCGCCAGCGGCTTGTCCCGATCGTTCACGAACTTGATCGCCTCGTCCATCGTCTCGTAGGTGTGGACCGGAAGGAGGGGACCGAAGATCTCCTCCGTCATCACGGGGCTGTCCAGATCGGGCGCGTCGAGGATGGTCGGCGCGATGAACTTGTCGTCGCGGTCGTGCGTGCCGCCGAAGAGCACCTTGTGGTCGCCGAGCAGGCCGACGAGCCGGTCGAAGTGCCGCTCGTTGATGATGCGGCCGTAGTCGGCCGACTTCTGCGCGTCGTCCCCGTGGAACCGCTTCAGCGCCCGCTCGAAGGCGGCCATCAGCTCATCCTTGCGGCTGCTGTGGACCAGGATGTAGTCCGGGGCGATGCAGGTCTGGCCGGCGTTGTAGACCTTGCCCCAGATGATGCGGCGCGCCGCCTGGCCGATCTTCGTCTTCTTGCCGACGATGCAGGGGCTCTTGCCGCCCAGCTCCAGGGTCACCGGAGTGAGGTGCTTCGCCGCCGCCGCCATCACGATGCGACCGACGTTGCCGCCGCCGGTGAACAGGATGTGGTCCCACTTGTGCTCGAGCAGCTCCGTGGACGTCGGCACGCCGCCTTCGACCACCGCGATCGCGTCGGGGTCGAGGTACTTGGGCACGAGCTTGGCGATGATCTTGGAGGTCGCGGGGGCCAGCTCGGACGGCTTCAGGACCGCGCAGTTGCCGGCCGCCAGCGCGGGCACCAGCGGCGCGAGGCAGAGCTGCAAGGGGTAGTTCCAGGGCGCGATGATCAGCACCGTGCCCAGCGGATCCCGTCGGATCTCGGAGCTCGCCGGCTGCACCGCTACGGGGGTCGGAATGCGCTCCGGGCGGGCCCATTCGTTCATGTGCTGCAGTGTGTGGTCGATCTCGTTGCAGGTGACGAGGATCTCCGCCCCCCAGCCTTCGAAATCGCTCTTGCCGAGGTCGGCCTTCAGCGCCTGACACAGCGCCTGTTCGTTCTCCAGGTGGAGCTTCTTGAGCGCCTTGAGCTGGGCTCGCCGCCACGCCATGGGCTTGGTCTTGCCCGTGCGGAACGTGGCGTTGAGGTCGGCGTGAATTTTCGGGATTTCCTGGACCGCCATGGCTTCTCCTGAAGGGCGGCGAATGTACCATCCGTCCATGGACAAGGCTGTTGTTACCTGTGCGCTGACCGGGGTGCTCACCGACCCCGAGCGGTTTCCCGTTCCCGTCACCCCCACACAGATGGCGGACGCCGCCGAGCAGGCGTGGAACGCCGGCGCCTCCGTGGTGCACTGCCACTTCCGCATGCAGGAGCCCGGCCGGGGCGCCTTCCCGACCTGGGATCCCGACGTCGTGGAGACGATCTGCGACGCGATCCGCGAGCGCTGCCCGGAGATCCTGATCAACATGTCCACGGGCGTGTTCGGCAACGACATCAGCGGCCCCGTGGCCTGCCTCGAGCGGGTCAGGCCGGAGGTCGCGGCGCTCAACAGCGGCTCGCTGAACTACCTCAAGACGCGCAAGAACGGCTCCTGGGCGTGGCCCCCGATGCTGTTCGACAACCCCGTGGACAAGGTCAGCCGCTTCATCACGAAGATGGACGAGCTGGGCATCGTCCCCGAGTGCGAGTGCTTCGACACCGGCATCGTGCGGAGCATCCCGATGTTCGAGTCGGTGGGGCTGCTCAAGCCGCCCACGCACGTGAGCCTCGTGATGGGCGTCGCCTCCGGCATGCCCGCCAAGGCCGAGTGGCTTCCGCTGCTCGTGAACGAGCTGTCCGACGGCACCCACTGGCAGGCCATCGTCATCGGCCGCACCGAGGTGTGGGACGTGCACCGCGCGTGCGCCGAGCAGGGGGGCCACGTGCGCACCGGCCTGGAGGACACCTTCTACCTCCCCGACGGCACCAAGGCGGACAACAACGGCGCGCTCATCGAGGCGCTGGTGAAGTGCGTGCGCGACGCCGGCCGCGAGCCTGCCACCGCCGACGAGGCGCGAGCGATCCTGGGCGTCGGCGGGAGCGCCTGAGGTGACTCCGGGGCGCCGCTGGGCGGCGGTCCTGCTGCTCGCCCTGATCGTGTTTTGCGAGCGCTTCGCCTGGTACGGGGCCCGCCCCGATCTGATCAGCGGCCTGTACCAGGAGCTCTCCTTCAGCTCCGCCGAACGCTCCGTGTTCGTCGAGGCCGATCGCTGGTTCGGGCTCGGGGGCACGCTCGTAGCGGGTGTTGCGGCGACCGCGGCGGGGCCGTGGGGCGTGCTCCTTGTGGGTTCGTTGGTGATGGCCGGCGGCTATGCGGCGTTGATGGTCGGCCCCTCCGATGTCTACGTGGCGGCGGCTCACGCCGTGGGGTTTGGGGCGGGGGTCACCCGTCCGGCGGTGTTCGCGGCCGTCATCGTCGTCTTCGCCCGGCCCCACGAGGCGCTTCGCCTGGCCAGCTGCTGCGCCCTGTGGGGGGCGATGAACCTGGCCGGCTTCCTCGCGTTCCTGCCGCGCGCCTTTGGCAGCTACGGCCCCACGGGGGACTGGGTCTTCGGAACCGCCGCCGCCCTCTGCGGGGCCGGTGCGGGCCTCTCCGTGCTGCTGGTTCTGGGCACGCTCGCCGCCGCCCCGACCCAGGAGCAGCGTGCCGCCGAGCCGACGGCGCACTGGGATCGGCCGGTGTTCGTGGCGGCCTGCGCCCTCCTGGCGGCCGCCGCGGTTCCGTGGGGGGCCACGATGAGCATCTACTCCCCGCTGTGGGGCAGCTTGATGGTCACCACCCCCGCCCCCTTGTCGTTCGAACACTGGATGAGCGTGAACCCCGCGTTCGTCGTCTGGGGCACCTGGTTGGCCGCCGCGGTGTTCGCCCTCACCGCCCTGCTGGGCAAGAACCTCAACGGCGTGCGCGTCGTCGGCGTCGGGATGCTGCTCCTGGCATTCGGGGCGATGGCGGTCAGCTTCGAGGCGGTGCGCGGCAACGGCGTGGTGCTCCTGGGTGCGATTGCGCTGTTGTCGATGGGCGAGGTGCTCGCGGGGGCCGGGTTGCTGGCCCGGATCGGCGGGGGCCTGCACTGGCGCGCGGTCACCGGGGTGCTCGCGCTGTGGATGGTGGCGATCAGCCTGGTCCGCCTGTCGATCGACACCTGGTTCCACCCCGCCGCTGCAGACGGCTTCTCGTTCCGCGTGCCCCAGGTCGGAGCCGCCGTGGCCGTGGTCCTCGGGCTGGCCCTGTTGGTGCTGGGGGGGCGGATCCGGCGCGCGCTGTACCTCCCCGATCGTCCCGACGAAGGCGCCCGGTCGGCGCTGCCGATCTGACCGCTACGATGGGCCGATGGAGCCCACCCGCCGGTGGGCGGCGCTGCTGCTGCTGCCCGCGCTCATCTTCTTCGAGCGGATCGCGTGACTGTTCATCATCCCAGCGGTCAACGACACGCTGTTCTACGCCCTGGGCTACTCGACTCGGCAGTACGGCTGGCTGGCGGAGCTCCAGGACTGGGGGGTCGTCCTGGGGATGATCCTCGGAGCCGTCGTCGCGATCGGCGTCGGACCCTGGGGTGCCCTGTTGCTCGGCACCGCGGGGGTCACGGCCGCAATCACGCTGCTGGTGGTTGCGCCCCCGTCCACGTTTGCGACCCCCGCGATCGGGTTGCTGTCGATCAGCGAGGGGATGGTTCGGCCGGCGCTGTGGGCGGCGGCGGTGGTGGCGTTTGCCCGCCCTCACGAGGCAAGCCGCCTCGGCCTGGTCTTGCTGATGTGGGTCTCCATGAACCTGGCGGGAATTGCCGCCCGGGTGGGGTTCGATCAGTTCATGCCCCTCCGCGGCTCCCCGGCGTTTGCGTGGGTGTCGCTGGTGGCGGCCCTCCTCGCCGCCGTGTTGTCGTTGCTGCTGTTGATGAGCGTGCTCGCGTCCCGGCCCGCCGCCTCGACTCGGGAGCGCGAGCCGACCCTGCGGTGGGACCCTGGCGTGTTCGCCGTCACCGGTTTGTGGGTCCTGCTGCTGCTGGGCCCGTGGGCGGCGATCACGACCGCCTACGGCGCCCTGGACGACTCCCTTCGGATCCTCTCCCCGGCTCCCCTGGCCTACGAGGGCTGGTCGTACGTCAACCCCTCGTTGGTCGTCTGGCTGGGGGGCATGGCGGCTGCCGGGGCGGTGCTGTTGGCGATGTCCCGCCGCAACGTCAGCTCGGGCCGCCTGATCGGAGTCGGGCTCATTCTGATCGCCGCGGGGCTCGGTGCCTGCTGCTTCGAGGGGGTGCGCCGCGAGGGGCTGCTGCTGGGGGCCGCCATGGCGGTGTGGGCCGCGGGCGAGGTGCTGGTGGGGCCGGTGCTGATCAGCCGGATCGGGGCGGACCTGCACTGGCGGGCGGTCACACCCATGATCGCGCTGTTCCTCGGCGGCGAGGTCGTCTTGCACCGCTGGTGGGCGCCGTTTGGGGTCGAGCGTCTGCCGTCCGAGGCGTTCCTACCGGGCGGGTTTGGCGCGGCTGCGGGGGCGGTGCTGGGGGTGCTGCTGCTGATCGGCGGCGGCTGGCTGCAGCGACGCCTCTACACCCCCGACGTGCCTGCTGCGGGCGCCCGTCCCGCGGTGCCGATCTGATCGGTACGCTGCCCGCCATGTCCGACGCTTCCGTGCTCGCTCCCCTCACTGTGCTCGGCGCTGACGGCGCACCCGTGGCCCTCGGCACGTTCTGGGCCGACCAGCCCGTCGTGCTCGTCTGGATCCGCCACTACGGATGAATGTTCTGCCGCGAGCAGGTCGCTCGCTTGAGCCCCCGGGCCGATGAGTTCCGCGCCCTCGGCGCCGCCCTGCATGTCGTCTCCAACGGCACCGTGCAGCACCTGAACTGGTTCATGGAAGACACCGAGCCCGACTTCGACGGCTCCTGGACCGACCCCAGCCGGAAGTCGTACGACGCGGCGGGGATGCTCCGCGGCCGGCTCCGCACGCTCGGCCCGAAGGCGGCCGCGCAGGGGCTTCGGGCCGCCCGGGGAGGTCACAAGCAGAAGGGGGTCAAGGGGGACGCCTGGCAGCAGGGCGGCGTCTGGATCGTGATGCCCGACGGCTCCGTGCCGTGGACCTACACCAACGACAACGCCGGGGACCACGCGGACCCCGACACGATCCTCACCGCGCTGAAGGCCGCCGTCGCCTGAGCCCGGCGAGCAGGCCGAGGGCCAGCGCCGCCGAGCCGCTTCCCGAGCCGATCACGGAACTGCTGCAGGAGTAGCCGTCGCCGTCGCCGTCGCCCTCGCTGCTGTCGTCGTCGTCGCCGCTGTCGTCATCGTCGCCTTCGTCGCACTCGGGGTCGGGCACGAAGTCGGCGCACAGCTCGGCGAAGATCGCCTCCAGCTCGTCCGGCTCGTCCGTGATGATCATGTCCACCCCCATGTCGACCGCCGTGCGCAGGTCCAGCGGGTCGTTCACCGTGTAGATGCCCTGGTCCATGTTCAGGATGTGGGTTGCCTCCAGATCGGTGGAGTCCAGCTGATCCCACCGGCTGATGACCGCGTGCATGTCCTGGTTGGCGGCTTCGGGAGCGACCGACGAGCTGAACGCGATCCGGCCCAGGTAGACCTCGACCGAGATCGTCCGCAGCGCATTCAGAATCCCCTGCTCGAACGACGTCACGATGATCGTCCGCTCCTTGATGTCCGCCTCCAGGATCTGGAACACGGCGCTCGCGAGGTCGGCCGCGGGCGGGTTGGGGCAGCCGCTGACGTCGCTGTCCTTGAGCTCGATGTTCACGTCGCCGTCGAGTGCATCGAGCGCCTCCAGCAGGGTGGGGATCGTCCCGCCGCCGTCGATGGTGAGGGCCTGGAGCTCGGCGGTGGTCAGCTCGGTCACGCAGCCGGTGCCGTCGGTGAGGTCGTCCAACTCGTCGTCGTGGAAGACCACGAGGTCCCCATCGCTGGTGGCCTGCACGTCGATCTCCACCATCGTCGCGCCCTCGAGCTCCGCCTGCATCATCGACTCGACGGTGTTCTCGATGAACGGGTTCTCCGCGCTGCTGTTGCCCGTGCCGCGGTGGCCGCAGTTGACGGTCTGCTCCCGCTCGGGGCAGACGCATTGCTGGGCGAAGGCGGAGGGGGCGGCGAGGGTGGCGGCGGCAGCGAGCAGAATCAGGGGGAGCGTCTTCACGCCCTCGATGATCGCACGTCCCCGCTCACGGCGTGATTTCGAACTGCCCCTGCGCGATGAGCCGAGGCCCCTTCGGCTCGACGATCTGGACCTCGAATCGGCCCGGCACGCTCATGTGCCACGACTTGTAGAAGCGGTCGTTGTCGAGGCCGACGGCGCTGGACGATCGGGTCTCCAGGGTGCGGCCGTTGACGTCGAGGCGGTACAGCGAGATCTCCAGGTACTCCCGCGAGAAGCCCTCGCCCACCGTCGCCTCCAGCTGCATCGAGACCATGCCCCCGGCGGTGGCCGAGACGGTGTCTTGCTCGTGCTTGGGCTGGGGGACTTCGACGGACGTCGACGGACCGAGCCACAGCTTGTAGCTCCCCACGGCCCGCTTCATCGCCCGCATCTTGCTCGCGCCGTCGACCAGCCAGAACTGCTCGCTGGCCAGCACCCTGCCGTTGTGCGCGTTCTTGACGGTGAAGACGAAGTGGCCCGCCCAGGGCACCGACCAACACTTCTGGAACACGTCCTATCCGGGGGGCAGGTCGGCCTCGCTCTGGGTCAGCTGCTCGAGGCGGCGACCCTTCACCTCCGACAGGGTCGTCTCGATCTTCGTGATGGTGAAGTCGCCCGCGGGGATGAGCCGGAACGCGGCCCCCACCTCGCCCGGGGGCAGTGTCTGGTTCCAATCGCGCAGCGCCGGAACCTCCAGGGACACGGGCGGGCCGATCTTGATCTCGTAGTCGGGGTGGCCGGTCGGCAGCGTCAGTTCCCCGGCGGCGGAGGGGACGGCGACGAACGCGGCGGCAGCGAGGAGCAGCGAGGAGCAGCGGCAGGAGCGGCTTCATACCCGCCATGCTCGCACGGGACGAACTACTTGCCGTACTTCACGCTGCAGCCGTACGCGTTGGCGACCGCGTTGCCGTCGGCCAGATCGGTGAGGCAGGCGTCCACCGCGTTGTTCTTGTCCCCGCTGCCCATCGGGTCGCCGTCCAGGGCGCCCGCGAACACCAGCGTGCCGGCGGTGTCGACGACGTACATGTGGGGCGTGGTCCTGGCTCCGTAGAGCCGTCCGACCGTGCCGTCCTCGTCCAGAAGCACCGGGTAGTCGATGCCGAACTCGGTGCGCGCACGCTGGTTGCGCTCCAGCCCGTGGCCCTGCTTGCCGGGGGCACCGGAGTTGATCGCGAGCCACACCACCTCGTCCGAGGTGACGCGCCCGGGCTGCTCCTTGAGCGGACCCTTGGCGCCGTGGGCGTACTTCACGAACGGGCAGTCCGGATTGAACCACTCCAGTACCACCGTCTTGCCCGCGTAGGACGACAGCGCGACGGTGTTGCCGTCGGTGTCGGTCAGCGTGAAGTCGGGGGCGGGGGCGCCGACCGACGCGGTCTCCGAGGCGACGGAAGCGGGCACGCAGCCCGACAGGGCGAGCAGCAGGGCGGGGATCAGAAGCAGGCGCATGGTCACTCCTCGGGAGGGGCAGGGAGGGGGAGGTTGAACCGGACGAAGCGGCCGTCCGATCGCTTGAGCACGGCGGCCGCGTCGCCCGCGTCGCCGGGCTTCAGATCGGACTCCACGCCGGCGTCGGTGGAACGGAACGCGACCAGTCGCGCCTCCAACTCGGGGGACGGATAGAGCTCGAAGGGGCCCCCCGCCAGGGCTGCCGCGGCGGTGTTCCCCTCGGAGCTGAGGGCCGGGCTGACGGTGCGGGGAAGGCGGGCCCGGAGCGCATCGAGCTCGCCCGCGGCGGCCGAGCCGGACAGGGTCACGGTCGCGGTCTGGAAGACGCACCGCTCCTTGCAGGCGAGCCACTTCGCTTCGGCGGTGAACTCCTGCCCCTCGACGCCCGTGGACGGGAGCCCGAAGAAGAGCGCGGCGCGCTTGGAGTAGCCGTAGGTGACGAACTCGGTCACGGGATCGACGAACCGCTCAGGACCGGGGAACTGCGCGACGTCGAAGGCGGGCATCAGGGGCGCGGTGGTCGCCATCCCGGTGTCGCCGGGGTTGCTCCAGTAGATGTGCCAGCCGGGTTCGATGTCGAACACGAGGGCGAGGGCGCTGTGGGGGGCGTCGTGCACGAGGCGCACATCCACGCGTGGGTCCGGGGGACCCTCGTCATCGGAAGCCAGCGCCGTTGCCGCCACCAGGGCGGCGAGGGCCGCTAGAGCAAGTTGAGGACGTAGTCCTGGTCGAAGGGCCACAGGTCGTCGTTCACGATCTCCATCGTCCGGTCGATCACGACGTACGTCGGGAACCCGGTGACGATGTAGGGGAGGTTGTCCTGGTCGGCGTCGGCCACGATCGGGTGGGTCAGGTCGAAGGTCTCACCCCAGGTGACGACGTCGCTGGTCGAAGGGGGCGAGGCGCCGGTGTTCTCCTGCATGGCCGCGAGCATGATGACGTCGCCGTCGCCGGCCTCCCAGAGCTCCTCGCCGTGGGGGGCGTTGGCCTGGCAGGGGCCGCACCACTGGGCGAAGACGTCCAGCACGATGATCTTGCCGTAGAACTGGTACAGCTCCACCTCGTCGCCGTACTGGTCGGTGATCGTGAAGTTGGTGGCGATGTCGCCGGCGCGGAAGCCGGTGCCCGCCAGATCGCCCGGCACGTCCGAGGCGTTGGCGTGCCACCAGCTGTTCTCCGGGCCGTACAGGTCCTCGGAGTCGTCGTCGTTGGAGACGGCGTCGTCGTCGTCACCACCACCGCTGCCACCGCCTCCGCGGGGAGGAGTGCAGGCCGCCACGAGGGCGACGAGAGACAGCAGGCAGAGCAGTCGAGCGAGCATGTGGGATCTCCTGATGGCGCGCACCCTACAACAGCTGTCTACCCGCGGGTAGGGATCGTTACCGCCGGATCTGGCGGGTCCGGACGGCGTGCCGGTCGACGTCCTCACAGCCGAACAGCATGGGCAGCATCGTGCCCTCCACGTACGGCTCGGCCATGTCGCGGTAGTGCTCGCGGTAGGGCACCCCCGACTGCCCCAGGCTCCCCATCCAGAAGCTCTTGGACCAGTCGCTCAGGTCGATCACCTGGCGGTAGGAGGCGTGCCAGGTCTGGATGAACGGGGAGGCCATCGGGTAGGGGCCGACGTTCACGGTGGCCGGCCCGCCGGGGCTCGGCAGCTCGGTGTCGAGCCTCTTCTTCAGCGACGGGAGGAAGGCCAGCGGGTGGTGGTAGCGAATCCGGTGCAGATCGCCCCACCGCCACTTCGTTGCGTCGCCGCCGAGCTCCTTCTTGAGCCGCTTGACCGCCCGCGTCAGCGACTGCTCGGCGAGGGCGTCGCAGTCGGCGGTCGTCCGGGTGACGCACAGCGGTGCGGCGGTGCCGTCGAAGAGCTGGCGGATGAACAGGGGGTTCATGCCGTAGATGCGCCCCTCGAGGGCACCGTCGGCGGCTGCGTCCACGACCGCGTCCGCGGCCTCGAACATCCAGGCGTTGAACACCGCCGCGCCCCCGCTGTCGACGTCGTGGGAGCCGTCCCAATCGCGCACGAGGTCCTGGGCGTGGGACTCCAGCAGGCTCGCGGGGCGCGCCCCCAGGATCGCGGGGACCAGCTCGGCGGCCTGGGGGGAGATCACGTCCATCTGGATCGAGCGGTGCCCCGCCACGTCGCGGCCGTCGCCCTGCTCGATCAGGTCGATGATGCGGATCGCCCGGTGGGGGGCGGTGAAGGCGCGGCCGAGGTCGTGCTTGTAGTCGTCGGGGATGGGCTTGTTGTTGGCCGTGACGATCCAGCCCTGGAGGGGGTCGTACGCGCGCGGGAGCTCGTCGTAGGGGACCCAGCCCTGCCACGCATCCTCCGCGACCCAGCCGCGACCGGCGCGCTGTCCATCGAAGCTGGGGTGGCGGAGGGGGATGTTCCCCGGCACCTGCCAGCCGATGTGGCCCTCCCGGTCGGCGTAGACGAAGTTCTGGCTGGGGGCGACGTACGGCTCCAGCGCGGCGCGGAACTCGTCCCAGTTGCGGGCGGTCATCACGCCGAAGAACGCCGTGACCGTCTGGTCGCCGTCGTCCAGCGCCGTCCAGCGCATGGCGACCTCCTCCGCGGGGTCGAAGTCGCCTTCGTAGAACTCGGTCACCAGGGGCCCGTTGCTGCCGATCCGGACCGTCAGCTCGACCGGCCGGGGGCGCCCCTTCACGACGATGGTCTCGACCACCTCGGTCAGCGTCTCCCAGCCGTCGGGCCGCTTCACGCGGCTCGGATCGGAGGGGTCCGGCTGCTCGCGGTACAGGTCCATGACGTCGGCGCCGACGTTGGTCAGCCCCCACGCGATGTGGTCGTTGTGGCCGATGGGGAAGCCGGGCAGCCCGATGAGCGTCGGCCCGATGACGTGCAGGTCGGGGGCGTCGACCTCGGCGAGGTACCAGATGGCAGGGACCGACACGCCCAGGTGGGGGTCGTTGGCGAGGATCGGGGCGCCCGTGTCGGTGCGGGAGCCATGGACGACCCAGGCGTTGGAGCCGACGTCGTCACCCTTGCCCAGCCACGCGTCCAGGCCATGGGTCGGGCTCGGGGGACGCGGCGGGGCGGCCTCGCCGAACTCGTGCGGGATGCCCTGCAACTCCGGCGCCAGCCCCCGCAGGTCGTGCATCTGATCCCCCGGCAGAATCACCGGCGCATCGTCCGGGTACTCCGGAACGATCCACCCCGCCTGCTCCTCCCCGAGCTCCTGGATCGCCCGCCAGTACAGAGCGTCGTCCGACGCGCTCCCCGACAGCAGCCAGGCCATCGACTTGGTCACCACGAGGCTGTCGACCGGCACCCACGGCTCCGGCTGGAACCGCAGGAGCTTGAACTCCGGGGGCAGCTCCTCCAGCGATGCGACGGTCTGGTTGATTCCGGCGGCGTACGCGTCCAGGACGCGCTTCTCGTGATCCCCGAGGACGATGTAGGCGGCTTCGGCGGCGCGTCGGAAGCCGACCGTGCGGAGGAAGCGGTCGGTCCGCAGCGTGCGCTTGCCCAGGATTTCCGAGAGCGTGCCCGACCCCACCCGTCGGTTCAGCTCCAGCTGCCACAGCCGCTCCTCGGCGTGCAGCACCCCCAGCGCGAAGGCGGCGTCGTACATCGAGCGGGCGCGGATGTGAGGGATGCCCCAGGCGTCCTCGACCACGTTGACGGGCCACTCCGGAACCGTCCCCGTCACCACCACCGTCTCCGGGCCGGAGACCGACTCCGGAGCGTGGGCGATGCAGCCGGCGAGGGCCGCGATCAGAAGGAACGAGAAGCCGCGCATCGCTCGGCTTTCTATCACGCGGACTGACTCCGGTATGCTCCGCTACCTTGGAGGACCTATGGTGGCTGACACGATCGTTTCTCGACTCTTCGCACAGGGACAGACCCGCGCGAACAACCCCGCGTACTACGTGCGAGGGACCAGCAATTGGGAGCCCACCACCTGGGCGCAGTACGTGGGACAGGTGCGGACCGCCGCCAAGGCCCTGATTTCGTTGGGCTTCGAGCCCGGTCAGAAGACCGTCATCCTCGGCTTCAATCGACCCGAGTGGACGATCCTGGACCTCGCCACCATGGCGGCCGGCGGCGCGCCCGCGGGCATCTACACCACCTGCTCGCCCCAGGAGGTCTCCTACATCGCCGGCCACACCGATGCGCACCTGGCGCTGGCCGAGAACCGCGACCAGCTCGCCAAGTTCGTGACGATGCAGGCCGACCTGCCGAACCTGAAGTGGCTCGTGCTCATGGAGGGGGCCGCCAAGGAGGACGGCGACGGCGACGACGTGCTGACGTGGTCGGAGTTCATCGCGAAGGCGGCCGACACCGAAGACGCGACCCTCGATGCCCGCGTCGAGGCGCTGAAGGAGGGTGAGCTCGCGACGCTGATCTACACCTCCGGCACCACCGGCCCGCCCAAGGGCGTGATGCTGTCGCACAAGAATCTGGCGTGGACGGCGCAGATCGCGCTGGACGTGGTCAGCGTCGGCCCCGGGGACTGCAGCCTCAGCTACCTGCCGCTGTCGCACATCGCCGAGCAGATGTTCAGCCTCCACGTGCCCTGCACGGCGGGCAGCGCGGTCTACTTCGCGCAGAGCATCGAGCAGCTGAAGGACAACCTCGTGGAGGTACAGCCGACGGTCTTCTTCGGGGTCCCGCGGATCTGGGAGAAGTTCTTCGCCGCCATCACCGCCAAGGCGTCCACCACGACCGGTCTGAAGAAGAAGATCGGCGCGTGGGCCAAGCGCGTCGGCGCCGAGTACAACGACGTGGCCAACGGCGGCGGCGAGCCCGGCGGCATGCTCGGGTTCAAGTACAAGGTCGCCAACAAGCTCGTCTTCAGCAAGGTGAAGCCGCTGGTGGGGATGAGCCGGGCCAAGTTCTGCGTCTCCGGCGCGGCGCCCATCTCGGCGGACATCATCAGCTACTTCGCCGGCCTCGACATCGTCATCCGCGAGGTCTACGGCCAGTCCGAGGACACCGGCCCGACGTCCTTCAACGTGCCCGGCGCGACGCGCTACGGCTCGGTCGGTCCGGCGCTGCCGGGGGTCGAGGTCAAGATCGCCGAGGACGAGGAGATCCTGGTCAAGGGGCCCAACGTCTTCCTGGGCTACTACAAGGACGAGGCGGCGACCAACGCCGCCCTGATCGACGGCTGGCTGCACTCGGGCGACCTGGGCAAGTTCGACGCCGAGGGGTACCTCCACATCACCGGCCGCAAGAAGGACCTGATCATCACGGCCGGCGGCAAGAACGTCGCGCCCAAGAACTGGGAGTCGGACGTCAAGAACCAGCCCGTCGTGGGCGAAGCGGTGATGTTCGGCGACCGCCAGAAGTACCTGACGGCGCTGATCTCGCTGGATCCCGACGCGGTCTCGCTTCCGCTGGTGGACGGCGGCAAGAGCCTGGAAGCCGACATCCAGTCCTGGATCGACGACGTCAACGCCAAGTACGCCCGGGTCGAGCAGGTGAAGAAGTTCGTCATCCTGCCCCGCGCGCTGTCGATTGATGACGGCGAGCTGACCCCGACGATGAAGGTCAAGCGGGCGAAGGTGTACGCCCACTTCGAGGAGCAGATCCAGTCGATGTACGGCGAGGACTACGTCAGCAAGTAGGGACTCCTACTCGGCCGCGTCCTTCCACTCGATCTTGGAGTCCTCGCGGGCCCACAAACTGTCGTTCTCACCCTGAAGGCGGGCGATCTTCCGCTTCGCTTCGCGCAGTTGCGCCTCGATCAACGCCAACCGCGCCTTGGCCGCGTCCCGGTCGACCCGGGCGGCGGAGGCTTCAGCGCGCGCGGCGGCGACGCCTTCCCGACGCTCCTGGGCGGAGGTGTCCTTGGCCTCGGTGAGCTCGGCGACCCGCGCCTGCTGAACCTCGAGGCGTGCGGCGGCGGCGTCCCGGGCGGCGACCGCCTCGTCCACCTGGCGGCGGAGCGCATCCAACTGCAGCTCCGTCGTGGCGCGCTGCTCGGCGTCTGCATCCGAGGCCTCGTCCAGCTCCTCCTGGAGGTCGGCGAGGCGGGCCTCGTACTCGTCCGCCAGCGCCCCGGCGCGGTCCTCGCCCGCGTCGATGCCGGCCCGGAGGGTGGCGCGCTCGGCGTCCACGGTCTCCAGGTGGGCCGCGAGGGAGACGATGTCGGCCTCGCGCTGGGCCACGGCGGCCTCGGCTCCGTCCGCACGTTGGCGCTGCTGGTCGATCTGCCCCTCGAGCTCGCTGCGGATGCGCTCCACGGCGGCGTCCGCTTCGCCCTGGGCGGTCGAGGCTTCGACCTCGGCCTCGCTGATCCGGAGGTGGGCGCGGGTCAGCTTGCTCTCCAACTCCGCGGCACGGGCGCTCTGGGCGGAGGCGTCCTCGCGGAGCCCGTCAGCCTGGCCGCGCAGGCTCACCAGCGTGCCCCGAAGGCCCTCGATCTCCGCCTCCAGGGAGACCACCTCGGCGGCGTTCTCCGAGGAGCTGCCGGCGGCGCGGAGCGCGTCGAGTTCGGCCGTCAGCTGGGCCTCACGCGCTTCCGCCTCAGCCTCCAGTTCTTCGATGCGCGCCTGGCGGGAAGCCGACTCGGCTTCCATGGCTGCGAGCTGGCCGGCGATGGCATCGGACTCGCCGTCGGCGGCGCGGCTGCGCGTACGCTCGCGGGCCAGGTCGGACGTGTTCTCGGCGAGCTCCCGCTCCAGCGCGGCGATCCGGTCCGCGGCGAGCTGGTCGGCATCGGCCATCTGCTGGCGAAGGGCGTCGATCTGCTGCCGGCGCGCCGACGCTCCGTCGTCCCCCGCCTCAAGCGCTTCGATGCGGGCCTGGAGAGCGTCCCGCTCCGCCATCACGGCGTCGGCGGTCTCGCCCAGGGTGGCGAGCTCGGCGAGGTGGCGGTCGGTCTGCTGCTGCAGCGCGGCGTCGGCGGCGGCCTCGGCTTCGGTGAGGGCGGCTTCGGCGGCGGTGACCTGGGAGCCGGCTTCGGCGGCGTCGGACTTGGCCGCGGCGCGGGCGTCCTCGGCGAGGCGGGCGGCTTCGGCGACGCGGTCGCGCTCGGCGCGGAGGGCCTCGATCTCGGCGGCCATCGCGGCCGACTCCTGGGCCCGGGCGGGGTCGTCGCCCGCGAGCTGGGCGCGCAGCTCGGCCACGAGCGCATCCCGCTCGGCGACCGTGGCTTCGGCGCTCTCGGCGCGTCGCTCCACCGCGCTCATGGCGGCGGCGGATGCGGTGGAGGCGGTGGTGGTGCTGTCGGCGGTGGCGCGGGCCTCTTCCAGGCGCACCCCCAGGCGGTCGACGACGGCGCGCTCGTCCTTGAGGGCGAGGCGGGCGTCCTCGAGCTCGACCCGGAGCTTCGCTGCGACGGCCTCGGCTTCGGCGAGCAGCACGCCGGGGTCGTTGGGGGGGCGGGAGCCGTCGGCGGCGCGGAGGGCGTCGGCGAGCTTCTCCTCGGCCTTGGCGAGGCGGCGGTCCTCACGCGCGAGCGCGCGTCGCTTCTGGGCGACGAGGCGGGAGGAGCGAGCCAGCTCGGTGTCGACTTCGGGGCCTGCGCCCAGATCGACCCAGGCGGCCAGCTTGGCGCGCTGGAGCTCCGGCTCGGCGAGCTTCACTTCGGTGCGGGCGCGGACGACGGCCCGCTGGGCGGCTCGCACGGCCCGGGCGGCGGCGCGGCGCTGTTCGATGCGCCAGGCGCGCACGGCGGTGGCGCGGGCCTTGCCGGCGGCCGCGGCCTCTCCGGCGGAGGTGTCGTGGGTGGCGGCCGCAGCCGCCAGATCGGCGTCCAACGCCTTGATCTCGGCGTCGATGACGGTGACCCGGATCTTCGCCGCATCCTGGGCCAACTTCGCGGCCTCCAGCTCCTCTTCCCGGGACGTGAGGTCCCGGCGGGCCGCGGCGAGGGAGGCGTCCGCCTCTTCGATCGCGTCAGAGAACGAGCCTTCGGCGTTGCGCACGGCGGCTTCGATCTGAGCCTGGCTGGGCTTCTTGGCGAGGGCCGCGGACGGCGCGCTCAGCGCGAGCGTCAGGGCGAGGACGGACAGGGAGCGGTGGATCATCACAGGGGGACCTTACTGCCGGAGCGGGGGCCGTGCCCGCGGACGAGGAGCGGCCTGACCTCGACATCGTGATCGAGGACGAGTAGACCCGGGGGCGGTGCACCCGGACCTCTTCACGATCGGCCTCTTTGGCCGCGACCTGACCTACCACTCCTACGGCGCGATGATCGCGCTGGGGTTCGCCCTCGGCATCGCGATCGCGATGCACAACGCCCGCAAGGACTCGGTCCCGCCGGACGCGGACCAGGTGTTCAACCTCAGCCTCCTGATCTTCGCGGTGTCGATGGGCGCCTCGGGGCTGATCCCGGTGCTCATGGGGCAGTCCTTCGGCGAGGGATTGGTCTTCTACTTCGGGTACTTCGGCGCCGTCGTCACGGTGGTCGCGTACTGCCGCAGCAAGAAGATCTCCATCCTCCGCATGGGCGACCTGATGGGCTCGGGCACCGCCGTGGGCATCGGCTGCGGACGGCTCGGCTGCTTCTTCGCGGGCTGCTGCTGGGGCCAGCCCGCCGCCGAGGTCGGCTGGCCGGCGGCGTTGGCCAACACCTTCACCCACCCCGACGCCTTCGCCCCCCTCGGGGTCGCGCTGGTCCCCACCCAGCTCGCCCTCGCCGCCAGCGGCTTCGGCATCGCCGCGTTCCTCCACTTGTGGGTCTACCCCCGCCGCCAGTGGAACGGCCAGGTCCTCGCCTGGTTCCTCGTGTTGTACGCCGGCACCCGCACCCTGGTGGAGTTCGTCCGCGACGATCCGCGCGGCATGCACCTGGGTGACTCGCTCTCCACGTCGCAGCTGCTGTCGGTCCCCGTGGCCGCCGTCGGGCTGTGGATGATGTGGCGGGCCCACAGCCGCGGGATCGACCAGCCCGGGGGGCCGATCGCGGCACCCGGGAGGCGGGCCCCGACGCCGTGACCCCACCGGGGGAGGGCGCGTTTCCGGCCTTCGCGCGCGACCGTCTGAGCGGGTTCGAGCGGATCTCCGTGAGGGCCTGCGACGCGATCAACACGTCCCGTTCGATGAAGGCGTTCCTTCAGTTCTTCGTGCGCAACATCAGCGCGCGCTGGGTGCGGGCGGCGGCGCTGCGGCGGATCTTCATCCACGGGCGCGAGCACCTGCCCGCCATCGATGGGGAGCACGGGGTCGTGCTGGTCGCCAACCACCGCAGCTTCTTCGACATGTACGTCGCCTCGGGGATGCTCTACCGCGACTCCAGCTTCATGCAGCGGCTCTACTTCCCCGTCCGCAGCCGCTTCTTCTACACCTCGCCCGTGGGGCTCTTCGTCAACCTCGTCATCAGCGGCTGCGCGATGTGGCCTCCCGTCTTCCAGGACCGCCGGCGGGACCTGGCGTCGCAGTCGCTGGAGCAGGCCGCGTGGGCGCTGAACCGGGCCGGTTCCGTGCTCGGCTACCACCCCGAGGGGACGCGCGGGAAGGGCCCCGACCCCTACGCCTTTGGTCCCGCCAAGAAGGGGATTGGGCGGCTCCTGCGGGCGTGCCACCCCGAGACCCGGGTGCTGCCGTTCTTCCTCATCGGCATGGGCAGCCGCTTCGTCCACGAGGTGTTCGTGCTGTCGTGGCGCGGGCACCGGGGCGACAACCAGCACAAGATCCGGCTGTGGTTCAGCGAAGGGCTGCGCGTGGGCGACGTGGTCGAGGGACGCACCGACCAGGAGATCGCCGACTACCTCATGGACCTGGTGGGCGAGCTCGGAGCCCAGGACACCGAGGAGTACGGCGCCTGGACCCCGCGCTGAGCCGCCCGGCTACTCCGACCCGTCGGGGAACTTGATCCCGAACGCCTGCGCGACCGCCAGCACCTGGGCCAGCCCCTGGCCTAGAAAGTCGTAGCTGCCGCCGCTGATCACGACCTGGTCGTAGCTGTCGCGAAACGCCTCCGCGATGCGGGGCAGCGTCTCCGTCAGCACGATCTCCTGCAGCCGCTCGGGGCTGGAGTCCTCGGCCTGGGCCTTGCGCTCCATGGCGATGACGCCGGCCTTGGCCTGCCCCGCGACCCGGGCCGAGGCGGCGTCCTGCTCCGCGATCCCGACCCGGAGGTCGGCTTCCTCCTTTCGCCGCAGCCGCGACGCCTGAGCGCGCATGTCCCCCAGCGCCTCGTCGGCCCGGGCTTGCTCCGCGGTGATGCGCTGCCCCTCGGCCTCGACGTCGGCGCGGACCTTCAGCGCCTCCAGCTCGAGGGCCTCCCGGTACGGCGCCTGGAGGTTCTTGAACACCTCCTCGCTGAGCACCTTCACGTCCTGGATCTCGATCGTGTCGATGGCGATGCCCCAGCCGCGGTCGGTGCCGTCGTCGTCGCGCCCGGTCCCCTCGACCACCGGCGCGACCTCGTGCAGCAGCTCCGCCGCGAGCGCGTCCTTGCGCCGGGAGATGCACTCCTCGAGCGAGAGGTTGGCGACCAGCCGACGGGTGGCGCCGACGAACATCTGCTGGAGGATCGCGGTGTACGCCGGCCCCTCGCTCAGGTTCAGGGTCCGGTACGCCAGCATCGGCTCGACGATGCGGAACACGGCCAGCCCGGTGACGGCCACGCCGACCTTCTCGCGCGTGACCTGATCGGCGGTGAACTGCAGCCGTCGCACCGACGTGTCGACCAGCGCGACGGTGTCGGACGGCCACGCCCAGCAGCCGCCTCCCTGGTGGGCCCGGCGGACCTCGCCGCGGCGCAGGAGGATGAGGAACTCGTGGGGTTCGGCGGTGATGAGGCCCCAGGTGGGGTTGTCGTTGGTCATGTCGGTCTCCTTCGTTCGGACGCTCTGCCCAAACGAGGAGCACGGACCGTGCCGGGATCGCAGTCCGTCGACGTCGTGCGAATTCGGGGGTTGCGATCCGCCCCGGCGATCCCTATCGATGTACTGATGTGGAGCAGTGATCCAAAATGGACCAGTCAGCCGATGGACCTGAACCGGTTCCTGGCGTCGGTGGCGGACCGCGCCGCCGCCGAGGTCGATGCGGAGCAAGCCGCCCTGTTCCTGCTGGATGCCGAGCGGGGGGAGCTCGTCGCCCGACTGCCCCACGCCTTCGAGGTCGCCGAGATCCGCGTCCGGGTGGGGGAGGGGATCGCGGGCACGGCGGCGTCGCGGCGACGCGTGATGAACGTTCCCCAGGCCTCCCGCGCCCCCGAATGGTCCCGCCGCTTCGACCAGGAGACCGGCTTCGTCACCCGCAGCCTGCTGGCGGTGCCGGTGCTGGACGAGCGCGGCGACGTGCTCGGCGTGCTGGAGGCGGTGAACAAGTGCGACGGCGACTTCAGCATCGACGACGAGGCGGCCCTGACCCGCCTGGCCCACGAGGTCGCGCCGGTGGTCGCCCGCACCTCGCTGCGCAGTGCCCCGACGTCGTTCCGCTTCAACGGCGTGGTCGGCAGCTCCCGGCGCATGCGGGCGGCGCTGGAGCGGGCCGCCCGCGCGGCCCCGACCGAGGCGACGGTGCTCATCCGGGGGGAGAGCGGCACCGGCAAGGAGCTCATCGCCCGCGCCATCCACGTCAACTCCTCCCGCGCCGACGGACCGTTGGTGAAGGTCGACTGCGCGGCCCTGCCGGACAGCCTCATCGAGAACGAGCTGTTCGGTCACGTGCGCGGCGCCTACACCGGCGCGGATCGGGCCAGCGCGGGCAAGGCCGCCGCGGCCGACGGGGGGACGCTGTTCCTGGACGAGATCGGGGAGCTGTCGGGCCCCGCCCAGGGCAAGCTTCTGCGGCTGGTCCAGGAGCGGACCTGGTACCCGGTGGGGGGCACCCAGGAGCAGACCGCGGACCTGCGCATCGTCGCCGCGACGAGTCGCGATCTGGAGGCGGCGGTCAAGGCCGGGACCTTCCGCCGGGACCTCTACTACCGCCTCCGGGTTGTGGAGGTGGAGCTCCCCGCCCTCCGCGACCGCGGCCACGCCGAGCTGGACCGCCTGATCGACGAGCTGCTCGCCTCCGCGCGCCGCACCCACGGCCGCCCCGAGGTCGAGCTGACGCGGGAGGCCCGCGCCGAGATGCATGCCCACACCTGGCCGGGGAACGTGCGTGAGCTGGAGCACTGCCTCGAGTCGGCGGTGGTGCTGGCCCCGGGGACCGCGATTCGACCGTCCACGCTGCCGCTGGCCCGGCTCGATGGGCCAGGGCGCGGCAGCGACACCCTGGAGGTGCTGCCGCTAGCCGAAATGGAGCGCCGCTACATCCGCCGGGTGGTCGACGCGTGTGACGGCAACCGCTCCGAAGCGGCCCGCAGGCTCCGCATTGGCCGAAATACGCTGCTCCGCAAGCTCAAGGCAGGCATCAACTGACCGTTATTGCCAAACCCGCGTAGAGTCGTCGTCCTCGTGTGGGCACCCGCCCGCTCGCGGGAGGTTCTGCATGCGCATCAAACTGATCACGCCCGCCTTCCACAGCCGCTACTTCTGGGACTTCCGGAAGCTCGGGAAGATGCTCGGCCGGAAGTCGAACAACCTGCTGTTGGCCCTGCCCACGGTTGCGTCCCTCACCCCCGAGGGCCACGAAGTCATCCTCGTCGACGACAACATCACCGACATCGACTACGACGACCCGGTCGATCTGGTCGGCGTCACCGCGATGACCTGCTACGTCAACCGCGCCTTCGAGATCGCGGACGAGTACCGCAAGCGCGGCATCCCCGTCGTCATGGGCGGCCCGCACGCGACCCTCGCGCCCTACGAGGCCCTCGAGCACGTCGACTCGGTGGTCATCGGCGAGGCGGAGAACATCTGGGCGGGTCTGCTGGAAGACTTCGCCAAGGGCGAGATGAAAGAGGTCTACCGCGGCGTCGACGCCAAGCCGGACATGAAGGACAACCCGCCCCCGGCGTGGAACCTCACCGGCTCCAAGGACTACATCTTCCACGGCGTCGAGGCGACGCGCGGCTGCCCGTTCGACTGCCACTTCTGCTCGATCAAGCAGATCTACGGCAAGGACTTCCGGGTCCGCACCACGGACGAGGTGATCGAGGAGATCAAGGCGGCCCCCGGCAACCAGATCTTCTTCACCGACGACAACCTCATCGGCAACAAGCCCTTCGCCAAGGAGCTCTTCACGAAGATGAAGGGGATGAACATCGCGTGGGGCTGCCAGATGTCCATCAACGTGGCGTTCATGCCGAAGATGCTTCAGCTGATGAAGGAGGCGGGCTGCTTCTTCGTCTTCATCGGCCTGGAGACGCTCGACAAGGACGCCGTCGTCGCGATGAACAAGCCGGTCAACAAGATGAACTACTACGACGCCGTGGCGAAGATCCAAGAGCTGGGCATGTTCGTCATCGGGTCGTTCATCATCGGCACCGACAAGGAGGACCGGGACACGGTCAAGGAGATCGCCGAGTACGTGAAGGTGTCGAAGCAGAGCTGGCTGATGGTCAACATCATGAACAGCCCGCCCGGGACCAAGTTCCTCAAGATGATGGAGGAGGAGGGACGCAACGTCGTCTACTCCTACGACGACCTGGACGGCGCCCACGCCACCGTCACGCACCCCACGATGACCCACGCCGAGACGGAGGAGGACTTCCGCTGGCTGTACCGCGAGGTCTACGACTGGGACAACATGCGCGAGCGGTTCGTGGCCAACCTGAGCCAGGGCCACTGGAAGCAGAACGAGCACGCGCTCACGGTCTTCGAGCAGATCAAGGTGTTCCACCGACTGCTCTTCGACTTCCTCTTCATCGGGCCGTGGGCCAAGAAGCGGTTCTTCTTCGCGATCATGGCGTTCATGCTCAGCCCGCGGGTCAACCGCGCGACCGTCATGAACGTGCTGCTGATGGGCATGAGCTGGAACGAGTTCGCCCACTCGCTGCAGCCCACCGTGCGCGCCGCCGACGCCCAGCCCATCGTCTTCCGCAAGGAGTACATGGTCCCGGTGTCGGAGCAGACGCTGGGCCGGGCCGGCGACGAGGACAGCGGCGTGGAGCGGATGATCCCGCGGATGGAGGGCCGCAAGCGGCTCACCGTCCTCCCCAACACGCCCGAGCAGGGCGGCGAGCGCGCGGCGGTCTGACCCCGGTGCGCGCGCTCTGGATCCTCTCCCTGGCGTTGCTCGTGGGCTGCCCGCCCGCGGCCGACGACGACGACTTCGGCAGCTCCGACGACGATGACGCGGCCTCCGACGACGACGACACGGCGAACAGCGATGACGACGACAGTTCCGTCATCGGTGTTGGCAACGACGACGACGCGACCGACGACGACGACGACGACGATCCCTTCCACTACACCGGCGAGGCCTGGGGCACGGTCTCCGGGGACGCGGTCGACCTCGAGGGGACGGGCACCGCCGACATGACCCTGGACGCCTTCGGGCGGGCCACCGGCTCGGCCACGGTCGACTTCCCCGACGCGGGCGCCACCTGCGTGCTCAGCTTCACCCAGGCGGCCGCGTTCGGAGAGCAGGAGGAGTCGGACGCGTCGCTGCAGTGCGGATCGCTGGGCGCCGGCGCCACCGAGGTCGTCTTCTGGGGCAAACCGGGGAGCGTCACGGGCGAGGCGGAGCTCACCATCGACTCCCCCGCCACCGAGCTGTACATCGGCTTCGAGGCCAACGCGCCGGAGTAGGGGCCATGGAGGCCGCCGCCTGGGTTTGCTGCGCCCTCGCTCGGCTCGCCTGAACGACTTGGTTGCGGGCGTCGGCTCGCTGGCTACATTTCGCGCCATGCGAGTTCTTGCCTTGGCCGCCGTTGTCCTCCTGAGCGCCTGCCCCACCACGGAGGAGCCGGAGCCGCTGGACCCGAACGCCCCGAAGTACTACTCGGACATCCAGCCCATCCTCCAGACGCACTGCGTGCGCTGCCACTACGCCGACGGCCTGGGGCTCGGCGACTTCACCGATCCGGACGTCGTGGTCGGCCTCGCGGGCGCCATCGTGGGCGAGGTCGAGGCCGGCCGCATGCCGCCTCCCGCCAGCGATCCCGAGTGCCGCGACTACGCCGGCAGCGCCCAGCTCGTGCTCCCCGAGGCCGACAAGGCGGTCTTCCGGGAGTGGCGCGACGGCGGCGCCCAGCTCGGCGATCCCGCCGACGCGGTCGAGGGCAACTTCGTCGAGACGGAGCTGGCCGACGCGGACACCGACTTCCTCATGCTCGAGCCGTACACCCCCGTGTACGACGACCCCGCCCTCCCGGGGAACGAGTACCGCTGCTTCGTGTTGGAGAACACGGCCCCCCAGACCTTCTTCATCACCGGCCTCAGCCCGATCATCGACGCCCAGGAGATCGCCCACCACATCGTGGTCAGCCGCATCGACGCGAACGACGGTGACATCCCCGCCCACGACCCCGCCGAGGGGTTCGAGTGCGCGGACTTCAACATCCTGAGCGGTCTGCTGGGCGCCTGGGCCCCGGGCATGCTCCCCATCGAGATGCCCGAGGGCTACGGCATGCGCGTCAGCCCGGACCAGAACATCATCATGCAGATGCACTACTTCGACTCGAACCCGGGCACCGACTACGCCGACCAGAGCGGCTACGCGTTCCGCACCGAGCCCGAGGTCGACAAGGAGATGCTCATGATCCCCATCGGCTCGTTCGACTGGACGATCCCCGCGGGCGACGACAGCTTCAGCCACCACGAGTCCTACTCCCCCACGGGCCTCGGCTTCCCCGTGGACGTCGACATCTTCGGGGTGTTCCCGCACATGCACGTGCTGGGGAAGGCGTGGGACTACTGGGTCGAGCACGAAGGGGGCAAGGAGACCTGCTTGTCGCAGTCGGACGTCTACGACTTCAACAACCAGATGACCTACATGTGGAACGACAAGGTGCGCGTCGGCGCCGACGACCAGCTCCACTTCGAGTGCACCTGGAACAACTCCACCAGCAACCCCGACCGGGTCGTGGACCCGCCGCAGGACACCTCCTGGGGCGAAGGCACCGACTCGGAGATGTGCTTCTTCTTCACCTACGGCGCAGCCGCGAGCGACTGAGCGCTCCCAGGAGCAGCAGCCCCAACGCCGCGGCGGGAGCGCCCGCGGGACGGCCTTCCGTGGCGGAGCAGGTGCAGCCGCCGGTGCCGCTGATGCCGCCCGGGGTGAGGTCATCGTCGTCGTCGTCGGTTGCGTCGTCGTCGTCGGTTGCGTCGTCGTCGTCGGTTGCGTCGTCGTCGTCGGTCGCATCGTCGTCGTCGCCGGGGTCGTCGAAGTTGAGCTGCATGCGCCACGTGCGGCTCTGGTTGAGGCCGTTCGTGGGCACGGACGCGACGACCAGCCAGGCCCGGTTGGTCCCCTCGGGGAGGTCGACGGCGACGCCGTCCTCACTGGGATCGACCGGGAAGATCGTGGTGCTGCCGCCGCCGCGGGTGACGATCCGGAGGCGCCATCGATCGGGCGTGCCCTCGCCGTCGAAGTGGAGGGTGAAGCTGCCCTCGTCGACGGCGTCGCCGTTGAGGCGGACGTGGTTGTAGCCCCAGTACCCGGGCTCGACCTCGGCGGGCACGACCAGCCAGTCGCCCTGCGGCTCGGGGGTGACGGTGGACAGGTCGGGCCAGCCCCAGACCTCGGGGAACTGGTCGACGATGGCGGCGTAGGTCTCGGCGTGGTCGTAGCTGTCCCACCGCACGTTCGCCGCGGCCATGTCGGCGAAGGCGTCGCGGACGGCGTCGTCGCCGAGCAAGGCGCCGAGGTCCTCGAGGGGATCGGAGGTGTCGGTGGCGATGGCCCAGGAGTCGTAGATGGCGTCGGCCGCTCCCACCTGCTCGGTGATGAAGCGGGGGAAGATGAAGGCGCCGTACTGGCGGGCGGGCGGGATGTTGGCGTCGTCGTCCCAGTCGATCGAGCTGAGCCGCAGGTGGGGGCTGGAAGCGTACGACCCGAGCCAGCTGGCGAACGCCGTGTCGTCGGGCCAGAGCACGGACGCGGCCCACGTGGCGGTGGCCTCCCAGTACCAGTAGGCGTAGTCCCACTCGTAGTAGTTGAAGGTCGCGCCCTGGACCGCGTGGAAGAACTCGTGGGACGTGACGGTGTGCGCCCAGGACTCGTTCGTCGCGGTATCCGCGCCGAGCACGATGAAGGGGAAGTCGTCCCCGTCCCAGCTGTAGTAGCCGCCGGCGCCGTCGGCGGAGGGGACCTCGGGGCCGCTGTCGCCGATGTAGACGTTGAAGAAGGTGTTGTCCCAGCCGGTGGGGTCGGGCAGGCCGGTGCCGACGACCTGGGCGTCGCGGGCCGCCTCCATCATCGCCAGCAGGTCCTGGGCGGTGCCCTCGGACACGGTGAGGCTGCTGCCCCACTTCAGGGCGAAGCGCTCGCTGGTGACGATGTTGGGAGCCTCGCCGAAGGCGTCGCGGAGCTCGAGGCCGCCACGCGGGGCGTCGCCGAAGAACACCGGCTGGATCGACGTGATGCGGTCCTGGTGCAGGTGCGTGCCGCAGGTGGGCCGGTCGGGGATCTCGGCGGCGGCCGAGGCGGGGACGGCGAGGGCGATCAGGACGAGGGTCAGACGTCGAAGCATGCGGAACCTCTCAGCAAAATCCAGGCCGCGGCGGGGGGTATCAAACAAGGGGTGCCGGCGGCGCGCCCGTTGTTGTCACAGCGGCGAACACTCCACGTCGCCAATGGCGAAGCAGCCGCCGCCGCCGGCGCACGTCCCGCCGCTGCTGCCGACCGTCGACGTGCTCACCCCGGAGCAGCTGTAGGCCGTGGGATCGCCCTCGGTGAACACGGAGGTGCCGCTGGGGACCTCCGTGCAGAACGTGCCGTCCGCCTCGGTCGTGAGCTCGTAGACCGGCTGGTAGCGCGGGCCGAAGTCGTCGTAGATCTGGACCGTCGCCCCGGCGGCGGGCACGCCGTCGACCAGCAACGTGCCGGCGGCGCAGTGCGTCACCGGGTAGGGGCGCACCACGGCGATGTTGGGGCAGCCGCCGAGGCAGTCGGGGTCGCCCGGCTGGGTCAGCACCGTCCACGGCAGGTAGCCGTCCTCGCCGTCGGAGATCGGACCGAACATCGTCACCTCCGTGAGCACCGGCACCGCCAGGCAGTAGCTTCCCCCCGCCGCGCTGGTGGTCACGTGGCCGGTCGAAGCGGACAGCTCGATGCCGGCCGTGCCGACCCCGCCGCCGTCCAGCGCCTGGCCCGAGATGCAGGTCTCGGTGGGGGCGACGAGATCGGGGACGTCGGTGCACGGACCGGCCGACACCACGCCCGTCTCCACGTCCGTCACGTACGCCAGATCGCCGCCGTCGATGGCGATCGCGGTCAAGGTGTAGGAGGCCCCCGCGGGCACCGCCGCGGTGAACGTGCCGTCGCTGTCGGCGCGCGCGACCGCCGCCACCGGGTCGGCGTCGACGTAGACCCACGCGGACGCCAGGCCGGTGGTGTCGTCGCGGGTCACCCGGCCGGTGATGCAGCCGCCTTCGTCCGGGGCTTCCGCGGCCGCGAACAGCCCCGTCTGCGTCGCCTGGAAGAGCCACGCCAACGACCCGTCCGGGTTCGCGTACACCTGACCGATCACGGACTGCTGGTTCCACTCGCCGGTGCCGTCGTTCCACCACCAGCCCGGCAGATCCTGCCCCTGGCTGAGGGAGCCGTCGTTCTCCAGCGGGATCGCGATCTCCAACGTCTGCCCCAGGACGGGCCCGACGGGGGCGCCGACGGCGTCGAACAGCTCCACCCGGATCGCTCCGAAGGGGTGCAGCGGTTGGTCGTTCAGGGGCAGCGCCGCCCGGTCGTCCGGCAGGTACTCGGTCACCTGCACGGTGACGACCCCGTTGGCGTCCACGTCGCCGGGGTCGATGTCCACCGTTCCCAGGTCCACGCCCGCGAGCACGGGGAAGTCCTGACTCACGTCGACCGTCGTCAGCGTGGCCGAGAGCGCGTGGTCCTCGTTCGAGGTGAGGGACACCGGCTGGGCGGTGGGGGCGTGCCCCTCCAGCGCGAACCCGAGCACGGTGTCGGCTTCGAGTTCGAGCTCGAACCAGCCGCCTTCGACCGACGTGACCGGCGGCTGGCCCGCGGCGGTCACCACGACGCCGGCGGTGGGGTCGTTGTTGCCGTCGAACACGAGCCCGCGCACGGTCACCGGGCCGGAGGCGTCGTCGTCGTCGGTGGCGTCGTCGTCGTCGGTGGCGTCGTCGTCGTCGGAGGCCGCGCTGTCGTCGTCGTCAGCGACCGTGCTGTCGTCGTCGTCGTCGTCCGAAGGGGCGCTGTCGTCATCGTCGTCCGGATCAGGCTCCGGCGTCGGGCAGGCGAGCAGGAACAGGACGAGGAGGGGCCACAGACGCTTCCGCATGGGCCGATCCTACCCCGCGCGGGCTACCGCCGACGGCGCACCGCGACGAGGCCGAGCAGGAGCAGGCCCGCGCCCGGCATCGCGTCGGACGCAGCCAGCGAGCTCTCGCAGTTGCAGTCCGCGTCGTCGTCGTCGTCGCCGGTGGCGTCGTCATCGTCGTCGTCGTCCGGGGTGGCGTCGTCGTCGTCGTCGTCGTCCGCGCTGTCGTCGTCGTCGCCCCCGAGGCAGTCCTCGTCGTCGGCGTCGACCAAGCCGTCGCAGTCGTTGTCGAGGCCGTCCTCGCACAGGGTCGGGTTGTCCTCGAGCCCGTCCGGGTTCACGTCCGCGTTGGTGTCGTCGCAGTCGCCCGCGCACAGCAGGAAGCCGTCCAGGTCCGCGTCCGCCTCGTCCTCGGGGACGAGGGTGTCGCAGTCGTTGTCGAGGCCGTCGCAGACCTCCGTGGCGTCCGGGCCGGTGGCGTCGTTGGTGTCGTCGCAGTCGCCGGCGCAGGGGCTGAGGCCGTCGAGGTCGGTGTCCAGCTCCTCGTCCTCGATCGTGCCGTCGCAGTCGTTGTCGACGCCGTCGCAGATCTCCGGCGCGCCGGGCAGGGTGTCGGCGTCGTCGTCGTCGCAGTCGAGGCAGGCCAGGGCGCCGTCGGCGTCCGCGTCGATGTCCTCTCCGTCGGCGAGCACGTCGTCGCAGTTGTTGTCCACGCCGTCGCAGACCTCGGTCGCGGCGTCGTTGATCAGGGCGTCGCCATCATCGCAGTCGCCGTCGCAGGCGGAGTCCCCGTCCCCGTCGCCGTCCACGAGCTCGTCCGTGGTCTCGTCGCAGTCGTTGTCGATGCCGTCGCACAGCTCGGGCGAGCCCGGGAAGATCAGCGGGTCGGTGTCGTCGCAGTCGCCGCCGCACAGGGCGATGAAGTCGCCGTCCTGGTCTACGTTCTCGTCGGTGAGGGGGTCGCAGTCGTTGTCGATGCCGTCGCAGATCTCCTCGCTGGCGGGGTAGTCGAAGGCGGGATCGGTGTCGTCGCAGTCGGCGCAGGCGAGGGCGCCGTCGGAGTCGTCATCGACCTCGTCGGCGGGGAGCACGCCGTCGCAGTCGTTGTCGATTCCGTCGCAGAGCTCCGGGGCGAGGTCGTACGAGGTGGCGTCGCCATCGTCGCAGTCGCCATCGCAGATGGTCTGGCCGTCGGTGTCTCCGTCGACCGTCTCGTCCGTGAGCGGGTCGCAGTCGTTGTCGATCCCGTCGCACACCTCCGGGTTGCCCGGGAACGTGTCCGGCTCCGTGTCGTCGCAGTCGGTGCAGGCGAAGACGCCGTCGCCGTCGTCGTCGCCGGTGGCGACCGCGATCGACCAGGACAGGATCACGCCGTCGTCGCCGCCGGCGGTGTCTTCGGCGCTGAGGGTCCACGTGCCCGAGCCGTCCTCGCCGTCGAAGCCGGACAGCGGCTCCTCGGGCATGAACGAACCGGTGAAGGGAGCCGCGCCGTCCACGATGGCGACGGCCGCTTCGTCGTCGAACACGGTGCTGGAGAGGTTGTCGCCCGAGCCGCCGTTGTTCTCGGTCAGGGTCACCGCGGTGCCCGCGGGGGAGGTCAAGATGAGCACGATGTCGCCGGCCCAGGTGTGCTCGATGTCGACGGTCACGTCCACGTCGGCGATCGGGTCGGCGGTGACGACCTCGGCCTCCGCGAGCACGATCTCGGCGTTCGAGATCGCCCCCCCGGCTTCGCCGACGGCGGTCTCGAGCACGTCATCGGCCAGGCCGTTGCAGTTGTTGTCGAGGCCGTCGCAGACGTCCACGCCGCCGGGGAACACGGTGTCGTCGGCGTCGTCGCAGTCGACCGTGCCGTAGGCCTCGAGGCATCCGTCTCCGGCGAAGAACCCGTCGACGTCGGCGTCGAAGCCTTCGTCGATGACCGCGTCGCAGTTGTTGTCGATGGCGTCGCAGACCTCGACCGCGGTGGTGTTGATGGCGTCGTCGCCGTCGTCGCAGTCGCCGTCGCAGACCGTCTCGGTGTCGGCGTCGCCGTCCACGAGCTCGTCCGTGGCGGGGTCGCAGTCGTTGTCGATGGCGTCGCAGACCTCGGGGTTCCCCGGGAAGGCGGTGATGTCGGTGTCGTCGCAGTCGCCGTCGCACTCGGTGACGCCGTCGAGGTCGTCGTCGGTCTCTTCGCCGTCGATGCCCGGGTTTCCGGCGTCGTCGAAGCCGTTGCAGTCGTTGTCGAGGCCGTCGCACAGCTCCGGCTCCAGCGGGGAGACCGTCGGGTCCGTGTCGTCGCAGTCGCCCGCGCAGGCGGCCACGCCGTCGCCGTCGTCGTCGACGAAGTCCTCGTCGATGTCGCCGTCGCAGTTGTTGTCGAGGCCGTCGCAGACCTCGCTCGCGGCCGGGTTCACCGTGTCGTCGTTGTCGTCGCAGTCGCCCTCGCAGGCGATGAATCCGTCCAGATCGGCGTCCGTGGTGCCGTCCACCGCGATGGTGATGGACCAGGAGTTCAGCGTGCCTTCGTCGCCGCCGACGGTGTCGCTCATCTCCAGGGTCCAGATGCCGAAGGCGTCCTCGCCGTCGAGCGCGCTCAGGGGCGTGTCCGGGGCGAACCGGCCGGTGAACGGAGGCGCCCCCGCGGCGATCGCGATCAGCCCCTCGTCGTCGAAGATGGTGCCGCTGTAGTCGTCGGCGCTGCCGCCGTTGCCCGCGGTCAGCGAGACCACCGTGCCGGCGGGGGAGACGAGGTCCAGCACGACGTCGCCGGCCCAGGTGTGGCTGATGTCGACGGTGACGTCGATGTCGACGATGGCCCCGACCAGCGCGACGGTCGCGTCCACCGGGACGACGGGGCCGCTGTCGGTGATGACCGTGCCGTCGCCGTCGCCGGCCACGACGACCGAGTAGTCATCGTCGACGCCGTTGCAGTTCTCATCGACGGCGTTGCTGCAGACCTCCGGGGCGCCCGGGTAGACGGAATCCAGCGTGTCGTCGCAGTCGACCTCGCCGTAGTTCGTGTCGCAGTCCAACCCCGCGACGAAGCCGTCGCCGTCGACGTCGAAGTCCTCGTCGATGTCGGTGTCGCAGTCGTCGTCGGTCACGTTGCACAGCTCGACGGCGCCCGGGAACGTGCCCGCGAAGCTGTCGTCGCAGTCGCCATCGCACAGGGCGAAGGTGTCGCCGTCGGCGTCCACCAGCTCGTCGGTGGCGGGGTCGCAGTCGTTGTCGGCGCCGTCGCAGGCCTCGACGCCGCCGGGGAAGCTGGTGTCGTCACCGTCGTCGCAGTCGCCCTCGCACTCGCTGAAGGTGTCGGCGTCGTCGTCGGTCTCCTGGCCGTCGACGTCGGGGTTCCCCGCGTCCAGCAGGCCGTCGCAGTCGTTGTCGATGCCGTCGCACAGCTCGAAGGCGCCGGGGAAGATGGTCGGGTCCGTGTCGTCGCAGTCGACGCAATCGGCCGCGCCGTCGGAGTCAGCGTCGCCGAAGGACTCGTCGATCACGCCGTCGCAGTTGTTGTCGGCGCCGTCGCAGACCTCGGTCTCGCCCGGGTTGACGGCGGAGTTGGTGTCGTCGCAGTCGCCCTCGCAGACGGTGACCCCGTCGAGGTCGTCGTCGATGGAGCCGTCGATGCTGAAGGCGACGGACCAGCTGTTGAGCACGCCGTTGTCGATCGCCGGCACGGTGTCCTCGATCTCCAGCTGCCACAGGCCGAGGCTGTCCTCCCCGTCGAAGTCGGCCAAGGAGCCGGATGGGCTGAAGACGCCTGTGAACGGCGGAGACGCGCCCGTGATCGGGGAGGCAGCCTCGTCGTCGAAGCTGGTGCCCGTGAAGTTGTCGCCGGAGCCGCCCACGCCGGCGACGAGCTCGACCGTCGTGCCCAGGGGGGACAGCAGGTGCATCTCGACGTCCCCGGCCCACGTGTGCGTGAGGTCGACGTTCACGTCGACGTCCAGGACGGTGCTGCTGACCGCGACGTCGGTGGGGAAGAAGAGGTGAGCGCCCAGCACCGCGTCCGGGATCGTCGCGCCGGTGCCCGTGCCGACGGCCGTCAGCAGGCCTTCGTCGGCGGCGCCGCTGCAGTCGTTGTCTTCCAGGTCGCCACAGATCTCGGGGGCGCCGGGGTAGATGGTGATGTCGAGGTCGTCGCAGTCTTCGACGCCGTAGGTGGTGAGGCAGTCGGTGCCGGCGAAGAAGCCGTCGCTGTCGCCGTCGAAGTCCTCGTCGATGTCGGTGTCGCAGTCGTTGTCCTGGCCGTCGCACAGCTCGGCGTTGCCGGGGAAGTTGGCGGCGTCGTTGTCGTCGCAGTCGCCGTCGCAGGTCGTCATGCCGTCGCCGTCGACGTCCACGCCCTCGGTGGTGGCCGGGTCGCAGTCGTTGTCGAGGCCGTCGCAGATCTCCGGGTTGCCGGGGAAGATCGCCGCCTCGGTGTCGTCGCAGTCGCTGCACGCGTACGAGCCGTCGCCGTCGCCGTCGCCCAGGCCGCACACGAAGCTCGTGGCGGTCAGCGCGGTGACCGCAGCCGTGTCGCAGGACCACTCCAGCACGTTGCCGGCGGCGGAGTTGCCGGCCACGTCGTCCTGGATGCCGACCGTGGCGCTCAGGCCGTCGTCCAGGGTGGCGTCCCCGAAGTCGACGTCGGCCCAGTGGAACTGGATCTCGCCGGTCGGGTAGAGGTGCACCTGCACGGAGATGGCGCCGATGTTGCTGAAGTGGGGGACGTCTTCCCAGCTGATAATCGCGCGCTCGCCGACCTCGTCGTAGTAGCCGTAGACGCCGCCGCCGTTGGCGGGGTTCAGGTCGTCCCAGAACACCGCCACGTCGACGGTGTTGACGCCGGCGTCGGGCAGGCAGGCGTTGGTGAAGGTGACCTGGCTGGAGGTCGTGAAGCGGAGCCCGCCGTTCGCTGCGACGAGCACCTCCTCGTAGATCACGCCGTAGTAGTCGAACGGGAACGGCAGCTCCACGTTGACCTCGCCGTCGTCCGCGAGTCCGAAGTCCACGCCGAGGCCGCCGGCCAGGGGCACGAAGTCGTACGCCGCGGGGGCGTACTCGTAGCCGAAGGTGTCGGGACCGCCGGTCTGGGCGAACGCGGGGGCCGCCATCGTGGCGGCGAGGAGGAAGACGAGGGTCGAGAGGCGGCGCATAGAGGCGGGAGGATAACCCGGGCAGGCGGCCTCTCCGCTACACCCGAGTGAGGATTCCGGGGTATCGCGGGTGGCGGGACGAAGCCGCGTGATCAGGCTTCGTCGGCTTCGTCGGCTTCGTCGGCCGCGGGCGCCTCGTCGGGCACCGGCTGCGGGATGGTGTCGGTGACGCCGTCTCGCTGCTCCTTGAAGGCCTTCCACGCGTGGGCCTGCGCCGAGATGGCGATGGGGCCGGTGATGAGCGAGCCGAGGGCGACGAGCGAGCCCGCCGAAGCGACGACGCCGACGACGATCATGAAGATGATCGCGGGGCCGATGTTGGCCATGTTGAAGTCCATCGAGACCTTCATCGCGTCGAACGGATCGTCGTTGCCGTCCGCGATCTCCATGAACGTCCAGTAGGTCAGGAACGCGACCACGAGCCCGCCGACGATGACGATGCTCCCCAGGACCACGCCGATCACGATGAGGATGGCGGCGATGATCGCGGGGCCGAACTTCTCGAAGCCCTGGAACAGGTCGGTGCCCGAGACCTTCTCGCCGCGGGCGATCGCCAATTGCATCTTGTGGTAGCCGACGATCAACGGCGGGAAGCAGATTCCGCAGCTGACCGACCCGATGAGGATCATCAGGAAGAAGCCCAGGATCATCTCCAGAGCGTTGTTCATGAAGGCTTCCATGCCTTCGCTGAGTCGGTCGCCGATGTGAAGGGGGTCGTTCATGGCTCAGGAGTCTCCCAGGTCGCGAGGTACTCCGTCCAGCCCCCACGACGCTTCGGGGGGGTGACCGAGGTACTTCATGACCGTCGCGTGCACATCCAGGTGGGAGCCCGCGGCCAACTCGCCGGGGCTCACGCCGTCGCCGGCGACGATCAGGGGGATGAGCCGGTGGTCGTCGGTGACGCCCCCGTGTGAGGTGCCGCTGCCGCCGTGGTCGGAGGTGACGATCACGACCCAGCGCTCCTCGTCCCGGGTGGGGCGGGCCTCCAGGGCGTCGAGGATGCGGCCGATCTGCCCGTCGACCTCCTCGATCTCGGCGACGTACTCGGGGTTCTCGATGGAGAAACCGCTGCTGTGGCCGGCTCCGTCGACGTCGTCGAGGTGGACGAAGTGCACGTCCAGATCGAAGTCCGTCAGCATCGCCGCCATGCCGTCCGCGACCGCGTCGTCGTCGGCGTTGGGGACCGCTTCGTCGAGCACGTCGTCCTCGATGATGTCCACGTGGATGGGGAGCCAGTGGATCGCCGCGCCGGTGCCGAAGCCGAGGTCGGAGGCGCGCTTGAGGAACGTGGGGTAGGCGCGGTCGATCTGGTCCCAACCGCCGTTGCTGTAGATGAGGTGCTTGTCGGCGTCGACGCCGGTGAGGATCGAGGTCCAGCCCGGCCCCGACACTGTCGGCGCGCCCAGCTGCGTGGTCGCCGTCATGGTCCACGCGCCGCCGTCGATCAGGGAGTCCAACGTCGGGGTCTCCGCCCCGCCGATGCCGTCGCCGCGCAGTCCGTCGATGCCGATGACGAGCACCTTGGGGGGCAGCTCGGGTTCCGGTTCGGGTTCCTCGGACGGACAGCCGGACAAGACGAGGGCGAACAGAGCGAGGGACCGAATCATCGCGGCATACTACGCCACATGCTGATTTCGATTGATGGCATCGACGGCTGCGGCAAGTCGACGCAGGTCCGCCTCCTCGCCGAAGCTCTGGGGGCGACGGCGATCCAGGAGATCTCCCCGTCTCGGTGGGGCAAGGCGCTGCGCGGCTCCGACAACCCCAGCCTCGCCCAGCAGCTGGCCTGGTTCACCGCCGACCGGGCGGTGCTCGCCGAGACCCTCGAAGCGGCCGCAGGCTCCGAGACGAACCACATCGTCAGCGACCGAAGCTACCTGTCCGGCGTCGCGTACCAGTCCTTCGACTCGGTGCTCACCCCCGAGTTCGTCGAGGACCTCAACCGCGCCATCGTCCCCGACTACGACCTGCAGGTGTACCTCCACGTGCCCGTCGAGGTGGCACTGGCCCGGGTCGACGCCCGCGGCATCGCCAAGACGTGGTGCGAGAAGCCCGACCGGCTCACGTGGGCCAGTGAGGTGTTCGCGCGCTACGCCCGGGAGCGGGACTTCGTCGTGCAGATCGACGGGTACCGGACCATCGAGGAGGTCGCCGTCGACATGGCCGCCGCGGCGGAAGCCGCGAGCACCGCCGCCTTCGGACGCCGCGTCTGGTGAGGCGCGCTCCGGTCCTGATCCTCGCCGCGCTCCTGGCCGCGTCCTGCGGACCGAAGGGGGAGGGCGATCCCGGCTCCGTGCTGCTGCCCGACGGCAGCGTCGCTCTGGGCGCGCTCGGCCCCATCGACCCCGAGGCCACCGGCGCGGTGCTCGAGTTCTCGCTGCAGCCGCTGGAGGCTCACGTCGCCGCTTCCTCGCCCGAGTGGACCGCGGCCCGCGCCAACGTGGTCGCGCTCGGCATCCGCTCCATCCCCGAGCTCGCGACCCAGCTGCGCCGCCGGGGCTGCGGCCAGCCCGGGGCCGAGTCGATGGTGGGGCTGCTCCAGGAGCTCAGCGACGCGGTCGGGTTCGAGGCCGCGCGGTCCATCGGCGTGTCCGATCTGGCCATCGAGCTGGCCTCCCGCACCGGCGACATCCCCACCCCCGCGTCCCCCGAACTGGAGGGCGCGTTGGCGGCTGGCGGAGGCGCGGCGGAGGCGGCGGCGGCGGTCGAGGCAGGGGGCACGCCGCCGATCCTCAAGGCGGCGGCGCAGCGCGGCGTGAGCCGACGGTGCGCCGGCGAAGCGCTGGACCTGGTGCGCTACCTGCGCAGCAAGGAGCGCATCGCGCCGGCCGACCTGGAGACGCTCACCAAGAAGCACCTGGGCTCCCTCCCGGACGGCTCGGTGCTCGCGATCGACATGTTCCGCATGCTCGACACGTCGGCCCCGTCCGAGAAGCTCAACGCCGACGAGTTCGAGGTCATGGCGCAGGACGGTAGGTACGCACCGGCGGCCCGGGGCGTCGCCTGCGAGGCGGCCATTCGGCGCAACAACCGGATGAAGTCGAGCCTCGCGGTGATCGACACCCTCGCTCCCCCGGTGCTCATCTGCCTGCTGGAGGGCGGCGCGGGGCGGGAGTGGTTCGACCACCTGGCGGCCCGCAAGCTGCTCGACCACGCCGACCGGCGCGTGCGCCTCGCGGCCATCGCGTCTCTGGTGGAAGAGTCCGCGGGCACCGACTTCGACCCGCTCCTGGGGCGGCTTCACGAGCTCCGCCAGACCGACGGGCGGCTGCGGGAGAGCACCGCACTGCTGCGGGCGGTCACCGACATCGTGCGGCTGAACTCGGAGATTCGGGAGAGGGCGTTGGCGTCGATCCAGGACCCGATCCTGCGCACTGAGGTCGAGACCGACGACGTGCACCTGGAGACGCGGGCCCACCCCGAGCGGTTCGCCCGCGACCACTGCGACACGATTATCGAAGAAGGCGGCGACGCAGCCGCGATCGGGGCTGCCCTGGAGGCCGGCGGGCCGGGCGTGTCGGTGTGCCTGCGGGGCGGCGTCTACGAGGGCTCGGTGACGCTGAAGGAGCGGGGCCAGCGGCTCATCGCCACCACCGGCGGGGGTGCGTCCCTGACCGGCGACCTGCTCATGATGGCGCCGTCCGTCGCGGTCGGGCTGAACCTCGGCGGTGGGCTCGTGCTCGCGCCCGGGGCGGACGGCTCCGTGGTCCTCGGCGTGCACGCGACGGGCGCCTCGGCCCTGCTGTCGGAGCAGTCGCTGCTGGTCGGGTTCGTGTCGGACGGCGTCGTCGCCGCGTTGCTCCCGGGGCTGGACGAGCCGACCTTCGTGCCCGGCACCTCGCCGGACCTGGCGGTGCGCATCCCGAAGTCGGACGTCGAGAAGAAGGGTTCGATCGGGGGCGCCGTGGGCTGGGTCGACTCGGTCCACATCTCCGCCGCGACGGGGACCGGTTGGTCCGTCTCGCTCGATGCGGCCACGGTTCAGGGCTGGTTCGCCGCCGGGATGGCGCGCCACCGCCCCGACCGCGTGCCCATGGAGGCGGACGGCCGGTGGGTGCCCATGTACGGCCCGGCCGAACCGACGTCCAGCGTTCCCGCCTTGGCGGTCCCGCTGGACGTGGCTCCCTGGCGCTTGCGGCACGCCGAGCTCGTGCTGCTGGCGAACTAGCTCCGAACGCGCCCCAGCAGCCAACTCCTCGCGTGCAGCGTGACCGCGCGCGAGACCTGCTTCCAGGCCAGCCCCGACGCCTCGAGCTCGGCCTGGCCCTCTGCGAGGATGTCCTGGCCGATCCACTTCAGGAACGGGCCCATCTGCTTCAGCGACGGCGCCTCGGTGCCGAACACCTCGCCGACGGCCTGCTCCAGCCGCGCCTCGGTGACGAACGCGTCGACGAAGGCGTCGATGGACGCGAGCACCGTCGGGTCGATCATCACCGGACGGTCGGACTTCATGACCTGGTGCTTCTCGCCCTTGGCCTTGAACATCGCGTCGGTGACCTCGTCCCGCGGCTGCGGCTCGAAGTCGCCCTCGGCGCCGTCCGGCAGCGGGTAGAGCACCAGCCCCTCGCCCACGCCGCGCACGCCGAAGGTCGCCTCGACCCACGGATCGCACTGCTCGACCGCGTCGACCTGGGCGTTGATGCGATCGACCTCGCCCTGCATCTGCTCGGCGTCGCCGAAGTCCAGCTCGAAGGTCGGGCCGAACCACGGCAGCACGTGCAGCCCGTCGATCTCCGGGAGCATCCCGGCGATGTGCGACGGGCAGGCGGCGATCCTGGACGCCTCCAGGATCGGATCGCCGATCTGCACCGCGAACACGGCGAAGAACTTCGCCGGGACCTTCGTGGTGGCGACCTTCTTCTGGATGCCCGGGCCGGCCCACTCGCCGAACAGCACGATCAGCCCGTCCGGCTGCGCGAGCGAGGTGAACACGTCGCGCCGCTCCGCCACCCAGGCGGCGAACCCGTACTGGTCGTCGGCGATCGTGAGGGTGCGGTTGCGGCCCTGCGCGATGACCCGCCCATCCGGGTGGATCTGGATGCCGGCGTTGGTGCCGTGCAGCTTCACCTTGGCCCGGTAGCGGAGGGTCGGGGCCGGCCGCTCGGCGTACTCGGCGGCGGCCACGAGTTCGCCACGGACGGCATGCAGCAGCTGGATCTTGGTCCACTTCACCGGGGCTCCCGGCCCGTCGTCGGCAAGCACCGGGGCGCCGTAGCGCTCGGTCAGGTCGGTGCCCACCGGGTCCTGGACCGGCTCGATGACGAGGCCCCCCGAAGGGACCCCGCGGAGCTTGGCGCGCCGGATCTTCGTGCCGTCCTCGAGCACCGCGCCGGCGACGGCGACGGCGATCACCTCGCCGACCTAGTGCACTCGCTCCCGGTTGCCGACCACCTGCACATCGTCCCGGCCAGGGGCGCCGAACGCGTACACGTCCAGGGCATCAGCCTGGGGATGAGCGGTTCGGGACAGGACCTGGAGGGCAAAGATGGACATGACAGTCTCCTTCGGCGGGCGCGTTCCCGAGGGAAGATTGTCCGAGCGTAGCCGCCATTCAAACCCTCGGTCGATCAAGGTCGGAGGGGTAGTCTCTGGAGCGATGTGCAGCCAATCCGAACTCGGCGGCGCGGCGGTCGCGTTCCCGGCCGCCCTGCTGCTGGGGGGGGGGCGGGGAGGCACCCGAGTCGTTCGCCTCCGCGCCGCCGCCCTCGCCCGATCTGGACGAGGTGGACCTGCCCGCGGGTGCGGACCTCGGCCCGGAGGTGACCTGCGCGGATCCCGTCGAGGGGTTCGCTCGGTTCGTGCCCGAAGGCCCTGCTCGGGGGCTGCCGCCGCGGGAGACGGATCCCGGGGAGTACGGCGGTGCCTGTTTCCCCTCGGCCGTCGGGATGGTCGCCAGCGACCTGGATCAGGACGGCGATCCCGACCTCCTGTTCGCCGCGCGGGACGCCTTCCCCGAGCTCTGGCGCAACGACGGCGGCGTGTTGACCCGGGTCGACGTGAGCGCCGCGTTGGAGCCGTTGTTGGACCGGGCCGAGGTCGGGGCCGTGGGGGCGGTCGACCTGAACGGCGATCGCCTTCCCGACGTGGTCGTCGCCAGCGCCAACCTGCTGGCCGTTTCCTGGAACCAGGGCGGCCTTCAGTTCGCCGATTTCGAGCCGTTGTGGGCCCCGCCGGAGTACCCGCGGACCTGCCTCTACACGTTCGCCTTCGGAGACGTGGATGGCGATGGGGACCTGGATGTCTCCCTCCCCGGGGGGGATCTGCTCGCCGACGCGGAGGCGGAGTTCCAGCATGCGCCCACCATCGGGTCCCCCGACTGGCTCTTGTTCAACGACGATGGTGCCTTCGATCGCGCCCTGGAATTGGAGCGAGTCGGCGGTCGATCCCTGTCGCTGCTGACGGTCTTCACCGACCGGGACAACGACGGCGACCCCGACATCGTCGTCTCCACCGACCGCAACGACCTCGGCCTGGCGCCCATGGCGATGCACCGACACGACGGCCTGGACGAGGACGGGCTCCCCCGGCTGACCGACGACGCACCCACGGTGGGGTTCGACCTGAACACGCACGGCATGGGGCTGGGGAGCGCCGATCTGAACGATGACGGCGTGCTCGACTACCTCATCAGCGACGGCGTCGCGTCCCTCCCCACGCTGCTGTCCGACGGCCAGGGCGGCTGGCTGGAGGCGGGCCTTGCCCTGGGTTTGATCGTGGAGCGCCCCCCCGGCGTCGGGGACGATTGGGCCGGCGAGTACGACGGCTGGGAGTAGGTGGACGCGGTCGACTTCCCGGGCCGGGATCAGGCCGCGTCGCTAGCCGTCGACCTGGACGGGGACGGCTACCTGGACCTGGTCGACATGCACCGGGAGGTCTGGAGCAACCCCTGCGGCGCGGGCGCGTGGTTGACCGTGGACTTGGTCGGTCCCCCCGGCAACACGCACGGACTCGGGGCCCGACTCCTGGTGGAGGCAGGCGGCCGAACCTGGCTGCGGGAGATGCACACCCTCCGGACGTACGTGCAGAGCGCGACGGAGTTCCACGTCGGGCTCGGGGCGGTCGAGGCTACCGCTCGGATCGAGCTGACGTGGCCCGACGGACTCGTGCAGGAGGCTGTTGCGGTGCCCGGCCGGCGGCGCCTCACCCTGGTCCACCCCGACGCGGACTGATCTCCGGCGGGGGTGGGGACGCGGTCGCTATTCGGCGGCGCCGGGCGGAGGGATTCTGCAGAGGGCCCCGCCCTGCTGCAAATCGCACACCAACGTCCCGACCAGGCGCCCTCCGGCGGGCGCGTTCCCGGGGCGAGATTGTCCGCCGGTGCCCGGGTTCGAAATCAGGGCTCGACCACCGCCTCCAGCACCCGCTCCAACACGGCGTTGTGCGCGACCTGGTGCCCGTCTTCGGCGGCTGCTTCGAAGATGCCGATGGGGTCGGCCCACGCCCCGGGCACGTCCTGGGGAGCGGTGCCCATGCGCACGACGACCAGATCCAGCGAGGGGATCACCTCGATGAACTGGTTCCCGAGGCCGACCGCGCAGAAGGCGTCGTTCGGCGCGAAGGGATGCATGCCGCCGGGCGGCTTGGGGCTGAAGTCCACCGAGTCCAGGGTGGGGGACTCCCCGCTGAGCCACCACCAGTAGCCGTACCCGCGGTTCAACGACGTGGACGACGACGTCGCCTCCTCCACCCATTCCTCGGACAGCACGCGCTCCCCGTTCCAGCAGCCCCGGCGCAGGAACAGGTAGCCGAAGCGGGCGTTGTCCCGGCAGGAGGTGCGGGCGTTCATGAAGAGCGCCGGGTTCCCCACGTCGTCGTGCTTCCAGTCGACGTCCATCCCGAGCGGCTCGAACAGGTGCTCGTCGGCGTACTCCGCGGCGCTCATCCCGGTGGCGGACCGGAGCACCGGCTCCATCGCCTGGACCGAGTGGTTGTTGTACTCCCACAGCGCCCCCGGCGGATTGACGGCGGGGGCCTGGACCGCCAGCGAGGTCATGTCCTCGGCCAGGGGCATCGTCACGTTGTCGGCGATCATGTCGAACTCCAGCCCGCTGCTCATCGACATCAGGTCGCGCAGCGCGATCGCCTCGCGGTCGGTTCCCTGCCAGGGCGGGATGTGGTCGGCGGCGAGCTCGTCCACCGACTCCAGATCGCCGCGGTCCAGGGCCAATCCGACGACGGTGGACGAGTACGACTTGGCGACGGACCAGTTCTTCACCCGCGTCGTGGGGGTCGTGTCCTGCCAGTACCACTCGCCCACGAGCACCCCGTGCCGCACCACGAGCAGGCAGTTGCTGAGCTCGCCCCCGGCGAACTCGGCCGCCTCGGCCAACAGCTCGGCGTCGAAGCCGTGCTCCTCGGGCAGGCCGGTGGGCCAGACCGGCACCGGGTAGGGGTCGGCGTCGCAGCTGTCCGGCTCCGGCTCCGGCTCCGGCTCCGGCTCCGGCTCGGGCTCGGGCTCGGGCTCGGGTTCGGGTTCCGACTCGGGTTCGGGCTCCGATTCGGGCTCGGGCTCCTCCGCGGCCCACGGCTCAGGTTCCACCGTCGAGGGGGACGGGAACGCGACCGCGCACCCCGACAAGACCAACAACAAGCTCAACCAACGCATGCCCACTACTTACAAGACTGTAGGTAGTGGGCCAAGAGAATTGCTTACAATGCTGTCAGCAAGGAGGCCTGATGGCTCGACGTCGCCGAACCGCCGAAGAAGCGCGGGAAGAGATCCTGGACGCCGCGGAGCGGCTGTTCCTGGCCCAGGGTCCCGACGGAGTGCGGCTCAAGAAGGTCGCCGCCGAGGTGGGGATCTCGCACCCCGGCGTGCTGCACCACTTCCGCAGCGCCGACGCCCTCGTCGCGGCCCTCCACCAGCGGGCGAGCGCGCAGATCCGGGAGCAGTTCTTCGGCCTCCTGGGCGGGGACGACCCCGACGAGCGGGGCCCCGCTGTCGCCGCCGCCCTCGAGGCGCTGGCGGACCCGAGCAAGGGGCGGCTCCTGGCCTGGGTCGTCGCCGCCGGATCTGATCCGTTTCCCCCCGCCCGGGAGCGGGGCCTCGAGGCGGTCGCGGCCAGCCTGCAAGGTCGCGACGAACCGACCATGGAGGGCCGGTTCAAGGTCCAGTTGGCGGTGCTCGCGATGCTCGGCGACTCCATGCTCGGCGCCGGGGTGCGCACCCGCCTGGGGCTGGCCGAGGCCAGCGGCCCCGCGTTTCGGCGCTGGCTCATCGGGCAGCTGCTCACATGACCGTCGACTTCCTCGTCATCGGCAGCGGCTTCGGCGGCAGCGTGTCGGCGCTGCGGTTGGCCCAGAAGGGCTACTCCGTGGCGGTTCTGGAGCAGGGCTCGTCCCTGACGCCGGAGCGCATCGCCCAGGCTGATCGCAGCCTGAAGCACCTGATCTGGGAGCCGGCGCTGGGGGCCGACGGCTACTTCACCCAGGAGATCTTCCGCCACGTGGGAGTCATCGGCGGGGTCGGGGTGGGCGGCGGGAGCCTGGTGTTCGCGGGGGTCCTGCTGCGGCCCAAGGACGCCTTCTACGAGGACCCCGCGTGGGACTCCCTCGGCGTCGACATGCGGGCCGAACTGGCCCCCCACTTCGCCACCGCCGAACGCATGCTCGGCCGACACGTGGTGCCCCGCCTGGGCCGCCAGGACGAGCTCCTGCGGCAGACCGCGGCGTCGCTGGGCCAGGAGGCGACCTTCGGGCCCGTGCCGCTGGCGGTCTATTTCGGTGAGCCGGGGGTCACCGCCCCGGACCCGTTCTTCGACGGACGAGGCCCCGACCGCACCGGCTGTCAGTCCTGCGCCCGCTGCACCACGGGGTGCCCCCACGGCGCCAAGAACAGCCTCGACCAGAACTACCTCTGGTTGGCCCAGGCGCAGGGCGCGACGCTCCACGAGCGGAGGAAGGCGCAGTCGATCCGCCCCTTGCCCGGCGGCGGGTTCGAGGTGCTCGCCCGGGACCCTCTGCAGAAGCGCACGACGGAGCGATTCGAGGCGACGCGGGTGGTGCTGTCGGCCGGCGTGCTGGGCACGCTCCGGCTGCTGCTGGCCTGCCGGGAGCAGGGGGCGCTGCCCGATCTGTCCTCCCGTCTGGGGCAGGCGGTTCGGACCAACAGCGAGTCGCTGGTCGGGATCGTCGCCCGGGACGCGAGCCTCGATCTGACCGACGGCCCGACGATCTCGTCGGACTTCTACGCCAACGACCACACCCACATCACGCAGAACCGGTTCTCGCCCGCGCATGGCTTCGTGAAGTGGCAGATGGGTCCCATGGCGGATGGGGCCCACCGGCTCGTTCGAGCGCTCAAGGTGCTGGCGCTGCTGGTGCTGAGGCCGCTGACTACGCTCCGGATCTACACCGCCCGGAACTGGACGAAGCGCAGCACCCTGCTGACGGTGATGCAGCACCTGGACAACCAGATCACGTTCGCCTGGGCCCGCTCCTGGCTCCCGCCGTTCCGACGCGGCCTGCGCACGCGGGTCGCGGCCGGCCAGCGCGCCCCCGCCTACATCCCCGAGGCCAACGCCGCCGCGCGCGCGTTCGCCCGGCAGGTCGACGGCATCCCCGTGAACCTGACCCCCGAGAGCGTCGCCGGAGTCAGCGCCACCGCCCACATCCTCGGCGGCTGCGCGATGGGGCCCAGCGCCGAGCAGGGGGTGGTCGGGCCGGACCACCAGGTGCACGGCGTGGCGGGGCTGTACGTGGTCGACGCCTCCGCGATCCCGGCGAACCTCGGGGTCAACCCATCGCTGACCATCACGGCGATGGCGGAGCGCTGCATGAGCCTGATCCCCGACGCCGACAGCCAGTAGACTGCACGGCGGATGGGGACTCGATCAGGATCGACCGTGGTGCGTGTGCCGGGCACGGCCTTGCTGGGCTTTGCCTGCGACGCCGGACGCCGCGCCGAGCTTCGGGCGCAGCCGCCCTGGACAAGCATGGCGGGGTCAAGGAGCCCGCCATCGCCAGCTCCGACGGCGGGCTCCTGGTGTGGGAGCTGTTCCAGGACGACGACGTCTCCCTGGAGGTGATCGTCGGGCCCCCGCTGGCCCGGAACGAGACCGGTGACGTCACCTTCGATGTCGACAAGCCGGTGCTGCTGCGGGTGCCGTCGGGGCAGCTGGCGGTCGACAGCGTCGAGAGCCTGGAGGGAGGCCCCGGCGCCGCGGTCGTGCCGGTGCCCCCGGGGGACTGGGCGGCCACCTTGCAGCGCGTGCTCCCGGAGTCCTTCGGCGACATCCCCTCGGGGGGAGCCCAGGCCTACCTGTGCCTCCAGCCGGCCGACGAGGTGCCCGGCGTCGCCCCCGCCAAGAAGCACCTGGCGTTCCCCCACCCGGGGATGACGACCCGCAAGATCCAGCAGCTGCTGCGCCGCCTCGATCACAAGGAGATGGAGAAGCGGGCCGGCGCGATCAACGACCTGATGGACGCGCACCGGCATCCGATGGCGCTCGCCATCGCCGACCGCCTCGTCACCCTGGCCGACGACGCCGAGCCGATGATCCGGTGGAACGTGGCCTACACCGTGGGGCACCTGAGGGCCAACGCTCACGTCGAGGTCCTGATCCGACTCAGCCGTGACGAGGACTCCCGCGTTCGCGACAGCGCCTACGACGGGCTCGGCAGGCTCCCCAACTGCCCCCCCGCGGCGGCGCGGCTGTTCGAGGCGCTGGACGAGGAGAGCGATCGGCAGATCCGAAGCAAGATCCTGGAGTCGTGCGTTCGTTCGGCTACCTCCACGCCCGCGGCGCGCCCCCAGCTGGAGGCGCTCATCGCGGGGCCGGACCGGAGGGCCGGGGCGCTCCTTCAGAAGCGCAAGGACATGTACATCCGGCTCACCTACTGGGTGCCGGACTGACGGGTTCCTACTCGGCGGGAGCTGGCTCCTCGGAGGCTAGCCCGCGTCGGGGGCGGCCGGCTTGTTCGGGGCGTCGCCGTCGTCGGCCGCTTCGCCGACCGGCTTCTTGCCCCGTCGCCGACGCCGTCGACGCCGCCGAGACGGCTGCCCATCGTCGGGGTGGGACTGCGTCCACTGGGCGACGCGGTCGACCAGCATCTGGCCGTAGGCCTGCTTCTGCCACACCCGCATCTCAGAGATGGCATCCAGGGCCGCAACTTCCTTGGGCTTCAGGGCCGAGACCTCCTTGAGAATCGTGTTGTTCACGACCATCGAGGGGGCCAGCGCGATCTCCTGGGAGTGGGCGTTGCGCCACTTCTTCAGGGACGCCATCAGCGGCTCGTCGTCCCGCGTGAACGGAGGCACGCCGGGGTTGCTCCGGGCGACCTTCTTGACCAGGACGGGGACGGCGCCGTTGTCGTCTTGTCCAGCGCGGATCGCGTCCATGACCTCGCGGGAGTAGCGGCGCACGACGTGGTGCTTCTCGCCGAGGGCCGCGCGCAGGCCGTCCATGTCCTTGGGGTTGGCGCGGGCCGCCGCCATCATCATGTCGTTGCCCCACACCTTGAACGGGGGCCGGTTGCGCGCTTCCGCGATGCTCTCCCGGAGCACGAACAGCGACCGCAGGACCTTCTTGGCGTCGTCGTCCAGGGCACCCGAGCCCTTGATCTTCATGCAGTCGTTGGGCTCGAACGGTCGGCCCGTCCACTCCCGCCCCTCGAGCAGAGTGAACTCCTCTTCCAGCATCGCGATGCGGCTGCGCTCCTCGGCTTGGACCATGAGGATGCGGCGCAGCGCGGGGAGGAAGCGGGAGTCGTTGCGCGCGTACTCGAGGTGCTCCTTGCGCAGCGGGCGGCTGGACCAGTCGTGGCGCTGCCACTTCTTGTTCAGCTTCACGCCGAAGTAGCGCCCCACCAGGTCGTTGAGCCCGAACTTGGTGTGTCCGGTGGCCTGAGCCGCGATCATCGTGTCGAACAGGTTCGGGAACACGAACCCGAAGTCGCGCTTCATCGACACCACGTCGTAGTCGGCGCCGTGGAAGATCTTCACGCGCCCCGAGTCGGCGAACAGCGGGCCGAGGGCGGCGAGGTCGTCGAACGCCAGCGGGTCGATCACGTAGTCGGCGGTCGCGGGGCCGCTGACCTGCATCAGGCAGCAGCTCTCTTTGTGGGAGAAGAAGCTGTCGCTCTCGGTGTCGACGCCGATGACGTCGCACTCCGTCAGCACCGCGACGCAGTCATCCAGCGCGTCCGACGAGTCGACGTAGATCCAGCCGCGATCTTCCTGGTGGATGGGTTCCGGAAGGTCCGGGTCGCGCTCTTCACTCATTGCTGTCGCCTCTTCGGGATTCGAACGACAGCAGGTCGCTGGGGCCGAACCCCCAGGGAATGAGCTCGCCCACGTTCACGGTCCGGCGGTCGCCGTTCAGGTTCGCCATCAGAACCGTCGCCGTGGGCGCAAAGTCGTACATGAACTGCCGGCACGCGCCGCAGGGGCCCGGTGCGCCGGAGGTGTCGGCCACCACCGCGATCTCGGTGATGTCCTTGTGGCCTTCGTGGATGGCGATGCAGATCGCCAGCCGCTCGGCGCAGATGGTCAGCCCGTAGCTGGAGGACTCGACGTTGCTGCCGGTGAAGATCCGGCCGTCGGTGGTGCGCACGGCGGCGCCCACCCTGAAGTTGCTGTACGGCGAGTGCGAGCACTTGCGGGCAGCGAAGGCCGCGTCCAGGAGGTCCTCGGGCATGCCTACTCCTCCCACCACTGATCGCGGGTCGCGAGGGCGCCTCGGATCATCTTGGTGAAGCGCTCCGTGGCGGCCACGGCGACGTCGCTGACGTGCTCGTGGTCCAGGGTCGAGCCCGGCTCGCCGGTGCCCGCGGCGGCGTTGCTGATGACGGAGACGCCGGCCAGGCGGCCGCCCATGTGGCGGATCGCGATGGCCTCGAACACCGTCGACATGCCCACCGCGTCACCGCCGAGGATGCCGATCATGCGGACCTCCGCGGGGGTCTCGTAGCTGGGGCCGGGCACGCCCGCGTAGACGCCCCGGGCCGTCGGAACCCCGGCCGCCGCGCTGGCCTCGAAGAGCACGCCGGACAGCTGCGGGTCCCACGCGTGGCTCATGTCGGGGAACCGGGGGCCCAGCTCCTTGCTGGCGGTGCCGATGAGCGGGTTGGAGCCCGTGAGGTTGATGTGGTCGTCGATGACCATCAGGTGCCCCACGCCCAGGTCGGAGCGCACCCCGCCGGCGGCGTTGGTCACGATGACGGCGGTCGCGCCGAGTTGCACCAGGGTGCGTACGCCGTGCACCACCGAGTCGGGCGAGTGGCCTTCGTACAGGTGCACGCGGCCGCGCAGGACCACGCACAGGGTCCCGTCGATCTCGCCCACGCAGACGGTGCCGTTGTGGCCCGCGACGGTGGTCTTGGAGAAGCCGTCGATCTCGGTGTAGGGAATCTCGACCACGTTGCTGAGCGACTCGACGAATCCGCCGAGTCCCGAGCCGAGGACGATTCCAAGGAAGTTTCCAGTGGCTACACGCGAGTCGCGCTCGATGATCGAGCGGGCGGATCGTTGCAGCTCGGTCCGCAGGGTCATCTGCGTCCCTCCGACGGCCCGGGCCCGGGCCGCTCAAAAGATGTGTCCCGGAGGCTGCTACCCCACCAGGGTCCCGGCGATGTTGGCCGTCAGGAAGGCGGCCAACGTGCCGGCGATCATCGTCCGGAGTCCAATCCGGGCGAGATCACTTCGGCGGGCGGGCGCGATGCCCCCGATTCCGCCGAGCTGAATTCCGATGGACCCGAGGTTCGCGAAGCCGCAAAGCGCGTACGTCACGATGACCATGCTGCGGTAGGACAAGTCCGGCGCGACGGTCCTGAGTTCCAGGTAGGCGACGAACTCGTTGAGGATCGTCTTGACGCCGAGGAGCTGTCCGACAGCCGTGCATTCCGCAGCAGGGACACCCATGGCCCATGCCAGTGGCCAGAAGATGTAGCCCACAAGTGACTGCAGGGTCAAGCCGTCCAGGCCCACCAACCCCCCGATTCCACCTAGGATTCCGTTCGCCATCGCCACCAGCGCGATGAACGCCAAGAGCATCGCGCCGACGTTCAGAGCGAGCTTCATTCCGTCGCCCGCGCCGCGCGCCGCGGCGTCCACGACGTTGACGTCCAGCTTCTCCACCTCGAGCTTCATCTCGCCGGCGGTGGCGGGGGTGTCGTCCTCGGGCCACATGATCTTGGAGACCACCAGCGCGGCCGGCGCCGACATCACCGACGCCGCTACGAGGTGGCCGGCGATGTCGGGGAAGACCTTGCTGAGCATCGCCACGTACGCCGCCATGACGCCGCCGGCGACGGTCGCGAAGCCGCCCGTCATGATCGCGTGGAGCTCCGACATCGTCATCTTGTCGACGAAGGGGCGGATGACCAGCGGCGCCTCGGTCTGGCCCACGAAGATGTTCGCGGCCGCCGACAGCGACTCGGCGCCGCTGGTGCCCATCGTCTTGAACATCACCCAGGCCATGCCGCGCACCAGCGCCTGCATGATCCCCAGGTGGTAGAAGACCGCCATCAGGGCGCTGAAGAAGATGATGGTGGGGAGCACGTTGAAGGCGAAGAAGCTGCCGTTGTCGACGACGATGCGGGCGCTCTCGTAGCCGTCCAGCTGCACGGGCGTGCCCTGCGCGAAGAAGTCGTCCGCCGGCTTCTCCACGAGCGTCAGCTCGCTCTGCACGAGCCCGCCGAAGATGAAGCGCGAACCCTCCTCGGTGTAGGCAAGCAGCTGCTTGACCACGTCGTTGAGCACCCGGAACAGCTTCTTGCCGGGGCCGGTCTTGAGCACCAGCACGGCGAAGATGAACTGCAGGCTCAGCCCCCAGCCGATGATGCGCCAGGGGATGGCGGTCCGGTCGTTGCTCAGACCCCAGGCGACGCCCAGCAGCAGGAAGATGCCGAAGAAGCTCTGCAGGCGGGCCGTGAAGGGGACCGGCTCCTTCGCCGCGGTGGAGAGCTGATCGGCGATGGAGGCGGTGCCGTCGCCGGCGACGGCAAATCCGACGACCAGAACGCCGACGGCGCCGAGCAGGAACCCGATGAGGATCGGCTTGAGCCGGCGCTCCATCAGGAGATGCGCTCCAGGACCCGGTCATCGGCGCCCGCGGGCACGTTGGCGACGACGACGGCGGCTTTCATGCGAGCGCGGGCGGCGTCCAGGCCGGCGCCGCCGCGGTGGAGCAACCGGGCCCACGGTTGGCCGGGTTCGATGTGGTCCCCGACGTGGGCCTCGAGCCACGCGCCGACGCCGGGGTCGGGGGCGGAGCCGTCGGAGCCGCGTCCGCCGCCCAACTCTGCGACCGCGAGCCCGACCGACAGCGCGTCGATGCCGGCGATGACGCCGCCGCGGGGGGCGACGAGGATCGACTCGCTCAGTCCCTCGCCGCCGAGCAGCTTGCTGGGGTCGAAGACGGCGGTCGCGTCCCCCCCCTGGGCCGCGACCATGGCGCCGAACCGGTCCAGCGCGGAGCCGTCGTCCAGGGCCGCGTACAGCTTGTCGCGGATCGAGATGCCGCCCATGTCCTCGTCGCCAGCGGCGCCGATGGCGGCTTCGCACAGGTCGACGGTGAGCTCCCGCAGCTCCATCGGACCAGCGCCCCGGAGCACGTCCACGGACTCGTCCACCTCGACGGCGTTGCCGACCGCGCGGCCCAGGGGGGCGTCCATCGTCGTCAGCAGCGCACAGGTGTTGCGTCCCGCGCCGCGCCCGATGGCGACCATGACCTCCGCGAGGCGGCGGGCGTCGTCCCGGGTCTTCATGAACGCGCCGGTGCCGACCTTCACGTCGAGCACGAGCGTGGCGGCTCCCTCAGCGAGCTTCTTGCTCATGATCGAGGGGGCGATGTGGTCGACGGACGGCACCGTCGCGGTGCGCGAGCGGAGGTCGTAGAGGGTGCGGTCGGCGGGCACCAAGTCGGCCGTCTGGCCGGTGATGACGCAGCCGACGTGCTGCACGACGGCGTCCATCTCGGCCGAGCTCAGGTCGGTGCGAAAGCCCGGGATCGACTCCAGCTTGTCGAGCGTGCCGCCGGTGTGGCCGAGCCCGCGTCCGCTGATCATCGGGACCGCGTAGCCCATCTCCGCCATCAGCGGCGCCCAGATGAGCGAGACCTTGTCGCCGATGCCGCCGGTGCTGTGCTTGTCCGCGGTGGGCCGATCGAGGTGGTCCCAGGTGAGGACCTCGCCGCTGTTCATCATCGCGAGGGCGTAGCCGGTCCGTTCGGCGTCGCTCATCCCGTTGATCAGCACCGCCATGAGCATCGACGCCAGCTGCACCTCGGGGGCGCTGCCTTCGGTGGCCGCGGTGACGAACTCCTGGACTTGTTCGGGGGTGAGCTCCTGGCCGTCGCGCTTGGCGGCGATCAGGTCTCGGAGGTCAGTACCCACCGGAGCTTGTGCCACCGGTCACGACCGCAACCGAGGAGGAAGCGCCGAGTCGGTCGGCCCCAGCCTCGATCATCGCACGGGCTCCGGCGGCGTTGCGCACGCCGCCGCTGGCCTTGACCTTGAGTCCGGCACCCTTGACCACGCGGGCCATCAGCGCGACGTCCTCGATGGTGGCGCCGCCGCCGCCGAAGCCGGTGGACGTCTTGACGAACGCGGCCCCCGACTCGCGGGTGAGCACGCACGCGGCGACCTTCTCTTCCTCGGTCAGCTTGCTCGTCTCGAGGATGACCTTCACGGGGTACGGCGCGGACGCCTTGACCGTCATGGTGAGGTCCTCGAGCACCGCCTGGAAGTCGCCCGACTTGAGCGCCCCGATGTTGATGACGGTGTCGATCTCCTTGGCCCCGACCTTGATCGCTTCGGTCGCCTCGTAGGCCTTCACCTGGGGCAGGTTGGCGCCCAGCGGGAAGCCGACCACGCAGATGGGGACGGTGGTGCTGCCGGCGAGCAGCTCCGAGGCGAGAGGGATGTTCGAGGAGTTCACGCAGACCGAATAGAAGCCGTAGCGGCGGGCTTCCTCGCAGAGCTTCACCACCTGCTCGCGGGTCGCCTCGGGCTTCAGCAGCGTGTGGTCGATGTAGCGCGCGACGCTGCGATCGGTGCGCGCGACGGCGTGCACCGCCTCGGTCGGCACGAGCGTGACGTTGGCGTTCCAGCCCGCGCTGTACTGCCACTGAAAGACGGCGTCGCCGCCGGGACCGGCCAACCGCGCGCGCACTTGCGTGACGAGCGCGTCGACGATCTCTTCCATCTGATTCGAACTGAGCGCCATGGGGCGCCGACGATATCAGGTGATCGCGTTGGCAGCCCATCCGCCGAGGGCGAACAGCAGGCCCATGCCGATGGCGGGGGCCCAGCCGGCGATCTCGAAGTCCTCCAGCACCGCGTCCACCATGCGCAGGAGGATGGCGTTGACGAGGGTGGGGATGAACACCGTGAAGGCGCCCAGCGTCAGGATGATCGCGGGGATCGAGACGATGGTGAGCACCAGCGTCAGCAGCCACCCCAGGAAGAAGTTGATCATCGCGAACACGACGGCGACCAGCGCGGCCGTTCCCAGGGACTTCACCTTGATGCCGGGGAAGATCTGGGGGGCGATGGCGGCGATCGCGAGGAGGATCAGAAGCTCGATCATCATGGCCCCCTTACGCACCGGGTCGGGACGCATTGCATCGAGTCAGTCCAGGGACAGCCGCAGCGGGCTGGTGATCGCATACGCCGGCGCGCTCGACCAGGGCTCCATCGGCCCTTCGCTGCGCGCCACCGCCAACACCCAGCCGTCAACTCCGAAGGCGGAGACCCGCGTCGTCAGGGTCCACGTGCGCAGCTCGCCGTCGATCACCTCGACCAGGCCGGGGCTTCCCGCCGACCAGGTGCCGAGGCTCCACGAGCCATTGCCCGCGGGGTCGCCGCCGAGCAGCTCGATCTCGTCCACCGGCATCCACGTGGGGGCCAGCATGACGACCACCACCTGCGGGTCCGCCCCTTCGGCGCCGGCGGTAGCGATGTGCAGCAGCGGGCCGGTGGAGGCGGTGGTGTCCTTGCGGTCCCGGATCGCGGTCACGACCGCTTCGGCCGACGGGGCGGCGCCGTTCAAGCGCACCCACGTGCGGGCCGCGCCGCGCTCCTGGCCGACGAGCCGGTGGCTGTCGCTGTTCCCCACGATGGCGGCGTTGCCCTTGCCCGCGTCCACCATCGGGAGCCACTCGTTCAGCGACTCGGTGGCGTTCTCGATGTCCTTGCCGTTGATGATCTCGACCGCGTCGTAGTCGTAGGTCGCGCCGGTCGCAGCGCCCTCGTCGTCGACGTCCTTCAGCAGCCCCGTGACCGGGTCCATGCCGACGATGTCCCAGACGCCGGTGCGGCCCCAGGAGGGGTGGTTCAGCTGCACGATCGCGTCGCTGGACCGGGCTCGCATGGCCGCCACGATCTCCGCCGGCGACAGGTCGGCGTGGTCGATCACGCCGAGGCTCGGGTCCCACGGGTAGGCGTTGAAGTGACCGTCCGTCTCGTTGGTCACCTCAATGCCCGGGAGCCACACCATCGACTCGGTCCCCGCCTCGGCGAAGTGGGCGGTCCAGTCCGCGACCGCGTCGTGGTCCGTCGTGGCGACGCAGTCCAGCCCCTCCGCGGCCGAGGCGATCAGCCCGTCCACCGGGGGAACCGCGCTGTCGGCGGAGTAGGCGGCGTGCTGGTGGAGGTCGCACTGCATCCACCCCTCGGTGGGCACGACCGGCCACAGGCGGGCGGTGAAGTCGTAGGAGGAGGCGCCCTCCTCGGCGTCGGCCCCCAGCGCGGTGATCTTGACCTCGCGGGAGTCCAGCGACCACGCCGGCCCATGGGTCGCGGTGACCGTGTAGTTCCCCGGAGGCAGGGGCAGCGTCATCCCCTCGGTGGTGTGCGCGCGGTTCCCCCCGATCGCCCACGAGCTCGAGCCGAAGTCGGGGTCCGCGGTGTCACCGTGGCCTTCGAACGAGAACCGGGCGGGGATGTCCTCCCCGTCGAGGTTGGTGGCGCGGACCTGGATGCGGCCCTCACCGCTGACCAGCACGGCGACCGCCTCCGTCGCGTCCGCGCCGAGCGTGATCTCCGAGTAGGAGACGCTGAACCGCGACGGCGACGAGCCGACGATCTTGTAGCGGCCCGGCGGTAGCGTCGTGGTGGCGGTGCCGTCGTCCCCCGTCACAGCCCGCACGTACGGCGTCTTGGTGTTCGCGGCGGTGTCGACCCGAAGCACCTCGACCGTCGCGCCGGCCACCGTCTTCGAGGCGCCGTGGCGCACCTTCACCGTCAGCTCGGCCGTCGGACCGCCGCCGTGGGCGAGCACGGCGGGGAGCAGGTCCGCGAGCGTGTTGCCCACCAGCAGCTGCCGTTCGTAGGTCTGGGACGTGCCCGGCTCGATCGTGGGGGCGCTCCAGATGGGGTCGCTCCAGGAGCTGCCGTGGGGGCCCGTCATCGGCCCCGGGCCGACGAGGATGACGGCGTGGTCGCGGGCCTGGCCGCCGACCCAGGGAAGGGTCTGGTCCTCGACTCCGGCCAGCTCGAAGCCGGGGCCGGGGGCGAAGTGCGTGAGGCCGCCCCAGCCGACGATGTCGCCGAGGTCGTAGTCGACCAGGGTCTCGTCGCTGGCGTTCGTGACCGTGGTGGAGATCTGCAGCCGCCCCAGCACGCGCTCGTCGTCGCCTTCGGGCAGCAGCGTCCAGGAGGTCGAGACCGCCACCAGCGGGTTCTCGCTGTCGGCGCCGGTGACGACGACGGCGGGCCCCTCGTGGACCAGCGTCTGCTCGGTGTATCGGCCCTGGCGGGGGAACGTCGCTTCCAGCCACGAGCCCATGCCGTCGAACACGTCCTCGCGGTCTCCGACCGCGATGTCGATGAGGTTGCCGCCGGACTCCTGGAAGGCGCCCTTGTTCTCCAGCGCGCTGATCACGAAGCGCACGTCCCGGGCCGACGTGAGCGCCAGATCGCCGGGCTTCGCCGTGGCCGCGGGGCCGGTGGGGAGGTCGTCGGGGCCGAGGATCGCGAGGCGGCTGGTCGGCTCGGCGGGGGTCGGCTCGGGCGTCGCTTCGGGCGCGACCTCCGGGGCGGGCGTCGCCTCGACGGTGGGTGTGGGCTCGGCTGCCGGTGTCGGCTCCGCCACGGGCGGCTCCTCCTCGGCGGTGCAGGCACGGAAGAGCGCGAGCCCGACAATGACGGCGAGTACGAGGGGGACGAGGTGGTCCTTGTTCATCGTTCGACCCTGGCCTTGATGATGACGATCACGGCGCGTACGCCGTCCCGCCATGTGATCTTCTTGCCTTCGTCGTAGTCCCGACCGCTGTAGCTGATCGGCACTTCGTAGACGCGGCATCCCTTGCGGGCGATGCGGGCGGTGAACTCCGGTTCGAACCCGAACCGGTCCTCCCGCAGCGTGATTCCCTCCAACACGTCCCGACGGAAGGCTTTGTAGCAAGTCTCCATGTCGGTCAGGTTGAGCCCTGTCATCAGGTTGCTGAAGGTGGTCAGCCCCTTGTTGGCGACGTAGTGGTGGAAGTTGTGCACGCGGTGCGGGCCGCCGAGGAAGCGGCTCCCGTAGACGACGTCGGCGCGGCCGTCGCAGATCGGCTCCAGCAGCGCGCCGTAGTCCCGCGGGTCGTACTCCAGGTCGGCGTCCTGCACGAGCACGATGTCGCCGGTGGCGGCGGCGAACCCCGTGCGCAGGGCGGCGCCCTTGCCCTGGTTGACCTGGTGCCGGAGCAGCCGGATGGCGTCATCGCCCGCGGCGAGCCCCTCCAGGATTTCGATCGTGCCGTCCGTCGAGCCGTCGTCGACCAGCAGCACCTCCATGTCCCACGGCTGCTCTCGCACGCGCGCGACAAGCTCGGTCACGAAGCGGCGCTCGTTGAACACGGGGATGACGATGGAGAGCTTCGGATCGACCACCGGAGACGGCATCAGCGAGTCCTCCGGATGCGGGTCGTGAGCACCTCACCGGCCGCCTCGAAGCCCAGGAACTCGTGCCGGTTGGCCGAGCACCAGTCCTTGAGATCGAGCTCGGCGCCGGGGTCGTCCGCGAGCACCGTGAGCACGTCCCCCAGCTCGACCTTGCGGATCGCCCGGCCGGTCTTGATGACGGGCACGGGGCACAGCATGCCGAGGCAGTCGAGTTGCCAGTCGCCATCGCCGAGTTGGGTGAGGGGGAGGGGTTGGGCCATGGGGTTCGGAGTGTAGACGGAGGCTCGAGCCGGCGCTTCGGCTAGAGTCCGGCGCCATGGGCACGCGCATCTTGCTGGGGACCGCCATCGCGTTCGCGTTGGTGGGTTGCGACGACACTTCCGGCCTCGCCGGGGCCGACGAGTTGAGGGCCGCGCTGATCGCGGACCCCGAGGTCGTGCAGATCGGGTTCCCGATCCGCTTCGACGCGGGGGAGTCGACCGACAGCTTCGGCAAAGCGGCGCGCTTCAGCGACTCGACGTTCGACGAGTTCGCGTGGGACTTCGGCGACGGTGATCTGCTCGTCACCGACGAGTACCTCGTGGACCACACGTACGCCGCGCCGGGCACCTACATCGCGTCGGTCACCGTCATCGAGGGGGACCGGGAGGCCTCCGCCGACGTCGAGGTGACGGTGAACCACCCGCCGCCGTCCGTCATCGAGATCGACGTCAGCAGCGACGAGAAGGCCGTCATCGGGGAGTGGCTCTCGATCGAGGGGCGCAGCTTCCGGGAGAGCAACACCCCGACCGTCGAGTTCGAAGGGGTCGAGGCCCCCAACGTCGCGTTCGAGAGCGAGTTCCAGATCCTGGTGCAGGTGCCTCCCCGCACGGCCAGCGGCTGGAACACGGTCCGGGTCGACTTCCCCAACGAGATCGAGGGCGACGCCAACTTCGAGGTCTGGGTCACCCGCTACGGGCTCGCCACGGACGCCTGGCGCGGCCGCACCTACATCGTCGAGTTCGGTGCCGGCGAGGAAGCGTGGATGCGGTCCCAGAGCCTGGAGCTGGACGACGCCGCGGTGGCCCGCATCAGCGGTGACGGCAGCTTCGCCCTCATCGGCGATGCCCGGTACCAGGCGACGCTCGCCCCCTCGGTGACCGTCGTGGACATGACCGCGGACCACCACCCGGTGGCGACCGCCGACCTGACCGATCTGGGCATCGGGCCGCTCTTCGACATCGCGATCGCGGCGGACGTGCCGACCGCCGTGGTCACCGACGCGGGCGGCTTCGTGGTGCTCGACCTGACCGACCCCGCCAACCCCGTGATGATCGGCGAGCGGGAGCCGTTCGACTTCAGCGAGCTGGCTCCCACGGCCGCCGCGATCAGCCCCGACGGGCTCCGCATCGCCTTCCTGTCGACGTTCAACGACCGGGTCCGGTTCTACTCGGTGACCCCCACGGGGCCCATCTACGACGCCAACTACGTGGACGTCGGACCGGGCACCCAGGACCTCGGCGTGCTCCGCGACGAGGAGCTGCTGTACGTGCTCGGCGGGGGCGGGGAGGGCGCGCTGCCGCCGGACCTCGACTTCGGCAACACGAGCCTCACGGTGGTCGACTTCTCCGGCTCGCCGGCGACGAACTACCACGGCGACGGCACCTTCCTGGACTTGTCCGGCGGCGCCCCGGTGCCGATCGACATGGCGATCGCCCCGTCGGGCACGGCGTACGTGACGACCCTGGACCAGAACTTCGGCGACGTGCTCGGAGCCTTCGAGGACATCGCCGGGAACCCCGGGAACATCGGCGCGTGGCAGACGCTGCTGGAGTCGCTGTCGGGCATCGGATTCGGCTCGGCCATCCCCATCGAGGGGGCGTTGGAGGGGTCGCTGACGGTGGGCGAGGGCTGGTTCACGCCGTTCGGGTTCCAGGCCGGCATCGACATCCGCTTCGACGAGGGCATGTACATCGGTACGGCCATCGGCCTGGGCACGACGGTCGAGTTCCTGACCGACGGCGAGCTGCTGCACCTCAGCCTCGACATCGACTACGCGGTCGTCATCGCCGACACGGTCGCCGGCACGGTCGAGGTGATTCCGCAGTTCAGCGAGGCGGTGGTCAGCTACATCGACTTCCAGCTCAACTACGACCTGGGCCCGCTGATCAACCTGCTGCTCCCCCCGTATGCCTTTGGGGACGCCGCGATCCAGCCGTAGGGTGGGCGCATGAAGCACCTGACGATGGCGTTGGCCCTGGGCCTGGCGGCGTGTGCGCCGACGGAGCCCGAAGAGCCCACGGCCGAGCCCCGCGGCGCAGATCCGCCGGCGGCCTTCGCCCTGATCGAGCTGTACACCTCCGAGGGATGAATCAGCTGCCCGGCCGCGGACGGAGTCCTGGCCGACCTGATCGATGAGGTGATGGACAGCGGCGCGCGGGTCTTCCCGATCGCCTGCCACGTGGACTACTGGGGCTCGCTCCCGGTGGACCCCTATATGGACGCCTACTGCACGGAGATGCAGCGCTCCTACGCCCAGCTGTGGGGCGCGCCGAACATCTACACCCCGAACATGGTGATCAACGGCCGCGAGCAGTGGTCGTTCGTCGGCGGAAACACGACCACCCTGGAGGCGGGGCTGGACGACGTGATGGGCGACGACGTCACCACCGGCGTGAGCCTGTGGGTGACCTCCTACCCCTGGGACGACCCCGTGGTCTTCGACTTCGAGGTCGTCGATCCGCCCCCCGGCGAGTGGGAGCTCGTGGTGGTGCCGGTGCAGCGCGGGATCGTCCGTGAGATCACCGCGGGCGAGAACGGCGGGCAGACCCTGGAGCACGACAACGTGGCGTTGGGGTGGCACTTGCAGGGCGCTGAGACGGCAGGCTCGGCCTCGATCGAGCAGGTCGACGACTACGTCTGGGACGAGGTCTCCCTGATGGCTCTGGTGCGGGATCTCGAGACGCTGGAGGTGGTCGGCGCGACGGCCGTGCACCTCGCGGATCTGTACGAGCCGTAGACTCCCGACGATGCTCTCGATCGTCGTCCCCGCCCTCAACGAAGCCGACCGGATCGGTCCGCTGCTGCGCCACCTGCACGCAGTCGCGCCGGGTGCCGACGTGGTGGTCAGCGACGGGGGCAGCGAAGACGGCACGGTCGCGGAAGCCTCCGCGGGGGGAGCGCAGGTCATCTCCGGAGGGCCGGGACGGGGCCTGCAGATGAACGCCGGGGCGGCCGCCGCAGTCGGGGACCAGTTGCTCTTCCTCCACGCCGACACCGCGCTGCCGGTGGGCGTGGCCGGTCTCGTGGAGCGCGCCCTCGAGGACTCGGACGTCGCGCTCGGCGCCTTCACCCTGCGGTTCGACCAACGATCGGCCGGCCTCGCCCTCATTGAGAAGGGGGTCCGAGTCCGGTCCCGGGCCGCCCGGCTGCCCTTCGGCGACCAGGCTCTGTTCCTCCGCCGTGCAGTGTTCGACGCCCTCGGGGGGTATCGAGATCAGTTCATGGAAGACGCGGACCTGGTGCGCCGGGCGCGCTCCCACGGACGGCTGGCGGTGCTGCCGGACGAGGTGGTGACGTCGGCGCGGGCGTGGCGGGAGCGGGGACTGGTCCGCACCACGGCGCGCAACTGGTACTGGACCGCGAGGTTCGTGGTGGGAGGCTGACGATGGAGGTGAGCGGAATCCTCGTCCTCGTCATCGGGGGCATCCTCTTCGGGTTCATCCTCCGGCGCGCCAAGCATCGCGAGTTCGAGACCGCGCTGCTGACGATGTCGAGCGATTGGGACGCGAAGGTCAGCCCGCCGGGCTGGACTGCGTCGCCGAAGCTGTCCGCCACGGTCGATGGCGTGAAGCTGTTCATCGAGGCGCGGGACGACGGCGACAACGACACCCAGACCTACGTCACCGCGTCGGTGCAGCTGCCTCCCCACTTCGCGGTGGGCAAGGAGGCTCATCACCGATCACCACCAGCTGCGGGGTGAGGCGGAGCAGCTGATCAAGCTGTCCCGGGCCCTCGCGGATCACACCGGCATCAACTCGGACATGCTGCTGTGTCACACGTTCGGCGAGCGGGCGGACCCCGACCTGCGGTTCCGGCGCACCTGCTTCGAAGCGCTGCTGCGCGAGTACCCCAAGACCGAGGCCGCGCGCGATGCGCTGGCGGCGGCGGGGCACGACCCGGATCCGGTGCTGCAGTTCCTCGCCGCGAGGCACCTCGGCGACTCCGGGCGGCCGATCTTGCGGCAGCTCGTGCGCGCGGGCGGGCTCCCCCCCGAGCTGCGCGAAGAGGCGGTGGCGCTGCTGGGGCACGAGGGCGCCGGCGGGTTGGCCCTGGCGCCGGAAGCGGAGGCCGCGGGAGGGCTCAGCCTGGACGCTCGGGCCGCCGAAGGGGCGCTCTCCAAGACGGACAACTGAGGCCCCAGGCGGCGAATAGTCACAAAGGTCCAAACGACTCGTTTCTCATTGACCGACCCCGGTGTCCCCCCCAAAGATCGCCACGGAGGGACACGGAAGCGGTCAGGATTCACATCAACTCGGCCCCGGACGACTTGCGTCCGCTGTTCGAGCTCCGCCGCCGGCTGGCGCGAGTACGGCGTCCAGACCTGCGACCGCGTCGAGGACGCCGACCTGCTCGTGATGCTGGTGTCGGATTCGTTCCTCGCCTGGTCCGACGGCACGTCGGAGTTGGACATGGCGATCTGGCGGGCCGACCACGGGCTGGCCCGCATCCAACCCGTCATCCTCGAGGAGTGTGCGTGGCGCGACGCGCCCTACGGTGACCGGTCGGCGCTGCCCTCGGCGGCCCGCGCCGTCGATGGATGGGACACCGCAGCGGAGGCCTGGGACGACGTCGTGGGCGGTCTGCTGGAAGAGGTCTTCGAGCTTCGCTACGACCACCAGTCGGTCGGCACGACGACGGCGCGGATGCTGTCCCTGCAGATCCAGGAGGCGCTGGCCGAGCGCGAGCGACACGTCGCCGGACTGAACCCGCTGTCGACCATCGAGCTGCACCTGGACGTTCCGTTTCATCGGTTCGACGACCGCCGGTGGCGGCGCACCACCCGAGCCCTCCGCCTCGCCGCGGAGGACGTGACCATGCGGGTGCGGAGGCTCCGCCGAGGAGAGGGTCACGTCATCCTCGACCTCGCCGCCCGTCCCGAGGGACTCGTGCGGTTGGCGGAGATCCGAGGCAAGGGGGAGCTGGAGCCGCTGCTGGGCACGCGCGTGCTCGCCATGGAGTACCTGACCACGGACGTGGTGCCGGTCGCGGCCGGGTCCGAGACGCCCGTGGCGCCGTACCCGACGGTCACGGGCGACCTGCCGGTGGACATGCTGGCGCGGGGTCCGCTGCCGTCGATGGGGCCGTCCCCGGTGGCGCCGACGTCGGTCTCCGTGGAGGCGGTGACGGCGACGGGGCCGATCCTCGTGGACACCGACACCGAAGGCTGGACGGAGGCATTTGCGCCGTACCCGCCGATGCCTTCGGACGACGAAGCGACGTTCACCGAGATGTTCGCCGCGGTGCCCGCGCGCGAGCTGGGCGCCACCGCCGACCTGCGGCCCCTGCGGCCCTGGACGATCCCCCTGGCGGTGCTCGTGGTCGGCGCGGTCGTCGGCCTGACGGGGGGCCTCGCGGCGTGGTGGACCTGGAGTCAAGCCGAGTCACCGACGGTCGAGGAGCCGTCTGTGGTGGCTGCACCGGAGACCGCCACCGCGCCTCCGGTGCAGTCGCTGCCCCCCCTGGTCGACGCTCAGGCGGCGAAGACGGCTGCGGCCGAGCCCGTGCCGCCGGTGGCGAAGCCCGAGCCCGCGCCCCCGGTGGCGAAGCCCGCGCCCCCGGTCGCGAAGGTCGAGCCCCCGGTGGCGAAGCCCGCGCCGGCGCCCATGCCCGCGGCCGCTCCGGTCCCCGACCCCACGCCCGCGCTGGTCGAGCGCTCGGTCCAGGCCCGCTGGGGCGGCGGCGACGCGGCCATCGCGGCGGGCGATGGCGACGCCTACGCCGATGCGCTGGCCGAGTACCTCGATGAGATCGGCAAACGCCGCACGGGCGGTCGCAGGGCGATGCACACCGCCGCCCTCCACTCGTTCCAGCGTGCTCGCGGGAGCATCACCTTCGAGTTCAGCATCATCCCGGCGCCCCCCCGGCTCGACTTCTTCGGCGACGCCGCCCGCACGAACTTCTTCACGTTCGGCAAGGGCGTCGTCTACGGCGCGGTCGACCTGCGGGTGAACCTGATGGCCCGCCGGCGCGGCTCCGCGCTGGTCGAGATTCGCGCCGTCACCGGTCCGGCGCGGCCCGCCACGGGTTGGGTCGACGCGGCGCTGATCGAGCCGTAGGCACGGAAAAGGGAAATACTCAGGGTCTGACCCCCGAAGTGTGGGGGACCCTTGCCCCGGAGTCTCATGCCTCTTCGAGCCGTTCTGCCCGTTGTCGTCCTGCTGTTGATGAGCGCTCCCGCGAACGCCGAGGAGCCGCCGCCGGGGCCGTTGATGGTCCATGGGCTGGCCGACCATGTGCTCGTCGGCACCTGGATCTCCGATGCTGGCGCCTGGGCGCTCGTACGCACCCCCGACGGCCGCGCCCACCGGGTCGAGGTTCGCACCCTCCTCGGGGCCGAGTACGGCGTCGTGACCGAGATCGAGGCGGGTGGAATCACCGTGAATCAGCAGTTCCGGGACCTCGCCGACGGCTCGATCATCGAGAAGAACGAACAGCTGGTGCTTCCCGGCGTGCGGCCGCCGGCGTCCGAACGGGCCGCGGGGACTGTCGACCTCTCGCTGGCTGCCGCGGATGCCGCTGCCGTCCTCCGCCTGCTGAGCGCCGTGCTCCCGTCGCACAACCTGGCCGCCGATGGGGCGCTGGAGGTCGAGATCGACTTCCACGCCCGCGGCGCGGAGCCGTCCGCCACGGTCGACGCCTTGCTCGCCCACGCGGGGCTCTGTGTGCAGGTGTCCGAGTCCACGTCGGTGGTCCGCGCCGTCGCCGAGGGACGGGAGGGCTGCGTGGCGGCCCTGGGGACCGCTTCGACCGAGGCGGCGGCGCCCGACGGCGCGATCTCGCTGGACCTGGTTCAGATGCCGCTGACCAACCTCGTGGGCCTGCTCAACAGCGTGCAGCCCGAGCCCGAGATCGTGCTCGCCAAGAAGCTCGGCGGGGAGCGCGTCGTCAGCCTCATCGTGCGTGACCAGTCGGTGGACGAGGTGGTCGCGACGATGGCGTTCGTCCTCGACCTGGCGGTCAAGCCCAAGGGCAAGACGCGCCTGCTGAAGCCGCGCTGACTAGCTCAGGAAGTCGACCACGGGGCCGAAGACCTGCTCGGGCGCCCGGGTGCCGGTGACCACGTCGTAGTGGCCGAAGCCGAGGCCGGTGCGGTCCTCGCCCACCTCCAGCAGCCTCGCTCCCGGGATCGTCGCGGCGGCGTGGCGCACGGCCTCCACGGGGCACTGCCGGTCCTGGCGTCCTCCGACCACGAGCACCGGCACCTCGATGTCGGCGACGGCGTCCGTCAGCGAGCGCTTCGGGTCGCCCCAGGTCAGCCCTTCGGGCAGCACCAGCCCGGCCAGCGAGGCCAGCAGGGGCAGGGGGATGTCGCGCATCGACCGCGCCACGACCTCCCGGATCCGCGGCCCGTCGGTCGCCCCCCGATGGAAGTTGTTCTCCTGGAACGGCATCGGCACGGCGCGCCCGAACAGCGGCCACGTCAGCGTCGACAGCAGCTCCACGGGGATGCCGCCCCGGGCGGATCGGCGGCGGGCTTCCAGCTTGCCCAGCCGCGCCGGCGCCGACAGGGCGGTCCACGCCGAGCCGCCCTTGCGGTAGTCCAGCGCCGTCGCGATGGTGGCGAGCCGGCGGATGGGGGCGCCGACCGCTGTGAGGGCGAGCATCACGTGGCCCCCGAGGCTGTGGCCGACCGCGTCGGGGGCCCAGTCGTTCCCCGCTTCGGCCCGCCGGTCGAGCACGTCGATCGCCCGCCGCACCGACTCCACCACGGCGGAGAAGTCCTGCCGGGTGGGGCTGTTCACCGAGTAGCCGAGGTCGACCGTCCAGACCGATCGGCCGGCCGCCGCGAGGGCGCCGACCAGCGAGCGCTCGCCGCCGACGGTGAAGCCGAAGGGGCCGGCGCTCAGGCCCGGCACCAGGAGCACGGGGGGGAGCGGTCCATTGGCGGGACCGTAGCGCCGTAGCGTCGTGGGGACCGGCGCGCCGTGCACCCGCAGAGTCACTCCAGCACCGCCCACTCGAGGGTGACCTCATCGAACGTCGCGTCCGACCCACCGCTGGCGCGGTCGATGATGCGCAGCTTCGCCACGAGCCCGCCGGAGCGGTCCGACACCAGGAACCATCGGCCGTCCACCAGCGCGGGTTCGCCCGCGTCCCCGGGCGTCCACCACTGGCGCAGCACCGGTCGGATGGAGTCCTGGGTGAACTCCTCGCTGCCGTCGGGATCCCAGGCGTCGACGCGGTCGTCGAACCAGCCTTCCTGGCCCTCGGCGGTGAAGCCGAGCACGTCGTCCTCGTCCTCGCCCCGGGCGGCGTCGAAGTCGTAGGTCTCGGTGGCGGCGGGGCCCGAGGGGGGGCCGTTGCTCTTGATGTTGAACCGCTTGAAGCCCAGGTCCCAGGCGTCGCTGTCGAGCGCTTCTTCGTCCGTCAGGTCGACCACCCCGCCATCGAACGAGAAGTAGGTCCACTTGTTCGCGGGGTCCGATGCGTCGGCGCCGAGGCCTCCGGCGGTGGCGTCGATGTCCTCGACGAAGGTGGCGTCCGTGCCCACCTCGGTCCAGCGGAACTCGGGGTAGCCGGCCTCCGCGGAGCCGTCGATGACCCGGTAGTAGTCGAGGATCTGGACCGCGAATTCCCGGCCGTCGCGCCGCACGAAGTAGACGTGGAAGTTGCTGAACAGCGTGTGGGTGCCGTCGAGGCCGTACCACCACCAGTCCGACAGGGCGCTGGCGTTGGAGTCGTAGAAGAAGAAGTAGAGGATCTGGTTCTTGCGGTTGAGGTCCTCGAACGGGAGCTCCAGATCCAGCAGCCGCATGTCGATGCCGCCGGCGCGCCCGTCGCCCGACTCACCGCCGTTGAGGAAGAGATCCCGGCCGTCGAAGACGATGTCCCAGGCGTCCGCGGTGCCGGCGCCGTCGATGAGATCGAGGGTCTCGCCCGCGGTCAGGGTGAGCGTCTCGGTGGGTACGGGGCCGCCGGGAGGCTCATCGGGCAGGCAGCCGACGGCCAGCACCGCCGCCGCGATCAGTGCGCCGGTTCGAATCGCAACGCTCCGCGCACGCCCGCCAGCACCCGCCGCCCCTCGACGGGTCGGAAGTCGCCCTCGACCGCCGGATCCCGTCGCTGGTTCAGCACGTTGTCCACGCCGACGAAGACCGCCATCTCGTGGCGGCCGGTGAAGCGCTTCTCCAGGCGGATGTCCCACCGGACCAGCCCCGGGCTGCGGAGCTGCTGGCTGGTGTCGACGAATCGTTCGCTCTCCCATGCCACGGAGTTGTAGAGCGACAGATCGATCTTCGCCAGGGTCAGCTCGATTGTGCCCCTCAGTCCGTGCACCGAGGAGTCGGGCAGGAAGAAGCCGTCGTCGGCCAGCGCCCAGAGGAATCGGTAGGCCACGGTGGCGACGATCCAGGGGTAGCGGACCTCGGCCGTAGCCTGGGCGCCGAAGGTCCTGGCCCCCTCGACGTTGGTCGATCGGTAGACGTTCAGGCCGTCGGTGCTGCTGGCGCCGTCGTAGACGTAGGTGATCAGATCGAGGAGTCGGTTGGCGTAGCCGCCCACGCGGATGGTGGCGCGGTTGGCGATCCGCTGCTCCAGGCTCAGGTTCGCCCCCCAGGAGGACTCGGGCCGCAGGTCGGGGTCGCCGTAGACGATGTACCCGAGCGCCGCGTGGTCGAAGACGAGGTGCCGGTCCTTCAGCGACGGAGCCCGGTAGCCGCGCCCGCCCGACAGGCGCAGCGAGGCGTTCTTCCAGAGGTCCACGCGGATGGCGATCGAGGGGGCGGGGGCGAAGCCGTAGGAGTCGTGGATCGACAGGCGGATGCCCGGCACCACCTCCAGGCGGCCGCCGAACAGCCGCAGGTCGGCCTGCACCCAGGGCTCGACGGCGCCTTCGACCGTGGGCGCGACTTCTTCGAGGCGGACCTGGCCGCCCGTCGCCTCCGAGCGGTCCTGGAAGACGCGCAGTCCTTCGATCCGCCCCTCGACGCCGGCCGCCAGCGAGCCCCAGGGCACGTACCGGAGGTCGAACCGGAAGCGGCCCGCGCCGGCGGTGGTGCGGGCGCGGCGGATGGAGCGCACGTCGCTGGCGCGCAGGTCTTCGTCGAAGGCGAAGGCGTAGTCGGTGACGTCGACCTCGAGCCGGGTGGAGCCCAGGCCCGGGTAGCGGTGGAGCCAGCTGAAGTTGGCGTCGAACCGGTCGTGCCGCTTGCGGGCGTCGTACACGGCGATGTGGTCGATCGCGTTGTTGCGCCGCAGGAGCACGCCGTCGCGGGCGTCGTGGGCGTACAGGGTCGAGATTTCGAGCCGGTTTCGCTCGCGCCGCAGGGCCGCGAAGAAGCGCCATGAGACGGCCTTGCGGTCGTCCAGATCGGTGGCGAGGTCGTCGGTGTCGAGATCGATGGCGGCGGCGAGCTTGCCCGTCACCGTGGAGCCCCACTGCAGCCCGTCCGCCTGGGCCGACGACAGGGTGAGGCCGAGGTCGACGGAGGGATCGGAGCTGCCCTGCACGCGCCCCGAGATCCGGGTCCCCGGCGGCGGCTTGCGGGTGATCAGGTTGACCACGCCGCCGAGGGCGTCGCTGCCGTACAGCGCCGACATGGGGCCTTCGACGATCTCCACCCGCTCCAGTATGTCCGCGGGGAACTGGCTGAGGTCGACGATGCCGCCGACGTCGCCGGAGACGGGACGCCCATCCAGGAGGATGAGGGTGCGGCCTGCGGGGATGCCCTGGAGGCTGATGCCGGAGACGCCGCCCCGGTTGTCGATCCCCTGGGACATGACGGGGATGCCGGGGGCCCGCTTGAGCAGGTCGGCGGCGTCAGCGGCGCCGCTGCGGCGGATGGTCTCCTCGTCGATGACGCGGACGGGGAGGGGGGCTTCGCTGAGCAGCCGAGGCTCGCCGGTGGCGGTGACGACCAGGGTCTCGGACACGGCGGGGGTTCCGTCGTCGGGCTCGTCGGCGTCGGCGGAGTCGTCGTCGTCGCCCTCGGCGGCGGAGTCATCGTCGTCGCTCTGCGCCCACGCCGCGGGCGCCAGCACGAGGAACCACGCGATCACGAGGGCCGTCCGCATCGGCCGCAGTGTATAGATCGATGCATGAGCGGCGACGACCTCACCTTCGAGGAGATGATGGCGATGACCGGGGTGCGCTCCTACGACGGGAGCAAGGGCCCCGCGCCGTCGAAGCCACCCCCGCCGCCGTCCGGTCCGACCGCGGCCCCCGCTCCGCCCCCTCGACCCGCCCCCGCCCTGCCATCGGCTGCCCTCACCGCGGCCCGCGCCGAGGTGGCGTCGCTGACCACCCAGCTGGCGGCCGCCCGCAACGACGTCGCCGCCGCCGAGGCCCGCGCCACCACCGCCGAGGGCCACACCGAGGAAGCCGAGGAGCGCATCCGCGTGCTCGTCGCCGAGCGTGATGGGGTCGACCGCAAGCGCCGCTCCTTGTCGGACGAGCTCACCGAAACCCGCACCCAGCTGCTGGCGGTGACGGCCTCCTCGGGGCTGGAAGCGACGCTGCGGGAGCGCGGGCTCGGCTCCCGCGACGAGGACATCGAGGCCCTCCTGGGGCTGCTGGATGTGCGCGCGGATCAGCTGATCGAAGCGATCGAGCTGGCGTCTCCGGATCAGTTTGCGGCGCTGCTGGACGAGCGGGTGGCGCTGGTCTGCGGCCGGGACTCCTGCCTGCCGGACGGGCCGACGGCGAGCGTGACGGTGCAGGCCCGGCGGTGCGAGATCTGCGGCGGCTCGGACATCCGCGCCGCCTTCGCCACGTTCGCGGACGCGTGCGCCTCCAAGGGGGTCAAGAACGTCGTCGTGGTGGGCGGCTCCCCGGCCTACCGCAAGCAGCTCGGTGCGCTCGCGGATGCCCACCCCGATCTGCGCATGGACCTGGTCCTGGGCACGGTCCGCCGCCCCACCCACAAGGCCGAGGCGGACATGCGTCGCGCCGACGTCGTCGTCATCTGGGGCGCGACGCTGCTCGATCACAGCATCAGCGAGAACTACAAGGCAGGGACCGGCAAGGCGCGGCTGATGACCGTGCGCGACCGCGGCATCACCCGGATGCTGAGCGCCGTCCGCCGCTACGTCGCCGGCTGAGGGCAGCCAGCACCAACAGCCCGCCGATCAGCCCGCCACGTCCTCCGTCCGCCGAGGCGCACTGGATCGGAGTGGGGCCCCCGGGGTCGTCGTCATCGTCGCCGTCGCCGGCCGTGGGGCCCCCCTCGGTCCACGTGAACGCGTCCGTCAGTTCGACGAACCCGCCCGCGGCGAACAGCTCCAGATCGCCGGCGCCGGCGGGGCCCGAGGGGACCACCAGGTCGAGGCGCTCGGGGGACACCACCGCCCAGGAGGCGACCTCGAGGTCCCCGAGGGTGACGCTCGTGACGTCGTAGAAGCCGTCGCCGTAGACGGTCACGAGGCCCCCGCCGGCCGTGGGACCGACCGAGGGGACGAGGGCGTCGATCCAGGGGCGGGGGGTGTCGATGCTCAGCACGTCGTCCCACCGCAGCGACCCGCCGGACCACGTCAGCCGTACGCCCGCGGCGCCTTCGGGGAGGGCCGGGAGGTCGACCTCGATCTGCTCGCCGGAGCGCCAACGCACGTCGTCGGGAGCGAGCGCCGCTAGCACCGCACCGGTGCCGTCGACGACCTGCACGTCGACGTCGGGGGGGAACGTGCGCCCCGACAGCAGCACAGTGGTGGGCAGCTCCTCCGGGATTTCGGCGGGGGTGACCGCCAGCAGCAGGGGAGCCGGTCCGGGCATGACGTCCTCGACCACGCCGGTGTCGAAGCGGAGTGAGTCGACCAGCAGGAGGAGGTCGCCGAAGGCGTTGTCGCCGCCGTCCCGGACCTCGATCCGCAGCGCGATCTGGGCGTTGGGGGAGACGGGGGTGATGGCCTCGATCCAGGCCGTGCCGGTGCCCCCGGAGCCGTCGAAGGGGGTGCCGTCGAGCTCGTGGTCGCGGGCGCCGAGGAACGCCTCGGAGCCGGGCTGCAGATCGCCGAGGGTCCAGGGATCCAGCGAGGCCGGGTCGCCGGCCACGAGGATGCGGGCGACGTCTTCGGCGACCGAGGATTCGTCTTCGGCCTCGGGGGCGAGGGCGCGCACGGCGATGCGCAGGCTGTGGGCGTCGGCGGGGGCCCGCAGGGTCAGGTTCAGGCCGGCGATGTCGTTGTCGGCCCCGACCGCGCCCAGATCCGTGCCGGGGAGGGGATCGGCGCCCGCTTCCCCGGTGGAGAAGGCGAGCATGGCGATGCCGCCGAAGGGCTCGATGCCGCCGAAGGAGTACCAGGTGGCGCGCGAGTCGGGGGGGCCGATCAGGGAGCCCCCCTCGTAGGTCTCGGGCTGGTCCAGGAGCACGTCCGCGAGGATGCGTACCTCCCCCCCGGCCAGCGCCGTGGCGGGGAGCAAGACGAGGGCGGCAAGGACGGCGCGCATCGAACTCAGTGTAGGCGCATCAGCGCCAGCGCAGCACGAACCGGGACGCCGTCACCGCGTGGCATCGAAGACGCCCGGATTCACGCTCGCGTTGGTGTCGTCGCAGTCGCCGTTGCAGGTGGTGTAGCCGTCGCCGTCGACATCGAAGCCGTCGTCGATGGCGGTGTTGCAGTCGTTGTCGAGGCCGTCGCAGAGCTCGGCGAGGCCCGGGCGCACGATCGGGTTGGTGTCGTCGCAGTCGGGGACGTCGTCGCAGAGCCAGCTGCCGTCGCAGTTGTTGTCCAGGTTGTCGCAGAGCTCGGGCGCGCCCGGGTAGACGTCGGCGTTGTTGCCGTTGCAGTCCAGCGAGAGCAGGCCCAGGAGGACCCCGTCGCCGTCCTCATCCTGGTCGTTGATCAGCTCGCAGCCCGACGTGAAGGTCAGGACCAGGAGCAGCAGGAGGGCTCGCAGCGGAACCTGTCAACGACTTTGAGACACCAGCCGACATCATTTAGTGAGCGCTCTCATCACTCGTGCCCAGCAAGTTCTCGGGCTGGTTGATGTACACGGCCTCGGGCAGCGGTTTGACCGTCGGCCTGCCGTTGGGGAAACGCTCAGGGCGGACGGCGAAGGCCGCATCGAGCGCGGCCTGGCGGGTAGCGAGGACGATCTCGGCGCGGCCGTAGTGCACGTCCG
>JAAESI010000276.1 GCA_024229515.1 Pseudomonadota bacterium | reverse complement strand
TACGCCGCCCAGTTCCGCACCCGGTACTTCGTCTTGTACTTCGGCGTCACCTTGCTCTTCGTACGCGCGGCCATCTTGGTCGTCTCCGGAGGCTGATCCTCGAGGAGCACCGTGGGCCGAGCAGGCCCATCAGGTCAAGACGCCGAGCCATGCACCAACGCCGCGAACCAACGCCTGCCACCGAAGAGCCCTGTGACGATCAGGCCGTCAGCCTCAGCCTCCTTGTAGGCCACCGTGACCAAATAACCCTGCGGGGCTCCGTAGTCGATTGGGATGGGGGCAATCTGGCTGCCGTTTTCACCGAGCCCAAGGTGCCTTCAAGGGAGCCGCCGTAGGCGCAGGCCGCCATGACAGCCGTCAGTAGTCGCTGGCACGGGCCTTGCTCCAGGAGGGTGCATGTTCGATTTCAATCGCATTCTTGTTCCGGTCGACTTCTCGGAGTGCTCTGAGAAGGCTCTGGGCGTCGCCATGGGCCTCGCCATGCGCACCAACGCGCAGATGTTTTTGCTGTACGTCGACGAAAAGCCGGGCAACGGCACCTGGGTCGACGACGCCAAGGCGCAGCTGCAGCTGGACACCCTGGAAAACGACGAAGCGTGCCTCCGCGCGCTCGCGGACCGGGTGGGCGGCGAAGTGGCCGAAAGCATCGGCCTGCCCAGCGTGGGAGACCAGCGCATGCGCGTACGGATCGGCAGCGGCGACGCCGCTGCCCAGATCCTCGGCGCGGCCGCCGACAGCGAGGCCGACCTCATCGTCATGGGCACCCATGGCCGCACTTCCCTGCGCGATTTGTTCGTCGGATCGACGACCGAGCAAGTCACGCGCAAGGCGAGCTGTGCCGTCCTCGCAGTCAAACCGGAGGGTTACCCCTTCCTCCGTGACTGACCTGTGCGGTTCAGCACCTTTTTCCGTGTGTCAATCCCAACAGTGGAGATAAGTAAAAGTGACCCTAAACCAGACCATTATGTGCCTCGCAGCCGCTGCCTTGCTGGCCGGTTGCAACTCGTCGACCTCAACTTCGGAGAGCTCCGCACCGAGTGTGATCCCGGAGGCAAACGCCGCCGGCCCCATCGCCTTCGCCCCCGGCCTGGCATCGGCTCTTCCCTCCTCCGAAGTCAGGGGATGGACGCCTGAAGGCGACCCCATCACGGGCGAAGTGACCTATGCGCCGGACGTACCGGCCCCCATCGATCGCGACTACCCCGCCAAGGTCATCATCGAGCTCGAGACCACCGAAGAGGTGATGGAGATCGCCGACGGCACGGACTACACGTTCTGGACCTTCGGCGGCGCCGTCCCCGGCAAGTTCATGCGCGTGAGGCAGGGCGACACGGTCGAGTTCCACCTCAAGAACCACCCCGACAGCAAGATGCCTCACAACATCGACCTGCACGCGGTGACGGGTCCGGGCGGCGGCGCGACGTCGACGTTCACGGCCCCCGGCCACGAGACGGTCTTCACGTTCCAGGCGCTCAACGCGGGTCTGTTCGTCTACCACTGCGCCACCGCGCCGGTCGGGATGCACATCGCCAACGGCATGTACGGCCTCATCCTCGTCGAGCCCCCCGGTGGCCTCCCCGCCGTCGACAAGGAGTTCTACGTGATGCAGGGCGACTTCTACACAACGGGTGAGTACGGGGCCGAAGGCCTGCAGCCGTTCAGCATGGACAAGGCCATCGACGAAGACGCGACCTACGTGCTCTTCAACGGCCGCGTGGGCGCGCTCACGGGCGACAACGCTCTCAAGGCCGAGGTCGGCGACAAGGTCCGCATGTTCGTCGGCAACGGCGGCCCCAACCTGATCAGCAGCTTCCACGTCATCGGCGAGATCTTCGACAAGGTCTACCCGGAGGCGGGAACCCGCTTCCAGGAGAACGTGCAGACGACGCTGATCCCCGCGGGCGGCGCCGCGATGGTCGAGTTCGAGGTGGAGGTCCCCGGGACCTACATCATCGTGGACCACTCGATCTTCCGCACGTTCCACAAGGGCTCGCTGGGCATGCTCCAGGTCGGTGGCGATGAAGCGCCGGCGATCTACTCGGGGCAGCAGTCCGACACCGAGTACGAAGCTGAGCCGCTGAAGTGAAAATCTTCCTCCTCGTCCTGGCATCGATGACGACGGTCGGCCCCGGTTTGTGGCGGCCGCTGTATCCCGCCGAGGGCGAGGAGGAGATCACGGTTCCGGCGTTCGAGTTGGACGAGGCCGCGGTCACTCACAGGCAGTTCCTGGAGTTCGTTCAGGAACACCCCGAGTGGCGGCGAGACAACGTCGGCTCCCTGTTCGCCGATGAGGGATACCTCGATTCATGGGCGGGCCCAGGTGAACTGGGTTCGTCCGTGGGTCGAGGCCATCCCGTGAGCGGCGTGAGTTGGTGGGCGGCACGCGCCTACTGCTCCAGCCGCGACGCCCGCCTCCCCACCGAGGCGGAGTGGGAGCTCGCCGCCCAGGCTTCGACCGAAGAGGCGGACGCATCCGAAGACCCCGAGCACCTGGCCCAAATCCTCGCCTGGTACTCACGCCCGGGGAACCAGACCGATCCCGTGGCCCACTCCGAGCCCAACTTCTGGGGCGTCTACGACCTCCACGGTCAGGTCTGGGAATGGGTCGACGACTACGCCTCGGCCCTCGTCGCCAACGACAACCGCGAGGACGGGACCGTGGACATCACCCGGTTCTGCGGAGCCGGCGCGATTACTGCATCACTCAAGATCGACTACGCGGCGTTCATGCGGATCGCGTTCCGCAGCTCGCTGCAAGCCGACTCGACCACCCGGAACCTCGGCTTCCGCTGTGCCCGGGACCTGCCCAAGGAGGCGCCATGACTTCCCCCCGCATCGTCCTCATGCTCCTGACTGTTCCCCTGGTGCTCGGCATCACCAACTGCGAGGAGCAGGTCCTTCCCCCCGACCATGTGCCCGGGCTCGATGAGCCCGTCGAGGAGGTCGAACCGAACGAGCCCGCCGAAGCGCACGCCGATCCGCACTGCGACCCTGACAAGGAGCACCTCGCGGCCTCCGAGCCCATCCTCGGCGCGTCGGTGTACCAGCTCGACATCTCGCTCACGGACCAGGACGGGGAGACCGCCGCGCTGGCCGACTTCCAGGGTGAACCGGTCGTCGCCGCGCTCATCTACACGACCTGCACCACCGCCTGTCCGATGATCCTCAACGAGGTCGAGTCCATCGTGGACGCCGTCGATGAAGACGGGAAGCCCGCCAAGATCAAGGTCCTGCTCATCAGCATGGACCCCGAGCGCGACACCCCCGAGGCGCTCAAGGCCTACCGCGACTTCCATCAGTTGGACGAGCGGTACGTGCTCGCACGGGCCGACGAGGCCCAGGTCCGGGAGATCGCCGCCGTGCTCGGCACCCGCTACCGCCAACTCCCCTCCGGCGACTACAACCACAGCCCGGTGATCGCGCTGCTGGACGCCCAGGGCCAGCTCACGGGCCGGATGGAAGGGTTCGGCCAGCAGCGGGGCGAACTGGTCGAGAGGCTCCGCGACCTGGTCGAGTAGGCCATGCGGGTCACTCCGTACGGCGCGACCGACACCGTCACCGGCCTCACGCACCCTGGTGCAGAGCAACGGCAGCTCGGTCCTCGTGGATTGCGGCCTGTTCCAGGGGGTGAAGCGCACGCGCAGCCGCAACTGGGCGCCGTTTCCGATCCCGCCCAAGAGCGTGAGTTCCGTGGTCCTCGCACACGCCCACCTGGACCACAGCGGGTACGTGCCGGCGCTGATTCGGAACGGGTTCGTGGGCAAGATCTGGTGCACGCCCGGCACCGCCGATCTGCTGAGCTTGCTGTGGCCCGATGCCGGCTACCTCGCGGAGGAGGAGGCCCGGTACCGCAACCGCCACCGCCTCACCCGCCATGCGCCTGACCCGCCCTTCCGCTGTTCACCGCCGAGGAGGGCAAGGCGGCGCTGCGCAAGCTGCGGACCGTCGACTTCGGGCGGAGCTTCGAGCCCTGCCGCGACATCGAGGCCCGGTTCAGCCGCGCCGGTCACATCCTCGGGGCGGCGTCGGTGCACCTCCGCGACGGCTCACTGTCGGTCGGCTTCAGCGGAGACGTGGGTCGTCCCCAGGATCCGCTGATGGTTCCCCCCGAGCCGATGCCGCCGGCGGACCTGCTCGTGGTCGATCTCCTGCCGGGACAGCGCACCCGGGAAGTACCTCTCGCAGGGCGATGAAGTCACGTACCGCACGACCCTGTATCGAGGCAATACGTACGCGATCTTCGCGGCTGGGTGCAGCACCGTTGGAGATCTCGACATCGCTGTGTACGACCCCTCCTGGCGTCTCATCTCCAAGGACGAGGCCAGGGATGCCCTCCCGGTCGCTACCGTCGTGCCCCCTTCGACGGGGACCTACTACGTCAAGATCAAGATGTACCGCGGCTCAGGCCACGCCAACTACGCCGTCTGTTACGACTGACGCTCGTCACCGGCTGGCCAAGGGCTCCAAGACCAGATCTCGGAGCTGAGCCCCGGCACTGAGAGCAACGCTCAGCCGAATCGGGTCGTCCGGATTGAGACCCTCTCGGTTCGGGAATGGACCGAGGCGGGCCCCTCCGACCATCACGGTCAGAGACTCCGCAGTCACGAGGATCTCGACGGGGTTGCCCACGTTCCCGTTGCGCCAGAAGGAGTCGATGTCGTGCTTGTCGGCGGATATCGCCGACCCCGACAAGAGAACGACCTGCTCGGCCGCAAACTTGATGACGAGGTTGGGCGACGAGCCGCCCCCGCCGATGGTCACCGTATGGGAACAGCGCGACGAGCAGCTGGCGACGTATCGGAGGCCGAACCCGCTGTGCGCAGCGGGTTCGTGGTGCCGGACTGCGGCGGAGACGTCGGACTGGTTCCCCGGGGTGACCCGAGCGACTTTGATCGACCGCCAACTCGGGGGAGCCGGCGTCTCCGGCTCGGCAACCGGGGCCGGGGTGGGCTCCGGCTTTACCACGGGGCGCTCCATCTGCCGGAGCAGGTCCATCGCAGCGGAAGTGTATTCACCTCCATCGGCAACGACGAGGTACTCCGAAAGGTGCCGGCGGGCGGTCTCCTGCTCGCCGAGCGAGTGCGCGGCCCAGCCGGCCATGTACAGGGCACCGGGGTCGCCGCCCGCGTAGACCGCTTCCCACACCTGCAAGACCGACCGGGCCAGCGTCGAGGAAGCGTCCGCAAGGCCCATCTCTCGAAGTTCCTCCGACTTGGCCATGCGGCGGCCCAACTCCTGCGCGTCAGGCTGAGGCTCGGGAGTGGGTTCGGGCTGAGCGGGGGGAAACTCGCACCAGCCAAGCAGCTCCGTGATCTGCGCGCGCTCGGGCCCCGTCGGTTGGAGGGACTCGAGCTTCTCGATCACGAGCTCAGCCTCCCCTCCCGCCTTGCCGACGCAGTGTGCGTGGGCAAGGTAGTAGAGGGTCCGCCGCAGCAGCGGCGTTGTCTCGTCGGTGACAGTCGCTTCGACCTCGTCCGCCAAGCTCGCAAGCGCTTCACGAACGCGAGTCAGCCGAGGCTCCGCCGCTTCAGCCTGGTCCGACTCCAGCATCGCCTGCAACTCGCCCACCTCGGTGCGCGCAGCGATCAGCCGGTCGAAGTGGCTTTGTCCCTCTTGTCCTCCGGCGGAGGGGACCACCATGAGAAACGCAGCCAACACGGCTGCCAGGGCCAGCGAGCAGCACATTCGAGGCGACCGAGGTCTGGGCGAGTGGGCCGACTGAAACGGCCAGGTGAGGCGGGGGCCCATCAGGCGATGATAGCAACAGGACATGCCGCACCGTGGCTGGGTGGCTCAGAAGACGATCATGGCGGCCACAGTCAGCCGCGCCGCGAGCGGCACCGACGAGATCGGAACCTGTTTCATGGAGTCGGTAAGCGAGGGCTCAGTCATGTACCGCACCCGGTTTCTCGGACACATGCTGTTGTTGTTCAGGCCGCGACGCTCCCGGTGAGTTCCCGCCGTACCTGGGCCGGCGAGCTGTACCCGTGTCGTGCGACTAGCCACTGCTCGTTGTAGATCTCGCGGAAGGC
>JAAESI010000275.1 GCA_024229515.1 Pseudomonadota bacterium | reverse complement strand
GACGACGACTCGGCCGGCGATGACGACGACTCGGCCGGCGATGACGACGACTCGGCCGGCGACGACGACGATTCGGCCGGCGACGACGACGACTCGGCCCGCTAACTCGCCTCCAACAGGCTTGAATTCCTTCGTCCCCGGCGGCGTCGGATCCCTGGACTGAGAGGCCCCCACTCGTTGACGCGACACCCCACGAATAGGTACCGTCTGCCGCGTATGCTCACGTTTGAGGGGACACGTGCGCCTCACGCCCGTGAACAGGCTACGCGCCTGGGGAACCGGAGTTCTTAGATGACTGCCCGCCGACTACTCCCGCTGCTCGTCGGGCTCGCCCTCGTTTGGGCCGCTCCGTGCTTCGCGCAAGGCGAAGACGAGGCGCCCGCCGAGGAAGAGCCCACGACCGACGAAGAGGAGGCCCCCGCAGAGGAGGCCCCTGCTCCCGCCGCCTCCACGACCGAAACGGCCGAAGAGGGTGACGACGTGGAGATGTCGATCTTCCGCGAGCTGAAGACGGTCGAGTCGCAGGTCGACGACCTGAAGGAGAAGGTCTTCCAGTCGAAGGCCCGCCTCCTGCTCCTGGAGGAGAAGGTCATCCGCGGTGTCGTCAGCGGCGCCAAGGCGGTCATCCGCCACGTGAACAACCTGGGCCCGTCCTACGCGCTCGAGTCGATCACCTACTACTTCGACGGCAACCCCATCTACCAGAAGACGGATGTCGGGACGAAGGGCGCGCTGAGCAAGGAAAAGAAGGTCCAGATCTTCGAGGCCAACGTGCCTCCCGGCAACCACACGCTGTCGGTGACCGGCCTGATCAAGGGCAAGGGCACAGGCCTGTTCGCCTACCTCGCTGACTATTCGTTCGAGTTCTCGTCGTCCTACTCCTTCGTCGCGCAGGACGGCAAGACGACGCGCCTGGACGCGCAGCTCTACAAGAAGGGCGGCGCGCTCGCGGATTACGTCGAGGGCCCGACGATCGAGTTCAAGCTCCTCGATGGCCGGAAGAAGGGCAAGGGGGGGGATGCAGAGGAAGCTGATGCCGATGAGGGCAGCGAGGGCAGTGGTACCTGATCGCCGCCGGGGCCTCACCCCGGTTCTCGCGCTCGGGCTCCTCGCCGCGGGCGCGTTGTGGACTCCCGGGTCGGTGCAGGCCCAGGGGCGAAGCAGCAGTGCGTTCGAAACGGACCTCGCGCTGGTCGAGACGGAGGTGCTCGGACTCGAGCGCCGCATCTCGTCCCTGCGCGCCGATGTCTCCACCGGGTCGCTGACCCGCAGTCCCCGGATCATCAGCGAGCGCTTCAGCGAGGCGAAGTACGCGTACCTCGTCGATGACTACGAGCGCTGCGCGCTGATCTTCTGGTCGCTGCTGGAGAACGACGACCTGCGCGGCGATCCGCGGCGCAACGAAGGCCAGTGGTACCTCGCCGAGTGCCTCTTCCAGGACGGCAACCTGAGCCCGGCCACGGATCGCTTCCAGACGATCGTCGATCAGGGCGCCACGCATCCTTTCTACGGGGACAGCCTGCTCAAGCTCATCGAGCTGTTCGGCCGCACCGGCGACCACGACAAGTTCAACGAGTACTACAACCGCTTCGTCCGCAGCTCGATGGACGACAGCCCGACCTCGCTGCGCATCCGCTACGAGATGGGCAAGAGCCTCTACCGGCAGGGCAAGCTCCGGGACGCCCAGGCGATCTTTGCGGCCTTCCCCCGTGGCTCCACGTACACCCCGCAGGCCCGGTACTTCAGCGGCGTCATCCTCGTCGCCGAGGGACAGGCCGCGATCAGCGAAGGGCAGCAGGACTTCACCCGTCAGCGCTACGAGCAGGCCGTCGTCGTCTTCCGCGAGGCCCTCACGCTTCCGCGCTCCACGGACGATCACAAGCGGGTCGCCGACCTCTGCCACATCGCCATCGGGCGCCTCTACTACGAGGCCGGAAGCGTGCCGGAGGCGATCTCCGAGTACACCCAGGTGCAGGCCGACAGCGACTACTACGCGGACGCCCTGTACGAGATGATCTGGGCGAACGTCGAGGCCGCCTCCCAGATCGGTAGCGACGCGGACCCGAACGCGAGCAGCTTCGAGCGGACCCGCAAGTACGAAGAGGCGATCCGCGCCATCGAGATCTTCAACCTCGCGTTCCCCGACGACCGCCGCGAGCCCACGCTTCGTCTGCTGTCCGGCCACGTCCGCGTGCGCATGGAGCAGTTCGACGCCGCGATCGCCCGGTACGAGCTCGCCGGCGACCACTTCCGGGAGCTGAAGGTCATCGTCGACCAGATCGTCGCCTCGGGCGTCGACCCGATGATCTACTTCAACCAGTTGGTCGACACGAACTTCGTCGCGGAGGCCGACCTGACGGTTCCCGAGGAGGCGCGCCTGCAGGCCGCCGCCGATGAGCGCGTGGCCCACGCCGTGACCGTCTCGGGCGACCTCTACCGGCAGCAAGCCGCCATCGAGGACGCCACCGACGTCCTCGATCTTCTCGAAGAGGCGCTCTACCAGGACGCCTCGGGCGGACTCATCCAGACGTACCGCCTGCACCGACAGCAGCTCACCTCGGCCGAGGCCGCGGGCCTGCTGCTCCGGTCCCGCCTGATCGAGACCGAGGTGGCCTGGCTCGAAGCCAACCTGCCCGCCTCCTCGCGCGGTGACATCCGGGACCTTCGGGCTGAGATCGCCGCCGCCACCGGCGCCGCCACGTCCGTCTCCGCCGAGCGTCAGCTCGCCCTCCAGAAGCGGGAGGTCTTCAACCTCCAGGCGCAGGCGGTCGAGACCCGCATCTACCACCTGGAGTTGGCCATCAAGGACCTCCAGGGCCGACTCATCGCGGTCGAGGAGTACCTCGTCGACGCCCGCAACCGCGGCGAGCGCACCCGGGACCAGGAGCTCGAAGCGCGTCGCGTCATCGAGGGCGAGCGAACCGGGCTTCAGGCCATGCAGGCCCAGCTTCGGGAGATGAAGAAGTCCCTCGAGCCGCGCGTGCTGACCGGACGGCTGGGCGCCGACACGGAAGCCGAGTCGGACGACCGAGGAGACGCCCGCGCCCGCCTCGCGCGCACGGAAAGCCGCCTTGCGACCATTCGCCGCTCCGCCTCTGGCGGGGGTGACTTCTTCCGCCGCCTCGACGCTTCCCGTTCGCGGCTCCTGGACCTCGATCGGCTCTCCAGCTCGGCTCGGGAGCTGATGGACCGGGCCGAAGCGGCCGAGGTCGACGACATCAAGGACGAGGTCAAGTTCCAGCGCCGCGTGGTCGGCGAACTCGACCGTGAGGGTGTGACCATCGCGACTTCCAACGAAGGCGTCAGCGGACGCATCGGCGAACGCGCGTTCATGAACGTGGCCGGCTTCTTCGAAGACATGCTCGTCCGCGCCGACATGGGCGTCGCCGACGTCTACTGGTACCGCAAGGAGACGACGAGTCAGAACCGCGAGGATCTGACCCGCGACAAGGTCCGGCGCATGCGGGCCCTCGAAGAGGCGTTCCGCGCCGTGCTGGGGGACTACTGATGAACCTCCGCATCGTTGGCTGGGCCGTCGGGTCCCTGCTGATCGCCAGTCCCGCCCTGGCCGCGAGCGACTTCGAGCGCGCTCAGGAAGAGTTCGTCTGCAAGCCGGACGAGGGCCCCGAAGAAACCACCACCGAGGACAACCTGTTCGACGAGCAGAGCTTGCCCACCGTCGTCACCGATGCCTTCGGCTCGGTCGGCGCGGGCCGCGAGGCCTCGAACCAGTCCGGCTCCGGTGAAGAGGGCGACGACCCCGAGGCCATCCCCGGCGACACCGACGGCAACGGCGAGGTCGACGAGGCCGAGCTGCAGGCGTGGCGCGACGCGGTCTCCCGCTACGAGGACCGTGCTCTCGAGTTCGCCGGTGAGGTGAACCGGATCATCCGCCGCAAGTACTCCGAGGAGCTCGTCGAGCTGCGTGACGGCTACGACCAGCTGATCGGCCGGGCCGACATCGAGGAGCGCCAGCTCCGCGAAGCTGCCATCGAGGCCCACGAGCGCTTCATCAAGGATCACCCTGATTCCCCCTACACGGGCCGACGGATGTTCCGGCTCGCGGAGCTGTACTTCGAGAAGTCGGACGAGGACTACCTCCTCGCCAACGAGCGCTACGACGAGATGGAGATGCTCTTCGACGAGGGCAAGCTCGACTTCCTCCCGGAGCCTCCGCAGAAGGACCTCCGCAAGTCGATCGCGCTCTACAAGAAGCTGATCCGCAAGTTCCCCGACTATGACGAGATCGGCGCCGTTTACTACATGCTGGGCTACTGCTACAGCGACGAGACGAGCCGCCACCTGGACTCCGAACGGGCCGAGGAGACCTACCTCGCGTTGCTCGAGAACGTGGAGAGCAGCCCCTACCGGGCCCAGGCCTTCTTCCGGCTCGGCGACATCTACTTCGAAGAGAACCAGCTGGACCGCGCGCTCTACTACTACCGCACGGTGGTCGAGGAGTTCGAGGACGGCGGCGGCGTCGACCTCGACGACAACGTGCAGGCGCGCCTGTACGAGCTCGCCCTCTACAAGCTGGCGTGGGCCTACTACAAGGTCGATGACCTTGACGTCGCGGTCGATCGGTTCATGACCTTGCTGGAGTGGGCCGAGCGCAAGGAAGCCCGGACCGGCCGCGAGGCGGACCTCAAGCCGGAGGCGATCCGGTACCTCGCGATCTCCTTCTCCGACCAGGCCATCGAGGCCGACATGTCGCCGATCGACTTCGCCCTGAGCAGGCTGACGGGGCGGCGCGACGAGCCGTGGGCCTACACCGTGCTGGTGGAGCTGGCCACGATCCTCAAGGACCAGGCCCGGTTCGAAGAGGCGATCGCCGCCTACTACAAGCTCCAGGAGCTCCAGCCGCTGCACCCGGACGGCCCCGAGTTCCAGAACAGCATCGTGGTGCTGTACCAGAACCTGGTGATCCCGGACCCGGACTCGGCCGCGCGCGCCCGCATCGAGCTGACGAACCGCTACGGCCTCAAGGGCGACTGGTTCGAGGCGAACAAGAACAACAAGGACGCCACCGCCACGGCGACCAAGTACATCCTCGAGTCCCTGCAGTGGGTCGCCTACGCGTACCACTCCAAGGCGCAGGCCTCGGGCGACCCGAACGACTACCTGCTCGCTGCCAACAAGTACCTTGAGTACCTGGAGCAGTACCCGTTCGCCGAGAACGCGTACGAGCTGAACTACTACCTCGCGGACTGCTACTTCTGGGTCGGCGAGCTCAAGTTCCAGATGGAAAACGGCGAGTGGACGACGGGCTGGGCGGAGGCGATCAAGCAGTACGCGAGCCTCTTCGGCTTCCCCGAGGACAAGTACCGCAAGGACGCCATCCTCGGGATCATGTTCTCGTACAACTACCTGTGGAAGCAGGTCGGCGGGGACATCGACAAGACGCCGGAGGCGCTGGCGACCATCAACCCGCCCCTCGGCCAGAAGGTCGAGTACAGCACGGTGCCGATCACCGAGCTGGAGCAGAACTACATCCGCGCCGTCCGCTGGGTCGAGCGTGAGGTGCCGGAGTACGAGGGCCTCGCCGTCCTCCTCTACGACATCGGCCAGATCTACTACTACAAGAACCACCTGGGCCGCGGTCGCCTGACCTTCATGGAGCTCATCGAGGACCACCCCTCGACCGACTACGCGTCGTTCGCGGCCGGCCATGTCGTCGACAGCTACCGCCTCACCGGCGATCTGTCCCGCATGCGTGAGTACACGGAGCGGTTCGCGATGCTCGACCTCGGCCAGGACGAGGTCCTGCGCGAGGAGCGCAACGCGCTGTTCAGCACGTTGGCCAAGCAGTCGTTGTTCAAGGACGGCGAGATTCACTACGGGCTGGGCCGCTTCGAGTGCGCCCTGCTGTCGTTCCTGGAGTACTACGACCTCTACGGTGCCGACGGCACCGACGAGGACCCCCAGCAGATCGACGACATCGTCTACAACATCGCGTTGGCCTACAGCAAAGTCGGTCGGGCGGCGGACAGCACGCGCTACTACGAGGTCCTGCTGGACCGGTTCCCGCACAGCGAGCAGGCGCCGAACACCTTCTGGAAGATGGCGCAGAACTTCGAGCAGCTCTTCGAGTTGGAGAAGGCCGTCGGGTACTACAAGGACCTGATGGAGTTCCATCCGACGCACGACGACGTGCCGAACGCTTTGTACAACTCCGGCTTCCTCGCCATCGGCCTGGAGCGTTTCGCCGACGCGGCCCGCGCCTACGAGCAGTACCACGACACCTACCCGGAGAAGGAGGAGTCGCCGTTGCTGCTCTTCCGCGCCGCGGAGCTGTGGGAAGCCGAAGGGGACACTCGAGAGGCCAAGGACATCTACGAGAAGTGGATGACCAACTACGGCGACACCGACGCAGATCGCTGGGTCGAGACCAAGTTCAAGCTGGCCGGGTTCGCCCGGGACGCGGGCAAGAACCGCGACGCCGACCGCATGCTGGAGGAGATCACCGTCTCCTACGAGGCGATGCGGCCGGAGCTGACCAAGAACGGTGGATCCATCGGCCTGAAGATCGTCGCCGAGCTGGCCTTCCAGCCGCTCATCGTCGAGTACGAGGCCTACGCGGAGATCACGATTCCGAACTCCACGGACGCGGACGTGCTGCAGGAGGTCGTCGACCGCAAGATCGCGGAGAACACCCGGATCGCCCAGATGATGGACGACTTCGTGGTCAACTACCCCGACTTCGAGTGGCAGACGGCGGCCCTGTACTACAAGGCCCAGAGCTTCCGAAACCACCAGCTCACCTGGCTGAAGGCGCCGAACCCGTTCGACGGTGACAGCGAAGACATGGACGAGGTGGATCGCTTCTTCCTGTACTCCGACGTGCTGCTCCAGAAGGCCCAACCGTTCGAGGACACGGCAAACACGCTGTTCACGGCCGTAGTGACTTTCGCCAAGGAGAAGAAGCGCTACACCGAGTGGGTCGGCAAGGCGCTCGAGGAGCTTTCGAAGATCGATCCGAACGCCTACCCGGTGCCGAAGCCTGAAGAGACGACGGTCATCCCCGCCGACTCCGCCACGCTTCCGCCCATCATCGAGTCCGTGGAGGACGGGTCGTGAAGAAGCTCGCGCTGATTCTGTCGCTGGCCCTCGCCGTCCCCGCCGCTGCGCAGGAGACCGAGGAGGCTCCGCCCGAGCGGCTCGTCGCCGACGACGGACGCCTCCAGGCGGTCGACGCCTACGGCAACCCGCAGTTCGATGCCGAGGGCAATCCCATCTGGGAGAAGACGTCCGACGAGAAGGCCATGGAGCTGTTCGAGCAGGCCGTCGGCGAGAGCCGCGGCCTCGCCCCTGGCTCCACCATGTGGATGCTCAGCGTCGCCAAGAAGCTCCAGGACGCGCTCGCGCTGAAGCCGGACTTCCCAGAGGCTCGCTTCAACCTCGGCATGGCCTACCTCCAGGCCAACGACCGTGAGGGCGCGATCGAGCAATTTGAGTCGATCATGTCCACGGATCCCGAGCAGGTCGAAGCCCGGGTGGCGCTCGGCATCGCCTACGAGCGCGAAGGGCGCCTCAACGACGCGGAGTTGCTCTACGCGCAGGGGCTCGGGCGTGCGCCCAAGGAGGACCGGCTGCTCGCCGGACAGGCCCGCATCCTCCTCAAGAAGGGGCGCGCCGACGACGCCGTCCGAGCGGCCCAGAACATCCTCCGGATCAACTCCAACAGCATCGATGCGTTCAACACGCTGGGGCTGGCGTACATGGAGTTGGGCCGGTTCGAGACCGCCCGGTTCGTCTTCCAGAAGGCCAAGAGCTTGCCCGGAGGCGACACCGCCGCCATGCTCGAGACCAACCTCGGCCTCGTGTACTGGCGCATGGGCAAGGAGTTCCAGGCGACCGCTTCGTTCGAGGCGGCGCTGGCGCTGGATTCCAACGAGATCGGGGCGCGGGTCAACCTCGCCCACCTCCGCCTCCGGAACCTCGACTACCAGGGTGCCTACGACCTGCTGGAGCCCGCCTACGGCTCCAACAGCGGCAACCAGGTCATTCAGTTGAGCTACGCCGTCGCCCTCCGGGGGATCGGCAAGCTGGAGGAAGCGGAGCAGATCTACGAAGAGATCGCCGCGGATCCCGACAGCGAGCTGCGCGACGAAGCGCTTCGCAACCTGGGGATCCTCCAGGGCGACTTCCTCAAGGACTACGCTCGGTCGATCGACACGTACAACGAGTACATCGCCGTTCGTGAAGGTCAGGGATTCGTCGTCGGCGAAGAAGATCCGATCCGCGAGTACATCGCGGAGATGGAAAAGTTGAAGCGGAAGGAAGATCGCAAGAAGCAGCGTGAAGCACGCGAGTCTGCGCCTCCCCCCGCCGAAGAACCCCCGCCCGCCGAAGAGCCTGCTCCTGTCGAGGAGGCCCCGCCCGCTGAAGAAGGAGCCGCGCCATGACCCGGATTCTTTTGACCCTTCTCGTGGCCGCTAGCGCCACCTTGTGGGCCGCAGATGCGGATGCCCAGCGCAAGAAGGTAGTCTTCGGCGAAGACACCGAAGGTTCGGTGGTAGAAGGCTACGTCCACAAGCCTGAAGTGGGCTACATCATCACCCGTCAGGAGCAGGAGGATCTCGAGACCCTCCAGCTCAAAGAGAGCTTCATTCCGAAGATCGTAAAGTCCGTGGACAAGAAGCCCTTCTAAAGATCTCGTCCACTCTTCCCCCCAAAGGGATTTCCCTGTAAAACCCACCGGTCGTCGCCCCCAAGGGGGGGATTTTCGACCCCCGACAGACCCGAATCGCGTTTCGATTCCGCCAGGAGGTATTTGACCAATGATGTTCGTGCTGGACTTCTTCCGGGAGGGCGGCGAGTTCATGTACGTGATCCTCGTGATCTCGGTCATCGCAATGGCGACCGTGATCGAGCGCGGCTACATGATCCTCTTCCGCTACAACATCAACGGCGCGGCTTTTATGGCCCAGATCCAGAAGCTGGTGATGGCCAACAACATCGACCGCGCCATCAAGCTCTGCAACGCCGAGAGCAACTCTGCGCTGACGCGCGTCCTCAAGGCCGGGCTTACCCGCGCCAACCGCAGCGCTCTGGAAATCCAGAACGCCGTGGACGAGGCCACGCTTGAGACGATTCCCATGCTCCAGAAGCGGACTCCGTATCTGGGAATGTGGGCAAACGTCGCGACGCTGACGGGCCTTCTCGGCACGATTTCCGGTCTGGTCATCGCCTTTAAGGCGGTTGCTACGGCTGCGCCGGAAGAGAAGCAGCAGATGCTGGCCCAGGGTATTTCCGTCGCCATGTACACGACCGCTTTCGGGCTCGTCGTGGCCATTCCGACCATGATTGCCCACTCGATCATCACGAACCGTACGGTGAAGCTGATCGACGAGATTGACCAGTACAGCGTCAAGCTCATCAACCTCCTGACGGCCCGCCAGCGCGGAACGCTCAAGGAGGACGGTGGCGAGGGTTAGCCCAAGCCTTCGTTTTTTGGGAACCTGCCCGGACGCTGACTGTCCAATGACCGTCGGCGTCCGTCTTTCCGCCCCAGCGAGGCCACATGAGCGACCACAAGCCGTCTGATCGAAGGCGCGTTCAGAGTACCGAGCCACCGGAACTCAATCTGCTCCCCTTCATGAACTTGATGACTCTGCTCATCCCGTTCCTGTTGGTGTCCATCCAGTTCGTCACCCTCGCGGTGATCGACTCGTCGCTGCCTGCCATCGGTCAGCCGAACCCCTCTCAGGAAAAGGACGAGGACGAGACTCCTCCCCTGAACCTGACGGTCGGTGTGACGGACGAGGGCTACACCGTGGCCGGTTCGGCTGCGGTCCTCGGCTGCGAGAAGGGTGCCGCCTCCGGCGGTCCCGGCGGCGTCAGCGAAGACGACAAGTGCACCACGATCACGCTCACGCAGGACACTCAGTACTGCGGTGAGACGATCTGCCGGGGCGACCCGGCCTGCGTCCCCAACCAGGTGACGCCTTGCCACGACGCCCGCGCGCTCCACGAGTTGATGGTTCAGCTCAAGGAGGTCGACGCGGACGGTGACGGCAACCCTGACTACGACGAGCCCTGCGATCCCCCGGATCCCCGCCCCGAAGGCTGGGCCCCGCCGGAGGTCTGCAACGTCATCATCGCGCCCAACCCCGACGTGAAGTACCACACGATCGTAGGGGTCATGGATGCCACCCGTGACTACGCCAAGGACGGAGAGACCGAGCGTTCGGCCCTCTTCCCCTATGTCGTCGTCGCGGGCGGCGTGAAGTAGAGGGAGAACGAGATGCCGCGCAGGAAGGTCGACGAGGCCAAGCTCGAAATCACCAGCTTGATGGACATCATGACCATCATCTTGGTGTTCCTCCTCAAGTCGTACTCCACCGAAGACATCCAGATCGCACCGTCGGACGACCTGCGACTGCCCGTCTCCAGCTCGAGCAAGTCGCCCGAGGTTGCGGTCAACGCCGTCATCTCGCAGAGCGGCATCCTCGTGGATGGTGTTCAGGTGGTCGACGTCAGCGCCGGCATGGTCGGTGACGAGTACAAGCGGGGGACGCTGATCTCCCCCCTGTTTGATATCCTCAAGGAGAAGGCCGACGAGGCGAAGGCGATTGCCGAGTCCCGTCAAACCATCTCCTTCTCGGGACGGATCCTCCTGCAGTGCGACCGGAACATCCCGTTCAGCCTCGTGCGTGAGGTGATGTACACGGCCGGCCAGGCGCAGTTCGCCGAGTTCAAGTTCGTCGTCTACAAGGGCGGCGAGTAGCCCCCGAGGGTCGACAGCACGTCGACCTTCCCGGCAGACTGACTCTGCGCAATGCGATGCCCCGCTAGGGGCGAGAGGGCGGAATGGCGGCTCAGCCAGCTAGGGCGGGAAAAACGGGAGGGGCGAAGGCTCCGAACCGTAAGCGTGCGCCGGAGAGCAAGATTCTCCGGATCGGCGTGATCCACAACGGCCGAATCATCGAAGAGCGGCTGATTCCAGCCAGCACGGCCGTGACCGTGGGGGACCACCCCAAGTGCACGGTGGTGGTGCCTGCCGACACGGCCCCTGCCAAACGATTCGAGATCTTCTCCCCGCGCGGCGGGCGCTACGCGCTCCAGTTCACGACGAAGATGCACGGCAAGGTCTCGGTCGGTGACAAGATCGAGACCCTCGCGACCCTGGGCAAGAAGGGCCGCGCCAAGAAGAAGGGCAGCTTCTATGCCCTCGCGTTGACCGAGCGCAACCGCGGCAAGGTCTACGTCGGCGACTACACGGTCCTGTTCCAGTTCGTCGCTCCTCCCCCGCAGCCCCTGCGCCGTCGCAACAGCGACTTCCGCGGTTGGCGCTGGGAAGACGTCGACTGGGTCTTCCTCGCGATCCTCCTCCTGTCGGCGCTGCTCCACACCGCCGGTGTCATCTGGATCGAGAGCCAGCCGCCGCCCAAGAAGCTGCGCCTGGAGGACTTCCCCGATCGATTCGTGAAGCTGATGCTTCCGACCGATCCGCCGCCGCCCACCGAGCTGCCCTCGGACGAGGAAGGCGAAGGCGAGGACGTGGCCGCCAACGACGAGCCTGAAGAGGCTCCGACGGAGGCTCCTGCGGCCGAGGATGCGGGCGAGCAGGCTGAAGAGCCGGTCGAGTCCGCCGAAGATCGGGCTGAGCGTCTCGAGGAAGAGGTCAGCAGCAAGGGTCTGCTCGCGATCATCGGTACGGCCGGTGACACCGAGTCCGGATCCGCGGTCGCCGATCTCTTGTCCGACGCAGGCTCATTGAGTGACGACGTGGGCTCTGCGCTCGCGAACTCCTCCGGCGTAGCCGTGGCCCGTCGCGACGCGGACCAGGCCGGTCTGCGAGGCGGTGGCGGCGGTGACGAGGCGGCCAGCTCCGGTGAGCTCGGCGGCGCCGGCGGCGGTCCCGGCGGTTCCGTCGAGGCCAAGCAGGTCGAGATCAAGGGCAACGTCAGCACCGGGTCGGCGGACATCGTCTCCAGCAGTCCCGAAGACACCACGTCCGTAGCGCGCACGATGAAGCGCTACACCGGGCGGGTGAAGCAGTGCTACGAGAAGGAACTCAAGGGCAACCCCGACCTTGGAGGCAAGGTCACGGTGTCCTTCGACATCGACACCTCCGGCAACGTCGGAGGCGTTCAGATCGCTGCCAACACGACCGGGAACGCGGCGCTCGCGGACTGCATCAAGAAGGTGGTCGCACGCATTCGGTTCGTTCCTCCTCCCGAGGACGACATGGAAGTCGCTGGTTATCCATTCATCCTCGCGAAGCAGTAGCCGATAAGGCTGGTTTGACAGGTGGGTTAAGCGAACCCATACTCAGTCACTGTGGCTCCGGTCCGCTGCAGGAGAGGTCCACATGAGTCGAGGTAGCGCCTACATGCCCCGAATTTGGCTCAGCAGCTTGGCCCTTGTGGCCGCGCTTGCTCTGGCGGTTCCCGCGCTCGCCGCGGAAGAACCGACCAGCGATGAGATCATGGGATCCGACCTCACCGCCAAGCAAAAAGACGATTTCGCCTCCGCCACGGTCGATGAGCTGGACGCGTCCATGAAGCTGGTGCTCGGTCTGATCGAGACCGCTGCATCCACCAACGACGTCATTCTCCTGAACTGCCTGAACGAGAAGCTTGGCCTGCTCAAGGGCCTGCACAAGGTCGCTCAGGACGCCGAGCACGGGCTCGCCGAGGCGGTCGCCCGCGAGAACGCGGATCTTCAGGAGCACAACTTCCGCAAGGCGTACATCGCGCGGGAGCAGGGCCAGGCGGTCACGGCTGAGGCCGAGGCCTGCATCGGCCAGGTGGGGACGTCGTTCCCCGGACAGACTCGAGTAGTTGTTCGATTCGAGGGTTCGGACAGCGCGGATACGGAGTTCGGCGGAGCCGACGGTGGGTCCACGCGACCCCCCGATTCGTCGCCGGTCGACTAGGGGCCCCAGGGTTGATTCGTAGGCAGCATTGAGGCACAAGGAGCCCTGCCGGGGCGCACACCCGACGGCGAGGCAGCTGAGTTTGAGGCGGAGATACGAACTGGTGGGGCTGAACAAGGTCCATTTCAAGCATGCGCGAATGCGCGCCGCGGTCGCGGCGGTAGCCCTCACGTTGCTGGTTCCCGCGTCTGGCCTCGCCGCCGACGACGGGCTTCCGCTTGGCCCGCTGGTCGCCAAGCCCAGCATCAAGATCGAGGCGGTCTACGACTCGAACGTCTACCGCGAGCAGCGCTCTCCCGACGCCGACCTCGGTCTGACGATCCTCCCGAAGTTCGCGTTCGTGTACCCGGGCGACAACTTCCGCTGGGAGTTGAACGCCTACTACCGGTTCTTCACGTACTTCAACGTTGCCGGCATCGACCACTCGGCGCTGCGCGACCTCGCCAGCTTCGGCCTCGGTACGACCATCGATGCGAACCGGCAGGGCAAGTTCGGATTCTGGACCTCGCCCGAGTTCGCCAACCGTCGGGGCCGTCGCGGCGCTGACGTCGGCGTCGAAGAGGGCAGCGACCTCAGCTACGACCTGAGTGTGGCGGTTCCGATCGAGTTCCGCCTTCGCCCCACGCAAGCCTTCCAGATCGGCATCGACGGTCACTGGGAGTACGTGCGGTCCTACTACCCGGTCTTCGATCCGAACGCGCAGATCCTCGGGCAGACCCACGACGTCGGCGGCGGCATGTCGCTCGACTGGAAGTTCTTCCCCCGGAGCCACCTCCTGGTGGACGCCGACGTGGGTCACATCTTCGTCGGTCCTTCGGCCGCCGCCAATCACGACGCCGCGGTGGAGAACACCCACTGGCGGGCCAAGGCCGGCCTCAAGGGCGACGTGACCCGCAAGCTCTCCATGATGGGCATGATCGGGTACGGCAACGTCTACCTGGGGCAGGCGCTTCAGGCTCAGAACCTGACCGGCCTCGAGGGGCTCATCGGCACCGCGGAGATCGCGCTCCGTCCGGTCATCAGCCAGCGCCTCGCGCTCGGTTTCAACCGCGACTTCAGCTTCCACTACTACGCGTATCACATCACCGATACGCAGGCGTACTTCAAGTACAAGGGCACGATCGCCGACCGCCTCGGCATCGGCGCCCGCTTCGTCTACACCTACCGCGACATCGAGGGTGACGCGGATGGTTCGGACCCCGGCATCCCGCGTACGGAGCACCAGTTCCTGGGCGCGGCGAACATCGAGGTGATGGTCGCGCAGTGGTTCCACATCCTCGCTGGCTACCAGTTCAGCGCAGTGAATCCGTCCAGCAGCAATGTGGGCGAGTACATCGACAACCGCGTGAATCTCGGCGTCTCGCTCGGATTCCGGTAGTCTTCGCCGCCATGACCGGCGGATCCTTCTTCGTTCATCCCAGCAGCTACATCGACGATGGTGTCGAGATCGGCGCGGGAACCAAGATCTGGTTCTTCAACCACGTGCAGAGCGGAACCGTGATCGGTGAGCGCTGTATCTTCGGTCAGAACATCAACGTCGACCGGGACGTGACCATCGGGAACGGGGTCAAGGTCCAGAACAACGTCTCGATCTACAAGGGCGTGACCGTCTGCAACGACGCGTTCCTGGGGCCCAGTTGCGTGTTCACGAACGTGTTGAACCCGCGCGCCCACGTGGAGCGCAAGGACGAGTTCCGGCCCACCCGGGTCGGCGTCGGGGCGACGGTCGGGGCCAACGCGACGATCGTCTGCGGCAACAACCTGGGCGACTACAGCATGGTCGGTGCAGGCACCGTCGTGACCAAGGACGTCCCCGCCTACGCCCTCGTCGTGGGCGTGCCGGCCAAGCACCTGGGGTGGGTCTCCGCCAGCGGGGAACGGCTCCACTTCGGAGACGACGGCACCGCCGTCTGCCCCGGGACCGGGGAGGGCTACGTGTTGAAAGATGGAGCGGTGAGCCGTGGCTGATCAGGATCTCGGACTGGGCGTCGTAGGCGCCGGCTACTGGGGCAAGAACCTCGTACGCAACTTCGCCAACCGCAAGGGCGCCCGCCTCGTCGCGGTCGCCGATCTGCACGAGCGCAACCGCGCGCGGGCGGCTGCTTTTGCTCCCGATGCTACGATCACGGACGACTACGCCAAGCTCCTAGACGACCAGAGTATCGGCGCGATCGCGGTGTGCACCGAGGCTGCGTCGCACCACAAGCTCGCCAAGGCGGCGCTGCTGGCCGACAAGCACGTCTACGTGGAGAAGCCGCTGGCCCTCGAGGAGGCCCACGCGGAGGAGCTGGTCCGACTGGCCAAGGAGCGCGATCGCATCCTGATGGTCGGCCACCTGATGATCTACCACCCCGGAATCCGGTGGATTAAGGGGCAGATCACGGCCGGCGAGATCGGCGACATCTACTACCTGTACTGCCAGCGCCTGAACCTCGGCATCGTGCGCAAGGACGAGAGCGCGTGGTGGTCCCTGGCTCCCCATGACGTCTCGATCATCCTGTACCTGCTCGGCGCCGCCCCCCGGAACGTGAGCGCGCGCGGCAACAGCTACATCCGGCCGGGAAACGAGGACGTCGTCTTCGCCAACCTGCAGTTCGCGGGTGGCCAGACGGCCGAGATCCACACCTCCTGGCTGGACCCCCACAAGATCCGGAACATGACCCTGGTGGGCAGCCGCAAGATGGTCACGTTCGACGACACGGTGCCCACGGAGAAGATCCGGATTTACGACAAGGGCGCGGACCGGCAGGTCGACTACGACTCCTACGCCGACCTCATCGCACTGCGGCAGGGCGACATCTGGATCCCCAGCCTGAAGATGAGCGAGCCGCTGGCGATCGAGTGCCAGCACTTCGTCGACTGCGTGCGGGAGCACCGGGAGCCGGACACCCCCGGTCAGCAGGGCCTGGATGTGGTTCGCATCCTCTGCGCGGGGCAGAAGTCCATGGCGCAGGACGGCGCCCCGATTGCGCTGGGTGCGGATGGGTGATCGCTCGATCATCGTCGAGCCCATCGGGGGCGTCGGCGAGATGGGCCATCACCACCTCGCCCTCGACCTGGGCCCCGACTCCTTCCTGTTCGACTGCGGGGCCCTCTTCCCCGGGCCCGACGATCCCGGCATCGACCGGATCTGTCCGCCGTTCGACGCCGCCTCCCGACGCTGGAACGAGGGCCGCCTTCGCGCCTTGATCCTCACCCACGGGCACCTCGACCACATCGGATCCGTAGCGGATCTCATGCAGGCGCTGCCCGAGCTCTCCGTCTACGGAACCGCGTTCACCCTGGCCTTGCTGCGGCGCCAGCTTCGGGAGCGGCAGCTGTCGCAGGCGATGCTGCGCGGCGTGGTTCAGGGAGAGTCGGTGCCCATCGGGGAGGCGACGCTGATCTGGCATCGCGTGACCCATTCGCTGCCCAGCTGCTCGTCGGTGTCGGTGGAGTCCCCCCACGGCACGGTGGTGCACTCGGGCGACTTCCGCATCCAGGACGACCCCCTGATGGGGGAGCCCACCGATCTGGCGGGACTGGCCGCGCTCCGGGAGCGGGGCGTCGACCTCGCCCTGGTGGACTCGACGGGGGCCGGGAGCCCGGGGCGCACGCTCCCCGAGCGGGACGTCGTCGACAACCTCGCCGAAGCCCTGGAGCGGGTCTCGGGGCTCGCCGTGATCACCAGCTTTGGCTCCCACGTCGAGCGGATCGTGGCGTGCGTGCACGCGGCCAGGAAGGTCGGCCGACGGGTCGGGATCTACGGCCGCAGCATGCAGTCCACGTTCAAGGAGGCGGTCGACCTCGGGCTCGTGCCGTTGAAGAACGAGGACGTCACCAACGTCGATGTTGTGATGGCGGGACCGAGGAGCGAAGGAGTGTTGGTCGTCACGGGCACGCAGGGGGAGTGGCGCGCGCCGCTGGCCCGCATCGCCCGCTCCGAAGACCCGAACGTGACCCTCGGCCCCGGCGACTGGGTCGGCTGGAGCGCGCGGGTGATCCCCGGCAACGAACGCGCCGTCGGTCTGGTGGCCGACAGACTCATCCGGCTCGGCGTCGACGTGCAGCCCCCGTGGGGGGGCGGTCCCAAGCTCCACACCTCGGGGCATGGCGCGCGCGACGAGCTCGCCCAGTGGGTGCAGACGGTGGGCCCTCGCTACGTGCTCCCCGTCCACGGCCAGCAGTGGCACCTGTGGCGGCACCGCGATCTGCTGAAGACCGCGGGGTTGACGTCGGACCAGGTCCTGCAGGCCGAGTCGGGGCAGACCCTGACCCTCCGGCCCGAGTCAGGGGAGGTCGACGTGGTCGATCCGATCCACAAGCCCGAGGCGGTGTTCGTCGCCGGTCCGATGCGCTGGAAGGCGTCCGACGTCTCCCTCCGTGCGCGCCGCAAGCTCGCCCGTACGGGCGGCGCTACCGCCATCCTCCCGTGGTCCGCAGGGCTCGCGGGGACGCCCCACGTCGTCACCCAGGGGGTGTTCGTGGCGGCCGAGCAGGCGGCGATGGAGCGAGAAGTCGGGGTCGCTCTGCAGGCCGCTCTGAGTGGCCGGCTGACCACCGCGTCGGAGGCCGAGATCGTCGAAGAAGGCCGCATCGCGCTGCGCCAGGTGCTCAAGCGACGCACGGGGACGAAGGTCGAATGCCGGGTGCGGATCTGGCGTATGGTAGAAAACGTCGAGGTTTGACGTGGCTCCCCGTACCGATACCGAGCGTCCCGCACGCAAGGGCAAGAAGAAGCCGCCCGCGGCAAAGAAGACCACGCGCGTAGGGCGCGGACGCTCCGTGCTGTCCCGCGATGCGGGCGCCGGCCGCATCCGCACCTCCATCCAGTCGCTCCGACGACGCCAGGCCGCGATGGGCATGGACGTCGGCTCCCTTGTGGGCCTCGGCGGTGCCCTCCTGCTCCTGCTGAGCGTGATCAGCTACCACCCCGCGGACACCCGCGTGGGGAACTGGGGCCTGGTCGGGGACGAAGCCATCATCCACAACTGGATCGGTCCGGTCGGCGCGTGGTTCGCCGAGTGGTTCATCCTCGTGCTCGGCCTCACCGCCTTCGTGCTCCCGGTGCTCCTGGGGCTCTTCGTGGTCGCCCTCGCGGGGCGCCGGTCGCGCATGCCTCGCATCGTCGACGTCTGCGGGTTCGTGGGCGTGACGATGTCGATCGCGATGCTCGTCCACCTCGTCTTCCCCGACGTCCCCTTCCGCGGTAACATCATCGAGGGAGGCGGCTGGATCGGCGACGGCCTGTCGGGCGCCTTCGTGACCCGCCTCAACCCGCTCGGTACGGCGGTGGTCGGCCTCACCGCCTTCCTCGTGTCGGCCCGACTCGCCTTCGGCGTTCGCTTCTTCGGCATGGTCCGCGAGCTGGGTGATCGGCTGCGCGGCATGCTCGGTCTCGGCGCTGGGGTAGCCCGCCACGGCCTGAAGAAGGTAGGGGCGGGGCTGGGCACGGCCGGGCGTCAGGCCAAGGACGTGCTCGGTGACTGGCAGCACGAGCGGGAGCTTCGCGTCGAGGAGCGTCGCTGGGAGCGCGAGGAGCGTCTCGCCCGCTTCGAAGAGGAGCGGCTCGAGCGGGAGGCGATGGACGATGCCGACGATGGTCTCGAGGAGGGCTACGCGCCCCTGAGCGACCGCGCCGAGGCGGCGGTCGAGCTGGACGATTCGATCGGCCTGGACAGCGCCGTGCAGCCGCCTCCGGGCCGGCGCTCGCGGGTCCGCCGCCCCACCAAGCCCGAGCCCCCGACCCCGGAGCCGATGGAGGCGCCCCTGGACGCGCTGGCGCCCACCGAGGCCGAGGGCGACGTCGTGCAGCCGGTGCTGATGGAGCCTGAGCCCGAGCTGGAGGAGATGGCGCGGGTCGACTCGATGCGCGGCGCGACCCAGCGAGGCGTCGTGCACGCCGTCATCGACGTGGGCGCGGGCAAGCCCAGGAAGAAGAAAGCCAGCAAGAGCAAGAAGGAGGCTGCACCCCCGCCCCTGGCGCACGAGGGGGAGGAACTCGCGGAGCTGCTCACCGAGAGCAAGCCGCGCATCCACTCGGCCGCCCCGAAGGACAACGCCGCCGCCAAGGTGGAGCGGGTCGTCAGCGCGCGCCGCTTCCTGCGCCGTGTCGAGGAGCCGTTCGAGCTCCCGTCCCTCAGCCTGCTGAACCTCCCCCCCACCGACCAGGCGGAGGTGGACGAGGACGAACTGCAGCGGCAGGCCCGGCGCCTGGAAGAGACGCTCGTGCACTACGGCGTGCGCGGCCGCGTGACCGACATCCTCCCGGGGCCGGTCGTCACAATGTTCGAGTTCGAGCCGGAGCCGGGCATCAAGGTCAGCAAGATCGCGGGGCTCAACGACGACCTCGCGATGGCCCTGCGCGCGGTGAAGGTGCGGATCGTCGCGCCCATCCCGGGCAAGGGTGCCGTCGGCATCGAGATCCCGTCGCCCCAGCGCGAGACCGTCTACTTCCGCGAGATCCTCGCGAGCAAGGACTTCCGCAAGGCCCGCGCGAGCCTGCCGCTGGCGCTGGGCAAGGGGATCGACGGCACGCCGGTCTGCCAGGATATGGCGAAGATGCCGCACATCCTCGTCGCCGGCACCACCGGCTCGGGCAAGTCGGTCTGCGTCAACACGATCCTGCTGTCGCTGCTGTTCGGGAAGACGCCCGAGCAGGTCCGGTTCATCCTCGTCGACCCCAAGATGCTCGAGTTCAGCATCTACGACGGCATCCCCCACCTGCTGGTGCCGGTGGTGACGTCGGCGAAGAAGGCGGCGGTCGCCCTGTCCTGGGCGGTGCGTGAGATGGAGCGCCGCTACAAGGTCCTGTCGGCCATGGGCGTGCGGAACATCGCCGGCTACAACGCCCGCGCCGAGCAGCTCATCGCCGACTGGGAGACCTACGAGAAGCAGCTGTACGCCGGCAAGCAGCCCGACAAGCCCGACTGCGGCCGCGCTCCCGGCGAGGACACCGTCTGCTACGTCAGCCGCGGCGACGACCCGATCGGCGCGCCGGACAAGATGCCGGCCATCGTCATCATCATCGACGAGCTCGCCGACCTCATGATGGTCGCGCGCAAGGAGGTCGAGGAGAGCATCGTCCGCCTCGCCCAGATGGCTCGGGCCGCCGGCATCCACATGCTCCTGGCGACGCAGCGGCCGTCGGTCGACGTCATCACCGGCCTCATCAAGGCCAACTTCCCCACTCGGCTGAGCTTCCGCGTCAGCTCCAAGGTGGACAGCCGCACGGTGCTGGATGCCAACGGCGCCGAGAACCTCCTGGGCATGGGCGACGGTCTGCTGCTGCCTCCCGGCAGCTCGGATCTGACCCGCGTGCACGGTGCCTTCGTCTCCGATGACGAGGTCCAGCGCATCGTCGATCACCTGAAATCTCAGGGCGAACCGAATTACATCAACGCCGTACTCGTCGATCCTTCCAGTGAGGAGGACGATGGCGAAAACGACGAAGCTCTCGACGAGATGTACGACCAGTGCGTGGCCGTGGTCGCCGAGGCCGGTAAGGCGAGCACGTCGTTGCTCCAGCGCCGCCTCAAGCTCGGCTACAACCGCGCCGCGCGAATCATGGACGCGATGGAGCGTCGGGGGGTTATCGGCCCACAAGATGGCGCCCGCCCCCGCGAGGTCTACGCTCGGTCGTATGACGATTAGATCCCTGCTGCTGGCGGCTCTTCTGCTGCCGGCGGTCGCGTCCGCGGGCGAGCCCGCCGATCCGGTGCAGGAGCGCCTCGCCGCCGTCGCCGCCGCCTACAAGGACGTGACCACGCTGCAGGGGGACTTCGTCCAGACCTCCACCGGGATGTCCTACATGGAGCCCCTGGTCCAGAAGGGGACCATCGCGCTGGCCAAGCCCGGCAAGCTCGCCTGGAAGTTCACCGGCGGGCAGGACTACCTCAGCGATGGCGACACGCTCTGGATCGTCGACAGCCGGGAGAAGACCTGCACGGTCTACCGGGGCATGACCGGGGCCCTGGCCCGGTACTTCGGGTTCCTCACCGGGCTGCAGGACGTGGAGACGCACTACACCGTCGCCGCCACCGAGGGCGGAGGCCTGAACCTCGCTCCCAAGGACCCCAACGACACCCTGGGGACGATCGCCGTGCGCTTCGATGCCAAGACCGGGCTCGTCGCCGGTCTGACCGTGACGACCCCGTTCGGCGACCAGACCGAGGTCGTCCTGTCCAACGTTCGCACCGGCGCTGAGCTCGCCCTCGAGACCTTCGTCTACGCCGAGCTTCCGGGCTACCGCACCATCGAAGGTGGTTGACGCCGCTGGGATGCCCACGTAGTTGACGCTCCGTGCCCGGCCGTCTTCCCGTCATTCAGCCCACTTCCGCCGCCGTTCCGTCGATCCCGTCGGAGCTGCAAGGGGACGGCCGCAAGGTCCACTTCGTCAGCCTCGGCTGCCCCAAGAACCGCACCGACAGTGAGGCCATGCTCGCCCGCATGGGCCAGGCCGGCTGGGAGCTGAGCGACGACCCCGGGGACGCCGACGTCATCGTCGTCAACAGCTGCACGTTCATCGACGACGCCACCAAGGAGTCGATCGACACGGTGCTGGAGATGGCGGAGTACAAGACGTCGGGCAAGGCCGAGCGCCTCGTCGTCACCGGCTGCATGGCCCAGCGCCACCACGACGCGCTCCGGACCGAACTGCCGGAGGTCGACGCGTTCGTCGGCACCGGCGACTACCACCGCATCCTGGACGTGGTCGCCCCCGGCTCGCAGATCGCGGATCTCGTCGGCGATCCCGTCTACGTGCAGGGCGGCGAAGCGCGGGTGAACACGCTGACGGCGTGGTCGGCCTACGTGAAGATCCTCGAAGGCTGCCCGCAGCGCTGCACCTTCTGCATCATCCCCAAGCTCCGCGGCGACCTCATGAGCCGCCCTCTGCCCGTGCTCGTGGATGAGGTCCGCGCCCTCGCGGGGGCCGGGATCAAGGAGATCAACCTCGTCGGCCAGGACAGCAACTCCTGGGGCCGCGACATCGGCTCGGACCGGCTCCCCGACCTGCTCCACGCCTTCGACGGCATCGACGGCATCGACTGGGTGCGGCTGATGTACAGCTACCCGGCGAAGTTCAACGACGCCCTCATCGACACCATCGCCGAGCTCCACAGCATCGTGCCCTACCTCGATATGCCGCTGCAGCACATCTCCAACCCCATCCTTAAGGCGATGCGTCGGGGGGTGAGCAAGGACCGCACGGAGCGGCTGCTGGAGAAGCTGCGGAGCCGCATCGACGGGGTCGCCATCCGCACGGGCTTCATCGTCGGTTTCCCCGGCGAGACCGACGCTCAGTTCCAGGAGCTGTACGACTTCGTGGAGGCGCAGCGCTTCGACAACGTCGGGGTGTTCACGTTCAGCCCCCAGGACGAGACGCCCGCCGCGCATCTGCCCGATCAGCTGGACGAGGCGATCAAGCAGGAGCGGCGCGACGCGTTGATGACCCTGCAGCAGGGCATCCACGCCGCCAAGAGCGAGCAGCGCGTCGGCGACGTCATCGACGTGCTCATCGAAGGCACGCACCCCGAGCAGCCCGAGCTGCTGTGGAAGGGGCGCGCCGCGACCCAGGCGCCCGAGATCGACGGCTGCGTGATCGTGACCGAGGCCAAGGGCGCGAAGTTCGGCGACATCGTGCCGATGGAGGTCGTGCAGGCTGCGGGGTACGACCTCGTGTGCGAGGCCGTCTAGGGACTCAGCTCAGTCGGGGAGGATCGCGATCGCCTTGACCACGGCCGCGATGGTGCCGCGGGCTTCGTCGTCCAGGTTCGTCCACTGGATGCCCATGCCGGGGTTCGGGTTGTCCCCGCCCTCCTTGAACTCGTTCACCCAGACGACCGTGCCTTCGACTTCGATCGAGTCGTCGCTGTCGGGGACCGCGAAGCGGACCACGAGGCTGGCGCCGGACGGCATCGGCGTGTCGGTCTCGATGAAGATCCCGCCTTTGCTGATGTTCTGACTGTACTGGTACAGGAAGTTCCCGCCAGTGGCGTCGCGGTAGTTGAGCTGGAGCCGCAGGGGGCGGCGGTTGTGTTCGCGACTTTCGGCACTCATGGGGTGGACCCGTCCTCTGGATGGCACTTCAGCAGGCTGGCGGGAGGGGTGTCAACCCGCACCCGCGTGGGCGGGTGGTCACTGAAGTGCCCATGCGCGACGTCGGCCGGTGACCTATGCTTCGTGAGATGCGGTTTCGTTCGTCGTCTGTGTTCGCCGCCTTCGCCGCCGGGATTCTCACCGGTGCGGCCCTGACCGCCGCAGCGGGCGCGTACCCCTTCGAAAAGCTGCACGTCTTTGCTGAGGCGCTCTCGAAGATCGACGCCCACTACGTCGACGAGCGGGACCCCGACACCCTGCTGTACGACGCCATCGGCGGGCTCACGCAGGGCCTGGACGACCACTCCGTCTTCTTGGATCCCGACCGCTACGCGCAGATGCGAGAGCAGACCTCGGGCGAGTACTTCGGCGTTGGGATCGAGGTCGAGACCCGCGGGGAGCAGGTGTTCGTGGTCGTGCCGCTGGAAGGCTCACCGGCCGCGGAAGCCGGAATCCTCGCCGGCGACGAGATCGTGGCCGTCGACGACGCGTCCGTCACCGAGATCGGCACCGAAGGCGCGTTGGCCCGCATCCGGGGCGACCGCGGCACCGTCGTGGTCCTGTCCGTGCTGCGGGACGGCACCGAGGTCCCCCTCGACATCTCCGTGCGGCGCGATCGCGTGCGCACCCGCTCGGTCGACTCGGCGTTGATCGACGGCGGCATCGGCCTGGTCAAGGTCGAGCGGTTCCAGCGCCGCACCTTCGACGAAGTTCGACGGGCGCTGACCGAGCTCGAGGAAGCCAACGGCAACTCCCTCGACGGCATCGTGCTCGACATGCGGGGCAACCCCGGCGGCTACCTGAGCCAGGCGGTCGCCATCGCGGATCTGTGGATCGACCAGGGCACCATCGTCTCGACCATCGACCGGCGGACCCTGCGTCAGCGCGACGAAGCCCACCCCGCGGGAACCGACACCGTCACGCCGATCGCGGTGCTGGTGGACTCCGGATCGGCTTCGGCGGCAGAGATCGTCGCGGGGGCCCTCAAGGATCACGACCGGGGCAAGCTCATCGGCTACCAGACCTACGGCAAAGGCTCGGTGCAGATGTTCTTCGACCTGTCGGACGGCAGCGCGCTGAAGCTGACGACGGCGCGCTACTACACCCCCGCCGGCCACCACATCCACGGCACCGGCATCTCGCCGGACATCGCCCTGGGCGAGCGCGGCGCCGAGGATCCCGAGGGGGACCTCGCCGCCCTCCTGGACGAGGTCGTGGTCGATGAGGCCGTCTCCTCCGATCCGGAGATGCACGTCGCCGTCGCATGGCTGGCCGATCCGGTCCGCACGGAGGCCTTCTTCGGTGAGCCCACCGCCGCCCTCCCGGCCGAAGCCGAAGAGCCCTCGGCCGAGTAGAGTCGCCGCGTGAGCGGCGGTCGCACCACAGCAATCCTCTGGATCCTCGGGGCCGTGGCCCTGACCCTGGCGGTGGTGCGCGTGGCTCCGTGGGCCTGGCAGCACCTCTTTCCCGTGCCCGGCACCACCGAGGCGTCCGCCTCCACGCCCGCACCCGCGTTGGACCTGCCCAGCCCGGAGATGGCGGCGGAGATCGTGCACCGCACCCTGGTGACGCTAGGCGCCCCCGGAGACGGCGGGGACGACCTGCTGGAGCTGCCTCGGGGAGCGTCGGCCCGGTCGCTGCAGGAAGCACTGCGGGCCCACGAGGGGCTGCGCGACTGCGAGGTCTACGTCACCAAGGTGGACGACCTGATCTGGCGCCTGCGCGTGATCGGCGCCCAGGATCTGCTGCTGACCCGCGAGGTGCGTCCCTGGCTCCCCGAGCGTCCCGTCGTCAGCGGCTCCGACCCCCCCGAGCTCGGCTTCGTGTTCCTGCTGGAGGAGCGCGATGACTCCCGCCTCCGCAGCCTGGGGCGGTGGAAGTCGCCCCTGGCGGTCGGGATCCGCCCGTACGCGTCGCACGCGGTGGCGTCCTCGCGCCAGGCGGCGTGGGACAGCAAGGAGGTCGTCCTGCTGCTCACCGAGGGCGAGGACGTGGCCGAGCAGTTGGCTGCGGCCCCCGACGCTCAGGTCGCCCTGTTGGCCCACGGGCTCCCGGAGTCCGTCGATGCGGCGGCCTGGCTGGCTCCCTTCGCCGCTCGCGACGTCGCCCTCGTGGACGGACGAACGGCCGACCCCACCGTGTTGCGAGCCGCCGCCGCGGCCGCGGGGGTGCGCTACCTGCGACGCGCCGGACACCTCGGCACGGAAGAGGGCGAGGTGCTGACGCGGAACCTCGCGGTCCGTCGGGGCTACGGAATCGTCACGGTGGACGTGACCGCCGACGGCGCGGCCACCGCCGAGACCTTCATCGAAGCGGCGAAGACTGACGGCTACGCGATCCTGTTCCCCGTGGAGGTCGCGCGCATGCACGCAGCCGGCGGTGGTTCTGCACCAGCTCCAGGAGCGCCTTGAGCACGACGTCCGCCCGCGCGCCCGACTGAGCCCCGGCGGTGCGGGGGTAGTGGCGGACGGGGACTTCGGCGATGCGGTGCCCGGCGCCGCGCACCTGCGCGAGGATCTCGGCGCTGACGAGGGCTCCGCGGCTGCGGATCTCCACCGACTCCAGGGCCCGACGGTGGAACAGCTTGAGCGCGCAGTTCACGTCCCGGACGCCGAGGCCGTACAGGCCACCGACGAGGCGGGACCACGTCTGGCCGATGAACCGACGGCCTCCGGGGTCGCGTCGGGGCGCGCGGTAGCCCGCCACCACGTCGCTGTCCTCTGCCGCTTCCAGCATCGCGGGGGCGTCGGCGAGGTCGAACTGCCGGTCGGCGTCGCACAGCAGCACGAGGTCGTGGCGGGCCGCGGCGAGGCCGGTCGCCAACGCAGCGCCGTAGCCGCGGTTCCGCTCGTGACGCACGGGGCGCACGCGGGCGTCACTCTGCGCCAACTGCTCCAGCACCGCCCACGTGCGGTCGGTGCTGCCGTCGTCGACGATGACGAACTCGAGGGGATCGGCCAACGGATCCAGCGCCGCGAACCCGTCGCGCAGCATGGGTGCGAGGTTGTCGGCTTCGTTGTGCGCGGGCAGGACGACCGAAAGCATCAGCGCCCTCGTACCCTCACTCCGGGGGGGATGGCGAGCCATTCGAACGGATCGGCGGCGTCGCGGCCCTGCCGGACCTCGAAGTGCAGGCCGTTGGCGCCCGCCCGTCCTATGACGTCGCCGCCCGCCACGTGCTCGCCCGAGCGCACGTCGAAGCCCTCCGCGAGGCCGTAGACCGTGTGCCAGCCGTCGCCGTGGTCGAGGATGCAGACGCGGCCGAACCCCTCGATGTCGACGACCTTGAAGACCGTGCCGCCGTGGACCGCGCGGATCGAGCTGCCCTCGATGACGGCGATGTCGACGCCGCGGGAGGCCCGCTCGAGGGTGCCGACGGCGGGCAGGGGGAGCATGCCCTTGCTCCGCTCGAACGTCGTCTGGGGGGCGACGACCTCGGAGGCCAACTCGGGCGGCGGCTCTTCTCCGCGCAGGTCGATGGAGACGTCGACGGTGGGGCTCGGGTTGCCGTCGGGCACGATGACGGTCTTCATCCGCCGCCGGTCGGTCGAGCTGCGCACGCGGCCCACCGACGCCTCGTGCTCGCCCCGCTCCGCCAGCGCCTGCTCACGCCGGAGGCTCTGCTCGCCCGCCCATTGCAGCAGCGACTCCCGCTCCGCCTCCACGCTCGCGCGCAGCTGGTCAACCGCCTCCTCCTGGGCCCGCCAGTCGTCGATCGCGCTTTGGTCCGCGCGCACGATCCACCACAGGTACCGGGCCGATCGAAGCAGCTCATGGGGGCTGTCGGCCGCGAACAGCAGGGGGAGGAAGCCCCGGTGCCGCATGCGGTACATCGCCCGCAGCCGCAGCTCAAGCCGTCCGCGTCGCTCTTCCAGCCGCTCCTCGGCCTCCGCCAGGTCGGCCTCCAGCTCGCGGAGGCGCCCATCCTGCTCGCGGAGGCGGATCGACGCCGCCCGCAGCTCTTCGTCGATGCGCAACAGCTCGACCTCGAGCCGGTCCAGCGCGTCCAACCGATCCTGGCGGGTCTGCGCTCCCGCCGGCACCGCCAGCAGCAGCAGCACGACGGCCACGGCGCGGTTCACGACACGGTCCCGACGTTGGAGCGGATGACGGACGTGAAGGCGCCGACGAAGCCGACGGCGAGCCCCGCGACGAACAAGCCCAGCAGCGTGGGAACCGGCAGGAACTCGACGGTGCCCATGCTCAGGAGCATCCCCAGGGACGCTTGCAGTTGCACGAACGCGTACTTGTAGAGGAGGGGAAGAACGGCGAGGGCGACCAGCGCTCCGAGTCCCCCCAGGGCCATCCCCTCGACCACGAACGGGGTCCGCGCGAACCACCGGGTGCCGCCGACGAGCTGGATGATCTCGAGCTCGTCGCGGCGCGAGTGGATCGCGAGGCGGATCGTCGTGTTGACGAGGAACATCGCCGCCGCCAGGAGCAGCGTTCCGAGCACCAGCGCGCTCAGCCGCAGCAGCCCCAAGAAGGTGTGGAACCGCTCCACCCACTCCTGACTCCAGTCCATGTCCTCGAACTCGGGGCGTGACAGCCGCGAGGCGACGTCGGCGACCCGGGCGGGCTGCTGGAGCTCGGGGCGGAGGCGGACCTCCAGGCTGGCGGGGAGGGGGTTGCTGTCCAGGTCGGCGAGGATGCGGTCCATGCCGTCGACTGCTTCACCGAACCGCTCCAGCGCCTCGTCCTGGCTGACGTACCGGACGGAGATGACCTCCGGCATGGCCTCGATCTCCGCCTTGATGGCGAACAGCGCCTCGTCGCCGACGTCCTCGCGGAGGTAGCAGCTGACCTGCACGTCCTGGCCCCAGCGGTCGAGCAGGCCCGAGAGGTTGGTGATGACCAGCAGGAACGCGCCGCCGAGGATGAGCACGGTGGCGACGGTGCCGATCGTCGCCACGGCGAGGAAGCGATGCTCGACGATGCCCTTGAAGGCGCGGCGGACGGCGTAGGGCGTCACGAGGCTGCCTCGTCGGGCTCGTCGTCCCCGGGGTCGGCGTCGGGATCGGTGTCGGGCTCGTCCTCGTCCTCGTCCTCGTCCTCGGGTTCGTCCTCGGGCTCAGGCTCCGGACCGGCAGCCGCCTTCATGACCTCGGCCCCGGCCGGCGGCGGCAGGGGCAGGGAATCTGTCCCGCCGGGCTCCAGCCGGCCGTCCCGCAGAGCGATCCGACGGAAGTTCCAGTGATCCAGCTCGACCGTGTCGTGCGTCGCCACCAACACCGTCGTGCCGTCCTGCTCGTGCAGCTTCACCAGCAGTTCGAAGATCTCGTGGGTCAGGGCCGCGTCCAGGTTCCCCGTCGGCTCGTCGGCGATGACGATGCTCGGCTTGCCGACCACCGCGCGGGCGATCGCAACACGCTGCTGCTCGCCTCCGGAGAGCTCGCCGGGCCGACGATCTCCGCGCCCCTTGAGTCCGACCTGTTTGATGACTTCCGTCACCCGCGCGGCGATCTCCGCCCGGGGCGTGCCGGTGACCTCCAGCGGCAGGGCGACGTTCTCGATCACCGTCCGCTGGGGCAGCAGCTTGAAGTCCTGAAACACCACCCCCAGGTTTCGCCTGAGGTAGGGGACCGATCGCGGATGCAAACGGGCGACCGATCGCCCTTCGATGAGCACGTCGCCAGTCGTAGGCTGCTCAGCGGCGTACAGAAGCTTCAGGAGGGTCGATTTGCCGGCACCCGAAGAGCCCGTGACGAACACGAACTGTCCCGTATCGATCGTCAGATCGATGCCTTCGAGGGCCGTTCCGAATCGGCCGTACCGCTTGGTGACGTTCTTGAACTCGATCATGCCGCGACGCGCGCGGGCATCATACTTATGTGGCCGACCTGTGGAATCGTTGTGATGGAACGCCGCTGCACTTGACCTCTTGACACGTTCTTGACACGGTCTGTTGTCCCTCTCTCTGAGGGAACTGGTTCGGAGATGAACATGCGCGCTGCCTCGATTTCTGGCTGTACCAAGATGTTCCTGCTGCTGCTGCTGCCCCTGCTCCTGGCAGGTTGCAACTGCGGCATCACGGACAACACCGTTCTTGATGACGATGATTCCCTGAACCTGCCCGACGACGACGACGACAACCCGACGCAGACCTACGACAACGAGGACTGCTCCAACGGGATCGACGACGACGGCGACGGCCTCACCGACTGCGGTGACGAGGACTGCGAGCTCAACCCGAACTGCGCGCACGAGTGCACCGCGGCTGAGTCGATCTCCTGCGGCGACATCCTCAGCTCCAACAACGGCGGCGCGGGCCACACCGACGCGGTCGACACGTACGACTCCTGCACGACGTGGGACGAGTCCGGTCCCGAGTACACCTTCAGCTTCAGCCCGACCACGACGGAGGAGGTCACCGCGGTCCTGACGGTCGCCGGTCACGGCAACCTCGACGTCTTCGTACTCGAGGACGACGGCACCTGCGAAGGCACCGACTGCATCGCCTACGGCGCCTCCACCGTGCACTTCACCGCGTCCGCGGGCGAGGACTACCTCGTCGTCGTCGACGGCTACGCCGGCGGCCAGGACAACTTCAGCCTCGAGCTCCTCTGCCCCTCTGGCGGCGGCGACGGCGAGAACTGCTTCAACGGCATCGACGACGACGGCGACGGCGACATCGACTGCGACGACCTCGACTGCTCCCTCGACCCGTACTGCCTCGACGAGGAGTGCGACAACAACCTCGACGACGACGGCGACGGCTACGTCGACTGTGACGACACCGAGTGCTGGGGCGAGCCCTCCTGCGACGGCGAGGACTGCGAGAACGGCATCGACGACAACGGCAACGGCCTCGTCGACTGCGATGACTCCGAGTGCTTCGGCTACCCGACCTGCAACAACGAAGAGTGCCGCGACGGCATCGACAACGACGGTGACGGCCTCACCGACTGCGACGACAGCGACTGCTTCGGCGACAGCGACTGCATCCCCGAGGACGACTGCTTCAACGGCCTGGACGACGACGGCGACGGCCTCATCGACTGTGACGACGACGAGTGCTTCGTGCTCCCCGGCTGCGACGTCGAGATCTGCGACAACCTGATCGACGACGACGGCGACGCGGCCGTCGACTGCGCCGACCCCGAGTGCTTCAGCCACCCCAACTGCAACGTCGAGAACTGCGGCAACGGCACCGACGACGACGGCGACGGCGCCATCGACTGCGACGACAGCGAGTGCGCCACCAGCGCCTTCTGCGTGCAGACCTGCAACCCCGTCGGCACCATCACCTGCGACTCCGGGACCATCTCGGGCAACACCGACACCGACCCCGGCGCGGCGGACGTCATCAGCACCTACTCGTGCACCCCGTCCAACGAGAACGGCAACGAGCTGGCCTGGAGCTTCACCCCCACCGGCTCCGGTGAGGTGACGTTCACGCTCAACGGCCTCGACGCCGACCTGGACCTCTTCGGCCTCCAGGACGCGGGCGGCTGCAGCCCCGACGGCTGCCTCGACAGCTCCACCTCCGGCGGCACCAACCCCGAGTCGGTGACCATGACCGTGGTCGGCGGCACGACCTACTACGTCGTCGTCGACGGCTGGAACAACAACGTCGGCTCCTTCGACCTCGACATCGAGTGCAACCTCGGCGGCGCGCCGGAGGACTGCACCGACGGCATCGACAACGACGGCGACGGCGCCACCGACTGCGACGACAGCGACTGCGCCGGCACCCCCGGCTGCGTGCCCGAGGTCTGCACCGACGGCGTCGACAACGACGGTGACGGCCAGGTCGACTGCGCCGACTCCGACTGCGCGGTGGACGCCGCCTGCGTCGGCGAGATCTGCGACAACGGCATCGACGACGACGACGACGGCCTCATCGACTGCTCCGACACCGAGTGCAGCATCCTCCCGGCCTGCTCGGGTGAGGACTGCATCGACAACATCGACAACGACGGCGACGGCGACGTCGACTGCTTCGACAGCGACTGCACGGGCCACCCCGCCTGCAACCCCGGCGGCCCCGGCGGCAGCGAGACCGATTGCACCAACGGCGTGGACGACGACGGCGACGCGCTCATCGACTGCGCCGACATCGGCGACTGCGGCCCCGACCCGGCCTGCGGCGGTGAGGGCTTCGAGATCTGCACCAACAGCATCGACGACAACGGCAACGGCCTGATCGACTGCAACGACCCGCAGTGCATCGACACCCCCGCGTGCGGCGCCCCCGAGCCGGAGATTTGCAACGACGGCATCGACAACGACGGCGACGGCGCCATCGACTGCGAGGACGCCAACTGCGCCGAGTCCACCGACTGCGGCGGCAGCGGCGGCGAGGACTGCGCCAACAACCTCGACGACAACGCCAACGGCGACATCGACTGCGACGACATCGCCTGCCTGTTCGACATCTTCTGCTGGATCCTCAGCGAGGACTGCGCCGACGGCAGCGACAACGACGGCGACGGTGCGGTGGACTGCGGCGACACGGACTGCAGCTCCGACAGCGACTGCATCCCCGAGGGCTGCACAAACACGATCGACGACGACGGCGACGGCTTCATCGACTGCGCCGACGACGAGTGCGACGGAACCCCCGCGTGCACGCCCGAGGACTGCAGCAACGGCGTCGACGACGACGGCGACGCCCAGATCGACTGCGCCGACGTGGAGTGCTCGGTGGCCCCCACCTGCATGCCGGAGAACTGCTCCAACGGCCTCGACGACGACGCCGACGGCCAGACCGACTGCGCCGACCTGGAGTGCGTCGGCAACCCCGTCTGCGCCGACTCGCAGGAGGACTGCTCCAACGACATCGACGACAACGGCGACGGCCTCATCGACTGCGCCGACCCGACCTGCACCGCGGACAGTAACTGCATCGCGGAGATCTGCTGGAACGGCACCGACGACGACGGCGACCTCGCCGCCGATTGCGACGACGCCGAGTGCGTCGACTCGATCGACTGCCAGGAGGAGCTGTGCTGGGACGGCATCGACAACGACCTGGACGGCGACCTGGACTGCGACGACGACGACTGCCTCGGCTGGCCGTCATGCGACGACGAGATCTGCGACGACGGCATCGACAACGACGGCGACCTCGACACCGACTGCGACGACACCGGCTGCTACCTGTTCACCGACTGCATCGACGAGATCTGCAACGACGACATCGACAACGACGATGACGGCCAGATCGACTGCGCCGACAGCGAGTGCACCGGCACCCCCGCCTGCACCTCGGCCTCGGAGATCTGCGACGACGACCTCGACAACGACAGCGATGGCGCCGTGGACTGCAACGACACCGACTGCGCCTCCTTGCCCTCGTGCGCGGAGGACTGCACCAACAACACCGACGACGACGGCGACGGTGACGTCGACTGCGACGACGAGGACTGCGCCTCCTTCTGCGGCATCGAGGACTGCGACGACGCCATCGACAACGACTGGGACGGCGACGTGGACTGCGCCGACGCGGACTGCATCAGCGACTCCGCCTGCCTCGTCGAGGACTGCAACAACAACATCGACGACGACGGCGACGGCGACGTGGACTGCGACGATCAGGAGTGCTCCGGCGACGACCCGATCTGCGGCGAGGTCTGCGACAACTTCGTGGACGACGACGGCGACGGCGCCGCGGACTGCGACGACGTGGACTGCGAAGGCGACGAGGACTGCGACGTCATCGGCGTCGGCGGCGTCTGCGAGGACGCCTGGGAGCTGTCCTGCGGCGACACCGACGCCTGGACCAACTGGGGCGGCGGCAGCACCAACAACATCGACCAGTACAGCTGCGTCGGTTGGGAAGAGACCGGACCCGAGTACACGTACGTGTTCCGGCCGGAGGTCGACGAGTCCATCACGGTCTGCATCAGCAACCTGAGCTCCGATCTGGACATGTTCCTCATCGACGAGAACGGCGGCTGCAACGGGAACAACTGCTCCGACTTCGGCAACAGCTGCATCAACTTCGACGCGGTCGGAGGCGAGCAGTACTACTTCGTCATCGACGGCTACGAGGGCGCGCAGGGCAGCTTCGACATCGAGGTCGAGTGCCCGAGCACGGCTGAGGTCTGCGGCAACGAGGTCGACGACGACGGCAACGGCCTGACCGACTGCGACGACCCCGCCTGCGAGGACAAGGTCGTCTGCACCGAGATCTGCGCCGAGGCCTGGTCGCTCTTCTGCGGCAGCGTCGACAGCTACAACAACGGTGGCCCCAACAGCACCGACCAGGTCGACAGCTACAGCTGCACCAGCTGGGTCGAGTCCGGGCCGGAGTTCGCCTACTACTTCCAGGCTCCGCTGGACCAGGCCAACAACGTGTCCGTGGACTTGAGCTACGCCAGCGGCATCGACCTCGACGTCTTCATCCTGGACGACCAGGGCATCCCCTGCAGCAGCGAGAGCTGCATCGAGTTCGGCGCTCTGTCGGCCGAGTTCGAGACCGAGCCGGGCGGTGACTACTGGATCGTCGTGGACGGCTACCAGGGCGACGAGGGCGACTTCGAGATCGCCGTCGACTGCGAGCCGGTCGAGGACGCCGAGGACTGCGGCAACGGCGTCGACGACGACAACGACGAGCTCATCGACTGCGACGACGACGACTGCAATGGCGCGCCCGGTTGCGCCGCCTACTGCGACACCGACGGCGCCATCCAGATCAGCTGCGGCGACTTCCTCGACGGAGACAACAGCTGGACCGACGACAGCCCGAGCCCCGGCCAGACCGACTCGATGGACGGCTACCCCTGCAACGTGGGCAACTACCACGCGCCGGAAGTCGCCTACGAGTGGGTCTCCACGGTCACCGGGTCGATCGAGGTCGGCTTCGTGGACGCCAGCCCCGCGGACCTGAACCACGACATCGTCGTGTTGGACGGCACCAACGGCGAGTGCGTGAACAACCAGTGCGTCGAAGGCGCCCTGATTTTCAACAGCGGCACCGTCGAGGTGGTCTCCGGCTACACGTACTACTTCGTGGTCGATGCAACGGCGACGGAGGCGAACGCCAACGAGGGCGAGTACACGATCTTCCTCGACTGCGACCCGTAGGCGGCTGATGCGCAAAGCGCTGGTGTTGGTGCTGGGCGGCCTCGTCGGCGTCCTGGGCCTCATCACGCTGATCCCGCGAGGCTCCCTGCACCGCTCCGCCCCGGTGCAGCCCGTGGCGCTCAACCACGTCGTTCAGCAGGTCGAAGCGGGCACCGCCGCGGGCAAGATCACCGTCCTGTACCTGTGGGCCAGCTGATGCCCCGCGTGCCAGTCGTCGCTCCCCGGGCTCAACCGCACGGTGAAGCAGTGGGAAGGCGACGACATCAAGTTCGTCATCGTCTCGGTCGACACGGACATCGGTGCGCTGGAGGACATGCTCGGCCTCACCGGCGCGACCTTCACCCCCTACATCGTGCCCGCCGCGCCCCAGCCCAAGCTGCTCGCGGCGGTTGCGGGTCTGGGGGGCACGTACCCCGAGGTCATCCCCTACGGCATCGTCCTGGACCGGGACGGCAAGGTGTTCCGGGAGTGGGCCGGGTGGCAGTCCATCGAGGCCTGGGAAGGCGCGATGGAGGAGCTGCTTCAGCGCTGAGCGGTGGGGGCGTCCATGCGCTCGTCATCGGGGAGGCCGAGCTCCCGTCGGAGGGCTGCGTTGTGGCGCTGGATCGCGGCCCACGCTTCGTCCCGATCGAGGATGCGCTCCAGCCGATAGTCCTCGGCCAACTGCTGCTGCGTGTGCTTGCCCTGGGCGGCCAGCCCGCCGCCCACGAGCATGAACGTGATGGTGCCGCCGTACAGCGGGGGCAGCACCGCCGGCGACCACGTGTTGTTCCACTCCTCGAACGCGATGGAGCTCACGATCACGGACGCGAGGGCGAAGCCGACGCCCACGCCGAACAGGGCCGCGCCGGAGGTCTGGTCCTTCCGGGCGGCGGCGATGAAGCGCTCGTACCGGTTGACGACGACGGGGTCTCCGCTGAGCCGGATGAGGTCGGAGTAGGTGAGGCGGTAGTCCGCGTCCCCCTCGACCACGATGTAGAAGAACGAAGCGTTGTCCTCGCGGAAGGAGCTGCGCCGGTAGCCCAGGTGCCCGGGGCCGATGAACTCGCCGTTGCGGATCGTGAGCACGAGCCGGCGCTGTCGGTACTCCTGGAAGGCAGGCAGGCCCTCCGCCACCGTTCGCCACTGCTGCGGATCGAACTCCACGACGTCCGAGACGTCATCGGGCTTGCCGGCGAGGGCGGGGGTGGGAAGCAGCAGGGCGCTCAGGAGCGCTAGGGCGAGCACGCGGGGCACGAAGGTCATCGTAGGCAACGACCGTGCCGACCGGAAAGGTCTCTACGCTTCGGCCTCTTCGGGCCACTTGAACGAGATGAACTTGTTCGCGATGGACTTGTTGATCGCCTCGCGCAGCGTCTCGCGGAACTCCTCGTTGGGGTAACGCGGGGGCTGGATGAAGAGGCGCTGGCAGCCGTGGCAGCGGGCGAGCATCCAGACGTACGGGGCGCCGATGCCCGGATCCACGTGGTAGCTCTGCCACTTGAAGGTGGATCCGCGACGGAACACGCGATCACAGGTGTGGGTAACACCAGCGACACTGTTCACGATTTCGTACTGGGCATGCCTGAGCATGGACACTCCGTTGATTGGGCCGCGGGAGCATAAGGGCGGCCCCCGCGTTCAGCAAGCCGCGTGCTATGACCACGGCGCCATGAAACGACCGACTGCGCTCCTCGCCCTCATCCTCTGCACGCTCCTGGCGCTCCCCGCGGCCGCTGAAGAGCCCGCGCCCGCGCCCGAGCCGACGCCGAAAGAAGCGCTCGACAAGATGATGGGCAAGGAGTTCCGCGACGCCGTCCGGGACATGGACCGCGAGGACACGGCGGTCCGGTACGCGCTTTCGGTGCGTCGCGAGGGCGGTATCCTCATCGCCGCCGGCGGCGTCATCATGGGCATCACGCTGCTGTCCGGGGCGGTCAACCTGCTCTCGAGCGAGGGGGGCACGCAGGCGCCGTTCATCGCCGGAGCGGGCGTTCCCGCGGGGTTGGCGGTCCTGGTGACCGGCGTGCCCGCGATGATGGGCTCGAACCACTACCTGCACCACTACCTCGACCACGCGCCGACGACCCGGCTGGGGAGGCTGCGTATGATGCGCGCGTGGCGGACGAACCTGTTCCAGCTGCGGCGTGACACGGGCCTGATCGGGTCGGCCTTCGTCGGTGCGATCGCCGTGCTCTCGGGCGTGGTGTGGGCGGCGCGAGACAACCTGGGCGTCAACGGCGACCCGGGCGGCGTCTACAGCTACTCGGACATGTTCACGACGCTGTCGTTCGCGGCCGCGGGCGGCGCGCTGGCGCTGTTCGGCCTGATCGGCCACCTCGAGTACACCGCGGAGACGCAGACGCCGCACCGCCTCTATGCCCGGGTCTCGGGCAGCGTGGCGCCGGTAGTGTCCCGCGACGGTGGCGGCGGGGTGTCCGCGTCACTGACCATCGTCTTCTAGTTCGAGGCTTGCATGACGAAGCGCCGCATCAACCGTAGGACCGCACTCAAGGGCCTGGTGGCCGCGGGTGCGACGCCGTTGCTCCCGGGCTGCGAGCCGACGGGGGGCGAGGACGAGCTCCCCACCGAAGTGACCCGCGAGCTGCTCCGCGAGCGGATCGACACGGTCGTGTTCCTGATGATGGAGAACCGCTCCTTCGACCACTTCCTCGGCGCGATGTCGCTGGAGGAGGGGAACACCGACGTCGACGGCCTCACCGAGGAAATGAGCAACCCGAACCTGGCCGGCGAGTCGGTGCTCGTGCACCCCGCCGACGGCGCCTGCATCGACGATCCGCCGCACAGCTGGGGGAGCTCCCACGACCAGTTCAACGAGGGCGCCAACGACGGCTTCGTGCGCGAGAACGAGCAGCGTCATCCCAGCTCGGGGCACCAGGCGATGGGCTACTGGGGGCGGGACGGCCTGCCTGCGACCTACGCGATCGCCGACGCGGGCGTCGTCTGCGACCGGTGGTACTGCTCGCTGATGGCCCAGACGTGGCCGAACCGCTTCTACTACCTGGCGGGTCAGAACGGCGGAGGGTTCGGGAACGAGCAGCCCGAGGAGGACTTCGCGCACATCTTCGAGCGGCTCGACGAGGCTGGCGTGGGGTGGGCCAACTACTTCGGAAACCTGCCGTTCGGGTTCTTGCTGCGGGATCTCACGCTGGCGCGCGAGGAGTACATCCCGCTGGAGGACTTCTTCCACAACGCCGAGGTGGGGCTGCTCCCCGCGGTGACGTACATCGACCCGATCTTCGGTCGCAACGACGATCACCCGCCGGCCCATCCGATGGCCGGGCAGGTGCTGATCGCGTCGGTCTACGAGGCGCTGGCCAACAGCCCCCACTGGGACCGCTGCCTGCTGGTGATCACGTACGACGAGCACGGCGGCTTCTTCGACCACGTGCCGCCGCCGCTGGCGCAGGACGATCGTCCGGAGTCGGGCCACGACCAGCTGGGCTTCCGGGTGCCGACGGTGATCGCCGGTCCCTGGGTCAAGCAGGGGGCGGTCAGCCACAGCGTCTACGACCACACCTCGTGCCTGGCGCTGCTGGAGTACCTCCACGAGTTGGAGCCGCTCACGGCTCGGGATGCCGCGGCGAACAACCTGCTCGATGTGCTCGACGAAGAGCGCTTGCTCACGAACACGCCGGCGGCGCCGGCGACGCTTCCGGTGATCGACGCCGACCCCGAGGTCATCTACGCGGACGAGTGCCTGACCGGGCTTCGCGACGCCATCCCCGAGGGGCTCACGGGCCAGCCGGAGCTGGAAGCGGCGTTCGACGCGCTGCCCGAGCCGTCGCTGCTGGACCGGCGCGCGGACACCGACGCCATTTACGAGGCCTGCCTCGAGGAGGCGGTCCGATTGGGCGTACTGCGCCGGATTTGAGTGCGTGACGCTTCCGCGAAGGGGGGTCCCGCCCTACACTCGCGGCGAGAGGGGCTGGCAAATGCGTTCGTGGATGTTCTCGATCACCGTCTTGGCGTTCGCCGCTGGCTGCACCGGGCTCGCTGACCTCGGGTCGATCGATTCGGTCCAGGCCCTGCGCGACGTGTGCGACGAGCACGAGCCGGAGTCTCTGGAACTCGACGTCTTCTTCCCCGCCACCTACGGGTGCGAGTGGGGCGTGGGCGGCAACTGGGAGGCAATCTCGGGCGTGGTCGCGGCGCGCACGGAGCAGGTCGCGTCGCTGGAGATCCCCGAAGGTGGGATCGTCTGCGGCCTCGACTTCGAGTTCGACGGGGTCGACCCGGGCTTCGAGCAGGTGATGGAGTACGACGACCACTTCATGCTGAACTTCAACGAGGTCGTGCTCGCCGCCTCCTACGGCGACATGGTCGATCGGTTCGAGACCTCGGACGGCCTCGCCCTGTACGACTGGGACGACCTCCAGGGCTTCCCCATCGAGTTGCATGGCGACGTGCCCGATTACTGCGTCGGGGAAGACGACGGCTTGTCCGACTGCACGATCCCGCCGTCGGAGACCCCCGGACCGATCGCGCTCTCCTTCGAGGGCGACCTCGTCGACCGCATGTCGTTCCGCGCGTTGGAGGCGGGCGAGTACACCTTCGGCTTCGTCGCCACCGGCGACGACAACGACACCGACTGCTCGCACGAGGACTTCGAGTTCGTCGTGACCGCCCCCGTGGTCACCGCCCGATGAGGTTCCTTGCCGCGTTCGCGCTGACGCTGCTGCTGGCCGCTCCGGCCGCGGCGCAGGAGAAGGTGAAGTTCGACCGCGACGGGGACGGCATCACCCGATCGCTGGACGCCTGCCCCAAGGAGGCCGAGGACCTCGACGGATGGGAGGACGAGGACGGCTGCCCCGACGCCGACAACGACGGCGACCTGATCCTCGACGTCGACGACGAGTGCCCCAACGAGCGCGAGGACTTCGACTTCTTCGAGGACGAGAACGGTTGCCCCGATCCGGACCACGACTACGACGGCGTGGACAACGCGGACGACCGCTGCCCCGGCGAGATCGAGGACCACGACGGCTTCTTCGATGACGACGGCTGCGCGGATCCCGACAACGACGAAGACGGGATCCTCGACGGCGACGACGCCTGCCCCAACGCGGCCGAGACGGTGGACGGCTGGGAAGACGAGGACGGCTGCCCCGATCCCGACAACGACGGCGACAACATCGCCGACGAGCTCGACCTCTGCCCCGACCAGGCCGAGGAGTACAACTGGCTGCGCGACGTCGACGGCTGCCCCGATGCGCTCCACGCGGTGATCGCCGAGCACCAGATCGTGCTCCTTCAGCCGATCACCTTCATGTCCCGGACGAGCCGTCTGGACGCCGACTCGGGGGATGCGCTGCAGGCGGTCGCCGACCTGCTCCTGCAGAACCCGCAGATCCTCCAGCTCCGCGTCGAGGGGCACACCGACAGCTCCGGCGACGAACGCAAGAACGTGAAGCTGTCGGAGGGACGCGCGGGCACGGTCGCCAAGGCGCTGATCGACCTCGGGGTGGAGCCCGCGAGGCTGGAGGCGTCCGGCTTCGGCGGGAGCCGCGCGGCGGCCGGCGCCGAGGAGAATCGACGCATCGAGTTCCGCATCATCGCCCAGGCGGATCCGCAGGTGCAGCAGCAGCAGGTCAGCGACATCTGGGGGCCCCAGCCGCCGCCGACCGATCAGCAGGTTCTGCTGGACGCCCCGAACGTCTGGGGCTCGTCCTCGGAGCCGATCGCGGTGCTCACCCCCGTGGAGGCCGACCCCTGGGGGACCGGCGCGACGCCCGCGCCGGCGCCCGCGCTTGCTCCCGCCCAGTCCAACCCCTGGGGGGCTCCCGCGGCGGCCGAACCGATCGAGCCGGCGGCCAACGTCTGGGGGGCGGCGCCCCCGCCGGAGCCGATCGCGCCGGCCGACAGCAACCCCTGGGGGGTGACCGCCCCGCCGGAGGAGCTCGTACTCCCGTCGGCGACGGATGTCTGGGGAACCGAGACCGCGCCGGCTGAGGAGCCGGCTGCCGACCCGGAGATCGTGGTTCCGTCCTCGACCGATCTGTGGGGAACGCCCCCGAAGAAGGACGACGACGACTGAGCTGGCTGAGGGCATTCAGGCGGATCATCGGACCCGTGCGACAAGCGATGATCGGAGCAGCCGCCCTCGTGGCGCTCGGAGCGGGCGGGTGTGGTGACCCCTGCCCGGTCGATGTCGTGCCCTCGACCGACGATCCCGAGGCGGTGAGGCAGTGGCATCTGCCCGCGGTCGGGTGGACCGGGGAGCTGGGCGCCGCCGGCGTCGTGGTCGCGGTGATCGACAACGGCTTCCAGCTGGATCACGAAGACCTGGAAGGGCAGCTGTGGGTCAACCCCGGCGAGCTCCCCAACGGACTGGACGACGACGGCAACGAGTACGTGGACGACCTCGCCGGGTGGGACTTCCTGGACCAGGACGCGGACGCCTCCCGCGAGGCGGTCGAGGGCCTCGATCCGGTGCTGGCGGGGCACGGCACCGCCGCGGCCGGGATCCTGGCGGCGCGCACGGACAACGGGGTCGGCGTCGCGGGGGCCTGCCCGGACTGCCCGCTGATGCTCCTGCGGGCGCGCGACTTCGACGCCGCCCACAACGTCATGCCGGTGCTCGCGGAGGCGGTGCGCTACGCCGTCGCCGAGGGCGCGGAGGTGATCAGCCTGAGCGACGGGGTGCTCCCCGACGATGTGGATGCGGCGGTCATGGCCGAGGTCGAGGCCGCGCTCGCGGAGGCCCGGGCGGCCGGCGTGGTGGTAGTCGCGTCGGCGGGCAACGACGGGGCCGAGGTGGTCCGGTGGCCCGCCCGCATCGATGGCGTGCTCGCGGTCGCGGCGGTGGACGAAGACGGGAGCCCTCCCGCGTGGACCAGCTTCGGTCCCGAGGTCGGCATCAGCGCCCCCGGGCGGTGTGTGTTCACGACCCTGCCGGAGGACGGCTACGGCTCGTTCGACGGCACCTCGGCGTCGGCGCCCCTGGTCGCGGCGTTGGCCGCGCGGCTGCGCGCGAACCACCCGAATTGGTCTGCCGACGAGGTCGTCGATCGCATCCTTGCGACCGCTTCGTCGGTGGACGCCGAAGGGCTGGGGGCGGGCACCGTCGACTTTGCGGCGGCCCTCGAGTGAGGCCTAGCGGTCGCGATCCCAGAGGTACTCGGGCTCGCCCATCGCCTTGGCGGTCCACCGCCCGGCCACGAACAGCCAGTCGCTCAGCCGGTTCAGGTACTTCACCGCCTGAGGGTTGGTGTCCTCGGCTTCGGTCAGCCGCACGGTGTCGCGTTCGCCGCGGCGGCACACCGTCCGGGCCTGGTGCAGGAACGCCGAGACCGGCCCGCTGCCGGGGAGGATGAACTCCGTCAGCGGCTCCAGCACCTCGTTCATCGCGTCGATCTCATTCTCGAGGCGGATGACGTCGTCGGCGCCCATCAGCCGCATCGAGTCCCACCGGTCCGCGGTGCGGGTCGCCAGATCGCTGCCCAGGTTGAACAGGTCGTTCTGGATCTGCTCCAGCCACGCGTTCAGCTGGTTGGCCTCCTTGGCGGGCGACTTCGATCGCTCGATCTCCACCCGCACGATCCCGACGATCGCGTTCAGCTCGTCGACCGTGCCGTAGGCCTCGATCCGGAGGTCGTCCTTGCGCACCTTCTGGCCCCCCACGAGCCGGGTCTCGCCCCCATCCCCAGCCTTCGTGTACACCTTCGTGATTCGCATGTGGCTCATGTCGCGGGACCTCTCACGGACGGGAAGATCGACTTGCGCGGGGCCTTCGGGACGGTTCCCAGGGCGCGCCCCGCTTCCATACCTCGGACGATGGCCGGGCGATATTCTTCAGGCAGCGCGTCCGGCAGCGAGTCCACGTTCGCGGGCACGTCCGGCACGGCGCGTCCCCAACCGAACCCGTACCCCTCCCAGAATGATTCCCACGGGAGTCCGGGCGGCCACCCGTCGATCCGCACCTCGGGGTTCTGCAGGTTCGAGTCTGAGAACAGGTCCTCCCAGGTCCCCTCCGGCGCCCGCTCCATCCCCTCCTCGACCACCTGCGCCATCAGCTCGGCGTTCCAGCGCGCGCGGATGCCCGCGCCCCAGCCGACGTTTGCCGCGAAGGCGGTGGGGTCGTCCCGGTCCTGCGGTTCCTTGTAGCGCTGCCGCTCGAACCACTCGTTGAGCCCGGCCTGCATCGAGCCCCACTCCAGCGGCGGGGACTCCCAGTCGCCTTCGCCGAGGGCCAACCGGCGGCCGCTCCCCCACATGCCCGCCTGGAAGCCAGCCGAGCCGTTGGGATCGCCCTGCGCGGTGCGCACGTCGATCAGGTCGTTGGCGTCGTCCACCAGTTCGGCCCAGATCGTCCCGAAGCCCAGGTTGTAGTAGGTCACGTACCGGTGCCGCAGCAGCTCGCCGGCCCGGTCCAGCCGGATCGCGGCGTTCGCTTCGGTCAGCCGGGGCGGCGCCTGCCACAGCAGCGTTCCGGCGGCGACGACGGCGAGCAGCACCCCCGCCACGCGGCGCAGGCCTTCGCCCGTTCGGGCGTCGCGCACGCCGATCCCGACCATCACCGCGGGGGCCGAAAAGCCCAGCAGCGCGAACGGGATGAAGTAGCGAACCGGCACGTGGGGCTTCCACGGGCTGGCGAAGCAGAGCCACAGGTAGACGATGGTCGGCGCGCCCCCGATCAGCAGCAGCAGCCGACGGTTCGTCGCGTCCTTCTCCGTTGCCGCCCACGGCAGCAGCAGCAGCGGGCCGAACGCGAGCATCCGGTACGCCACCGGCTCGAAGTTCATCCCGCCCCACAGGCCTCCGGCTTCCCGTTCGTTCATCCAGAAGTCGTGGAACGCAGCCGGCAGGTTCTCCCAGATCGTCTGGACCCACAGGTCCATCGACAGCCCCGCGCCGGTCGCCATGTTCGTGAGCGTCGTCTCTTCCCGCTCCGTGATCGCCGAGCCGAACAGCGCCCCCGGCCCGCCGAACAGCAAGATGAGCCACAGCGGCCAGAGCCCGATCAGGCCGCCGATCCCCATCGCGCGCAGCGCCTTGAGCCCGGGCTTGACCACCGGAGGAACGAGGGACAGCGCGCCCATCAGCCCCAGGAACGGCCACAGCAGGTAGCTGAAGATCATCGAGTAGCCGATGCACGCTCCCAGCAGGCCCGACAGCCGCTCGTCCGATCCGCCCGCTTTGCACCACGTCGCCCACACGCCGATCGTCAGCGCGAGCGGGAGCACCGACTCGGGGTGGCACCCCAGGAACGTCAGCTGGAAGGCGAAGAACAGCGTCGGCACCAGCGTCAGGGCGATGCCCGAGACCACCGCCGCGACGAGCCCGAAGTGCCGCCGGAGGACCTCCAGCCAGACCAGCACCGCCGCGGTGGTGAACAGGAACGGGACCAGCCGGATCGACAGCAGTCCGTACCCGAAGAACCGACTGACGCCCCAGTAGCTCAGCGCCATGGAGCTGTAGGAGCCGTGGTGGATCGATCCGCTGTTGGCGATGTAGTTGCCGGCCTCGTACCCGTCGCTGCCGAAGCGGCCCGACATCAGGTCCCACGCGATCTGCGAGTTCTTCGCCTCCGAGGGCTCCAGCGGGTAGAGGAAGTCGCCGGCTGACAGCAGCACGGCGAGCCGGTGCAACGCGAAGATCGCGACCACCACGCCGACCACGATCCGGCCGCGCTTCTCCTCAGTCACCGAGCAGGTCCCGCAGCGCCACCAGCGCCGTGTGGGTGGGTCGGGCGCGCAGTCCGCGCCGCAGCACCACCCGTGCGATCGGGTCCTGGCCCCGCTTCATCGCCGCGTGGGCGGTCCGCACCGCTTCTTCGGCGATCTGCTCCAGCGCCCCGTCGACCTCGTCGCGATCGAGGTAGCGGCAGGCATGCGGACTCAGGACCGACTCGCCCCCTCGGACCACCAACATGCGGGCGCCTCGACGCGCATCCACCGGTGACTCCAGGGGCAGCGCGGCCCCGGTGCTGACCTGGCTGACCCACCACGCGTGCGGTTGGGTGACGCCCTCGACGAACTCCGCGTCGGGGCGCAGCTGCAGCAGGTAGCTGCGGCGGTCCTTGGCCTGGAGGATGACGTCGCCCAGGGCGGGGGTGTGTCCGTCGCCGAACGCGGGGGTCACCCCGATGACCTGGAACTGCTCCCACGGCCCCCGGATGCGCTCCCCTTCGAGGCTGCTCCCGACCTCCACGCGGTGCGGCGGAAGCCAGCCTTCGCGGAAGCCGCGGTCGTACCAGCGGAGGTCGTCGGCGGTGCGGGGCAGGGGACGGACTCCCTGGGCCAGATCGGCGAGGAAGCCGCGGCTCGCTTCTGCCTGCAGTTGGGTCAGATCGTCGGCGCTGATGGGAACGATCGAGGCGAACCCGGTGTAGTCCTCACACCACAGTTCTTGCGTGCCGTCGTCCGCGGTCAGCGGCTCGCGGCCGATCCGACAGACCCGCAGCGCCAAGCCGCCCCCCGAGGAGAAGCCCAACGACGTGCCCGCTCCCTGCTTCAACGTCATGTACGAACACGTGCACGTCGCGCATGGCGTGCCGTCCTGGGCGTACAACTCGCCAGCGAGCTTGAGCGCTCCTTCGGGGTCGGTGATCTCCACGGGGGGGCGAGTCTACTATCCTTCGGTCGATGGCTGAGACCCCCACGCCGCCGACTCCCCCGCCCGGCGACGATCCGTTCCTGCCTGAGGACGGGCTGATCGCCTGGCTCCCCCGGGCCGCCGCCATCGCGCTGGTGCTCGTCTGCGTCGGCCTGCTCATCGCCGCCGCCGTGCACCACGGCAAGTACCGCCTCGTGCGGCTCGACGATGGCTCGGCGGTGCTGGAGCGCGGCCGCTTCGCCCCCCGCGGCTGGGAGGCGGCGGTGCCCGATGGGGCGGTCGACGTGTGGACGGCGATCGCCTGGTCCGAGAGCGCCCCCGAGCCTCCGCTGCGCGGCGAACTGCGCGATCTGTCCGAGACCTGGGTGGGCATGGTCCGCGCCGAAGCGGCGGCCCTCCCCGAGGGCGACCTGGAGGCCCTCGATGCGCTCGGCGTGCGGGAGCAGTCGTTCGAAGCCTGGTACCGCGCCCGTTGGGGCGAGGACCCGCCCGGGGTCGGCGCCGTGCCCGCGATCCGGGCCTCGTGGGCCGAAGCCGAACAAGCGGCCGAAGCAGCCGCGGTCGAAGTGGAGCGGCTCGCCGCGATTCGGGCCGAAGAAGCCGCCGCCGCCGCCGCCGCCCTCGCGCAGGCCCAGTTCCACGCAGCCGATCCGGTGGGAGCCGCCGACGATGCCCTGGACCGCGCCCGCACCTACTCCTCGGACCGGCGGGCCCTGCTTCGTCAGGCTGAGGAGTTGATGGCGAGGCTCCCTGCGCCGGGCACGGGGAGTCCGGAGGACGAGCGCGATCGCGCCGCCCTGGAGGGGTTCGTTCAGCGGATGGATACGCCGGTGCGGCTCCTCGGCGAGGAGCCATAGGCGCTAGTTGCGGATGACGTAGAGGACCGAGAGCAGCTCGATCGCGATGTCGACGGTGCCGTCCCCGGCGGTGCCCGTCGCCTCGCTCCACTCGCCCGAGTAGATGTCCGTCTCGTAGTGGGCGAACTTGATCGTCACGTCGTCCGCGGCGGTGAGGCCGTCAGCCGGCGCGCTCACGCGGAATTCGCCGCTCTCGATGCCCATCTCGAACGGGGCGAACACGTAGGCGGCGACGATGTCCTCCCCCGCGAGGCTACCCGCGTACTGGCTGGCGGGGAGTGTGGCGCAGCCCAGCGACAGGGTCTCCACCGCGATGGCGGTCAGCGGCGGGTCGAAGGCGGCGTCCCAGGTCACGGTGACGTCGTTGTCGAAGGTGTGGCTGCCGTTGTCCGCGGTCGCCTCGATGCGGTCGGTGATCTCGGGGATCGTCAGCGTGCCCAGGGCCACGTCGGCGCCGTCGACCACGACGATGTCGTAGAAGGAGGCCCACTCCAGCGGAGCGTTCGGGTTCGTCGCGGCGCCGGGGATGCCGATGTTGTGCACGATCCACGCTCCGTCGGGAACGTCGACGCACGAGAAGTCGCCGGCCCCATCCGTGGGGCTGAACATGCAGGTGTCGCCGCTGCAGCAGGTGACCGTGAGCCCCTCCTCGGCCGGGCTGATCGTGCCCGAGATGCTGTGCGTCGGCGCCGCGTCGTCATCATCGTTGGCGTCGTCGTCGTCGGTGGCGTCGTCGTCGTCGGTGGCGTCGTCGTCGTCGTCGGTGGCGTCATCGTCGTCGATGTGGCTGCAGCCGACGCTCAGGAGCGTCATCGGCAGGACGAGGGCGAGGGCGAGCAGCAGCAGAAGCTTCTTCATCATGATCTCCGGATGCTCCGTGCGAGCGGGGGGAATGTAGCAGTGACCCTGAGCGAGGCGCCCGGTTACGTGAGCGCCCGAATCACCCGCGCGGCGAGCCCCTCGGCGTCCAGACGGTAGGCCTTGAAGATGGCCGGCGGGGGGCCGCTCATCGACCACTGGTCCACGCCCGCGCGCTCCAGCCGGGTGCTGATCCCCTCGTCCGCGAGGTGCAACGCGACGAGGCCGCCGAGGCCGGTGTCGGGGTGGTGGTCCTCGGCCGTGAGCACGTAGCCGGCGGCCGCGGCGGCGGCGATGGCGGCGCCGTCGTAGGGGGCGAGGCTGGCCATGTTGACTACGCGCACCCGCTTGCCGAGCTTGTCGAAGATGAGGTCGTGGGCCTTCACGGCGAACGCGACCGTCGGACCGACCGCCAGGATCGCGCCCGCGTCACCCTCACGGAGCACGTCGGCGCGGCCCGGCTCGAAGCCGACGCTGCCGTCGTAGAAGGGGCCGCTGCCGTCTGCCTTCGCGATGGGGTGGAGCTTGCTTCGGCCCATGCCGACGAACTGGTTGCCGGGGCGGCCGGCGATGTTCCGGATGATGCGGTCGCACTGGTTGGGGTCGCCGGGGACCGCGATCTCCCAGTCGAAGGTCGAGCGGAGCAGGCCCGCGTAGTCGATCACCTGGTGGGTCGGGCCGTCCTCGCCGACGTCCGTGCCGCAATGCGTGCAGACGAGCTTGAGGTTGCTCTTGTTGAACCCGTTGAGCCGCTGCTGGTTGAAGACCTCGGTCACGCCGAAGATGCCGAACGTGCTGAAGAAGACGCTGAAGCCTTCCCGGCTCAGCCGCCCCGACGCGGTGGCGCTGTTGTGCTCCTGGATGCCGCCCTCGATGAAGCCGGCGGGGGCCGCGGCGTGGAAGCCGTTGAGCTTCACCGAGCCCTCCAGATCCGCGCTGAAGGCGGCGATCTTGATCGACTCCTGGTTGTTGGCTCCGGCGAGCTCCTTCATCACGTTGCCGTAGGCCGACCGGCAGTCGGTCTTGGCGTCCGTGGGGTAGACGATCGGCGCGCCGACGATCAGCTCTGGCGGGGGGACCAGCGGGAAGGGGTGGTCGAAGCCGCGCTCGGGCATCGCCGCCCGCTCGGCCGCGAGCCGGTCGAGGCGATCCTCGCCGCCCAGCTCCGCGATGGCCTTGCGGCAGTCGTCCATCGGCAGCGTCTGGCCGTGCCACTTGTGCAGGTTCTCCATGAACCCGACGCCCTTGCCCATCACGGTGGTCGCGATGATCACGGTGGGCTTGCTCGGGTCGGCGACGTCCCCGGTCTGGAACGCCCGCATCGCGCTGTACATCGCCTGCCAGTCGTGGCCGTCGGCCTCGAGCACGTTCCAGCCGTCGCTGGCCCAGCCCGCGACGATCTGCTGGGGCATCACGGAGTCGATGGTGCCGCCGATCTGGAGGCCGTTGAGGTCCACGTACGCGAGCACGTTGTTGCAGCCGTACTTCACCGCGAGGCGGCGGGCTTCGCTGATCTGGCCCTTCTGCTGCTCGCCGTCGCCCATGAGGCAGTAGGTGCGCCAGGCGAAGCCGTCCTGCTCGCGCAGGTCCTTGCTCGGATCGGCGGCCGCGAGGCGGGCCCCGATGGCGGAGCCGACCGCGGCGGACAGTCCCTGACCGAGGTTGCCGGTGTTCCACTCGACGCCGGGCACGCCCTGCTCGATGTGGCCGCCGAAGATGGATCCGAACGTGCGGAACTCGCGCACCGCCTGGTCCCGATCGCAGAAGCCGAACTGCGCCAGCGCCGAGTAGGTGCCGGGCGAGATGTGGCCGTGGCTGATGATCACGCGGTCCCGGGTGGGGGCCATCGGAGCATCCGCCGTGACGTTGGCGTTGGCGTAGATCAGGAGCAACGCATCGAGCGTCGACATCGACCCACCGGGGTGGCCGCAACCGGCCAGCGTGGTCATCGAGAGGATGTCCGTGCAGGCCTCGGCGCGGAGCCGGTCCAGGGTGCTGAGGTGATTGGCGGAAAGCTGGGCGGGCTCGTACGCGAGGCGAAGCATCAGGCGGGGCTCCGTTGGTGGGGCCCGGTTTGTACCCGCGCGTGAGCGCGATCTCAAGGTAGGTTGTCGCGGTTGCGGTGGATCCTCCCATTCATGCTCGCCCTCCCCTCCGTGGCGGCGGCCGCCAACGGTGGACCGGACGCCTGGGGCTACACCTGGGCGGACACGAACGACCCATCCGGCCCCCCGGGCACCTACTACTACGCCCCCGGCAGCCCCCTCGGTCTGGGCGATGACGACAGTCAGGTGGTCGCGCTCGGCTTCTCGTTCGAGTTCTATGGGATCACCTACACGGACGTGCGCGTGCACTCCAATGGCGCCATCACGTTCGGGACCGGCGGCAGCACGCTGAGCTTCATCAACCAGTGCCCGCTGAGCAACTACGGCAACGACATCGCGGCCCCCTTCTGGGACGACCTCGACCCCAGCGCGACCAACTCCCTGGGCGTCTACGCGGGCACCGGCACCGACCCCGGCGGCAACCTCGTGTTCATCGCCGAGTGGTACTACATCGAGAACTTCGCCGGCACCGGCGACGTGACCCTCGAAGTCCAGCTCCACGACGTCGACGACCACATCGAGTTCGTCTACCTGGACACCGACCTGGGGAGCTCGACCTACACCAACGGCGCCTCCGCCTCGGTCGGCATCTACGGCGGCGCGCTCCTGAGCCCCAGCTGCAACAGCTCCTCGCTCCTGACCGACGGCTACGGCATCGGCTTCTACCCGCCGCCCCCGGTGACGGACGCCGACGGCGACGGCTGGGACGCGAGCACCGACTGCGACGACGGCAACCCCTCGATCAACCCCGGCATGGCCGAGGCGTGTGACTCGATCGACAACGACTGCGACGGCAGCATCGACGAGGGCTACGACAACGACGGCGACGGCTGGACCACCTGCGCGGGCGACTGCCTGGACAACAACGCCAGCATCAACCCGGGCGCCTCCGAGGCGTGCGACGGCCTCGACCAGGACTGCGACGGCAGCGTCGACGAAGGCTTCGACGGCGACGGCGACGGCTGGACCACCTGCGGCGGCGACTGCGTGGACAACAACGCCGGCATCTCCCCCGGCGCGACCGAGGTCTGCGACGGGATCGACCAGGACTGCGACGGCAACGTCGACGAGGGCTTCGACGGCGACGGCGACGGCTGGACCACCTGCGCGGGCGACTGCAACGACACCAACGCCGCCATCAACCCCGGCGCCCCCGAGATCTGCGACTCGGCCGACAACGACTGCGACGGCAACGCCGACGAGGGCTTCGACGCCGACGGTGACGGCTACGAGGCGTGCGACGGCGACTGCGACGACAGCGACGCCGGCGTCTTCCCCGGCGCGGTCGAGATCTGCGACTTCGTGGACAACGACTGCGACCTCGTGGTCGACGAAGGCTTCGACCTGGACGGCGACGGCTTCCTCACCTGCGACGGCGACTGCGACGACGGCGACATCTTCATCTACCCGGGCGCCCCGGAGATCTGCGACGGCGCCGACAGCGACTGCGACGGCATCAACGCCGACCTGATCGACGGCGACGGTGACGGCTGGCTCGCCTGCGACGATCCGGCCGACTGCGACGACGCGGACGCCTCGATCAACCCCGCCGCCACCGACATCCCCGGTGACGGCATCGACCAGGACTGCGACGGCGAAGACCCGCTGCCCCCGGGCGATGACGACGACGTCTCCGATGACGACGACGTCTCCGATGACGACGACGCCACCGACGATGACGACGACGGTCCCGACGACGACGACGACGACGACGCCACCGACGACGACGACGTCTCCGATGACGATGACTCGGACTCCGTCGGCGACGACGACGACTCCGCCGACGACGCCTGGTGGGACGACGACGAGGGCGTGCAGGGCACCGACGCGGACGCCGCGACCAGCCGGTCGACCACGTTCGGCTGTGCGTGCAACGCCTCGACCGCCAGCGCCTCGCCCGTCGTGGGGGGACTCGCGCTCCTGATCCTGGGCCTGGTTCGCCGCCGCGATTGAAGAAGATCGGGGGTCAGCCGTCTCACACCTTGGAGCGACACCCCTTGGCCTCTATTATCAGTAGTAGGAGATCCATCGACCCCATGGCGAGCGGCAAGCGACGCATCGATCTGAATCGGGCTGCCAGGCCTGGTTTCTTCGCCCGGCTCTTCGGCCGGCGAAGTACTCCCAAGTTGATCGCGCTCCCCGTTGAGGAGCCAGGCGGGATCGACTTCACCCTTCGCCGCCGCGCCGCTGTTCGCGCGGTCCGCAACTTCGTCGAATCGATCGACACCTACCAACTTCACACCCGCCGCACCGTTCACGTCGTCAGCAACTACGTGATCCCCGCCGACCCCGGACTGCAAGACAAAGTCCCCGAGTGGTTGGCCCAGCGCGTCCGCTTCGGCGTCGTTCAAGGCGCAGGCGGTTTTGGCTACCTTCAAATACGAGCCGTCGACCTGACCTGGGACCACGAGGGGACGGAGCTCTACCTCCACCTCGACAGCAAGGTCGCCCCCGGCACTCGCGCGTTCATTGCGGCGTACCTGGGGGAAGGGGACGGGACGGCGGAGATGCAGGATCTGCCGGCGACGCTCCTTCTGGGCGATCCGTAGGCGCCACGAACGTCCCCAGCACCAGCACGACGACCAGCGATACCGTCAGCGACAAGTGGAAGGCGATGCCTTCCTCCGGACCGAAGCTGCCTCCCAGCAGCCGCTCCGCCAACGGTGAGTCCACCGTCTGCCAGCGCAGCAGCGACGGCAGCTCGAAGCCGGACACCCGGAAGCCCAGGATCAGCGAGGTCGCCACGTTCCACCCCAGGTGCAGCCCGGTGGCGAACCACAGGCTCTGCGTGACCTGAAAAGCGACCCCCAACCAGATCCCCGCGAGGAAGATGCCGGCCCAGCCCAGGGCGCTGGCGTTCGGGTTGAGGCCGTGCAGGAGCACGAACAGCAACGCCGTCACGATCAGCGCGGCGGGACCTCCTGCGGCCCGCTGCCAATACGGCAGGAACACCCCGCGGAACGCCAACTCCTCCCCGAAGGCGGCGACGGCGAGGGCGGGCACGGCGAACAGCACACCCCCCAGGGCCGCCGCGCCGCTGGGGTTCAGGGTCGAGGTCGTCGGCTCCACCCAGCCGACGGCGCGCCCGAGGAGGGCGGGGGCGAGCAGGGTCGCGGCGCCGAGCACGCCTCCCACGATGAACAGCCGGGACGAGCCGGCCTGGTGCAGGCCCATGTCACGCGGGGACAGCGCGGTCAGCCAGCGGCCGAACACGATCAGGGCGGGGACGACGAACAGCCAGGTGACGAGGATCCCCAGCAGCGGCCTCCGCTGGGCCCACTGGAGCGCATCCAGATCCGACTCGGTGACCGCCACTGCTCCGGCGCCGATCGCGATCAGCACGACCGTCGCTACGAGCGCCGCCGCCACCGCCACGAGCACGATCAGCGGGGTGCCCACGATCGGGTGGAGCTTGGGGCGGTCGTCGGTCACGCGTAGACGTCGGGGTGCGCGTCCAGCCAGTCGGCGACGGCAGCGGGGACGAGTTCGCGGGCGGCGGCGCGGTCCCCGGCGGCGAGGCGTCGGCGGACTTGCGACGACGAGATGTCCGGCAGCGTGAAGTCGCGCACGTCGATGCGGGCCCCCTCGGGCGCGTCCCTGGCTCGATCGCCCCGCCCCACGATCAAGAACTCGAGCAGCTCCCGCAGCTCCGACCAGCGGTGCCACAGGTGCAGTTCGGGGAGGATGTCCGCGCCCGCCAGCCAGACGAAGGTGTGTTCGGGGTGACGCTCGCGCAGCGCCGCGATGGTGTGGACCGTGTAGCTGGGCGGCGCCAGGGTCGACTCGATGGGGTCGACGTGCAGGTCCGGGTGGTCCGCGACCGCGGCCTCCGCCATCGCCAGCCGGTCGTCCCAGGAAGCGAGGCTTGCGTCCTTGTCGAAGGCGTGGCGGTGCACGGGGAGCCACCACACGGCGTCGACGGCGCCCGACTGGAGGACGTACTCCGACAGCCGGACGTGGCAGAGGTGGGGAGGATTGAACGATCCTCCGAGCAGGCCGATGCGCACCATGGGGATATCCTGAAGGCATGACGGGCCAGCGCAAGGTTCGGGGGCGATTCGCGCCGTCACCCACGGGATCTCTCCACCTGGGTCACGCCCAGACGATGCTCCTGTGCTGGCTCCAGGTGAGGTCCGCGGGGGGCGAGTTGGTGCTGCGCATCGAGGACGTCGACCGCGGGCGGAGCCGCGCCGAAGCGACCGCCAACATCGTCGAGGACCTGGCGTGGCTGGGCTTCGACTGGGACGAGTACGCCGTCCAGAGCGAGCGGTTCTCTCACTACGAGGAGGCGCTCGAAGCCCTGAGCGGCCGCACCTACGGCTGCACCTGCAGCCGCAAGGAGATCCGCGTAGCCGCGGGCGTGGGGGCGGACCATCGGGGGGAGATCGCCTACCCCGGAACCTGCCGGCACGACGCCGCCCGTCCCGAGGGGCCCCATTCGGTGCGCGCACGGACCGACGGAAGCCTCGTGGCGTGGGTGGACCAGGTCGTCGGCCCGTGCTCCGAGCGGCCCACGGACTTCATCGTGCGGGCCAAGAACGGCGACCACGTCTACCAACTGGCGTGCGTCGCCGACGACATCGCCATGGGCATCACCCACGTGCTCCGCGGAGCCGACCTGCTGGACTCGACCGGCCGGCAGCTGCTGCTGTACCGCTGGCTCGGGGCCGAGCCCCCGACGTTCGCCCATGTGCCCCTGCGGGTCGACGACGATGGAGACCGGTTGGCCAAATCCAAGGGGAGCCCGGCGCTGACGGAGCTTCGCGAGCAAGGGGCGCAAGGGGAAGACGTGCTCGGCCGGATCGCGGCGGATCTGGGGCTGCTGCCGGCGCCCGCTCCGGTGCGCCCGGACGAGTTGATCGACGCCTTCGTGGAGGCCCACCCGGAGTTGTGTCCTTGACCGGGGCAGGGCGGCGCTCTATGAGTCGCCGATGCCCGTCTCCCTGAGCCTCACGACCCCTGTTGATGCCGCCTCTGGCGCCGACACCCTCATCCTCGTCGGACACGCCGACGCCCTGCGTTCCAAGGAGGTCCTGGAGGCTTCCTTCGGCGGCGCGTCGGTCTCCGATCTGGGCCCCTGGGAGCGCATGGTCGATGGTGTCTCCCCCGGCGACGCGGGTGCGTCGACGACCACGTGGACCGACCGCGACCTGCCGAGCAAGCTCGTCGCCTGCGTGCTCCCCGACAGCGCCTCCCACCACAACTGCGCGCTGCGCCCCGACGCGCTGACGTCGCTGGTGCGCAAGGCCGCGGTGGGGGCGACGCGGGTCGGCATCGTGGTGGTCCTTGAGGATGCCGCCGACGCGCTCGCGGGAGGGGTCGCGGCCGCGCGCGCCTTCTCCCTCTTCAACGGCAAGGGGAGCGACGACGAGGAGCGCAGCGTGGCCATCGGGCTGCTCCCGCTGTTCGGCGAGATCGACCTCGACCGGGTCCAGCGCGTCTCCGACGGAGCCCGCCTCGCCGGCCGGCTCGTGGACACCCCGCCGTCGGTGCTGAACACCACGGCGTTCGCCGCCGAGGCGGAGGCGGTCGCCAAGGACGTGGGCGCCGACATCAAGATCATCGACAGCGACGCCATCCGCGACGGCGGCTTCGGCGGCCTCTGGGGCGTCGGCAAGGCGGCCACCCACGGGCCCAAGCTGGCGATCCTGTCCCACACCCCCGCGGGGGCGGAGCAGACGATCGCGCTGGTGGGCAAAGGCATCGTCTACGACACCGGCGGCCTGAGCCTCAAGGGCAAGGATCACATGCCCGGCATGAAGATCGACATGGGCGGCGCCGCCGGCATGCTCGGCGCCTTCGCCGCGGCGGTCCGAGGCGGGTTCAAGGACAACCTCCACTGCCTGCTGTGCCTCGCGGAGAACTCGGTCGGCCCCGACGCCACGCGCCCCGACGACATCCTCGCGATGTACTCCGGCAAGACGGTGGAGGTGAACAACACCGACGCCGAGGGCCGGCTCGTGCTTGGAGACGGCGTCGCGTACGCCAGCCAGCACCTCAGCCCCGATGTCATCGTCGACATGGCGACCCTCACGGGCGCGCAGCTGATCGCCACCGGGAAGCGGCACGCCGCGCTGGTCTGCAACAACGCCGACCTGGAAGCTCGCGCGGTGCTCGCGGGCCGGCGCAGCGGCGACCTGACGTGGGCCCTGCCGTACTGCCCGGAGCTGTTCCGCAAGGAGTTCCGGAGCGAGTGCGCGGACCTGAAGAACTCGGTGAAGGACCGGATGAACGCGCAGACCTCCTGCGCGGGGCAGTTCGTCGCCGAGCACCTCGACGCCGATTGGGACGGCGCCTGGCTGCACGTCGACATGGCCGGCCCGGTGGAGTCCGAGGACCGCGGCACCGGCTACGGCGTCGCCCTCCTGGCCGAGCTCTTCGAGTTCTGATGGGGGGGCGCCGGAACAAGCGCGCCACCCGCTGCATCGGCTGCCGAATGCACACCGAGCGGTGCATCTGCGATCACATCCCGTCGGTCGCCTCCCGGGCGAACTGGGTGGTCGTGCAGCACCGCTCCGAAGGCCACAAGACCACCAACACGGGGCGGCTCGCGGCCCTGGGCATCGCGGACGCGCAGGTGGCGACGTTCCACTCCCGCATCGGTCCGTTGGACCCGCCGCCGACGATCACGGCGCCGGCGTGGGTGCTGTTTCCATCGGACGACGCGGTCGGCCCCGAGACGCTGCCGACCGACGGGCCGGTGACCCTGGTCGTGCCGGACGGGACCTGGCCACAGGCGCGCAAGATCGCGCGGGTCGACGCCCTTCGCGACCTCCCCCGGGTGGGGCTCCCTCCCGAGGCGATGGCGCGGTGGTCGCTGCGCGACGAGTCCCGCCCCGGCGGCATGTCCACCCTCGATGCGGTCTGTTGGCTGCTCCGGGCGGTGGATGGAGCGGCGGTCGCGGAGCCGCTGGAGGCGCTGGCGCGGACGATGTTCGAGCGCACCGTGGCCAGCCGCGGGATCAGGCCTCCGACATGAGCGCGTCCAGCCGCTCCTGAGCCCCCGGCCACGTTCCGGCGGCGCGGCGCAGCGTGTCCGCCGCGATCTGCCGGGCCGCCATCGCCCGTCCGTCCTCGCCGCGATCCTTCAGCAGGGCCGCGAACTGAAGCAGGCAGTCGGCCTGGCGTACCGGATCGGGGAGCGCCTCGAACATCGCGGCGGCGCGGCGGTAGCTCTCCTCCGCGACGGTCGTCTGGCGCAGCGCCAGGAGCGCGTCCGCGAGTGAGCGGGTGGCCTCCGCGACCCCCGCCCGATCGTCGTCGTCCTCGGCCTCCAGGATCGCCTCGTCGAGGCGACGCCGTGCGATCTCGGGGGCCCCACGGGCCAACGCCAGGGCCGCGAGTTCCCGCAACGCCCGACCGGCCAGCAGCGGCCAACCCTCGGCCCGCGCCTGTTCGAGGCGCTCTTGCAGGACCGGCTCGAGGTCCTCGCGGCTCCCCTGCCGGCGGGACAGCGCGAGGCGCGCAATGGCGGTGGCGCAGGCGAGCACCGGGGGCACGACGTCGGCGCGCTCCTCCACCATCGCCTCGGCCCTTGTCAGGAATCCGTCGGCGTCGGCGAAGCGTCCCTCGTCGCGGGCTCCCTCGGCGGCGGTCAGCAGGGCCGTCGTGGCCTGCTGCACATCGGCCGTCTCGGCGAGGGCGGCGGCCCGGCGGGCACGCGTCTGGGGGTGGCTGCTCGCCTCCAGCTGGCGGGCGATCGCGGAGTTGTAGCGCGACCACCGGCCCCCCTCGCGGGCGGCCCGCTCCAGGCTCTCGCGCAGCATGCCGTGGGTGAACCTCCAGCCGTCGCCCTCGAACCGCAACAGCCCGTCGCGGGCGAGCCGCTCGGTCAGCCCGAAGGGGACCGCGAGTCCCGCTCGATCGCAGCACAGGAGCCACTCTTCGCGGGCCACGTGGCTCCCCAACGCCGAGCCGACTTCCATCGCGTCGCGGATCTGGGGATCGCCGTCGGCGGCGCGGTCCGCGCGTTGCTTCCACAGCGCGTGCACCCCGTCGGGGATCGGAGCGTCGGTGTCGGGCGGGAGCACGAACCCGCCTCGCTCGTAGTCCGGCTGGAGCACCCCCCGGGCGACCCAATCGGCGACGAGCTGCGTCGCGAACAGGGGGTTCCCTTCGGCGCGTGCCGCGACCTTGCCTGCGAGGTCCTCATCGAGGCCGAGCAGATCCTCGATCAGGCTCTGCGTGCCGGGTCCGTCCAGAGGCTCCAGCGTGCTCGTGGTGGTTGGCGGCAGGCTCTCCAGCGCATGCAGCAGGGCCGCCTCCGGGCTCCCTTCGACCACCGCTTCGTCGCGGACCGTGAGGAGCATCAGGATCGGCCGCGGCTGCACGCGGCTGCGTTGCAGCAGGTCGCCCACCAGCTTCAGCGAGGGTGCGCTCCACTGCACGTCGTCCAGCCAGAGCACCAGCGGCTGTTCCCCCGCCTCGGCGCTGAGGTACGCCGCCGCCGCCGCCTGCGCCTCGTCGGCGTCCAGTCCGGGCCCCAGCGAGGGAGCGATCGAGTCCGCGAGGGCGTGCCACAGCCGCGGCGTGTTGCGCCCGAGCGCCCGCAGCCGCTGCTCGGCGTTCCATCGCACGGTCTGGTTGGCGAGCCCTGCGGCGCGGAGCATGCGTCCGAGCATCGGAGCGACCCCGTCGTTGCGCGACGGCGTCGCCGAGTGCACCGCCTTGCCGGTCTTGGCGAGCCCGATCTCCTCGACCCGGTCGCAGAGCCACTCCGCCAGGGTGCTCTTGCCCACCCCCGCCCCGCCGCGGAGCACCAGCGCGCGGCTGACCCCCCGCCCGGTGACGATCTTCAGCTGCGCCCACAGGCGATCCCGCTCGGGGTACCGCTCCACCAGCGGGGTGCGTCGAAGCCCGAACAGCCCCAGCCCCGCGCCGGCCAGTCGCAGCGGGGTCGGCTTCGGCTCGGTGGAACGCCAGTCCGAGGGGGTGGGGGGCCGCGGCACGTCGATGCCCGCCCCTTCCTCCACCGCCTTCAGCGCCCGCGCAGCCTCGTGGGCGTGCTGGAACCGCGCCCCTGGTCGCGACTGCAGGCACTTGATCAGCCAGTCCTCGAAGCCGACTGGCACCTCGATGTCGGGCTGGTAGGGGGGCAGGCTCCCCTTGAGGTGCCCCTTGAGGACCTCGATGGGGGACTTGGCGACGTACGGGGTCTTGCCCGTGGTCAGCTTCCAGACGACGCACCCGAGCGAGTACAGGTCGGTCCAGGGGCCGATCTCGTTGAGCCGCACCTGGATCTGTTCGGGGGCCACGAACGAGGGGCTACCGTAGAAGTTGTCGGGGCTCCCGTCGGCGACGGTGCGGTCGCGGGCGACGGTCTGCGCGATGCCGAAGTCGGTCAGCTTCGGCCCCGGCAGGAGGATGTTCCCGGGCTTGAGGTCGCGGTGGATGACCCGGCGCGCGTGGGTGTGCGCGAGCGTGTCGAGGATGGCGTAGAGCAGATCGCGGATCCCCGGCCACGTCGCGTGGCCGACCATCTGCCGGACGGTCCCTCCTTCGCAGAGCTCCATCGCGAGGTACGGACACCCCGCGGCGAGGCGCTCCTGCGACGCCTCCTCGGCTGCCTCGTCGATGATCCCGTAGTCGAACACCCGCACGATCCCGGGGTGCTCGAGGGCGGCGACGGCGCGGACCTCCGACTCGAACTGGGCGATCGACTCGGCGTCTCGGCTCTCCCGACGCAGTGTCTTGATCGCGACCGGCTGGCGCGAGGCGCGGTGGGAGCCCTGCCAGACCAGCCCCATCCCGCCCTTGCCGATCAGGCGGTACAGGTCGAAGGGGCCCAGCGGGATCGGGTCGTGGGCCACGCCCGAAACTCTATTCTTCGTCGGGGGCCGACGCCCAGAGCTTGCTGAGGGTCTGGCCCGCGCCGGGCTCGAACTTCCAGCCGGGGAAGCCGCCGGAGCCCTTGACCGAGACGGGGCCGCAGCGGCTGCTGCCGACGCGGGCGGTGACCCGGTCGCCCTCCCAGTGGATGAACACCTTGGTGTCTCCGCCCGACGGGGCGCCCTTGCAGGTCTTGCTGGAGGCGCCCTCCAGGGTGGAGGCGGTCTCGCCCACGTACAGGTCGAAGCGCCCCTTGAGCCGCACCGTGTGCGCGCCGGAGGCTCGGTACCCGACCTTCACCTCGCCCTTGGCGTACGAGGAGATCTGCGCACCGACGGCGCCGGAGCTGTTCCGGTCGACGTTGCTGGAGCTGTAGAAGGTCGTGAACTTCCGGGGCGGCGGCGTCTCCCGCTCGGGCGGCGGGGTCGGCTCCGGAGTCGACTCGATGGGGATGTCCACGACGACCTCGGGCACGACCTCGGGGGTCGGCTCCGGCGGAGGCGGCTCGGGCTTCCGGGTGGCCACGAAGCCGACCACGATCAGCCCCATCAGCATCACGGTCGCCGCCGCGGCTCCGCCCAGGAACAGCGGCGTGGAGATCCCCGCGATGGTCGGGGGCAGCCCGCCGGTCGGCGGGGGCGGGGCCTTCTTCTTGCGCTTCTTCTTGCGCGCCCCGGCAGCCGCTCCTCCCGCCACGGCGGCGGCGCCCACCCCCACGGCGGCGGCGGTGCCGGCGCGGCGGATGCGGGACTCGACGGGGCGGGGTTCGAGCTGATCGGGCTGCCGGGTTCGGCGCGGCGGGGGCGCCAGCTCGGTCTCCTCTTCTTCGAGGCTGATCTCGCCGGTGACGATGTCGTCCTGGTCGTCGTCGTCGTCCAGATCCGGCTGGAACGGGACCATGTGGGGGGCGGTGTGCTCAGGCTCGCCGTGGGCGATCCGCTCGGCGTGTCGTTCAGCCTGTCGTTCGGCGAGCCGCTCCTCGATCTCCTGCCGCTTGGCGTCGTCGCGGGCGGCCAGGATCGCGTCGGCGGCTCCCGGGATGACCAACGAGATCATGAACAGGGGGGATCCGCCGCCGCCCTCTTCCACGATGTGGTTGACGATCTTGGACAGCGCTTGGGTGCGCGTCAGGTCGGTGCGCCCGGTCTTGCCGGGGCGCCAGTCGGGCCCCTCGGCCTCCCACGCCAGGGGACGGCCCTGCCGGGTGACGAGGGGGATGTTCTCCTCTTCGGCGATGCGACGCACGAGGTCGACGAGCGGCTTGTCGGGATCGACCTCGTATTCGCCGCCGAATTCGGCGTCGGGGATCTCGACACGAACGACGACCGGGTCTGCCACCGACGCGAGAATACAATGCCCCCCGTGCTGCTGCTCGACGGTCCTGTAGGAACTGAGCTCGCGCGGCGTGGCGTGCCCACGCCGCTGCCGCTGTGGTCGGCCTCCGCAATGCTCGACGCGCCGGCTGCCTTGGCCTCGGTGCACGCCGATTACGCCGCCGCGGGGGCCCGGATTCATACCGCCAATACGTTCCGCACCGACCCCTACACGCTCGAGCGGGTCGGCTACGGAGATCGCTGGCAGGAGCTGATCCGGGCGGCGGTTCGGATCGCCCGTGACGCGGTTCCGGAGGACCACCTCGTCGCCGGATCCATCGCTCCCCTGGAGGATTGTTACCGGCCCGACCTGACCCCTGACCTGCTGACCTGCCGCCGGGAGCACGGTCGATTGGCGCGTGAGCTCGCCCGCGCGGGGGTCGATCTCATCCTCTGCGAGACGTTCCCCCACGCCGGCGAGGCGCTGGCGGCGCTGGACGCGGCGTTGGAGACGGACAAGCCGGTGTGGCTGTCGCTGACGCTCGGACCCGAAGGCACGCTGCTGGAGCCCGACACGGTCGTGGCGACGCTGGAGGAGGCCGCCCGCCGGGGCGCCGAGGCGATCCTCGTCAACTGCTCCCCCGTCGGCACGATCACCGACCTGCTGCCCCGGCTCGCGAGCCTGGAGGTCGAGTTCGGCGCGTACGGCAACGTCGGGGAGCCGGACCCGGTGCAGGGCTGGCGCAACGACGGACCGGCGCTGCCGATCCCCTACGCGGAGGCGGCGAAGCGCTGGCAGGACGCGGGCGCGTCGATTCTGGGGGGCTGCTGCGGCACGACGCCGGAGCACATCGCGGAGTTGGCGAAGCTCTAGCTCCGCGTTCGATCGACCCGCGCGCGCATCAGGACGTCCCGCATCCGAACCAGGGCACCGTGGCTTTCGGCGCGCGCCGCGAGGTTGAGCGTCCAGCGCTGCAGCGACGGGTGCGCCCTGCCGTGCGGCGCGAGGGCCGCGGTCAAGGCGTCGGTGGCTCCCTGATCGGTGGTCTCACCCTCGCGGAGATCTCCGGTGAGGGCCTGGTCGACCGCCACGACGGCCAACTCCATCGCGGCCCGCGGAATGCCGCGAAGCCAGGCGGGCACGCGCCAGGGGTCCGATGGCGCCGCCTCGTGGATCACCTTTTTGGGGTCCAGCGCCTCGATCGGGTCGTAGTGCAGCCGCAGGTTGCGCGCCTCGGCATCGCCGTCGGGAACGGGTCCCCGCGCGTGTTGGAGCCGGACCGCTTCGGTTGAACCCAACTCGATCACGCGAGCGGCGAACGCGGGCAGGCAGGAGGACTCGCGGTGAGCCCCCAGCGCCTTGAGTACGAACGCCTGCGCCAACGGCTCCCGGGCGACCCGCATGGCGCGGACGAGGTTCAGCCACTCGCGGGTGGTCAGCTCTTCGATCCGCGCGACCGCCACCCGACCCTGGTGTCCGACGAGAATCGCCTCGTCCGTACCCGCCTGCAGCGCCTCGTCGATCCCGAGCCAGGCGGCTCGCGCCCGGGGGCGGATGCGGGGGATCGGCGAGCCGACGGGCGCCGCCGCGGGTGCGTCCTCGGGGGGAATCTCCACCGGATTGGCGTCGTCGGGGTCGTCCTCGTCGCCGGGGAGCACCGTCGTGGCGCGGGCGGGCCTCGCCTCGTCGAGGTCGTCGCCGTCGACCTCCACTTCGACCTCGATGTCCTCCTCGAAGCCCTCCTCCTGTTCGGACGATTTGTCGGCCTGTGAGGGGTCGGATGGATCGGCCACGGCCATCTCCGCGAGCTGGCTGGCGAAGTCCGCCGCTGCGGCCGCGTCCACGCCTTCGCGTGCCTCTTCAGCCTGGCGGGGGGAGCGCTGCTGCCCCGCCTCGGCGCCCCGGGTGGCTCCCCGGGTGTCCCCGACGAGCCCGACCTCCTCCGCGACTCCGCGCGCATCCTGCGACGAGGTCGTGGGGGCCTGATCGTTGCGGGCCGCGCGGCTTGTTGCGCCCGGTCCTCCTCGTCTATCCGAAGCCATCGCGGTCAGTCTACAAGGGGATTCCGTGCGGTCGGGTTGGCTATGAGGGGTACACTGCGTAGATGGGCAGGCTCCCGTTCGCGGCAGTTCTCAGTGCCGCGATCCTCGCGGGCTGCGCCGCTCTGCCCCCGGTAGGCGGCCCCGCCTACGACAGCCCCGCCCCATCCGTGCTCCCCGGCGACCTGCTCGTCGCCGCCGATCGAGGGGGCCGACACACCGTCACGCGGTTCCGCTCAACACGAGCCCACGATGGCGGGGGCCGGCTCCAGGCCAGCCCGCTGCTGACCCTGGAAGCGACCGTGCGCTCCGTGGCGGCCTCCACCGACGGCCGTTGGCTGGCGGCGGCCCACGACGGCGACGGCAAGCGGATCGCCCTGTTCGATCTCAGCGGGGCTGAGCCGACCGAGGTCTGGACCTCTCCCCCGGGCTGCGGCGAGCCTGCGTTCCATCCCGCCTCGACCCTGCTGGTGGCCGCCTGCGCCGCCGCCGGCGATCAGCCCGAACACCTCTTGCAGCTCACCCTCAAGGACCGGACCGAGCTCGCCCTCGTCGGGGAGCGGCCGCGGCGGCACCCCGCCTTCGGCATCGACGGCGACCTGTACTGGGCGGAGCCCGCGGCGGACCGCACCCGCGTCGTGCGTCGGGCCGCCGATCGGCTCCCCTACCGCACCCACGAGGTGGTGCAGCCGATCCGAGACCTCTGGCCGCAGCAGGACGGCTCCGTGATCGCCGAGTTCGCGGTTCCCGGCACGCGCCGCGAGTTCGTGCAGTTGCTCGCCTCCGGCGTCGTGCGGGACACCGCCGGTCCCTACCTCCATCAGCGCGCCCCTTCGCGGGACGCGCCCCTGGTGGCGTCGGCCTCGGGCCACTGGTTCCTTCCGGTGTGCGAGCGCGGCCCCTGCTTCCTCGTCAAGACGGGGCCCGACTGGGGTTCGGCGCTCCCGCTGGCCCTCACCGGCACCCCCACCGCCATCGGCCGCGTGCTCGAGGTCGGCGGCGCAGTCCCGCACCCCGAGGACCTCGCGACGGCCCCCGCGGCGGTGCTCAGCAGCCACTCCTCCACTACCGTGGCGGTGCTCGGGGTCGAGCTCGGCACGGCCCTGGAGACCGCGTTCTCGACGTTGGACCGCGCGGGCCGGCACCCCTATTGGATCGAAGGCCGCGGATTGCGCGACAAGCCGCGGGGCATCGGCCTGGGGTGGAGCACCGACGGGCACTGCATCGAGTACCTCGCCGACGAGCGGGGCGTGATCGCGACGGTCGACCTGCGCTCCTGCGCCGGTCACTACCTGTCTCCGACCCTCCGCCCGCTGCTGGACCGCCAGGCGCTCGCCAACGACGGAGGCCTGGAGTTGGCCCGCCGCTACCTCGGGCCCGGCGTCGCGGTCACCGTCGGCGGCGCCGATGATCTGCCGCGCGGCACTACCCCGATCCTCCGCACCGAGGTCGTCTACACCGCCCCCGAGCGGGGCTACCACTACGAGGCCCACGCCGAGATGCTCCAGTCGGGCCGCACGCGCCTGCTCGGCGGCACCGTCTGGCTCCGCCTCCAGCTGCCCGGGAGGCGCACAGCCGCCGTTCGACCCTGAGTGTTACGGTCGCGCCCATGCGCCCCCTGCTTCTTGTTCTGGCCCTCAGCGTCACCGTCGGCTGCGCCGGCTCCGTCACCGTCGACAGCGACGACGTCGACGCTTTCGGCCCCGGCACCTCCGCCGCCTACGTGAAGGTCGACCTCGCCGGCGACACCTTCCACTTCTTCGTGCTCGCCAACCAGGGCGGTATCTGCAGCAAGCTCCAGACGGCGTACGCGGGCGCGTATTCGGCCACGTCCGCCTTCAACGACGGCGCCGACGACGACGCCTGCAACGACTACACGGCCGCGCTTGCGGATGTCTGGGACCCGGTCCTGTCCGGCTCCGCGCACCTGCTGTCGGTGACCGTGAACAACGGCTTCGACTTCAGCGCGGACGAGATCACCGAGCCCAGCGACGGCACCTTCGATGCCGGTGAGGGCGAGGTCGGCCTCCGCGTGTCGTACTTCCCCAGCGGGGACTCGCCCTACCTCGAGGTCGCCGAGCGGGCCGAGGGCTGCGCCTGGGACGACGCCATCGACGACGGGCTGGACTCGATCACCTCGTACGGCGCCGACGACGGCGACGTCGTCCTTGAGGAGGCCAACAACGACGGCTGGCGCATCGACTTCGAGGTCGAGATCGAGGACGAGGATGGGGACAACGCGGGCGATCTGTCCGGCGGCTTCGGCGCCCCTCTGTGCGACATCGAACTCGACGAGGTCGGCCCCCTCGAGTTCACCCTCAACCCGTACGCCTACTCCCCCTGGCTGCTCTAGCGGAAGTCTGCGTCCCGTCCGCTGGGCCGGACCCGCCGCTCCCGGCGCTCCCGCCGCTCCCCATCGGACCCGCCACCGCGCCGGCGCACGCGCTCTTCGCGAATCACGCGTCGCACCTCTTCGTCGAGCCGGCGCTGCACCATCACGAACTTGACCCGCTGCTCCGCTGAGAGCACGCGCTTGAGTCCTTCGAGCTGATCCGCTCGCGCCTCCGCCAACTCCACGTCGGCCTCGGCGATCGTCGCCAGGAGCTCGTCGATCTCCTTCTCGGGGAAGGAGCCGTCCTTCACCATCTGCTTCAGCGCCCGCCGCGCCTGCTTCTTGCGGGCGTGGATGTCCTCCATCTTGCTGTCGTGCTCGCGGAGGAACGGGAACAGCCGCGCGGCCGTCGCTTCGTCCAGCTCCAACGCCTCGGTCAACGCCGCGGCGCGCACGATGCGGACGCGCTGCATGGCCGCTTCGTGCTCCTCGTCGGTGGGTTTTTCGGCGAACGCGGGCGTGGCGCAGGCCAGGAGCGCGGCGGTCAAAAACAGGGTGATGCGGTTCATGGGGTCCTCACAGGCGGGTGATGATCGACTGGAGCTCGGCGGCGGACAGGTCGTCCAGCTCGTCGTGCAGGCTCCAGGAGGCGTAGAGGTCGTCGTCTTCGGCGCCGTCGAGCAGGTCTTCGACGGTCAGCGCCGTGGCGAGGGTCGCTTCGGCGGGGGTGGGATCGGCGGTCACCTCGGCGAGGAGGTCGCGGCCCAGTTCGGCGCCCAAGGTGGTGAGCGGGTCGGCGTCAGCGATGGCGGGGGCGGGTGCGGGCTCGACGGGGGCTCGGTTGAGCATCACTCCGGCGACCAGCACGGCGGCGAGGGCGGCGGCGGCGGCGAACCAGCGGGGGGCGCGGCGCCGGGGAAGTTCGAGGACCTTGGACTCGGTGGAGCCGGCTTCGATGCGGCCCATGACGGCGTCGGCGAGGCCGTCGAAGAAGGCGTCGTCGTACGCCGCGGTGTCGATGAGGTCGACCCGGCCGAGCCGTTCGATCGTGGGATGGAGGTCGTCGTTCATGCGGTCACCCCTCGCGCGGTCAGGAAGCTTCGGATCTTCTTGACCGCGTGGTGGAAGTTCACTTTCGCGTTGTTCGCCGAGATGCCGCATGCGGCGCCGACCTCGGGGAACGACAGGTCTTCGTACAGACGGAGCAGAGCCACCTCGCGCTGACGCTCGGGGAGGGCGTCGACCGCCTCGCGCAGCAGACCACGGGCCTGTTTGGCCTGCAGGTCGTCGAGCGCTCGGGGTTCGGTCGGTCCCATCGGTTCCGCTTCCTCGCCGCCCTCGGGGACGGTCTCGTGATGCCGCCACGCCCTCCGCAGCTCGTTGCGGCCGAGGTTCGTAGCGATGGTCAGGAGCCAGGTCTTGGCCGAAGCCTCCCCGCGGAAGGACTCGCGCTTCTTCCAGGCCTGCTCGAAGGTCCGCTGCACGACGTCACGAGCCAATTGCTCGTCGCCGCGGGCGGTCCGCAAGGCCACGAAGAAGACGCTCCGCTGGTGCTCGCGGACCAGGTCCGCGAACGCGTCGCGATCCCCGGTTCGCCAGGCTTGGTTCGTCTCCGACTCCCGTGTCGTTGCAGGCTCCACACCTGACTCGACCCCTGGGACGGAAGAACGGTTAAAGGGATTCAACGAGAACGCGGATTGAGTCCACTGGGAAGCGGCCCGCTCTGCCCCCGCAGACCGTGGGCGGGGCCGCGGAGACCGACCCGCGCCATCGCCGCCAGCAGGGCCGCGCGGGAGACTCCGAGTTCGTCGCAGGACTCCAGGAGCTTCCACCGGTGGCGCTCCAGGCACTCCCGCAGCTCGGTCGAGTCCGGCGGCTCGAGGAAGACGTCGTCGCCCTCTTCGGGGAGCGGGCCCGAGCGGCTGATCACCCGGCCGGCGGGCTTCGGTCGGCGGGTCAGGTACTCGTGGATGTCGGGGAACGCGTCGATGTCCCAGGGGGTGCCCGGCATGGCCGCGTACGCCGGGTAGAAGGCCCGCTCGAGCATCACCCGGAGCTCGCGCGTGTTCCCCGGCCAGTCGTACAGGTGCAGCGCCTCCATCAGGCGGGGGCCGAGGATCGGCTTCTTCGGGGAGCACAGCGCGCCCGCGAGCACGAGCACGTCCTCGATGCGGTCGCGCAGCGGGGGAAAGACGACCGTGCGCTCGGGATCGGCCTTGGCGGGCGGCTCATCGAAGACCCGGAAGTCGAGCTCGCCCGAGGTGATCCAGGACGATCGGTAGTCGCCCGCGAGGCCGCGCAGGTGCTGCTGGAGCACGGAGCGCCCCGCGCCATCGGGACCGCAGAGCCAGATCGGCCCCCCCGCGGTCGCCTTGCGCTGGATGCGCTTGATCGCCGTCACGAGGGGGGCGTGGCGCGTGTTCACCGGGCCGGGGAGGGGAGGACGGGCCGCGTCGGCAGCCTCCTCGTCCGTCAGATCGCGGTAGACGAAGAGCGCCTCCCCCATGCGGATCAGGGAGCCGACCTCGCAGTCCGCGCCGTTGGCGGGCACCTTCCAGCCGTTGACCTGCGTGCCGTTGCGGCTCTCCAGGTCGTTGACGCGGAGCAGACCGCCGTCGCGCGCCCGCTCCAGGCGGGCGTGCGCGGCCGACATGCCGGGGATGTCGATGGAGATGGAGCACTGCGCGCCGCGGCCGACCGTCATGCGCGCACCCTCGAACGGATGCGCTACGAGGCGGTCGTCCGGACCGGAGGGGTGGATGCGCAGCAGGTAGGCCCGACGTCGGTCGCTCACACCCCTGAAACTACCTGGGTTGACGGGTGAAGGCACCCCGCATACGGTCCCTCCCCTTCCCAGGAAGGACACCATGCACGCACGCAAATTCGTCGAGGAACATCCCGATCTCATCCGCCAGGCCCTCGCCGCGCGGTACCACGAGTTCGACCTCGACTCCCTGCTGGAGCAGCTGACCGCGCGCAAGGCGATCCGCGCCGAGTTGGAGGCCCTCCAGACCGAACGGAACACCGGCAGCAAGCAGGTCGGCGAGCTGTTCAAGGCGGGCAAGCGGGACGAGGGGCAGGAGCTTCGGGTGCGCCTGGGCGAGCTGGGCAAGAAGGTCGCCGAGCTCGAAGGCACCGTGAAGGAGGCCGAGGCCGCCATCGACGATGCGCTCATGTCGCTGCCGAACCTGCTCGCGGACGACGTGCCGATGGGCAAGGACGACGCCGACAACACCCTCGTCAAGACCGTCGGCGAGCCGCGCTCGTTCGACTTCGACGTGGTCGACCACCACGACCTCGGCGTGACCCTGGGGATCCTCGACTTCGAGCGGGGCGCCAAGATCACCGGGGCCCGGTTCACGGTGCTTCGCGGCGTGGGGGCCCGACTCAACCGCGCGCTGGTTCAGTGGATGCTGGACGTTGCCGTCGAGCAGCACGGCTACACCGAGGTGCTGCCCCCGTTCATCGTGAACACCGACTCGCTCCTGGGCACGGGCCAGCTGCCGAAGTTCGGCGACGACCTCTTCCGCCTGCAGAACCCCGACCACTACTGGCTCGCGCCGACCGCCGAGGTGCCGGTCACGAACCTGCATCGCGACGAGATCCTCGGCGCCGCCGACCTCCCCCTGAAGTACTGCGCCTACACCCCCTGCTTCCGCGCCGAGGCGGGCAGCTACGGGCGGGACGTGCGCGGGCTCATCCGGCAGCACCAGTTCGAGAAGGTCGAACTCGTGCAGATCGTTCCCGAGGACGCCAGCGAGGCGGCTCACGAGGAGCTGACGGGGCATGCCGAGGCGATCATCGAAGGGCTCGAGCTGCCGTACCGGCGCGTCACCCTGTGTTCGGGCGACCTGAGCTTCTCGGCGTGGAAGTGCTACGACCTCGAGGTCTGGCTCCCGGGCCAGAACGCGTACCGCGAGATCAGCTCGTGCAGCAATTTCAAGGACTTCCAAGCGCGCCGGGCCTCGATTCGATACCGCCCCGGGGCCGGCGCCAAGCCGAACTTCGCCCACACCTTGAACGGGTCGGGGCTCGCCATCGGGCGCACCCTGCTGGCGATCCTGGAGACCTACCAGCAGGCCGACGGTTCGGTGGTGGTGCCTGAGGTGCTGCGCCCCTACATGCGCGGCATCGAGGTCATCGAGCCGGCCTAGATTCCCCAGCCGCCGCTGACGACGACGTTGGTGCCGTTGACGTAGCCGGCGTCGTCGCTGAGCAGGAACGCCGCCGCGGCGGCCGCCTCGTCCACGGTTCCGATCCGCTTGGCGGGGATGTGCTTGATCATCGACTCCAGCTCCGCCGGCGTGGCCGAGCCGCTGTCGATGAAGCCGGGCGAGATCGTGTTGGCGGTGACGCCCCACTTGCCGCCTGCCTTGGCGAGGGTGCGGGTGAGCACCAGCACGCCCACCTTCGCGATGTAGTGAGCCGCGACGAAGGGGTTGGCCTGAAGCCGCTCCGCGTTCGCCATCGAGAAGGTGATGATCCGGCCGAAGCCGCGCTCCTTCATCCCCGGCAGGGCCGCCTGGGCGAGGAAGAACACGGGGTCGAGGTTGTTGGTGAACATCGAGCGCCAACCCTCGGCCGTCTCCTTCAGCAGCGGCACGCGGTGGTAGGGCCCGGAACAGACCACGAGGGCGTCGATCTCACCGGCGTCCTCGATCAGCTTCGCGGCCGCCGTGGGGTCGGAGACATCGGCCTGCAGCCACGCCGCGCCGCGGACCTCCAGGTCCTCCGCGCGGGACCGACGTCCCGCGATCGTGACCCGCCAGCCGTCGTCCAGACAACGCGTCGCGATGCCGTATCCGATGCCGCGCGCACCGCCGATGATGAGGGCATGTCGAGCCATGGCGGGAGCGTACATGAGCTCCCCCGATCTTTGACTTGATCGGCTCGGACGACTCGTGGTCTTGTGATCTCATGCTGCGACAGAGGGGATGCGTCCTCCTGGCGCTGCTGCTCTTCGTGGGGACGGGGGGTTGTGGCCCCGGGGACTTCGAACGAGTGGAGGAGGCTCCGGCGCCGACTCCTGAGCCGGGGTCCGCGCTCGACTGCCCCGAGATCGCCGACTGCACCGGCTACGAGTGCGGGGTCGAGCCCGTCTGTGGCAAGGAATGCGGCACCTGCGACGACGGCTCCGTCTGCATCGATCGCCTGGAGGAGGAGGACCCCCTCGCCCGCACCGAGTGCTGCGTGCCGGAGAGCTGCGGCGACCTAGCCGCGGTCTGCGGGGTCCACGACGACGGCTGCGGCGGGACCATCACCTGCGGCACCTGCCTGAACGGCTCCGCCTGCGCCAACGAGGACGGCGGCTGGACGTGCGACTGCGTGCAGATCAACGACGGCGGCGCCTGGCAGATGGACGTCGTCACGACGATCCTGACCGTGCACCTGCTCATCGATGGCGAGGCTCCGCCCCTGACGGCGAGCACCGAAACCGACTTCGGAGCGGTCGTGCTCAAGCCCGCCGGCGGCGACCACGCCGTGCTCTGGGATTCGATGTACCGCGGCACCTGGGATCACGACGAGGGGGCCGCGCGCGAGACGGTCGATGTCCGCCTGATGCCCGGTCCCTACGACGTCTACTACAAGCGGGTGGGCAACGATCCGACCTCGGTCTGGCCGCTCAACGAACTGACGCTGCTCGCCTCGGACGTCGACGTGCCCGAAGGCGACGGCACCGCCATCGAGATCGACCTGACCCCCATCCGCCTTCCCGTCGACTTGCGGCTCGCGGGGGTGCCCCTCCGGGATGTCCCGACGGTCGAGGGCCAGGGCGTGATGCTCGAACTGCGGACCGCCGCTGACGACGGAGGCCAGTGGTGCGGCCTGGAGAACCCGTACCCCGACTCCGCGCCGGTGTACGTGCGTGGCGACATCGTCGGCTGGCACGACGACATGGACCCCGTCGAGGTCACGCTCCTGCCCGGCTCCTACGGGCTGTACTTCTCCAACAACCTCCCGACCGTCAACGGCAACACTCCGTTCGGCGGGACGCAGTGGCCGCTGGGGTGGAACGTCAGCGTGGCGAACCTGCCCCTGGGCGAAACGGCGACGGAGCTGACGGTCGATCTGCCCTTCACGGAGGTCACCATCGACGTCTCCCTGGAGGGCGCGCCGGTCGGGTTCGCTGACCTGTTCGGCCCGGACGAGCCGGCTCTGCAGGTGCGTCGGGTCGTCGGCAACTCCGATGAAGGACCCGGCCATGGCGGGTTGGTGGAGCGGCCTCCGTGGCTCGACCTGCCGCCGCTGTACGAGGCCGCCTCCGAAACCGTGGGGCTCCCCCTCACGGTGCGTCTCTTCGACGATCTCTACGAGGTCGCCTACCGCAACGACCGCGAGTCGTACGACACCGGCGAGCCCCCGAGTGAATGGCCCGCGAACACCGGCCTCGTGGCCGAGTTCACGGCCGCCGACGGGATCCTGCTGCCGCTGGACATCGAGTCGGTGGAGATCGAGTTCCAGACGACGCTCGCCGGCGAGGAGCTGTCCTCCGGCAACACGAGCGCCTCCAACCACGGCCGCCTGATGCTGAAGTCCGCGACCACCTTCTCGCCGGCGTGGTCGCTGCCGACCTTCATCGACGGCTTCGGCGCCGTCGACCCGGTCCACGTCCTCCAGGTGCTCCCGGACCGGTACGGCCTCGGCTACACCTCCGAGGACCGGTCCGCGATGCCCGACTGGCCCACGAACCTGACCGGCGGGGTCTTCCTCGAGGACGTCGATTTGACCGCCGACGGCGCCCTCGCGGTCGACATCCCCGTGGTGGAGGTCGACCTCGTCGCGAGCTACCCCGGCGAGGCGACGGGCACGCCGGCGTTCCGGCTCGCCAACCCCCAGGCCGAGACCGTCACGAGCTGGGAAGGCTACGGCTGGGTTCCGGACCCCACCGCCGAGGCGGCGCTGATCGACTACGAGCCCCTGCGCGTCGTCCCCGGCTCCTACCGCGGCGTGTACGTGCCGAGCGCGGACGAGCTGGCGTGGCCGCACGCGACCATGCTCCTGTGGGAGGAGCTGGAGCTGACCGGTGATGTCGTGCTGCCGATGGACTTGAACTTCCGCCAGTTCGCCGTGCACTGGACGCTGGACGGTGAGACCGAGACCGGGCCGCTGTCGACCGCGCAGGATCACGGCTCGATCCTGGTGACCAAGCCGGAGCCGCCGCGATCGAGCTTGAACGACATCGCCAGCATCGGCGGGAGCCACGCCGTGAACCTCCCGCTGGGCTCCTACTTCATCCATTACTACCCCGCGCAGGAGCTGTTCCCAGACCCCGACGGGGCCGCCCCCTACGCGACCGTGTGGCCGCTGACGACCGCCTCCAGCGCTGGCTGCCTGCTCGTCCAGTAACGTGACGGGATGACGGTCGCCGCCCCCGCCCCCGCCCCGCCGCCCCGCCACCCACCCCCGAAGAGCCCGCCAAGGAGCGCTCCCCGCTGTCGCCGCGCAACTTCGCGCGCCTCGTGCTCACCCTCGTCGGCCTGGTCTGGATCGCTGTCGGCCTCGCCGCGTTCGCCGACCCGGTCGGCTTCGTGGACATCGTCGACTTCCACCTCGAGAGCGCGACCGCGCGGTTGGAAGTGCGGGCCGTCTACGGCGGCATGTCGCTGGGGCTGGCGTTCCTCCACTTCGCCGCGGTGATCCGACGGAAGTGGCTGCAGCCGGCGCTGGTCATGTCGATCGCGACCCTCGGAGGGCTCGCCAGCGGTCGGCTCATCTCGCTGATCGTCGATGACTTCTCCGCCGTCGGGGCGGGCTTCATGGCGGGCGAGTTCCTCGGCGTCGCCTTGCTCGGCGCGGCGCTGTGGCGCCTGATGCGGGACAAATCGTAGGAAGATCACACCTGCGTGCCTTTTGTTCTGGCCCAGTCCTTGAAAGGGGTCCTAGAGTCTCATTGGAGAGACCAATCCGGAGTATCAGATGACCCGTATGATTTCGAAGTTGGCCGCCCTCGGTTGCGGCCTTGTCCTCGCCACCGGTTGTGCCCCTGAGCGCCCCGATGCACAGCCCGGCACCGAGGGCACCCAGCGCCTCGCCGTCGTGAGCAGCGGCACCGGTGGCGGTGCTGAGATTGTGATCATGAACGCCGACTCCGGTCGCGAGCTCGACCGCATCCAGACCGATCTGGGCAGCTGGACCACAGGCCTCGCGCGTCACCCCGACGGCTTCTTCCTCGTGGGTCAGGGCAGCTCGATCTTCGCCATTGACGACAACGGCGACCGTTGGCTGTTCAACGACGAGATGTGGGGCGGCATCCACGGGATCGCCATCACCAACTCGGACGAGATCACCGTTGGCAACGCCGAGGACGGCGTCACCAAGCTCGACGACGACGGCGAGATCATCATGCACAGCCAGATGGGCGGCACGTGCTTCATGGACTCCGCCGGTGACGCGTCGATCGACATCTACGGTCCCCGCATCGCCATCGCCGACAGCGACTCCGGCACCCTCGAGACCATCGCCACGGACCTCGGCTACAACACCGGTCACCTCGCGGTGGACGGTGGCGGCCGCTACTACGCCGGTTCGTACTACGACGGCGACGACGTCTACCTCGTCGAGGATGGCGACAGCGAGCACCTCGGCAGCCTCACGGAGATGGGCATCGATGGCGCCAGCTACATCAACGCCATGACCGGCGCGAGCAACAACTCCGCGTACGTCCTGTACGACGGCATCAACGGTTCGGGCATCGCCGAAGTCAAGGCCTCCGGCAACGCCTCCGAAGTCGTGATCGCCGAAGGCGAAGTCTGGACCGACCTGGTCGTCTTCTAGTCCGCATTGGAACTCGACAGACCCCGGGGCTCGCAAGGGCTCCGGGGTCTTGTCGTTCTGGTAACTTCCGGCGCCATGAACCGCCTCTCTTGCTTGTTGCTCGCCCTCGTCCTGCCCGCTTGTTCAGGAGGGTCGACCGATGCCACCCCGGCGCCGACGTCCGAGACGACCGCGGCGGCGACGCCCGAGGCGGCCGCGGAGCCGACCCCCGAGGTGACGCCGGCTCCCGCCGGGTCCGAGGGGCTGTCCGAGGGCGTCTCGGTGCAGGTCGACGAGGCGACCGGGTTCAACATCAACAGCAGCAACATCCCCACCGCCGAGGGCACCGTGCTGGGCGGCATCAACGCCTTCTGCGAGCCCGCGGACATCGACCACGTCCGGTTCGGCGGCAACATCAGCCCGCAGCTGAGCTGGGGCAACGCGCCCTCGGGAACCAAGTCGTTCGCGCTGCTGATGTTCGACCCGGACGTGCCGACGACGCCGGAGCGGGTCAACAAGGAGGGGGTCAGCATCCCCGAGGATGCGCCGCGTACGCGCTTCTACCACTGGGTCCTGGTCGACATTCCGGCCGCCCGCACCGAGATCCCCGAGAAGGCGGAGGGCAACGGCGTGACCGAGAAGGGCAAGCCGCAGGAGACCAACCAGTACGGCACCCGCGGCACCAACGACTTCACCGGTTGGTTCGCCAGCGACGACGCGATGAAGGGGACGTACGCCGGCTACGACGGTCCGTGCCCGCCGTGGAACGACAAGAAGATCCACCGGTACGTCTTCCAGCTGGTCGCGCTGGACGTGGAGACGTTGGGGCTGGAGGGCGCCTTCACGGGCGGCGACGTGATCACGGCGATGGCCGGCCACGAGCTGGCGAAGGCGTCGTTCACGACGGTCTACTGGGTCAACCCCGCGATCGTCGCCCCGCCCGCGAAGTAGCTACAGCAGGGTCGCCTGCAACGTCAGGGACGTCGTGGTGTCGATGGGCTTGAAGCCCTCCGGCGGCACGAAGTCGTAGGTCAGGGCGAAGCCGATCTTCACGCCCAGGATCTTGGTGATGTTGGCGCTCAGTCCCGTGATCGCCGCCAGGCTTCCGTCGAACCGCGCCGCTTCGTTGTCGGTGCCGCCCAGCAGGGTCTCGACCGACTGGCTGATGCCGAACGTGCCGTTGAGGTCGAGGGCGTAGGAGGCGAACAGCCGCGCGCCGACGAAGTTCTGCGAGGAGGGGTCGGGGATCGGGTCGCCCGTGTACTCGTCGTGGGTGTAGTTGATGCCGCCTTCCGCGGTCAGCGTGTGCTGGTCGGTGCTGACGAGCAGGTGGCTGTAGCCGAAGTTGGCGCCGATCTTGGCCAGCAAGCCGGCGAACGGGTCGTGGGAGGCCCCGCCGAGCACGTACAGCGAGTTGCGGTCCGTGAGGAACCGGTCGTAGCGCACGTCGCCGAAGATGCGGGTGGCGGTGTCGGTCCAGACGTCCTCGATCTTGCTTCGCCCGTAGGCGCCGCCGACCTGGAGGGCGAACTTGTTCTTGGCCCGGGTGACGCCGAAGGCGACGCGGCCGTTGGCGGTGATCGATGCGGTGTTGCCGGCCAGCCAGACGGCGCCCGCCTCGCCCACGAGGCTCACGACGGGGTCGTCCTCAGCGGCCTCTTCTTCAGCCGCGGGAGCATCTTCGGCGGCTGCCTCCTCGACGGCGGCGGCGGCTTCTTCGGCCGCGGGGGCCGCTTCCTCGGCGGCGGCTTCTTCGGCGGCGGGGGCCTCCTCGGCGGGGGCTTCTTCGGTGGTGGGAGCCTCCTCGGCGGGGGCTTCTTCTGCCGGGGCCTCGTCGCCATCAGCGGGGGCCTCGTCGCCATCAGCGGGGGCTTCGTCGCCTTCGGCGGGGGTCTCCTCGGCCGGGGCGTCACCCTCGGCGGGGGCTTCCTCGGTGCCTTCGTCCTCGGTCTGGGCGTAGGCGGGGCTCGCGGCCAGCGCGAGCGTCATCAGCGTGATCCACAAAGATCGCATCATTGTCCTCCTCCGCGCCCATATTGGCACGAACTACCGGGACGGATGAACGACGGTCTGCAGCTGGCCGGTGGATGCGCCTTCGACGACGGTCTCCTGGCCGTCGGTCCAGGCCACGCGGATCGTGACGTCAGCGTCCTCGTCGCCGAGGCCGAAGTGGAGCCGCGCGGGCCCCTGTCCCTGGCCGCGGAGGCCGAGGAGGTGGCGCTTGCGGGTCTGGGTCGCGGTCTCCACCTGCACCGTGGCGCCGTAGCCTTCGGCGTTGCCGGCGGTGCCCTGGAGGACGACGTCGATCCAGGCACCTTCGGTGCACTGGTTGATCAGGAGTTGGGGGATGCGGCCGTTGCCCGCGGTCGCGATGTCCAGGGCCCCGTCCCCGTCGAGGTCGGCCGCCGCCATGCCCCAGTGGCCGCGGTCGTCGTAGAAGCCGCTGGCCTCGCTGACGTCCTCGAAGGTGCCGTCGGGGAGGCCTCGCCACAGCAGGTTGGGGTAGTTCTGCGTGCGGTTCTCGGGGGCCGAGCTCTGGGCCGCGTCCAGCAGGCCGTCGTTGTCGAAATCGACCAACTCGATGCTCCAGCCGACCGTGCCGTGCGCCTCGACCGGCTCGTCCGGGACCAGGCCGTAGGCGAGACCGGACTCGATGAAGGTGCCACCGTTGGACACGTAGCAGGCGGGCGGGCCCAGATCGGTCACGCACCAGTCGAGGATGCCGTCGGCGTTCAGGTCCGCGCCATCGACGCCCATGGCCGCCAGATCCTGGTCGAAGCCGAGCTCGGCGGTGACGTCCGTGAACACGCCCCCGCCGTCGTTTCGGAAAATGGCCGAGGTGGGACCGACGTCGCCGAGCAGAAGGACGTCGAGGTCGCCGTCGTCGTCCAAATCCCCCACCGTCGTGGCCTGGATGTCGATCGGGGCGATCGCCGGAGTCAGGTCGATCGTCTCGGAGAAGTCACCGTCGTCCTGCAGCAGGATCCGGTGGGTGATCAGGTGGAGGTCGTCTTCGGTCCCCCCCTGAAACTGCGCCGGTGCGATCAGGTCCAGGTCGCCATCGCCGTCGACGTCTGCGGCCTGGTGGCTGACGAAGAAGAAGTCCTCCTCCGCGGGCTCGTTCCGCAGATCGACCCGATCGGCGAAGTGCAGGCCCCCTTCGTTCCGGGAGGTCTTCAGCCACCCGCGCCCGCCCTGAATCAGGTCCGGCAGGCCGTCGCCATCGAGGTCCACGGCGCTCAGGGTGGCGGGCGGGTCACCGCCCAGGTCGACCGCGTCCACGAGGGCTGTGAACTGGCCGGTGCCGTCGTTCTCGTAGATCGTGATCCCCTCGACGGTCGGCGACATCAGCAGGTCGATGTCCCCATCGGCGTCCAGATCGCGGGCGACCACGTTGGCGTGGCCGCCGTAGTCCGGGTCGTCGGGGAACGGGTCGAAGATCTCGACGTTCACGCCACGCTCGGCGGCCTCGTCCAAGAAGATCGGGCTGTCGAGGCAGGGTTCGGAGGGGGTGGTGTCGTCGTCGTCGGTGGTGTCGTCATCGTCGCCGGTGGCGTCGTCGTCATCGTCGACGACGTCGTCGTCGTTGGCGGAGTCGTCGTCGTCGGTGGGGCAGGCCGGGAGCAGGCCCAGCGCGAGGGCGAGCGAAGCGACGCGCGCTACCTCGCGCAACTGCATGAGAGTCGGATTCGCATTGGGAACCCAGCCTAGAATCCGGGGACCGCCTTCTCCAGCAGCTGCCACGTGAAGAAGAAGTGCCCGACCGCGCCGAGCAGCACGAGCACGTGCCACACATCGTGGTGGCCGAACACCTCGGGCCAGGGGTCGGGCCGCTCCTTCACGAAGACGACCGCGCCGACGGTGTAGGCCAGTCCCCCGAGGACGAGGAACGAGATGGCGTAGACGTCCAGCTGGGGGAACATCTGGAAGGCGGGGATGACGGCGAGCCAGCCCATCGCCAGGTACAGCGCCGTCGACAGCCCGGCGGGGCAGTCGATCCAGACGATCTTGAAGACGATGCCGGCGAGGCCCAGGCCGGCGACGACCGACAGGATGGTGATGCGCCAGGCGCCGTCGAGCAGGTGCATCGACGGGGGCACGTACGAGCCGGCGATGAGGAAGAAGATGGCGGCGTGGTCGACCTGGCGCAGCCAGCGGTTGCCGCGCTCGCCCAGATCGAGGAAGTGGTAGGTGGCCGATGCGCCAAACAGCACCACGAGGCTGGAGCCGTAGATCGCCATCGAGGTGACCTTGGCGACGTCGTGCGCCGAGTAGATGACCAGGAGCACGAGTCCGACGATCGATCCGACCATCCCCGCGAAGTGGGTCGCCCACGCCACCGGGTCTTTGTTGATCTTGAATCGGATTTCCGTAGCCATCTCTGCTTTGTCCATGATGCTTGAGCTGTGAACCCCCGTCACGTGCTCATCCTTGCCCTCTTGTTCGGCTGCGGCCCCACCGATGAGGTCGAACCGGAACCCGATCCCACGCCCGCCGTCGATGATGACGACTCGGCGGCGGCGGACGATGACGACGACGATTCTTCGTCGATCGACCCCGACCCGACTTGGCGCAGCGCCTTGTACCCCGCCGATTGGACGCCCGCTGCTACGGATGGCGACGGCCGGTTCTTGCACGACTTCTCCTACGCCGGATACGCCCGCGGCGAAGCGCTCCTCCCGGCCGAGCAGGTGGGGCCGATCGCGGACGCAGCGGCTGATTTCGGCGCGGACCCGACCGGCGCGGCGGACAGCACGGCGGCGATCCAGGCCGCCATCGACTCGCTTCCGGACGGCGGGACCGTCTGGATCCCTGCCGGGGACTACCGGGTCGACGGACTGCTCCGGGTCGAGGCCGACGGCGTGGTGGTGTCGGGCCAGGGCGCGGAGCAGACGAGGATCTGGTTCACGCGGCTGGACGGCATGAGCGACACGGGGCACCTCACCGTGGCCGGCTCCGTGCAGCGCGGCGAGGACCTGCTGCTGGCGTCGGACGGCGAGGCTCGGGCCCACGACATCGAGCTGGCCGACGCCTCGTCGCTCCAGATCGGCGACGAAATCGCCATCGGCTGGGTCATCACCGACGACTTCGTGGAAGAGCACGCCATGACCGGCACGTGGCAGGCGTTCAACGGCCAGTGGCGCGCGTTCTTCCGCCGGGAGGTGACCGCGCTGGACGGCAACCTCGTCTCCGTCGACATCCCGCTGCGCTACGCGGCGCAGGTGCGGGACAGCGCCAGCGTGCGGGTCGAGACCGGCTACCGCCGCGGGGTGGGTGTGCAGGACTTGGCGGTCTCCACCGCGGGCACGACCGAGGCGGCGTTGGCGATCGACCGCAGCCACGCGATCGACTTCATCGGCGTCGCCGACGGTTGGATCCACCGGGTCGCCTCGTTCGCCCCCGACGACGCCCCCGAGGACGACGGCCGGCACCTCGCCAGCGGCGGGATCAAGGTGCTGGACAGCAAGCGGGTCACCGTCGCCGAGGTCGAGCTCGGGCATGCCCAGAACCGGGGCGGAGGCGGCAACGGCTACCTGTTCGAGATCTCCCGCAGCGGCGAGGTCCTCATTCGCGACTCGGTGGGCACGGCCGGGCGCCACAACTTCATCCAGAACTGGGACTTCGGCACGTCTGGCTGCGTGTGGCTGCGCACCACGTCGCGCGACGGCTTCTCGGCGCTCACCGACGACGAGTCCTTCGGCAGCGTCGGCCTGTCGGAGTACCACCACTCCCTCGCCATGGCGAACCTCGTCGACGACTCCATCGCCGACGACGGCTGGGGCGCCGTCAACCGCCACGATTGGAGCTCGGGGGCCGGCCACAGCGCCACCGAGAACGTGTTCTGGAACGTGCGCGGGGCCGACGGGTCCATCGTCCGCAGCTTCCAGTTCGGCCACGGCTACGTGATCGGCACCGACGGCGTCATCGTCGAGGCCGACGTCGCCGAGGACGGCCTCTTCTCCCCCGGGGAGGGGACCGAGCCCAACGACTGGGTCGAGGGGCTCGACGAAGCCGCCACCCTGGAGCCCGCTTCGTTGTACGAGGACCAGTTGGCGCGACGGCTGGCGCGCTAGGCGTTACCTTCGGCGCGTCGTGCGCCTCGCCCTCCGAGTCTTGACCTTGATCGCGCTGCTTGCGGGCTCCGCGTCCGCGGCTCCGCGGCTGGACTTCCAGGTGGTGACCACCGACGGCGCGAGCACGTTGGTTTCGTCCGAGGCGGTCAGCGTGACCCTGGGCAAGGGCTGGGTGGCGAGCACGCGGGGGTCGGAGGCCACGGTCTGGGACACCGAGGCGCGCACGGTCACCCGGATCCTCCACGACGAGCAGGCCTGGCAGCGCTCCTCCATCCACGCCGAGGTCGCGCTTCGCGAGGCCGAACAGGCCAACCGGCGCGTGCTCGGGGGACTCGTTCGAGCCACCGAGGCGGACGTGCCGGGCTACAGCGACGCCGAACTGGAGGCCGCCTTCGGCATGCCCCTGATGGACTCCCGGGCGTCGATCGGCGCGTTCGAGGCGCCCGATGGCGGCACCTGGTGGAGCCGCCCCGACGGGGTCGCGCTCGCGGGCCTGATGCCCGGGAAGAAGCGCATCCCCAAGGCCCTGCGGCCGTCGTGGGCGGTGTTTGTGGCCCATGCCCTGCACCTGCATCCGGAGGTGCGAACCGCCGTGTTGGAGCAGGGCGCGGTGCCGGCGTCGATCACCCTTCGCTGGACCCCCGCGGACGAGGAGCGCATCGAGGAATGGAGCTTCGTCGGCTCTGGGCGTGCTTCCGGCCGGCCGCCGGTCCCCCCCGACGGCTACGTCGAGCGCATCGCGGACCGCGCCGACGTGGCCAAGCTCGTGCAGGTCGTGCGCTCCAGCACGATCCCGAGCCGCGACCAGGCGCTGGCGTCGCTGCGGGACCGGATGAGCGGTGCGATCGCCAAGGACCGGGGGCTGGACGGCTTCCTCGCGGGGCTCGAGTACAGCATCCAGCGGTCCGGTCTCCCCGTCGACGAGCTCGCCCCCGTGGCGACCGCGGCGGCGTCCGACAGCCGCCTCGATCTGCTGATGAACAGCCTCTCGGCTTCCAGTCCGGCGGAGGCGGAGCTCGCCCTCCGGGCCCTCGAGCGCATCAAGGACGAGGTCCGCCCCCACGGTCGCGTCGTCGATGTCTTCGCCGCCAATCACCTCGTGGGGCTGGGCCGTCACGATGAGGGCTACCGGACCCTGCGCGATTACCTCCAGGGGCAGCCCATCAGCGCGGGACCGCTGCACGACCTGGGACTCATCCTGTCGGCCATGGACGAGATGGGGGATGCCTGGCGCTGCTTCGAGTTGGCTCGAGCCGTCGACGATCAGCAGCCGCTGGTGCTCAGCATCGACACCTACGAGGAAGCGCTCATGAGGCGCTATCCCTGGTTCTACTGAGGACGCCGTGCGCTACGAAGGCTCCATCTACCGGCCCCCCAGCGAAGCCCACTCGCTCCTCATCCAGGGGACCGTCGGCTGCTCCTGGAACCAATGCGTCTACTGCTCCATGTACCGGGACAAGACCTTTCGGGTCCGGGATCTGGACGAGGTCCTCGCGGACATCGACGCCGCCGCGGACACCTACGGCTCCAGGGTGTCCAAGGTCTTCGTGTGCGACGGCGACGCGCTGATCCTCCCGATGACCCACTGGGAGGCGATCCTGGTCCGCCTGCGGGAGAGCTTCGGCGCCCTGAAGCGGGTCTCCTGCTACGCGATGGCGAGCAACGTGCTCGGCAAGAGCCCCGAGGAGCTGGCCCGGCTGCAGCAGTTGGGGCTGTCGCTGCTGTACCTGGGTCCGGAGTCGGGCGACGAGCCGACGATGCGACGCATCGCGAAGGCGCCCCTGACCGCGCTGGAGGGGGACGGCCGCCACGGCACCCCGATCTTCGACGCCCACGTCGAGGCCGCGGCGAAGGCGAAGGCGGCGGGGCTGGCGCTGTCCGCGATCTTCCTGCTCGGGGCCGGCGGCATCGAGCGCTCCGAAGAGCACGCGCGGGGCTCTGCCCGGCTCGCCACGGCGATGGACCCGGACTTCCTCGCCGCCCTCACCCTGACCGTCGTGCCCGGCACGCCCCTGGCCGACCGCGAGGCGGCGGACCGCTTCACGCTTCCCGACATCGGCGGGCTGCTGTCCGAGCTGCGGGTCTTCGTCGCCGAGGCCCGGCCCACCGACGCCCTGTTCCGGACGAACCACGCGAGCAACTACCTCCCCCTGGGGGGACGTCTGCCGCGCGACGGGGCGGCGATGGCGGCGGCGATCGACGACGCCCTCGACGGCAAGATCGGCCTGCGCCCGGAGTGGGCCCGCGGCTTGTGACGATGTGCCCGGGTTCACACCCGAGGCCGGCGCCGAGCGTGCCAAAACACACAACCAAGCGGCCCCGTTGGAGCGAAAAGCCGTTCGATTTCAGGGTCTTGCGTTTTGGCCTGGGTTGGCGCGAAGGTTGCTCCAGCATGGGACATCGACCCTGGAGACGACATGCCCGACCTGGATGCCATTCGCGCCCATCTGCTGCGCCAAACCGATGAGTTGGCCACGCGCGTCGACGTGATCGAATCCCACCTGCGCGGCGTCGACCGCGATGCCCCCAACGACTGGAAGGACCGCGCCCAGTTCCTCGAGAACGACGAGGTGCTGGAGGCGCTCGAGGACCACGACCGGGCCGAGCTGCTGCAGATCCGCGCCGCCCTCGGCCGACTCGACGCGGGGACCTACGGCAGCTGCGCCAGCTGCGGGGGAGACATCGCCAAGCGGAGGCTGGAGGCGCTGCCGATCGCGACGAAGTGCATCGCCTGCGCCGCCTGAGTCAGCCGCCCTCCCAGCCCCAGGGGGCCGCCTCGAGGAGGCGCCGAGCCTGACGCTGGAGCGCGGGCTCGATGCTGCCCGCGAATGCCGCTTCGAGCGCGGAGGCGAAGGCCTGAGCGCTGGCGTACCGCTCGGTCGGATCCTTCGCGAAGGCGACGCGCAACACCTCGTCTACCGCCTCGGGGAGGTCCTCGACCCACTGCGACGGCGCTTCGGGCTGATCCCGGAGCACGGACAGCAGCAGCGCCTGCCCCGAGCCGTGGAACGGACGGGTACCGGTCAGGGCGCGGTACGCGATCACCCCCAGCGCCCAGATGTCCCCGCGCTCATCGACGAGCCCGTCGCGCTCCAGCTGTTCCGGAGGGATGTAGCCCGGCGTGCCCAGCAGCATCCCCCGGGTCACGGTGAGGTCCTGGCCGAGGCGCTTGGCGACGCCGAAGTCGAGGATCTTCCAGATCCGCTCCGGCCCATCGAGGAGGAAGAGGTTCGACGGCTTCAGGTCTCGGTGGAGGATGCGGGCGCGGTGGGCTGCGTCCATGCCGTCGGCGACCTGGCCGATCAGCTCCATCAGCTCGTCCGGCGGCAGCTTCCGCCGGCGCCGCAGGAGCGCGTCGAGCCCTTCGCCGGTGAGCCGCTCCATCGCCATCCATGGGAGCACCCCGACCCCGACCTCGAACACCTCGACCACGTGGGAGTGCTTCAGCGCCTTGAGGAGGTCGACTTCCCGGTTTATCAAGGCGGTCGCCTCGGGGTCGGAGGCGGCGACCGGGTTCAGGACCTTCACCGCTCCGTGCAGCCCGTCGTCCCGCCGGATCCCGGCGTAGACGTCGCCCATGGCGCCCCGCCCGAGCAGCGCGGTGAGCCGCCAGGGCCCCAGATCGCTCCCCGTCAACGGTCCCTGGGACCCTCCCAGGAGGGCTTCGTCCAGACGCTGGTTGGCCTCCTCCAGCAGGGCGTCCCGCGTCTGCACCTGGAGCATCTCCCGTTCCATCCCCTCGACCGCGTGCAGCGTGGCGCGGCGGCTGGCCCGGGCATGCACGAAGCAGGCGGCGTACACCGCCTGCACCAGCAGGGTGTAGGTGACGGCGCCGAACGTGCCGATGCGGTCGGCGCGGACCAGCCCGGGGTCCTCGAAGAGGCCGACCGAGGCCAGCAGCATCGGCACCCCCACGCTCGCCGGCGGCGACGCTGTAGGCGGTCTACGCGCCGCGCGCCGAGGAGCTGAGGCCGATGAACGCGATCGGCAGCATCAGGATCATCGGCGCGGGGGAGAAGATGCCGAAGTAGATCGACGCGGAGACGCCGGCGAGGTTGCAGACCGTGATCACGGCGACGGCGACGCTGGCCGAGTAGTTGCGCAGGTCGCGGGTCTGGAGCCACAGGGCGCTGTACCCCAGCAGCATCACCGCGACGCTGACCGTGAACGCGATGCGCCACGCCGGATCACCGTCGAACAGGAACGCCGCGAAGCACCCGACGAGGGCGAGCGCGCCGCTGACCGCGAGGAACACGTGGGTGCGCCGGACCTCGTCCTCGTCCAGGGGCATGCGGGCCGTCATCGTGGTCGACGGCTCTCGGTCCTGGGGCAGGACCACGGTTTGCGGCGCGGGCACTCCCGCCAGTCTAAGGCAGGCGGCAGGCCCTATTGCGCGCGGAGGAAGGCGGCGAGCTGCTCCCGCTGCTGCACCGACAGGGAGTCGCAGCCGAACTCGTGCCCGCGTGCGGCGAACGGCGGGACCTCGGCGGCCGGCCGCGCCTTCAGGCAGAACAGCTGTTCGAGGGAGTCCAGCGCGCCGTTGTGGAGGAACCGGCCGAACGTGCCCGCGCCCACCAGGCGGGGCGCTTTGACGCCGCCGGTGTCGTACGAGTTGTCGTAGTCCGACAGCCCGCAGCAGAGCTCGCCGTCGGCGTCGGGGGCGCCCCAGGTGCGGAGCGTGTCGTCGGTGCCGATCTCCTCCCAGGAGTAGATCTCCAGCCCGCCGCCCCGGGGGCCGCCGTGGCAGTCGATGCAGCCGCTGGTCTCGAACACGGCCCGTCCGGCGGCCACGTCCGAGGGGTGCGGCGGGACCGCCGGGGCGGGGGCGCGGAGCGACAGGATGAACTCCGCCAGCGGCTCCAACTGCTCGTCCGGCCAGTCGTTCAGGTCCCCGCCGCCCACGTGCACGAAGCCGCGGGCGAAGTCGGCGATGGAGCGGGTGCCGCCGGTCCACCCCAGCTGGGCGTGATCGGTGCCGTAGGCGGCGAAGTCGGGCTCGTCGGCGATGCCCCACAGCGGCGAGATGCGGCTGACCGTGTGGACCCCGTCGTCGGCCGACAGCGGCGCGATGAGGAAGTCCATCGTGCCGGTGCGCCACGACGCGTACTGGCCCTGCACCTCGTACGGCACCTCGGGGATGTTCCCGACCTCCGTCAGCAGGCTCGTGAGGTTCCACATCAGCGACGCGGTCAGCCACGGGTCAGCGCCGAAGGCGTCGATCATCGGCTGCAGGGCGGCGATGGCGTCGGGGTGCTGGGCGCTCGCGTCGAAGCCGGGGATGCCCGCCTGGACGCCCACCATCAGCGACAGCATGTGGGTGCCGTAGTCGTAGTCGTGGTTGGGGTAGCCGATGGCGTAGCGGCCGTCGGGCAGCTCGCCGAAGTGGCAGGAGGCGCAGGTCATGCCCTGGGTGTCGGCGAAGCCGAAGGAGCCGGCACGGCCGAAGCCGAGGGCGCGGGGTTCATCGGCGTAGGGGTCGGGGACGAGGCCGAAGCCGGCGAAGCTGTCGCCCGCCCAGTCGGGGAAGTTGCCCCCCATCCAGTCCAGCAGGGGCTGGGGGATGCCGTCGGTGCCCATCGGCTCGTAGAAGAAGCGGTACTTGCCGCACAGGAGCTTGGCGTGGCGGTCTTCTGGGTGCTCGGCCCAGCGGTCGCAGCCGTCGAAGATCTCGCCGAACTCGAGCAGCTCCTGCAAGTCGGCGGAGATGTTGACCAGCCCTTCGCCGGTGTCGGGCTGGGCGGCGAACGGGTCGGGGCGGCCGACGCCGGGATCGGCCTCGTCGACGCCGTCGGACAGGACCGCGCCGTCCTCGCACTCGGTCGAAGCGGCGAACGCGCCGCCGGCCTCGTCGGGGCCGTCGACGACGACGTAGTAGCGATGGCCCGCTTCGACCGGGAAGGACAGAGAGTTGAAGCCGCGGGCGAGGGCGGCCTCGCCCGTGCAGCCGAGCGTGGCGTCGAGCACGAACAGGTCGTGGTTCAGGAGCGTGGGCTCGGGATCCACGAACGCCACCTCGACCGAGCCGGAGGCGGTCGCGTCGACGCGGTAGCTGAGCTCGGGGCCGGCGTAGCTGCCCACCGCGCCGGCGTAGAAGTCCACCGCCTGGGTGGTGCCGTGGTTGGGGTCGGACGTGTCGCCGTCGACCGTCGCTCCGCAGACCAGCGGCTGGACGGGGAGGCAGTCGAAGGTGTCCGCGGGGCCCGCCGCGGGGGGCTCGAAGTCCGGCTCATCGCCCGCGGGGGAGGCGGAGGCGGCAGGTTCGCACGAACCGAACCCCAGCAGGGGGACGGCGGCGAGGGCGAGGAGCAAGGCGGACGTCTTCATGGCGCCGTTGTACGGACGGGCCGGTCACGGAGAGGTCACGGCGCGTCACAACCTCCCCAGAGCCCCCACCGCCGGAGCCTGACTCGGACTAGAGTGTCCGCGATGCGCGCAATCCTCGCAGTGTTGGTTCTGTCCCTCGCCGCCGCCTGCGTGGAGGAGCCGCCACCGGACGACGACGACACCGCGAACGACGACGACGCGACGGACGACGACGACGCGACGGACGACGACGACGCGACGGACGACGACGACGCGACCGACGACGACGACGCGACCGACGATGACGACGCCACCGACGACGACGACGCCACCGACGACGACGACGCCACCGACGACGACGACACCACGCTGCCGGACTGCATCGACGACGCGTTCGAGGACAACGACGAGCTCTCCGACGCCACGACCCTGGGCTCCGGCGTCTACCCGAACCTGAACTCCTGCGCCGGCGACGAGGACTGGTACCTCATCGAGGTCGAGGTCGACGAGCTCCTGACGGTGCTGGCGGAGTTCGACGCCCTCGAGGGCAACCTCGACCTGCGCCTCGAAGACCCCGACGGCACCGTCGTCGCCACCTCCCTGAGCGTCGACGACGACGAGGACCTGCTCTGGACCGGCCAGACCACCGGCCTGCACGCCCTCCGCGTCACCCACGTCAACGACGGCGGCGACGTGGGCGGGGTGCCCTACGAGCTGACCATGACGGTCCAGGGGCCGTGCCCCGACGACGCCGCCGAGGAGAATGATCTCAGCATCGTCGCCACCCCGGTGAGCGCCGGCGTGCTCGGGTCGCTGACCGCGTGCCCCGAGGACGACGACTGGTACCTCCTCCCCCTGCAGCAGTCCGACGTCCTCGACCTGACCGCGACCTTCGAGCACGCCGAGGGCAACGTCGACATCGAGCTGGTCGACCCCATCGGGCTGCTCCAGATGACGGGCTCCTCCACCTCGGATGACGAGGTGCTGTCCAACTACATCGTCAACGACGGCGGCGACCACCTCATCCGCGTCTGGCTCGAGGACGACGACGGCGACATCCAGGGCAACAGCTACGAGCTGGACTTCGACGTCACCGTCGCCCCCTGCGTCGACGACGGCAGCGAGGACAACGACAACAGCACCGAAGCGACCGGCGTGACCGACGGCGGCTACTCCAACCTGCGGGCCTGCGAGGGCGACGAGGACTGGTACGCGGTCGAACTGCTGGTCGGCGAGTTCATCGGCGTCGACCTCGACTTCATCGACGCCGAGGGCAACATCGACGTCGAGCTGATGGACCCCAGCGGTGCCGTCATCGCCTCGGGTCTGTCCTTCACCGACGACGAGTCGATCCCGAGCTTCAACATCAACAGCGGTGGCACCCACCACCTGCGCGTCTTCCTCGAGCAGGACGACGGCGTCATCGCGGGCAATACCTACGACCTCGAACTCGACATCCAGGAGTCCTCCTGCGTCGAGGACCCCTACGAGCAGAACGACTCCGCCGCGGCCGCCTTCCCCGGCGCGGGCCTCATCAGCGGCGTGCAGGTCTGCCCCGGGGACGACGACTGGTTCGCCATCGCGGGCGTGCTCCTGGGCGACGACATCGACGTCGACGTCACCTTCTCCCACGCCGAGGGGAACATCGACGTGGAGCTGGTCGACCCCGCCGGCGCGGTCATCGATCTGGGCACCAGCACCACCGACGACGAGAGCGTCTCGGCGTTGGCCACGGTCGCGGGCGACTACCTCGTGCACATCACCCTCGCAGCGGACACCGGGTTCATCCTCGGCAACGCCTACGACATCGACCTGGCGCTGAACCCGGCGCCCTGCAGCGACGACGCCTTCGAGGACAACGACAGCCAGGCGTCCGCCACCGGCCTCGCTCCGGGCGCCTACGCGAGCCTGGAGATCTGCCCCAGCGACGACGACTGGTACGTCCTCGAAGTCAACGCCACCGGGTCCATCGGCGTCGATCTCTTCTTCGACGACGGCGAGGGGAACATCAACGTCGAGATCGTCGACTCGTCGGGCTCGGTGCTGGGGGCGAGCAACAGCGGCAACGACGACGAATCCATCGCCCCCGTCGTGGTGCTCGCCGACGGCGACTACTTCGTACACGTGGAGATCGCCTCGGACGATGGAGAGGTCCTGGGCAACGACTACACGATGTCCGTGACCGTCGAGCAGCCCTGCGTCGACGACCTCGCTGAAGAGAACGACGACCTCTTCGGGGCGACGCCCACGCTCAGCGGCGTGCCCATCCCCGGGCTCGTCTCCTGCCTGCTGGACGAGGACTGGTTCAGCTTCAGCGCCAACGCCGGCGACGAAGTGCTCATCGAGGTCGAGTTCACCGATGCCGAAGGGAACATCGACCTGGACCTGGTCGACGACCTCGGCCTCGTCATCGCGCAGAGCAGCAGCGGGTCGGACGACGAGATCCTCGGCCCCTTCTTGCTGACCGACACGACCATCTACTACGCGGCCATCGAGCTCGCCGCGGACGCCGGCTCCACGCCGGGCAACGCCTACGAGATCACCGTCACCGTCATCCCCGCGGTGTGCGCCGACGACGGCTTCGAGGACAACGACTCCGACCTCTTCGCCGCCCTCGTCTCGACCGGGACCTTCCCCGCGCTCCGGTCCTGCCCGTCGGACGAAGACTGGTTCTCCGTCGACGTCAGCCTCGGGGAGGAGCTGTCCGCCAACATCGGCTTCAACCAGAGCATGGGCGACCTCGACATGGAGCTGTACGACCCCGCCGACGGGCTGGTGGAAGGCAGCTACAGCTCGACCGAGGACGAGGCCGTCGGCCCGATCACCGCGGCGATGGAGGGCCACTACCTCCTGCGGGTCTACTTCGTCTCGGAGACCGACCTGGTGCCCGGCAACGACTACGACCTCAACGTCCTCACCGTGCCGCCCCCGTGCCTCGACGACGCCCTCGAGGACAACGACACCGACGCCAACCCGTTCCCCACCTTCTCGGGTCTGCTACCCGATCTGATGGCCTGCCCGGCGGACGAGGACTGGTTCCAGATCGAGCTGCTCGAGGCGGACGAGCTGACGCTGAACGCGACGTTCGATCACGCCCTCGGCAACCTCGACATGGAGCTGATGGACACGCTCCTGAACGTCGAATACTCCAGCGTGAGCACCAGCGACGACGAGTCGATCGGACCGATCCTCACCCTCAGCGCCACCACCTACTACCTGCGCGTGTTCCTGGAGGATGACCCCGGCCTGCCGGGCAACGGATACGACCTCGACGTGATCGTCCAGGAGGGCGAATGCCCCGACGACACGGTGTTCGAGGACAACGACGAGAGCTTCAACCCCGCCACGCTGACGCTGGGCGAGTACCCGACGCTGGGGATCTGCCCCGACGACGACGACTACTACCTGCTGACCCTGGAGAGCGGGGACGACCTCCACGTCGCCCTGGACTTCAGCGACGCCGAGGGCGACCTCGATCTGTTCGTCTACGACCCGTCGACGACCCTGCTGGACGTCTCCACGTCCATCTCCGACAACGAGTCGACGGGGCCGACCGTGGTGGCCCTGGCCGGTGACTACATCATCGAGGTCCTCCTCCAGGACGACGGCGGCAGCTTCGTGGGCAACACGTACGACATGACCGTGGCCGTCAACGGCATCTCCAGCGTGTGCGTGGATGACGCCTTCGAGGAGAACGACGACCTCGCCAGCGCCACCGTACTCAGCCTGGGCAGCTACCCCGGTCTGTCCAGCTGCGACATCGACGTGTACTCCGTGGACCTGGAGGCCGGCGACGCGTTCTTCGTCGACCTGGCCTTCACCCACGCCGACGGGAACATCGACGTCTCCGTGGCGGACGACACGGGGAGCCCGCTGGGGCTCGGCAACTCGCTGACCGACGACGAGAGCGTCGGTCCGATCACCATCCCGTCCACGGGCACGTACCTCGTCTCCGTCGAGCTCACCACCGACGACCTGGTGCCGGGCAACGAGTACGACCTCTCCCTGACCGTGGTGCCATGACCGACCGTCGCTTCTTCTTCCTCGTTGCCCTGATCGCCGTTCTCGCCGCCTGCTCCGACCCGGAGCCCGAAGTGGGCTACCCGGCGTTGGACGACGCGGTGCTGCAGGCCTTCAGCGCGGTCGACCTGAAGGAGACCATCGACTTCCTCGCCGCCGACGAACGGGCCGGGCGCATCCCCGGCTCCCCCGGACACCTGCAGGCGCGCGACTGGATCGCCGAGCAGATGGAGACCATCGGCCTGGAGCCGCTGGGCAGCGACGGCTACCTGTACGACTACGACACGGTCTACGACGGCGCCCGCTACATGATCGACGCCTCCGGCGACGTCGTCTCCTCGGTCAACGCCACCGGGTACGACCTCGTCGGGCTGATCCCCGGCTCCGATCCCGAGCAGGCCGAGGAATACATCGTCGTGCTGGCCCACTACGACCACCTCGGGGTAACCGCCGACGGGGACGCCTTCAACGGCGCCTACGACGACGCCGCGGGGGTCGCGCTCGCCCTGGAGATCGCCCGGGTGCTGCTGGAGCAGGAGGCTGCGCCGCCGCGCTCGATCATCATCCTCATCACGGACGACGAAGAGGTCAGCCTCGGCGGCGCCGAAGCCTGGATCGCCAACCCGACGGTGCCCGTGGGGGACATCGTGGCGGCGGTGTCCATCGATCCCGTGGGGCGCCCGCTGCTGCCCGACTACTGGCCGATCCTGGCGATGGGGCTGGAGCGCTCACCCACGCTGGAGGCCGTCTGGCGCGAAGCCGCGCTGCAGTTCCAGGAACTGCCGGTGCTGTTCATGAACCGCGACGCGGTGCCCATCTTCAGCAGCGACCAGGACGAGTTCTACCGAGCCTCCGACCCCATCGCGGCGGCCTGGTTCGTGAACCCCGGGTTCAGCTGGTACCACACGGTCGACGACACGGCCGAGACCATCGACTACCGGGTGCTGCTGCCCACGACGCGCTGGCTCGCCACGGTGCTCAACGTGATGGGCCACGACACCGCGCGGTACCCCTACGAGGGACCCCAGCCGCTGGACGGCCGGACCGCGCGCGACGGCGTGGCGCTGTTCGACGGCATCCTCCACAGCGGAGTGCTGACCAACGAGGAGGTCCTGGAGGCCTCCGGCTTCCGCGCCACGATGGCGGAGGCGGCGGAGGCGGACTCGATCGGGGACGTGGTGGAGAATCTGGACCTGTTCCTGTTCGACGCCGTCTACTTCGTCATGTTCGAGCTGACCGAAGCCCACCCCGGCGAGGTTCCGCCGCCGTTCCCCGGCTAGCGCCCGGGCGCGGCGAACCCATCGCGCCTAGTTCCAGCAGTTGCCGGGCTGGTCGTTGATGTAGGTCCAGAAGTGGGCCGGGGGCGGCTGGTTGATGTTGCCGTAGGCCCAGAACGACCAGCCGCCGCTGCCGTCGTGGAACTCGGCCATGCGCCAGCCGGCCCCCAACTGGGCGGCGCAGATGGCGTCGGCGGTGGCCAGATCGGTCAGCGCGCAGCCCTGCACGGGGGAGGTGACGTCCACGTTCCCCGCGAACCAGCCCTCGTAGTAGTCGACGGCGAGGCCGGGGTCGGGGGCGCCGGTGGACTCGACGCACACGATGGGGATGAACTCGCTGCAGGCGGTGTCGCCGGCGTAGGGCTGGCAGATGCCGCCGCAGCCGACCCGATCGGCGTTCAGCGCGGCGTCGTGGGCGATGAGCTCCCAGGTCATGCCGTTGCCGGAGCAGGTGACCTCCGCGCAGTCGAGCACGCCGTTGCCGTCCGCGTCGCCTTCGTCGGCGGGCACGGCGCCATCGCAGTCGTTGTCGAGGCCGTCGCAGACCTCGGGGTTGCCGGGGAACATGACCGCTTCGCTGTCGTCGCAGTCCTCGCAGCTGAGCCAGCCGTCGGCGTCCGCGTCGACCTCTCCGGCGACGTCGTAGTCGGCGAGTCCGTTGCAGTCGTTGTCGAGGCCGTCGCAGAGCTCGATGCCGCCGTTGACGTTGTTGGGGTCGGTGTCGTCGCAGTCCATGCAGGCGCGAACGCCGTCGCCGTCGCCGTCCAGTTCGCCGCCGCCGTCGAAGTCGGGGAGGCCGTTGCAGTCGTTGTCCTGGCCGTCGCAGATCTCGACGTTGCCGGGGAAGTTGGCGTCGTCCAGATCGTCGCAGTCGACGCAGCCGCGGGCGCCGTCCTCATCGAGGTCCTCCTCGCTGCCGTCCTCGGAGTCGAGCAGGCCGTTGCAGTCGTTGTCGATGCCGTCGCAGTCCTCGCGGGCGTCGGGGTGGCGGGCGGCGTCATCGTCGTCGCAGTCGCCGTCCTCGAGCACGTAGCCGTCGGGTTGATCGCAGGCGACGAGGAAGTCATCGCTGATCCCGAAGCCGTCGCCGTCGGCGTCGAGGTACCAGAGCTCGGCCTCGTCCGCGGCGCACTCGTTGTCCACCAGGGTGACCTCCTGGCAGCCGGCGGCGGCGAGGAACAGGCACAGGTCGAGCGGGGTCGAGCGGGGCATGGACTACTCCGTGGGGAAGCTCCGGCAGAGCGCCTGGGGGAGGGCGAAGGAGCCTCCGAAGGTCGAGGTCGGGAAGTCGCGGACCACCGCCTCGGGCTGGAACGTGCCGTCGCCGTTGCCCCGGAACCACGAGGTGCGGCTGGGGGGCGAACCGACGCTCTCGTAGGTGTAGCCCAGGAGCACGTCCATGTTCCCGTCGAAGTCGAGGTCGAAGGCGCGGGCGCTGGTGGAGACGCCGACGTCGTCGGAGCCGTCCTCCACCGCGGGGTTGAGGTCGATGGCTTCGAAGGACGCCGCGGAGTTGAACGCGAAGGAGCCCGAGGCGACGGTGCCCGGGTAGAACCAGCCGGAGCCGGAGTCCCCGTCGTCGTCGAAGCCGACGATCACGTCGCCGACGTCGTCGTTGTCGAAGTCGGCGAAGACGATGGACTGGATGGGGGACTGGCCGGAGCCGGACAGGTTGTGCGTCAGCAGGGTCCCGCCGGGTTGGCTCATCAAGCCGGCGCCGTCGCCGCTGCTGAGCGCCAGGGGCTGCTGCACGTTGCCGCCGCTGGACTGCTTGATGAGGGCGACGTCGCGGAAGCCGTCCCCGTCCACGTCGACGGCGTCGCGACTCATCCGGATGACCCACTCACCCACGGCCCAGGGGGTGATGTCGGCGGCGTCGACGCGCACGAAGGCGCATCCGTCGGGGTTGGCGGGATCGTCGGTGAAGCCGCAGTTGGCGGTGCCGACGAGGCCGGTGTTCAGGAACGCGGTCAGCTCGGCGAAGGAGACGTTGCCGCCGGAGTTCCGGTTGAGGACGAGCAGGTCCATGTCGTCGTCGTCGTCCAGATCCGCGAGGCTGCCCGCGAACCGGCCTTCGAGCACGTCCTCGACCTTCCGCTGGGTGAACGCCTGCGGGCCGGTCTGGCGCCCGAACCACCACAGCTCGGTGGGGTTGCTGCCGTCGCTGGGATCGGCGTCGCCGATGGCGAGGAAGTCGGTGCCGCCGTTGCTGTCGAAGTCGGCCACGAGGAAGTGGGTGTACTGGTAGGCGGAGTTGCTCGTGTCGCCGAACGGGAAGCCGATCTGCACGGTCGGTTCGAAGGTGCCGTCGCGGTTGGACAGCGTCAGGTCGATGGTCCCGAAGTCGTTCCGGTGGAGCAGGTACTCGGGGTAGGGGTCCAGCGGGTAGGGGTCCAGGCCGTCGTCGACGCCGTCCTCGTCGGTGTCGGCGACGAGGGGATCGCTGGTGACGCAGTCGACGCCGTGGACCAGCTCCTCGCCGTTGGAGATGCCGTCGCCGTCGTAGTCGGCGTCCGGGTCGGCGGTGTCGTCGTCGTCGGCGGTGTCGTCGTCGTCCGGGGCGGCCGAATCGTCGTCGTCATCGTCCGGCGTCGGCGTTCGGCGCGGGTCCGGGCAGCCCGTCAGGGCCACGACCAGGAGGAGGAACAGGACCGCCGATCGGTTCATGACCGTCACGCTACCAGGGGCATTGCTAGCATCGAGCCATGCTGACCCGGAGGCTCCTCCCCACCATCGCTGCCGTCGCCTTGCTCGGCTGCCCCACACCCGCGGACGACGACGACGTCGCGCCCACTCCGGGCCCCCTGGAGCATGAGTTCAGCTTCGTCGTGCTCGCAGACCCGCACATCACCGCCGACGACGAGAGGCTCGACCGGCTGGAGACCACCGTCGCCTGGATCGGCGAGGAGATGGACGCCCGCCGCATCGAGCTGGTTCTGATCGTCGGGGACGTCGGCTGGAGCGGCGGCGCGGAGCTCGCCCGCGACGCCCTCGATCAGCTCGCCGTTCCGTACGTCCCGCTCATCGGCGACAACGAGAACCAGGCGGGGGAGGGCGAGCTCTTCGACACCGTCTTCGGGCCCCGCTTCGACGCCCTCGACGCGGTCACCGACGGCTACGTGCGGGCCCCGACGCCCGCGTTCGATCCCGACCGCGACGCCGACACGTGGCTCCAGAACCTCACGTTCCAGCACCGCGGCATCACGTTCGTGGGCATGGACTGGGCCAGCCGCGAGAGCGGCTTGATGGGCGAGACCGCCGAGCTGCACGACTACGACGGCGGCAGCTGGCCGCACTTCGTGGAGTGGCTCGCTTCCCTCCCCGAAGGCCGCTCCGAGGACGTGGTGCTGGCGTCCCACCACCCGATGCACGCGTTCCCGGGGGCGTTCACGCTGGACGAGATGGATCGGATCATGGGCGTCACCGGGCCGCTGCACGACCGGGTCTACGGCGCCTTCGCCGGGCACTACCACCTCGATCTGGAGGAGACGGCCCCCGATGGGAGCTACGAGATCTTCATCACCGATGCGGTCTGGGACGACGAGATCACGCTGCGGTTCGTCGAGGTGTGGGGCAACGAGGAGCGCGTCGAGTACCGGCAGGAGCTGGTCGTGCTGTAGCCGCTCAGGGCAGGTTGAAGTCCAGCCATGAGCGGATCATGTCCACTTCCTCGGTGGGCGGGACCTCGGAGACGTCGTCGATGGTCAGGCGTGCCGCGACGGTGCGGTCCGGCTCGACGATCACGAACGGCCCGGGGAACGTGTCGAGGTCCTCGCCGTCGTACCAGTCGATCAGGCTGTCGTCCTGGACCACGGGGAGGTCGTTGACGTCGTACTCACCGGCGAGGTCCTCGGCGGCGTCGTCGTACCCGAACGGCACGAGCACGACCCAGAAGCCCTCGTCCAGTTCCTCGTTGTAGTCGGCCTGGATGGCGGAGGCCTGGCTGGCGACCCCGCTGAGGGCCCAATAGCTGGGGTTGGCGGCGAGCTGGACCAGCAGCCAGTTGCCCTCGAGCCAGTCGACGTCGAAGGCCTGCCCGTACTGGTCGGTGCCGAAGATGTCGCCCAGCACCATGCCCGGGTCCCAGCCTTCGCCGGTCTCGGTGGTGCCTTCGTAGGGCCAGAGACGGGCACGGCAGGTGGGATCGCCGAACTCATCGTCGTAGTTGCTGAGCAGGTCTTCGCAGGCGGCGTTGCAGATGTCGGAGGCGTCCTCGCCGGCCTCCCAGCAGGTGCCGTCGGGGCCGTATTGGGCGTACAGATCGGCGTGGTCCTCGGGGTCGACCACGCCGACGCACTCGAGCATTCGGTCGCAGAGGCTCGCGCCGGTGTCGTCGTCGTCATCGCCTCCTTCGCCTCCGCCCTGGTTGTCTCCTCCTCCTCCGCCCCGGCGGGCGACGGTGCAAGCGGCGAGGGCGCTCGCGAGGAGCAGCAGGAACAGGGCGGTGGAGGCGCGCTTCATGGCCCCGACCCTACCGCGTAGCCTCGAAGGGATGAACTCGAAGGCCACGCTCGGAGGCCGTCGACGTCTGCCCCGGCGGGGCGCTCAGCGCAGCTGGTTGACGAAGACGCGGTCCCCGGGCTCGGCGCGGAGCAGGATCGGGTCGCCGCCGCCCGCGAGCGTGCCTTCGGCCCCTTCGTCGTTCAAGTCGCCAGCTCAGGTCAGGCCTACATTGATGCTGACATCCCCGTCGGCGATGAGATCGGCGCCCTCGTCCGGCGCCAGGCCGACGGTCAGGTCACCTTCGGACGTGGCGGCGTCGATGCCGTCCCGTGCGCCGAAGACCCAGACCGGTCCTTCGTGGGCGTCGATCGTGATCGACAGGCCTTCGGGCAGAGTCACTTCCAGGTCGACGAAGGCGTCGGGGTCGGTGCTGTCGGCGTCGAGGCCGATGAAGCTCTCCTCCTCGGCCACGGTCAGCGAGGCCTTGGAGACCAAGCCGTGCTTCATGACGGTGACGGTGACGGCGTCGGCGTCCGGGTCGACCCGGACGATGACGTACCCGCGGTCGCTGTCGATCGCCAGCGCGGTGGTGTCGTTGACGGGGACTTCGAAAATCAGGGTGTCCTCGACGCTGCAGCCAGCGGCAGCAAGGGTGAGGATCAAGACGAAGCAGATTCGGATGGCAGTCATGGCGGTTCCCTCTCACTGGCCCCAACACCCCTGCCGTGCCGCCAACTCGGCAGACCGATCACTTCGATTCGAGCGAAATCGGGTTCGGGCCGCCTGACCCCCCGGGGCTACAGCGAGTTCGCGAAGTCGGTGGCGATCGCCTCGAAGTTCGCGAGCTCGCACGTCTCCCCGGTGGTGACCTCCATCGACCAGAACAGGCCCCCCGTCATGCATGAGCCGACCTGCAGGAAGTCGATGGCGCAGGTGCTCGAACCGAAGGGGTTGCAGGGGCCCGGGAGGTTGCGGACCGAGCCGTCGCACCAGGGGACGTTCTGGTCCGCGCCCTGGTAGGTGGGGCCGACGGCGTGCACGGGCGCGTCGGGTGCGATCTCCGCGAAGAAGCGGCTCCAGAAGTCGATCCGGCAGTCGCACTCCCCGAACATGGGGTCGTCGGCGTTTTCGATCACGCACTGCTCCACCTCGTCCGACGGGGGGAGTCCGGCCTGGATGGACGCCTCGTCGCCTTCGTCGGTGACCAGCAGGATCGCCAGCGACCCGCCTTCGCGGAGGAAGCCTTCGTTGCAGCTCCGCTCCGCGGAGGGAACCAGCGAGCAGAGCAACCGCACCGGCGAGGTCGCGGGCCTCGAGTCCAGCTCGCTCCAGAAGCTGTCCGGCTGCGCCTTGCAGAGGGCCAGCGCGGCGGCGTACGTGCCCTGCTCCGAGCCCGATCCGGCGACGCCCACGTCGATCAAATCGACGAGCGTGCCGAGCAGATCCTCGTCCTCACTGGTGGCGAGGGCGGGCGTCTCGCAGCCGCTCCCGCCGAGGGCGCCCAGGGAGCGCAAGTTGCCCTGGTTGCCGTTCCCGGAGGTGTCGACGGTGGTCGTGGTGACGCCCAGCTGGAAGTCGAGGCCTCCCTCGATCTGCCCCGCCAGCGCGCCCGGAAGGTTGTTCTGAAGCTCCTCCTGGATGCGCGCCATGGAGTTGCTGTTGTCGACCACCAGCAGGATGTCGACGGAACGTGGGTCTCCCCCTTCGCCCCGCTCGGGAGGACAGCCCAGCAGCAGGCAGCAGGCGGCGATCGAGACAGCAATTCGGCTCATGGGACCCCTCACCGGCCCATGGTAGCGTCGCCGCGATGCGTCGGGTCGTGCCTGCCCTCGCCCTTTTGCTCCTGGTTCTGCCAGCGTGCGAAGGCCTCAATCGAGCCTCCGGGAACCCGGATGTGGCCATCGTCGCGCCCGACGACGGGGACGAGACCGTCTTCGGCGATGACCTGCTCCTGGTCGGCCTCGCGCAGGCGTTCAACCCCGACGACACCGAGTTCCTCACCATCGCCTGGTCGTCCGATCGCGACGGCGTCTTGTTCGACGGTCCGATCGACGACGCCGCCGGCAACTCCCAGCTGACGGTCGACTGGCTCGCCGAGGGGAGTCACCGCATCACCTTCGCCGCCACCGACATCGGCGGGGCGATCGGGGAAGACACGGCCGACATCGAGGTGCTTCCGCCGGACGCACCCCCCGAGAACGAGGACCCCGAGTGCTTCTTCGACAGCCCGCTGGACGGTGCCACCCTGGTGGCCGACGCCAGCCATCTGCTGTCCGGCGCCGCCGCGGATCCCGACGCCACCGAAGGGGGACTCGTCGCCGCCTTCTCCTCCTCGATCCAGGGAGAGCTGGGCGAGATCGAGGTGGAGGATGGGCAGGCGTCGCTCCTGACCGAGCTGATCGGCGCCGAGCACGTCCTGGAGTTCGAAGTCGAAGACGCCGCCGGAGGCCGCTGCACCGAGGAGGTCAGCGTCGTCGTCTGCTCCGCCCCGTCGGCCTCCATCGTGCTGCCGACCACCAGCACGACCATCAACGCCGGCGACACCCTGCTGGTGCAGGGCGAGGTCGGCGACGACGAGGACGACGCCGCGGACTTGACCGTGTGGTGGACCAGCAGCGTCGCGGGGCCGCTGGTGGAGTCCTCGCCGACCGCCGGCGGGGTAACGCTCGAGGAGCTGGCCGACCTGCCTGCGGGGGCCCAGTTGGTGACCCTGGAGGCGACCGACAGCTGCGGTCTCGTCGCCTCGGACTCGGTCACCGTCATCGTCACCGCCGTGCCGACGGCCCCCGGGGTCGTCATCAGCCCCGACGACCCCGACACCAGCGACGCGCTCACCGCGGTCGTCATCGCCGCCTCCACCGACCCCGACGGCGGGGCGCCGACGCTGGAGTACAGCTGGACCGCGGACCTAGTGCCGCAGCCCTACACCGGCGCCGCCGTGCCCTCGTCGGCGACGACCAAGAACGAGGTCTGGGAGGTCACCGTCACCGGTACGGACGGCGAGGCGGCCTCCCCGGCGGCTCGGCGTCGGTGACCATCGCCAACTCCATCCCCGAGGTCGGCGGCGTCAGCCTCGGTCCCCCCGCGCCCGACATCAGCAGCATCCTGTCCTGCAGCCCCTCGGGGCTGGACGACGACGATCCCGACGACGACGCCGAGGCGGTCTTCAGCTGGACCATCTCGGGTACGCCGTACGCGCTGGACCAGTCGACCATCGCCGCCCCCTGGTTCGGCGCCGGCGACGTCGTGACCTGCACCGTCACCCCCGACGACGACCAGGACACCGGCACCCCGGCGACGAGCAACGCGGTCGTCATCGGCGGGGGCAACGGCTTCCCCAGCACGCCGGGGATCGCCATCACGCCGGCGTCGCCGGACACCAGCGACGACCTGACGTGCTTCGTGACGGTGCCCTCCACCGACCCCGACGGCGACCCCGTGACGTACGGCTACTCGTGGGCCGAAGGCGGCAGCCCGACGCCGTACACCTCGGACGTGGTGCCCTCGGCGGCGACGACGCTGGGCCAAGCGTGGACCTGCACGGTCACCCCCTACGACGCGGTCGGGCCCGGAGCGCCGGCGTCGACCACCGTCACCATCGGCGGCAGCTGCCCCACCGAGGTGTGCGACCTCGTGGACAACGACTGCGACGGCTTCGTCGACGAAGGCTTCGACGTGGACGGCGACGGCTGGAGCTCGTGCGGAGGCGACTGCAATGACTCCGCGGCGTCGGTGAACCCCGACGCGGTGGAGATCTGCAACGGCGTGGACGACGACTGCGACGGCGTGGGCGACAGCGGCGCGGACGGCGACGGCGACGGCTTCACCGCGTGCGACGACTGCGACGACAACGACGCCCAGATCTACCCCGGCAGCGCCGCCGTCATCGACGGCGTGGACACCGACTGCGACGGCGTCGCGACCTGGGAAGTGACCATCACCCTGACCGCGGACGACGCCTACGGGATGTGGGTCGACTCGACGCTCAACTGGGTCGGCGCGGACTCGGGCTTCAACTCCTGGATCGGGGCCGAGACCTACACCGTGGCGCTGGACAGCGGCGACCACGTCTTCTGCGTGGAGGCGGTCAACACCGGCGGGGTCAAGGCGATGATGGCCGAGATCTCGCTGAACGACGGCACCACGTGGGTGACCGACACCTCTTGGCTGGGCCACTCCAGCGAGCCCGCGGGCTGGTGCGAGCCGGACTACAACACCGGCGGCTGGTTCAACTCCAGTGACCTGGGCGGCTGGGGCACCTCGCCGTGTGGCCAGAGCCCGACGGCGCTGGAGTTCTCGGGCGCGCGCTGGATCTGGGGCGGCTCCACCCACAACACCTGGCACTTCCGCGGCTTCATCACGCTTCCGTGACCGAACGCCTCCCCGCTCCCGAGCTGCCCGACTGGCTGGCCGCGCAGCTCCCCTTCGAGCGCTACTGCCTCGAGGTGGAGGGGCGACGCATGCACGTCATGGAGGCCGGCGATCCGAACGGCCGGCCGGTGCTCGCGGTGCATGGCAACCCGACCTGGGGCTACCTGTACCGCAAGATCGCGATGGAGCTGGACGGCTCCGGGCTTCGCGTCGTCATGCCCGACATCGTCGGCCTCGGGCTGTCGAGCAAGCCGACCGACCCGGCGGTCCACACCCTGGAGAACCACGGCCGGTGGATGGGTTCGGTCGTCGACCAGCTCGACCTGAACGGCGTCGTGTTCATCGGCCAGGACTGGGGCGGCCCCATCGGGCTGCTGGCGCTGGAGGCGCGGCCGGAGCGGGCGGCCGGAATGGTCATCCTGAACACCGTCATCGGACCGCCCCGGGAGGGCTTCAAGGCGACGGCGTTCCACCGGTTCGCGAACATGCCGATCGCCTCGACGATCGGCTTCCGGGTGCTCGGCTTCCCCCAGCGCTGGCTGCACACGGGGCAGGGCGACAAGTCGTCGATCCGCGGCATCGTTAAGCGTTCGTACGTGTGGCCCCTGCGCAAGTACGCCGAGCGCGGGGCGCCGCTGTGGCTCGCCCGCATGGTCCCCGACTCCCAGGCGCACCCGTCGATCGCGCCGCTGAAGCGCACGCAGGCGTTCGTCGAGGGATTCGAAGGCCCGACCGCGATGGTCTGGGGCGACCGCGATCCCGTGCTCGGCAAGCTCAAGCGGCGCATCCACCGGGCCATGCCGTCCGCGCTGTTGACCGAGACCCCGGGCGGGCACTTCCTGCAGGAGGAGCACCCCGTCGAGATCGCCGCCGCCGTGCGCGGCGTCGTCGCCCGAATCCAGTCGGATTGACGAGGACCGCGGAGCGGGTCAGGGATCGAGGACCCGAGCGGTGATCCGACCCGCGCTCTGATCCACGAGCCGGGCCGCGAACTCGGCCGCTTCGCCTCGCGGCACGGAGAACGTGGCGGTCACCCCTTCGCCGTACTCCAGGGCGGGACGGTCGACCCCCTCCCGGGCGATGAAGGCCTCAAGCACCCCCAGATCGGGGTAGTCCAGGACCGCGAGGATGTCCGCGGTGGGCACGACCGTGTGCACCTCGACCTGCTCCAGGGCGGCGGCGGCGGCTCCGCCATAGGCCCGCACGAGTCCTCCCACGCCGAGCTTGGTGCCGCCGAAGTAGCGGGTCACGGTGACGACGGCGAAGGTCAGGTCGGCGCCCTCGAGGGCCGCCAGGATCGGCTTGCCGGCGGAGCCCGAGGGCTCGCCGTCGTCGCTGCTGCGAGCGGTCTCCCCGTCCTCGCCCAACCGCCACGCCCAGCAGACGTGCCGAGCGGCGTGTTCGCGCTTGCGGACGGCCGCGACGAGGGCCGCGGCCTCCTCGGCGTCCTCGGCGGGGGCGACGTCGGCGATGAACCGGGAGCCCTTGATCTTCGGAACCTCGAAGCAGAGGGCGGCAGCCGGGACGCAGTAGCGGGCAGGCACTCGCTACCCCAGCTTCTCGAGGATGTTCTGAAGCGTGCCCAACGTCCGCGTCGTGTTGAGTCCGAGGACCTTGTGGATGGCGTTTGTGTCCAGCTCCGAGTCGCTCATCCGGCCGATGGGGAGCCAGTAGAGCTCGGACGGGCCGAAGGCGAGACGGTCGTCGGTGGTGGCGTGGGCGAGGACGGCGGCGCGGGCAGCCTCGTCGGGGGCGTCGCCCAGGAGGGTGACCTGGACCTTGCCGGTGCTGGCGTCCAGTTCGGCGGGCGTGAACGGCTCGAACGCCACGATCGCGGCGAGCTCCTCGGCCGATCGGAGGACCGTCGGCACCTCGTAGGCCAGGGCCTTCCCGAGGCCGTCCTCGATCCGCTGGACCAGCGCGGTCCGCTCCTGCCCCGCGTCCTCGAAGACCACGTTGCCGCTGGCCCGGTAGGTCCACACCCCGTCGAACCCGAGCCCCTCAAAGGCCGCGGTCAGGTCCACGTTGGTGATGCGGCGGCGGCCGAGGTTCATGCCTCGGAGGAACGCGATCGAGCTGATCACCTCAGAACTCGTCCGCGCCGACGTCCGGGTTGGCGTCCCGCGGATCGCCGTCGATGTCGTGGTCCGCGTGCCCCACCGTGGCAGCTCCGACGAGCGTGTTCGGGGTGTCCAGCAGGTGCAGGTCGCCGCCGGCGGCGTCCACGAAGATCGAGCCGTCGACGACGTCGTCGAGGTTGGTCACCTCGGTGGCGATGTCGGCGGTTCGTGGGTTCAAGTTGTGGGAGACCGCGTTGTTGGCGACCAGCACGGACGTGTTGGGGAACCGCCACTCGATCGACGAGAAGGGGGCCTGGCTCGACCAGACCGTGTTGTGCGAGACGGTGGCGCCGCAGGCGTTCCAGACGCCGATGCCGCTGTCGAACCCATCGGCCGACGCGAACAGCCCCGCGGACGAGGCCGAGACGAAGTTGTTTCGGATCGTGCCGGTCCAGTCGTCCAGGTAGTCGAAGCCCTGGCACTCGGTGATGTCGGGGTAGACGCGGATGTTGCCCGGGTCGCTGGTCGACAGCCCCAGCCCGATGCCCCGCGCGCAGTCGTGGACCGTGTTTCGCTCGATGACCGAGTCGGCGTTGGCGCGCCACAGGTGGATGCCGTGCTCGGACAGCCCGACCTCGCACCAGAACCCCTCGACGTGGTTGTCGCGGTAGGTCCAACCGCGGGCCTGGTGGGCGTCGACGCCGCCGGTGTAGCAGTTGTTTCGAATGTTGGGCCGGCCCGCGTCGGTGAGCTCGAGGGTCGAGCAGCTCACCGTTCCGCCGTCGGCGTAGTCGGTGCCGGACTGGTTGATCTTGATCGCTTGCTCGCCGGGGTCGAGCACGTGGAGGTTGTGCAGCACCGTGTTGTTCGTGTCCCCGCTGCTGCCGACGACGTGTACGCCGTGGGTGTACGCGCGGTAGAGCGTCAGGTCGGCGATGGTCACGTCGTCGGCGAGCACCGTCACGATCTCGGTGGTGGAGTAGCCGCCGTCGAGTACGACGTCGCCGGGGATCCCGGTTGCGCCGCGCACCGTCACGCCGGGGGCGGTGATCCAGAGGTACTGGCCCTGCAGGTCGTAGGTGCCGGCGGCGAGCATGTACGTGGTGTTGGGTTCGGCCGCGGCGAACAGCGACGTGAAGCTGGAGGCGTCGTCGGAGTCGAGCTCGACGATCGGGCCGCTGGGGGCCGGCAGCGCGGGGCAGGGGTCGGTGGGATCGACCGGGGTCGCGTCGTCGTCGTCGGTCGCGTCGTCGTCATCGGTCGCGTCGTCGTCGTCGGTTGCGTCGTCATCGTCGGTTGCGTCGTCGTCGTCGGTTGCGTCGTCGTCGTCGGCATCGGCGACGCACTCGCCGTCTTCCAGGTGGGTGCCGGCGCCGCATGTCACCGGTTCGGCGGTCGGGCAGCCGATCAGCAGCAGGGCGAGCAGAAGCCCCAGCGTTGTTCTCGTCATTCGATGATCTCCCCCTCCGCCAGGCGGATGCGTCCGTCGGCGATGCCCACGAACAGGCTGTGCTTCCAGTAGGCCACAGACAGCGGCAGCGTTGCGCTCTCCTGGCGGCGCAATGTGCGGTAGCTGCCGTCGGCAGCGTCCCAGAGCCCGACCTCGACCTCGTAGGGGCCCGCGGGGATCGGGTACTCCGACGATCCCAGCGCGAGCGTCACCACGCGGCCGTCGCCCAGCTCGAAGAAGTCGAGCACCGCGAGGTCCTCGAACGCCGCGACTTCGTCGGCGTCGTCCCCGTCCAGCAGCCGCACGGTGTGGAAGAGGTCACCGGCGACGAACACCCCCGTGGCGAGGGCGCGGCCGTCGGGCAGCTCGACGACGTCGTCCACGAGCACGTCCGTCATGGCCGACCAGGGCTCCGGTTCGTCGGCGCCGACGTCCCGGTAGGCGATGATCTGGTTGATCGAGCCGGTGCCGTCAGCGCGGTAGCCGAAGGCGTGCAGCGCCCCGTCCACCCGGGTCAGGCTGGTGAAGCGGGCGTCCCCCGAGGGCTTGGTGTTGGGCACCTTCCAGGCCAGCTCGAAGGTCGTGCCGTCGTCGGTGCTGTGGAACACCAGGGAGCTGATCTGGCCGGCGTTATACTCGTCCTGGGTGCCCCCGCTGCCGCAGGCCCAGAAGCTGCCGTCGTCGTCCTTCAGCATGTCGTGCACGTGCAGCGCCTGGTCCAACGTGCGGGACTTGATCCAGTCCGTGTCGAGGTGGCGGGAGTAGGCGTTGCCGATCCAGGCGTCTTCGGTGGCGTCGACGCCCGGGATCAGGAGCGTCTCGGCGTCGCCGCGGTACCGGCCGATGGCCTCCTCGTTGACGGTGTACTCGACCCGCCAATCCTCGGGATCGAGGTTGTAGAAGAAGCGGGCTTCGATCGGGAACGTGCGGCCCAGGTTCAGGGTGGCGTCGCCGTAGCCGAGGTAGAGGCGGCCGCCGAAGACGTGCAGCGCCTGGATGGACCGATCGAAGCTGTCGTGGCCCAGGTCGTCGGTCTGAAAGTCGATGTAGTCCTCGATGGGCCGCGCCCAGGTGGAGAACTCGCCGAAGGTCAGGTCGCTGATGTCGATGGGGCCCCCCTCGACCGGATCGGGCGGGATCGTGCAGCCGGCGAGGGCGGCCGCGAACAGGAGCAGGGCACGCACGGACCGGATCGTACCCGGGCCGGTCGGCTAACATCGGATGCGTATGCGGCCGACCCTGCTCTTGATCCTGGCCTCGCTGATCGCGGGCCCCGCCCTGGCCGATCCGGTCGCGCCGACGGTGCACTACCCCTTCGACGACATCAGCAGCGGCGACAGCGTCGAGGCGGTGGGCACGGGGCTCGACCTGGACCTGCACGCCAACGCGGCCCACGCCTCCAGCCCCGACCTCGGAGCGGCGCTCGGCGGATCCTGGGACTCGGACTCGGTCCTCGCCCTGGACGGGCAGAACGACTACGCCCACCACGGCGACGACGCGACCTTCGAGCCGGCGCAGTTCACGATCTCGGTCTGGGTCAACATCCCCAACTTCGGGGACTGCGGCGACCACCACTGCTCCATCGTCGGCAAGGGCAACACCGACACCGCCAACGGCTACTGGCTCATCACCAACGACAGCGGCGTGCTCCGCATCACCATCGCGGACAACGGCCCCGAGACGGAGCTGTACGGCTCGACGCTGACGGCGGGGCAGTGGGAGCACGTGGTCGCGACCTACGACGGCACGACCGTGACGCTCTACCAGGACGGCAGCGCGGTCGGCTCCACTGCTCCGTCCCACGGCCTCAGCTACGGCGGCGAAGACTTCATCGTCGGCTCGATCGTGAACCGCGCCTTCGACCTCGATGGGTTCGTCGATGAGCTGAAGCTCTGGACCTTCGCCATGAGCGCGGGCGAGGTCGCCGACCTGTACGGCTGGTACACCGACGACGACGGGGACGGCTTCAACGCCACCGACGACTGCGACGGGGACGACGGCGCCATCTACCCGGGCGCCCCCGAGCTGTGCGACGGCATCGACAACGACTGCAGCGGCGTGGTCGACGACTCCGTGGCGTCGGAGGCCTGCAACGGCGTCGACGACGACTGCGACGGCTCGGTCGACGAGGGCTTCCCCGACTTCGACGCGGACGGTTCGGCGGACTGCGTGGACGCCGACGACGACAACGACGGCGACCCGGACGCGACCGACTGCGCCGACTTTGACGACACCATCTCGACCCTGGAGGCCGAGGCCTGCAACGGGATCGACGACGACTGCGACGGCGCGATCGACGAGGGCTTCCCCGACTTCGACGGCGACTTCGCCGCGGACTGCGTGGACGCGGACGACGACAACGACGGCGACCCCGACGTCACCGACTGCGCCGACTTCGACGTGCTCGTCTCCACCCTCGCCGTCGAGGTCTGCGACGGCGACGACGAGAACTGCGACGGCCTCATCGACGAGGGCTTCCCCGACTTCGACGTCGACGGCTCCGCGGACTGCGTCGACGCTGACGATGACAACGACGGCGATCCGGATGTCACGGACTGCGACGACGCGGACGCGTCGATCTCGACCCTCGCGGCGGAGGCCTGCAACGGGATCGACGACGACTGCGACACCGACGTCGACGAGGACTTCACCGACTTCGACGCCGATGGCGAAGCGGACTGCGTAGACGCCGACGACGACAACGACGGCGACCCCGACAGCTCCGACTGCGCCGACTTCGACCCCTCCATCTCGACGCTGGAGGCCGAGGTCTGCAACGGGATCGACGACGACTGCGACGGCGCTGTCGACGAGGACTCTGTCGACACCGACGGCGACCTCGTGCCCGACTGCCTGGACGAGGACGACGACGACGACGGGCTGACCGACAGCGAAGAGGAGGAACTCGGCACCGACCCGCTGGACGACGACTCGGACGACGACGGACTGCTGGACGGTGAAGAGGAGGAACTCGGCACCGACCCGCTGGACGACGACAGCGATGACGACGGGCTGCTCGACGGGGATGAGGTGGACGAGGACTTTGTCGACACCGACCCGTTGGACGAGGACACCGACGGCGACGGCATCGACGACGGCCAGGAGGTCGAGGACGGCACCGACCCCAACGATCCCGACGACCCGGGTCCCGGGGACGACGACGACGCGACGGATGACGACGATGCGACGGACGACGATGACGCGGTGGACGACGATGACGCGGCGGACGACGACGACGCGACGGACGACGATGACGTCACCGACGACGACGACGTCACCGACGACGACGACGACGATACCGGCGTGACCGATGACGACGACTCGGGGTCGGTGATCCTGGTCGAAGAGGTCCCGGAGGACTGCAGCTGCGAGAGCAGCCTCGCCGCGTCCCCCGGCGCGGGCCTGCTGGCCCTGCTGGTCGCGGCCGGGTTCGCTACTTGTCGGCGTCCGCGTCGGGCTTGGTCTGGTTGAGCTCGAGCTCCAGCAGCAGGTGCACCTCGTCGCCGACGGCGAGCCCCCCGTTGTCCATCACCTTGCTCCAGCTGATGCCGAAGTCCTGGCGGTTGATCGTCAGGGTCGCGGTGGTGCCGATCTTGGTGTTGCCCCAGGGGTCGTTTATCGGTCCCGCGATCGGCTCGACGGCCATCGAGACCTCCTTCGTCACGCCCTTGATCGTGAGGTCGCCGATGAGCTGGAAGGTCCCGTCCTTGTCAGCCTTGGTGACCTTCTTGGAGACGAACGTCGCGGTCGGGAACTCCTCGGCGGCGAAGAAGTCGGCGCTGCGCAGGTGGTCGTCCCGCTTGGCGTTCTCCGTGTCGACGCTGGCGATCTGCAGCGTCACGTTGGCCGACAGGCTCTTGGGCTTGGCGGGATCGTAGGTGACCGTGCCTTCGAAGCTGTTGAAGCGGCCGTGGACCCACGAGATGACGTTGTGCCGGACCTTGAAGCCGACCTGGCTGTGGCTCGTGTCGAAGGTGTACGTCTGCGCCGAGGTGGAGGCGGGCATCAGGATGGGGCCGGCGAGCACGGTCGCGACGAGGAGGATCAAGGAGAGAGTTCGCGTCATGCGCGGGAGGGTACGGATCGAGGCCTGTCAGGGCCAGTCGGCGGCGTTGTTCGTCTCGTCGCACTCCACCACTTCACCGACCCCGGTGCCGCTGTCGTCGGCCTTCGTCCGGTACTCGCCCGTCTGCTGCCCCTCGGTCCAGGGCACGAGCACGGTGGTCGAGAGCATGCCCGCTTCGAGGAAGCCCTCGAGGCTGTCGGCGCCGAGCAGCACCTCGTCTGAGGAGGTGACCGCGAACACGGCCACGTCGACGTCCACGGCGGTGGTGTAGGCGCCGACGTTGCCGACCTGGACCGCGAAGCGGAGGTCATCGTCGCCGTCGGGGCCGATGCAGGGGCCGGCCGGCTCCGAGGTCAGATCCGCGGCGGGGTAGCCCTCCCAGGTGTCCGGGGGGAAGTTCTGGCGGAAGCTGTTGTGGGCCAGCCAGGGCTTCTCCTGCGCCGTCGGCACGGTGCCGTCCTCGTCCACGTGGGTGAAGAAGAAGGCGTGCTGGTTCCAGATCCGGCGGGCCTTCCACCAGCCGCCGCGGTCGACGGTGGTGCCGAGCACGGTGACGCCGGTCCAGCCCTCGGTGAAGAAGTCGTTGGAGCCGAGCACGATCTCAGCGTGCTCGTCGCCGTCGATGTCCGTGATGACCGGGTACTCCAGCTGCGTGCGCGAGGTGTGGTTGACCTCCTCCAGGAGCACCGTGCCGTCGTTGCCCTGGTAGACCCAGAGGGTGATCTCATCGGCGTAGACGACCTCGGCGGCGCCGTCGCCGTTGAAGTCGAACACCGAGCTGCCGGTCATGCCCGAGCTGACGTCTTGCGTCGCGCGCGCCCACAGCTCGGAGCCGTCGGTGTCCAGCACGGTGTAGAAGCCGCTGTTGGCGATGCCGATCTCGGGGAGGCCGTCGCCGTCGTAGTCCGCGATCGTCGGCGGTCCGCCGCGTCCGTTGCCGGCGATTTCGTTGGGGCCCCAGACGATGGCGCCGGTGTGGTCCTGGAGGCGCACGTTCCCGTTGTGTACGACGACGATCTCGGGATCGCCGTCGCCATCGAAGTCGGCCACGCCGGGGAAGCCGTCGGGTTCGCCGTTGCTCCACTCCGCGTCGCCGTTGATGTCGTAGACCGCGTTGCCGGCGATGACCTCGAGCTCACCGTCGTCGTCGATGTCGACGGCGAAGGTCATGCGGCCGCGGTCGTTGTTGGCGCCTCGGCCGGCGGTGCCGGTGCCGAGGATGTCGCCCTCGCTGCTGAAGATGACCCGGCCGACGATGATCTCGGGGTTCCCGTCGCCGTTCATGTCGTGGATGGCGGGGGCGCCGCGGGCGAGGTTTTCGCCGGCGGCGGTGCGCCAGATCTGGTCGCCGTTGGCATCCAGCAGGGCGACGAAGTCGTCGTCGGTGACGATGACGATCTCGGGGCCCAGGTACTCGTCGAGCACGTCCGCGGCGGCGAGGTGGGCGTTGGCGTAGGTCCGCAGGTTCCCCGTGTTCTGGGTCCACAGTTCGGTGCCGTCGACGCCGCTGACCGCGCGCGTGATGGCTTCTGCGAACACCCCGTCGTCCATCGAGTAGAAGACGACGTCGGGCACATCGTTCCGATCGATGGCGCCGTCGGCGTTGTCGTCGGTCAGGTTGATGACCATCGGCGAGGTGATCACCTGGTCGAAGTTGGCGTTGACCGTGCTCCCGGACCACTGCCATTCGACCTCTTCGTTGGGTTCGAACGTCTCAAAGGCGACGACGGCGTGGCAACCATCGTCGATGGGGAGGATGGACTCGAGCAGCACCTCGCAGGTGGGGAGGCCGTCGACGAAGTCGTCGTCGTCGGAGCTTGCGTCGTCGTCGTCGGAGCCTGCGTCGTCGTCGTCGGTGCCTGCGTCGTCGTCATCGAACGGCAGGTCGTCGTCGTCGTCGTCGGGGCCCACCTGGCCGAACGGGTTGTCGTAGCAGCCGACCCCGAACAGGAGCAGTGCGAGCAAGACCGAGGCGCGGCAGGTCATGGGGACACGCTAGACCGAACTTGTGGCGGCCGTGTGTCCGGCCGATGGCCTAGCGGAGGGTCTTGATGACGTCCCGGGCGGTGTTGGCGCCCGACTGCACCGAGGGCAGCACGCCGTGGCCGGTGCGGGTCGAGGCGCCGGCGATGAAGAGCCCCTTGAGGGGGAGCCGGGTCAGCGGTCGGTTGAGGCCGAACTGACCGGGGGTCGCGGCGAGGCCGTAGCCGGAGCCGGACGAGGCGCGCGTGTAGCGGATGTGGCTGATGGGGCTGGCCGACTCGCGGAAGAGGATGCGCTGGCCGATGCCGGGGAACATGGAGTCGAGGCGGTGCACGAGGGCGTTCTCGACCTTCTGCTTCCGCTCGGCGTAGACGGGGTTCTTGCGGTAGCTGCCGTCCCAGAGGGTGGCCGGGTCGACGTCCCACCAGTCGGCGTCGGCGGGCAGCGCGGTCATCACCTCGACGGTGGACTGGCCTTCGGGGGAGTGGCCCTCGGTGCCGCGGTCCTTCATGGAGGCCGACGTGATGTAGGCGGCCTGGGGGAGCAGGTCCTTGTCGGCGCGGCAGGAGGTGTAGAGCTTCTCGGTGTCGTAGTGGTCGAACACCCAGTAGTTGCAGTTCTCGATGCCGTCGTCGGCGACGTCGCCCTGGACGCCGAGGCAGGTCATGAAGATGCCGTCGCTGAGCTTCCAGTCCTTGGCGCGGCGGGTGACGCGGCTGGGGAGGTGCTCGGGGCCGACCAGTTCCATCATCGTGCGCTGCGGATCGGCGTTGCTGAGCACGGCGCGGGCGCGCACGGTCTGGCTCTCACCGCCGCGGGGGGTGACCTCGACGCCGACGGCCTTGCCGCCTTCGACGATGACCTTGTCCACCAGCGTCTGCAGGTGGATGGAGCCGCCGTTGCCCTCGACGGACTCGGCGATGCGGTCGGCGATCATCTGGCCGCCGCCCTTGGGGTACCAGGCGCCGTTGTCGAAGTAGTGGTTGGCGAGGCCCCCGTGCAGCAGCGGGGAGACCTCGCTGGGGGGGAGGGCGTAGTCGCCGTTCTGGCCGAGGAGCACCGCGCGGAGCTTGGGGTTCTTGGTGCACAGATCCAGCAGCGTCTTGGTGGTGATGTTGGTCGCGAGCATCGCGGCGACGCGGGGCGCCTTGAAGAAGAGCGTCGCGAGCGCTCCGGGGGTCATCACGACCTGGGTCTCGAACAGCTTCTCGTTGAAGGCATGCATCTGCTTGAGGCAGGTCATGTAGCGGTCGATGCCGCGGCGCTCCTCGGGGAAGAGCTCGACGAGACGGTCGCGGTAGAGGCCGCGGTCGGTGGGCACGCGGAAGGTGAAGTCGGGGAAGACGAGGCGGTCGAACCCCTCGGGGTCCATCTCGGTGAACTCGACCTCGGCGCCGATCGGCGCGAGCAACTGCTCGAACTGGCCTCCCGGGCCGCCTTCGCCGACGTAGTGCACGCCGACGTCGAACACGTACCGGTTGCTGCGGCTCCCCCGAGCGAAGCAGGTGGCGCATCCGCCGGCGACGTAGTGGCCGTCGAACACGGCGACGCTCTTGCCCGCCTTCGCCAGGTACGCAGCCGCCGTCAGCCCCCCCAGGCCGGCGCCGATGATGGCGACGTCCACCGTCTCGGGGATGGTCCCCTTGGAGCGGCGGCGGGTGTTGTGAGTGGGGAGCGCGATGCGTTCTTGGGGCCTGGGCTCAGTCATCGCCGAGCAAGATACTGATCGAGCGCGCGAGGACAAGTCTCATCGGAGGCCCGTGGGCTATTCGACGCGACTCCAGGTCCGGCGCCCGGACTCGGCGCTGGAGCTCCGCAGGACCATCGTCGAGGACGTCAGCTGGTAGATGGGATCGCCGAACTGGCTCCCAGCGGCCACGCCCGAGGAGTCGAAGCCGACGGTCCACACGAGCACGCCGTCGCGGGTGACTTCCTCGCCATCGATGACCACGAGCGTCTCGTCGGCGACCTCGTAGGTGCCGGTTTGCAGCACTTCGTCGTCCATGACGATCTCGTAGCTGGTGTCGTCCTCGAGCGTGATCTGGCGGGCGGAGTCGTCGTCGTTGGTCCAGACCCCGACGATCGCCTCGGTGGTGGGGACGACGCAGGAGGCCAGCAGCGGGAGCAGGAGGAGGAGGACGGTCGAGCGCATCGTCGCTTCAGCCCTTCGCGCCGTACTCGGCCCGGTAGGCGGCGATGCGCTCCAGATCGGCGGCGCTGAGGCGCGGTCCGAGGTGCTCAACGATGTCGTCCAGCGTGACGATGGCGAAGGCGTCGAGGCCGAATTCCTCGGTCAGCTCGGCCAGGGCCCCGCGGTCGGTCTTGCCGCGCTCCATGCGGTCGACGCTGACGATGAGGCCGGAGATGGAGACGTCGGCGGCGGCCGTCAGCTTGGGCACCGTCTCGCGCACCGACGTGCCGGCGGTGGTGACGTCCTCGACGATGAGCACCCGGTCGCCGTCGGTCGGCTTGTAGCCGACGAGGCTTCCGCCCTCGCCGTGGTCCTTGACCTCCTTGCGGTCGAAGCCGAAGGGGGTGTCCACGCCGTGGTCGGTGTGCAGCGCCGTGGCGGCGGCGACGACCAGCGGGATGCCCTTGTAGGCGGGGCCGAAGAGCATGTCGTACCCGACGCCGCGGGCGGTGATGGCGGCGGCGTAGAAGCGGCCCAGTTGGGCGATCTGTGCGCCGGTGCGGTAGCGGCCGGTGTTCACGAAGTACGGCGTCTTGCGGCCGCTCTTGGTGACAAAGTCCCCGAAGGTCAGGACCTCGCACCGCACCATGTAATCGATGAACTCTCGCTGGTAGTCCTGCACGTCGCCTCCGGTTGAGCGGCGGGAGTATGCACAGCCGGGGTCGCGGGGGCCAGATGTGAGCACGACCGCTCAGTACTGGCGGACATCGCCGATGTGGTCGAGCTGCGAGCGCCCCGGGACTACCTCAGGCAGTCAGCCCGCCCCACGCCGTACCGCTGAGCGAACGGCACGTAGACCAGGCAGCTGCCCTTGCCGCGCAGCGGCTCGATGCAGACCTCTTCGCACACCTGGTACTCGGATTGGTGCCCCCGCCGCCCCGACTCCCCGGTGCGGCCGTTCACGAACCAGTCTTGCCCTCCGCGCGCCTCCGTGAAGGGCTTCACCGACGTGAGAATGACCTCCGGCCGCCCCTTCTCCCACATACCGATCTCGTCCAGGCGCGCCTGCAGCTGCAGCTCCACCAGCTCCGGGTCCGGCTCCTCGTCGAACGGATACACGTGCCCCGTGCCGGTCCGAATCATGTGCCGACGCAGGTCCGGGCACTCCACGAGCAGCCGCCCGTACTTGTCCGGCAGTCCCTTCGTCGTGCACTCCCACGCGCGTGAGGCGGCGACCCCGGCCGACTCCTTCGCAAACGCGTGCAGCTCCTCGCTGGTCCAGTCGCCCCAGCGATGCACGGGACCGTAGGTCTCCAACGTGTTGTAGCCCTGCAACCGCGAGCCCCGGCCCGCCCGCGCGCCGTCGAGGAACTTGAAGGAGTCACCATCGGACCAGAGCACCCGCGTCGGCGTACCCGCCAGCAGGATCGTGCCGAGCCCGGGATCGTCGGTGTCCGGCGGCGGCGGCGAGCGCACGCACACGGCCAGAAACAGCAGGCCGATCAACAGCGGGGTTCGGTTCAACCTTCGGACTCCAGCAGCGAAGCGAGGCGCTTGTAGTCCTTCGTCACCGCGCTCCGCAGCATCGGCCCCATCAGCGGCCCCAGCAGCGCGAAGCAGCCTCCCGGCTCCCCGGAGACGTCCGCCTGGGCGACGCAACCGTCCGGTGTCTCCTCCACCGACCGGGTCACCTGGATCGGAAACGTGCTCTCGATCGTCGCGATCGACACGCTCCGTCCCGGCTCCAGCGCCGTCACCTCGAACAGCGAGACGATCGGCTTGCCCATCATCTGGGCCTCCTGCCGGTACCGCGACCCGACCGCGATCGGCCCGTCGCCCTCCCACGTGCAGGCGACCATGCCCTTCTGCCACTTCGGGTTGTTGGATGCGTCCGCGAGGTACTCGAACACCTCCGCCGCAGGGCGTTTGATGGGCTGTCGAATGGTGACTTTCACGAAGGGGCGATCTCCGAATTCCTTGACGTCGCAATTTCGGGAGGTTACCCAGTAGGACTGTGACGCGCCCCGCTTCCTGTTGTTGTTGCATCTGTCTGAAGCCAGCCGCCGCGTGATCCGCGCAGTCTAGCTGGTCGCCCCCCTTTGTTCCTACAGATTCTCGCAACAACGACAGGGTCGTGCCTCGATGGCATGACCGCGGAGCCATCATGCGTCCCACCAGCACCCCCCTTCCGACCGTCCATGTCCTCTACGAGAACCCCGCCTGGCTCCCGCCGCTGACCGAAGCGCTGGAGGCGGAAGGCTTCGAGGTCGAGACGCACCTCGTGTGGAAGGGCGGCATCGACCCCCGTCAGGCCCCCCCCGAGGGGATCTGGATCAACCGCATGAGCCCGTCGTCCCACACCCGCGGCCACGGCGAGTCCGTCGCCCTGATGCGGGAGACGCTGGCCTGGCTCGAAGCCTGGGGCCGCCGCGTCATCAACGGCTCCCGCGCCCTCGAGCTCGAGATCAGCAAGCTCCGCCAGGAGGTCGTGCTCTCCCGCCACGGCATCCTGTCGCCCCGCACGCTGATGGCCAACGACGTGGACACCCTCGTCGAGTACGCCGCCAGCTTCGACGGCCCCTTCATCACCAAGCACAACCAGGGCGGCAAGGGGCTCGGCATCAGCCTCTTCGAGTCCCCCGAGCAGCTCCGGAACTGGCTCGAGTCCGATGACTTCGACCCCGGCCCCAACGGCCAGATCGTGCTCCAGCAGTACATCTCCGCGCCCGAGCCCTACATCACCCGCGTCGAGCTCGTCGGCGGACGCTTCGTCTACGCCATGCGCAGCGCCACCGAGGACGGCTTCCAGCTGTGCCCGTCGGATGCCTGCCAGCTCCCCAGCAAGGCCCCCGAGGTCTGCCCCGCCGACGGCGAGCAGATCCCGCTGACCAGCTCTGGCCGCCCCAAGTTCCAGGCCTCCCCGCTGACCGCCAACGACCCGCTGGTCCGCCAGCTCCTGCGCCTCATCGAGGCCGAAGGGCTGGAGCAGGCCGGCATCGAGTTCATCGAGGACGCCGACGGCAATCGCTACGTCTACGACATCAACGGCACCACCAACTACAGCTCCAGCATGGAGCGCCACTTCAAGGTCTCCGGCATGGGCGAGCTCGCCAGCTACATCAAGCGGGAGGTCGTGCCGAGCCTGAACAAGGTCGCCGCCCGGGCCAGCTAGGTCCCTCGGGGCCCGGCCCCGCACCCGGTACGATGCCGCGATGCGGTACCGCCGTTCGCTCCTGCTCCTCGCGCTGGCCCTCCCCGCGGCCGCGCTCGCGATCGACTTCGGCTACGACCCGATCGAGATCGGCGGGCTGACCGTCGACCCGACCCGCCTCTTCATCGACGACATCGACGGCGACGGCGACCTCGACGTCTTCGCCCCGGGCAACGCCTACAGCAGCTGGTTCGCCGACTACGACGGCCTCGGCGAGTACTGGATCGACAGCGAGCAGGTGCTCGGCGTGCCCGGCTCGGCGATCGGAGGCCTCGGCGACCTCGACGGCGACGGCGACCCCGACCTGCTGGCCGCCTTTTCGTCGTCGGTGCAGTGGTTCGCCAACGACGGCACCGGCACGACCTGGACCTCGACCGCCTTCACCGGAACATTCGATCTGCAGACCTCCATGGAGCTCGTCGACCTCGACGGCGACGGCGACCTGGACGTGCTCGGCGCCTCCAGCAACCCCACCTACGGCGTGCGCTGGTGGTCCAACTTCAACGGCGACGGGAGCCTCTTCGCCGGCATCGACATCGCCAACGGACCCAACGGCAGCTTCGGCGCCTGCTCCGCGGACGTGGACGGGGATGGGGATCTCGACGTCTACAGCTCCAAGAACTACGGCGCCGACTGGTACGAGAACGACGGCACCGGCTTCTCCTGGCCCATCCACACCGTCAGCGGCACCGCCACCAGCTACGACTGCTGGGCTGGCGACATGGACGGCGACGGGACCATCGACATGGTCTCCCGCGGCAGCGAGCTGAAGTTCTTCGCCAACGAGCTGGGCGACGGCTCCAGCTTCACCGAGGTGGTGATCGGCAACAACGTGGGCGATCTCGCGCTCGGCGACCTCGACGATGACGGCGACCTCGACTACGTGAGGCTGACCGCCAACGGCGTCTGGATCGGCACCAACGATCTGGGCGACGGCAGCGCCTGGACCGAGAGCCCCCTGCTCGAAGGCGTCACCGGCTTGAGCGGCGTGACCGTCGCTGACCTGCACGACGACGGGAAGCTCGACGTCGCCATCGCGTGGGAGAGCGACGACCTCATCCAGTGGTTCGTCAACGAGCTCGGCGACGCGTCGGTCTTTACCGTCAACCGGGTGCACACGGGCGCGCGCAGCCCCTCGATCCCCATCGCGTTCGACGCCGACGGCGACGGCGACGCCGACCTGATGGGCGGCTCCCAGTCCTACGACCACTTCGTGATGTACGAGAACCGCGACGGCGACGGCTCGGCCTGGATCCAGCACCCCATCGACGGCCTCACCGTCCCGCCCCAGACCGCTGTCGATCTGGACGGCGACGGCGACCAGGACCTGGTCCAGAGTTACAGCACGGACCTCAGCTGGATCGAGAACCTGGACGGAGCTGGCACCGAGTGGGCCACCCCCGTCAGCCTCATCAACACCCCGTCCGCCGGCATGGTCACGCACGCGGTCGTGGACTTCGACGGCGACGGCGACCTCGACTACGTCATCGGCATGAACAACGCGCCGTACATCTCCTGGTTCCGCAACGACAACGGTGACTTGTCCGCCTGGACCGAGCTCGAGGTGGCGGGCGCCTCCAGCTCGTTCACCCAGCCGCTCGGCGTCGTCGCCGCCGACTTCGACGGCGACGGCGACACCGACGTCGCCTCCAGCAGCATCTCCGTCGACGAGGTCTGGTGGTTCCAGAACCTGGTTGGTGGGGGGAACCTGTGGGTCTCCCAGAGCATCTCGGGCGACGACTGGCACCAGACCGTCGCGGACGACTTCGACGGCGACGGCACCATCGACCTGATGGGGACCCCCGCGACCAACAGCGACGCGATGCGGGTCCACCTCAACACCGCCGGCACCGGGTTGGTGTGGTCCTCCCACACCGTCGCCTCCGCGAGCACGCAGCCCTACGGCTTCGTGGCGGCCGACTTCGACGACGACGGCGACACCGACGTCGCCTACACGCGGCGCAACAGCGACATCACCCGAGTCCTGCTCAACGCCGGGGATGGAGTCTCGTGGACCACGGGGGACAGCCTCTACCCCAACGGCGCGGAGGACACCTTCCCCGCCGTGGGCGACCTCGAGGGCGACGGCGACCTCGACATCTTCCTCCCCAACCTCCCCTCGAGCACCGTCTGGCACCAGTATCACGTGTGGGCCAACGACCTGATCACCACGCTGCCGGACGACGACGGCGACGGTGTGCCCAACGGCATCGACAACTGCCCTGGATCGCCAACCCCGGCCAGGAGGACGACGACAGCGACGGCTGGATCGAGTGCGCCGATTGCGACGACGGCGACGCCAACGTCTCCCCTGACGAGGTCGAGACCGGGACCATCGTGTGCGCCGACGGCGTCGACAACGACTGCGATGGCGACATCGACGCGGCCGACGTCGACTGCCCCGCGGGGGATGACGACGACGACGCCACCGACGACGACGACGCGACGGACGACGACGACGCGACGGACGACGACGACGCCACCGACGACGATGACGCCACCGGCACCCTCCCCGCCAGCGAGGACAACATCGAAGGCAACTTCTCCGGCGAGTGCGCCGACGACGCCGACAACGACGCCGACGGGGACTTCGATTGCGCCGACGAGGACTGCGCGGGCGCGGCGGTGTGCGCCGCCGGCGGAGGCTGCAACTCGTCGATCTCAGCCGCGCAAGCGTCGGCCTGGGCCCCCCTGGCCTTGCTGTTGGGGCTCCCCGCGATCAGTCGACGGCGACGATCGTCCAGCTGAGCTTCTCCCAGGGGCAGTCCGGCTCCTCGCAGGGGGCGAAGGGATGGTCCCGCGTGTTGCTCTGCGCCGCGCTCACGGTCAGCACGTAGCCGTCCACCTCCGCCTCCTCGTGGGTGAAGAGCACCGCCTCGTTGCCGTCGGGGCTGGTGAACGTGACGGGCTTGTTCCGGTACTTGCCCGACTCGCCCGCCCACGTTCGGCAGGTCTCCTTGTCGCGCGGGGACTCCACCGTCCAGCCGCCCAGCGGCTCGAGCAGCTCGATGTTGCCGCCGAGCCAGACCGGCTCGCCGCTGTCCGCATCGGCCAGCATCAGCGCCGGCTCGAACTCGTCGCCCATCGGCGGATCGAAGCCCCGGGCGGTGATGTCGTAGAGCCCCTCGCGAGGCGCCTCCAGCGGCTCGCCCCCCTCCCGCAGCAGCGCGAATCCGTAGAGGTCGTCCTTGCCCTGGATCTGCACGTCCGGGGCCCACTGCGTGTTCCAGCCGCGCAGCTCGGTCGGCAGCGGCTCCGCCTCCGAGTCGTGCACGTCGAAGCGGAAGAAGGAGTCGGTGTGGTCGTCACAGCCCGGGTCCTGCGCCTCGGGGGCGCAGCCCAGCATCGCCACCACCGCGATCCAGACGCCTCGCTGCATGCCCGAAGCGTACACTCGACCGCCCGATGAGCCGAGTCTCCTGGCATGCCTGTTGCCGCGTTCCGGAGAATCTCCACGCCGCTGCAACAGACTTCGGCCGCGGACCCTGGGAGCGTGGGGTCATGAAGTGCGCGTTCCCGATCCTGCTCGCCCTCCTCACGGCGTGTGTCGGCGCCGACGAAGTCGGCTTCGGCGGAGACCCCTCGGACTACGACTCCGTGAATGACGACGAGGACCCCACCGCTACCGACGACGACGACAGCGAGCCCGCTGTCGACGACGATGACGCGGTCGATCTCCCCGAAGACGACGCTGAAATGGTCGACTGGTCAATCCCAGACAGCCTGGACTGCGGTGAAGTCGCCACCGCATCCGTCGAGGTGCGCAACCTCGGCTCGGCCACGTGGACCCGCGACGGCTTCTACAAGCTCGGCACGGTCGACGACGACGACCCCCTGTTCCTCGGCGTACGCGTCCGCCTCGGCGAGGACGATGTCGTTGAGCCGGGGGCGAGCCACCGGTTCGACTTCGAGCTGACGGCCCCCGACGAGGAGGGCTGGTACACGACGGATTGGCGCATGGTCCGCGAAGGCGTGACCTGGTTCGGCGACATCGCATCCCAGGACGTGGAAGTGGTGTGTGAAGTCATCGTGGATGACCCCCCGCCGGACGAGCCCGGGCCGCCCGATCTGTCCACGGTCACGTGGCTGCACTCGAACGTCTCGAGCTGGCCCGCCACGGCTGCCCTGGCGTCGGTGTCGATGAGCGGCGGGCAGATCTGCCTCGACTACGACAAGGCCAACGTCTGGCCGATCTACGACCTCGGCGGCACCGACGTGGTGGGGAACCCCTGGATCTTCATCTACGAGAACGACCAGTGGTACGGCGCCACCTGGGAGTGGCTGCGCCCCGGGCAGACCTGTAAGAGCGCAAGCTCCGTCGCCGGCGACCACATCAAGCAGTGGCCGTTCGACGAAGCCTCGGGGTGGACCCCCACCTCCGGCACGACCTACTACTTCATGGTCAGCGGGCTGGCCCGGTTCTCCGAGCGCAACATCGAGGAGCGCACCGCCCTGGTGCCCTTCGTCTGGCCCTAGTCGGGACGCAGGACCCCGAAGCGGAGCTCGAGCCCGAGGCGGACGAGCACGTCATGGCGCTGGGTCGAGTAGACCTTGCGGAGCTCGTTGGTGGTGCAGCCTGAGCGGGCGCACCACTGGAAGCCTTCGTCTTCGTCAAAGACGAGGGCGGCGCGGTTCAGGTCCACCGACAGCACCGGACCGAGGGCCGCGGCGCGGGTCTTCGTCGGGAACAGGAGCCCGACGCGCAGCCCTGCTCGAAGCTGCGAACTGCGGACCAGCGTCGGAACCTCGGGCACCGATTCATCGCGGGTGGCGCTGTTGCCGTCGGGATCCGTGGTGCGTTCCCAGTGGATCTCCCGCGCCGCTCCGTCGACCGTCCGCACGGCCCACGGGGCGCCGCCGGGGACGAACCAGGCGACGTGCCCGCCCAGCACCAGGAGGGTGCCCGGGCTCACCGCCAGGGCCCCGCCGATGTGGGCCGCCGGCCCGAGGTGCTGCAGCGACCAGATACCCCCGTCGAGGAAGCCCTGCGCGGCGATGAACTGGTTCAAGCCGACGACCGGAGCGAGCCGGGTGAAGGACGCGGCCGCGCGAAGCTCGATCCGGAACCAGCCCGCGCGGGCACCGGAGCTGACGGAGTTGAGGATCCGGAGGTGGGGGCCGACGGCGACGAACAGGGCCGGCTCGGGGGGGTGGCCGCTGATGCCGCCGGTGGGGGCGGCGTCGAGGGCGAAGCGGGCGCCGACGCCGAACGCTCGGCTGGGGAAGGCATCGACGCGGGCGGTGACCCCGACCAGGGCGGCGGCCGCCGCGGTGTGGGGGATCCAGCTGTTGGTGCCGGCGCAGCGGCCGTTGATGGCGCCTTCCACGGCGGTGGTGCAGGAGAGCTCGTGCACCCCGGATCCGGCGGCGTAGGACAACTCGACCTCGAGCACGGGGTCGTTTCGAAGGAACTCCGCCGCGGCTCCCTGCCCGATCCGGTTTGCGCCGCCGAGCCGCCGCAGCCGCACCTTCGCCTTGCGGACGAGGTCCTCGAACATCGTCTGCCCCTCCTGGGAGGCGACGAACGCTTCGAGATCCTCCCTGGCGGCGTCGTCGCGGCCGAGGCACTGGGCGAGCACGCCGCGCCAGTACAGCAGGTAGGGGGCCTTGCTCTCCTCGTAGACCTCGCTGAGTCGGCCCCAGACCTCCGCCACCGCGAGGGTCGAGCTGGCGGCCTGCTCCACCTGGGCGCTGTACAGCTCCGCGCAGTGCTCCTGGTTGACCGCGTCGGCCTCCAGCGCGAGGTCCAGGGGCGTGGGCTCGGCCGCGACCGCGAGGCCGGGCAGAAGCAGGGTCAGCAGCAGCAGCAACAGCGGGGAAGATGCGCACATTAGCAGCGCCAGAGTACGCCCCCTAGAGCGCGAGCGTGACCCCGGGGAGGTAGGTCGCGGTCATGGACTCGACCTGCACGTTGATGCAGAACTCGCCGGGTGCGCCCTCGCCGCACTCGAGGCAGGTGATGCCGATGGTCTCCGACAACAGCTGGCATGTGGCGCCGGTCTCGCCGCCCAGGGAGGCGTCGAGGGGGCGCGTGTCGAGGGTCGCCTCGAGCGTGCCCCCCTGAAGGCCGTCGAGGTCCGGGCCGAAGATCCCCGCGATCGTCACGTTCGACAGCGCCAAGGTCTCGCCGTCGAGCACGAAGGGGATCTCCGGGACGGGGCACAGGCTGATGCTGGGGTCGGAGAACGTCGCGGGCTGATCCGCCGTGAGCAGGCTCACGCCGCCTTGGATGGTCGCCTCGGGGTTGTTGATGTCGGCGGCGGTCGCGCCGAGCACCTGTACCTGGTCGGCGTCGAAGTCGGAGTCCGCGGTGGCGGCCAGGAGGTAGGCGGCGTCTTCCAACTGTGACTGCAGGATGGGGCCCACTCCGGGCGGCTCGACCCAGGTCCCGCCGCCCATCAGGATCCCGAAGGTGCGCCCCACGAGATCCTCCGGCTCGGTCACCGGCGTGCCGTACGCGCTGGTGGAGAAGGCCAGGGTCAGGGAGACCGGGTCCCACTCCACCATCAGCTCGTATTCCGTGGACGGCGCCAGGTCGTCGGTGGGGTCGAAGCGGATCACCCGCCCGCCGGACTCGAGGGACTGCTCGCCCGGCACCTCGACGCCCGCTGCGTCCACGATGCTGAGGGAGGCCCCCTCCGGGGCGATGTTGAACTCCACCCACGCGTCCGCGGCGTAGAAGAAGTCGTCCTGGTCCGGCATGGGCGAGATGTCGAGGATGGCTGGCTCGGGGTCGGGCACGACGTCGTCGTCGTCCCAGGGCGCCGTGTCGTCGTCGTCGGTGGTGTCGTCGTCGTCGGTGGTGTCGTCGTCGTCGACGGTGGTGTCGTCGTCGTCCGGCGGCGGATCGCCGACGTTGAGGGCCGGTTTGCAGCCGATGCACAGGACGAGGAGGACGAGGCTCAGGCGGGTCATGGACGTGGGGTGCAGCATGGGTTGTGCCAGCGGAGCGGGCGACGCGGGGTCAGGGCTCCTCGCCCACGGGGAGGGTGATCCGCACCGATCCGTCGGGGTCTGCGGCGACCCGCTCGCGGGGGCCGCGCACCCGCGCTTCGGTCAGCTGCAGGTCACCCGCGGTGCCGCCGCTGCGCGTTCCTTCGATCGTGATCGCCCGGTCCCCCAGCAGCTCCGTCGGGGTGCCCGCGCGGACCGTCCGCCCGCGCTCGTAGAGGGCCATCGAGTCCCCCAGTTCGAGGGCCTCCCCGGGGCTGTGGGTGACGAACACCGCCGGGGTGCCGCGTCGCTCCAGGGTCGCGCGGAGGATGCCGCGAAGCCGCTTGCGGCCGTCGCGATCGATGGACGCGAAGGGTTCGTCGAGCAGGAGCAGGCGAGGTTCCACCACCAGCGCGCGGGCCAGCGCCACCCGCTGCCGTTCGCCCCCGGACAGGGCGTTGGGATCCGCCCCCGCCAGCGCGGTCAGGTCGAGCTCTTCGAGCAGGGACCGCACGGCCTCGTCGTCCCGGTGGCGGCGCGGCTTGGGGAGCCCGAAGGCGATGTTGCTGGCCACGTCGGTGAACGGAAACAGGGAGTGGTGCTGGGGCACGTAGCCGATGCGGCGGCGCTCCGCGGGCACGTTCATCCCTGCGGCGACGTCCAGGAGCACATCGTCGCCCAGCTGGATGCGGCCGGTCTGGGGGGTGATGAGGCCCGCGAGCGCCGAGATGGTCAGCGACTTCCCCGTGCCGCTGGGGCCGAAGAGGATGAGCACCCCGTCGTCGAGGCGGAGGTCCGCCGCCAGCGAGAAACCGGGCACCGACAGCTCGAAGCTCGCCTCCAGGGCGGTCATCGCAGGCCTCCCGAGCGGGGCGCGAGCCGGCCCGCGGCGAGGACCACGAGCAGCGACGCGGCCGTCAGCACGACGACGTACAGCAGCGCGAGGCGGTCGTCGCCGGCCTGGTACGCGACGTACAGCTCCAGCGGCATGGTGTTGGTCTCGCCGGGGATGTGGCCGGCGAACATGAGGGTCGCGCCGAACTCGCCGAGGCCGCGGGCGAAGCCCAGCACCAGCGCCGCGACGATGCCCCGCCACGCCGACGGGAGGGTCACACGGAGGAACACCCGGGCGGGCGACAGGCCGAGGCTGCGGCCCACGTGCTCCAGCTCCCGCGGCACCGCTTCGATGGCCGGCTGGGCGGTCTTGACGACCAGCGGGAGGGCGACCACCGCCGCCGCGATGACGGCCGCGGTGGGGGTGAACACGAGGCGCATGTCGAAGGCACGCTCCAGCAGCCCCCCGATCGGTCCCTGGCGACCGAGGGTGACCACGAGGAAGTAGCCGACGACCGAGGGCGGGAGCACCAGCGGCAGGAGCACGGCGGCGTCCACGAGCCCTTTGAGGCGGTAGGTCGTGCGTGCCTGGATCCAGGCCAGGGCGAGGCCCGGCGGGGCCACGATGAGGAGGGCCAGCACCGCCGTCCGCAGCGACAGCAGGATCGGGAAGGCTTCTTCGCTCACGACGTGGGGGGGCCGAAGCCGAAGTCAGCGAACACCGCCGCCCCCGCGGGGCTGGTGACGAACGTCAGGAAGGCGCGCGCGGCGGGGTCGGCGTCGGGGGCGGCGGCGGTCACCACCTCTGCGACGGGGCGGTCGGCCCGGTCCAGAACGGCGACGTCGGGGATGCCTCGCGCCTCGGTGGCGTAGACGATGGCCGCGTCCACCTCGCCGCGTCGGGCGTAGGCCAGGACCATGGAGACGTCGCCGCCGTAGACGAGGCGGTCGCGCAGGCCGTCCCACTGGCCGAGGCCGCGGAGGGCTTCCTCGGCGTAGGTGCCCGCGGGCACGACCCGGGGATCGCCGATGGCGAGGCGTCCGGCGGCGGGGAGGCGGTCGAGGGTGGCGAAGCGCAGGTCCGAACCCGGGGGCCCGATCAGCGCCAGCGCGTTGGTGGCGGCGACCGCGCGGGTGGTCGGATCGGCCAGCCCCTGGGCCACCAGCGAGTCCACCGGGGCGGGGCTGGCGAAGAGCACGGCGTCGATGGGGGCGCCCGCTTCCACCTGGCGGCGGAGGGTGCCGGAGGCGCCGTAGGTGACCCGGAGGTCCCCGCCCCACGCTTCGATCAGCGCCGGCACGACCGTCCGCAGGCTCGCCGCGGCGGCCACGGTGGGAGCTTCGGGGGTGGGGCTGCAGGCCACGACGAGGAACGTCAGGAGTAGCAGGCTCAGGGGGGGGCGGAGCACGGCGCGGACGATAGCAAGCCGCGGACGGAGCCTCCGTCGATGTCAGGCCGCGAGGCGCCGCGTCTCGACCGGGATGCCGACCTGCCGGTAGACGAACTGCAGCAGCCACGCCGGTCCGACCAGGAGGAACTGGATGTCCTGGAAGAAGGACGGCTTCTTGCCCTCGATCTTGTGGCCGATGAACTGAAACACCCATGCGGTGAAGAAGACGCCCGCGCACAGCTTCGTCAGAGGCAGGCCGGCGGCCACGATGGCGAAGTTGATGGAGAGGCAGGCGGCGCCGATCAGGGCCATGCCGGCGAAGATCGTCCAGGACAGGCGGGCATAGAAGACGAGGCAGATCGCCCACGCGAACACAGCCCAGTTCAAGTAGGGGGAGACCTCCGCGAACGGGTGCGGGATCGCCTGCACCAGGCCGATCGAGACCAGCAGGATCACCGGAATGGCGACCCAGTGGATCGCCTTGTTGGTCTTGTTCTGGTGGCTCTCGCCGTACATCTCGAACCAGGTCGTCGCGCTGCGCATCAGTCAAAACTCCTTACTTACGAGAAAGTAAGTACAAGAAGCGCCATGATGATCGCAACCGCAAAGTGAGAAAACGACGGCCTGCCGCTGAGACCCGTGCCGAGCTGCTCGCTGCCGCCGAGCTGCGTCTGCGGGAGGGGGGCCCGACGGCGCTCCGGTTGGACGATGTCGCCGGAGACGTGGGGGTCTCGCGCCAGGCGGTGCTTCACCACTTCGGGAGTCGTGATGGGCTCATGCGGGCGCTCGTGGAGCAGGCCTGGACGGGGCTGTTCGAGGACCTCGCGGGCATGGCCGGATCCGCCGGGGAGCTGGAGCCCGAGCAGTTCGTGGAGCTGATCGACGATGTCGCCCGGCGCAAGGGCAACGCCCGCCTCGGCGCATGGCTGCTGTTGTCGGGGCAGGGGCTTCCGGATGCCGTGTTCGAGGGGGCAGTGGCGGACCTGGGGACCGAGAACTCCGAGGAGGGGTTCACCATGCTGATGCTCGGCGCCGTGCTGTTCGGTGACGCGATCTTCGGGGAGCGGCTGCGGCAGGTGCTGGGGCTTCCGGAGTCCGAGACCGATCGGGCGGCGTTCCGCGCGTGGTTGGCGCGGCTGGCCCGGGCGGGCACACTCCGCGAGCCGTGATCCTCGATGCCGCTGATCTGAACGCCGGAGCCGTCGTCGAAGCCGACCTGTGCATCGTCGGTGCGGGCGCGGCGGGCATCACGATGGCGCGGACGCTGCGCGGATCGGGGCTGCAGGTCCTGTTGCTGGAGGCCGGCGGCCTGGAACCCAGCTCCGCCAGCCAGGCGCTGTACGCGGGCGAGATGGTCCGGCGCTACGGCGAGGACTCCGCCTACCTCCAGACCAGCCGGCTGCGCTACTTCGGCGGCACCACGGGCCATTGGCGCGGCTGGTGCCGTCCGCTGGACGCCGTCGATCTGGAGGCCCGCGACTGGATGCCCAACAGCGGCTGGCCGATCTCCCGGGCGAAGCTGACGCCGCTGTACCGGCAGGCGTGTGAGGTCGTGCACATCCCGCCGTTCGATGGCGGCGGCGCGGGGAGCACGTCCCACGGACGGCCGATCCTGGAGGTGCCCGGCGGCGAGGTGGAGACGCGGATCTTCCACTTCAGCAAGCCCGTCCGTTTCGGGAAGGTGTACCGCGCCGACATCGTGGACGCCCCCGACGTGCGGCTGCTCGCGGCGGCGGTGACCCACCTGCACACCACCGAGGCCCGAGGCGCGGTCACGGAGGCAGACGCGGTGACCCCTGAGGGCAAGTGCCTGCGGGTGCGCGCCCGCGGCTTCGTACTCGCCGCCGGCGGCATCGAGAACCCGCGCCTGCTGCTGAGCTCGGACGGGCTCGGCAACGACCGGGATCAGGTCGGCCGCTACTTCATGGACCACCCCCACGCCGGCCGGTACGGGCAGGTGCAGTTCGTCGATCGGGCCTCCGCCAAGAAGTTCGCGGCGCTGTACTTCGACCGCAAGGAGGACCCCGCGGTGGGGGTGCGCACCAACGGGGTGTTCGTGCTCAGCGACCGGGTCAAGGCGGAGCAGCGGCTCCAGGGCTGGTCGGTGGGGCTGCGGCGGCAGAAGGCGAGCAAGGAGCTGGACGAGCTCGGGGTCGCGGTCGGGCAGCTGGCGGGCGCGGTCGACACCCTCGGGCAGGACGTGGACGCTGACCCCCGCATCCAACTGGCGCGCATGTCCATCCGAGCGGAGCAGCGGCCCAACCCCGACAGCCGGGTCACGCTCGGCGACGAGGTCGACGCGCTGGGGCTCCGCACCGTCCGCCTCGACTGGCGCTTCACCGACGAGGACGCCGCGAGCATGCGCCGCTCGGCCGAGCGGTTCGTGACGGCGGTGTCGGCGGCGAGCCTGGGGCGGGCGCGGCTGCTGATCGGCCCCGACCAGCCCTGGGACGACGTCAAGGGCGGCGACCACCACATCGGCACCACGCGGATGGCGTCGGATCCGTCGACCGGCGTGGTCGACGGCCACGGGCGGGTGCACGGCGTCGCCAACCTCTGGGTCGCGGGCAGCTCGGTGTTCCCCACCTGCGGGGTGTCGAACCCGACGCTCACCATCGTGGCGCTGGCCCTGCGGCTCGCTGCGCACCTGCGTGCGGAGCTGAGCCGGTGAACGAGGGCGTCCAGGCGCTCCACGTCTGGTGGGTGTTGGTGGGGGAGCGGTCGCCCTGGTTCGCCGCCGCGCTGGCGCTCCCGCTGCTGCTGGCGGGGGCGGCGAAGCGCTGGCCCGACAAGGTCCCCCGGCCCGGCCCGAAGTCCACGGCGGCGGTCCTGATCGCGTCCTTCGGGGTCGGGTACCTGCGGGTGTGGCAGCAGCGGTCGCTGTTCGACGACGCGTTCATCTCGTTTCGGTTCTCGCGCAACTTCGCCGACGGTCACGGCCTCGTCTGGAACGTCGGCGAACGGGTCGAGGGCTACACCAACTTCCTGTGGACCGGGGGGCTGGGGCTGTTCGGCAAGGTGCTGCCCTGGGAGATCCACTGGATCGGCTTCGTCGCATCGATGGGGGTGTTCGGCGCCTGCCTCGCGGTGACCTGGCGGCTGGGGCGGGCGCTGCAACCCGAGGGGACTCCCCACCTGCCGATCGCGGTGGCGCTGCTGGGCACCCACCAGGTGTTCACCGAGTACGGCACCACCGGCATGGAGACGGAGTTCGCCGCGCTGCTGGTGCTCGCGGGGGCGCTGTTCCTGGTGCGGGAGCCGAGCCCGGCGAGCCTCGCGCTGGCGGGCACGTTCCTCATCGGGGCGGCGCTGACGCGCATGGATCACGGGCTGTTCTACGCGGCCGGATCGGCGGTCGTGGGGGCGGATCTGGTGCGGCGGGTGCGGGTCGGTGATCGGGCCGACGTCGTGCGTCTTGGGCTGGCCTGGTCAGCCCCGTTCCTGGGGTTCGTGGCGTGGCTGGGGTGGAAGCTGAGCTTCTACGGGGAGCTGCTCCCCAACACCTACTACGCCAAGGCCGCCCACATCGCGCTGTGGAGGGAGGGGCTGCTGTACGGGGGCACCTTCCTGCTGTCCTCGGGCGGCTGGCTGGTGGTGCCCGCGGCGCTCGCCGTCGGCGTGATCGGGGACCCTCCCGCGCCGCTGCGGCGGTTTCGTTGGTTCGTCGCCCTCGGCGGGGCGATGTACATCACCTACGTCACGAAAGTGGGCGGCGACTACATGGTCGGCCGGTTCTACGTGACGCTCATTCCGCTGGCGTTCCTCGCGGCGGAGGCGGTCGTCCTGCAGACCGCGTCGAAGCGGCGGTGGATGGCGGCGGCGGTCGCGGCGCTGCTGCTGGCGTCCTGTGTGCCGACGGAGCTGTGGCACGGCCGGCAGGTCCGCTGGGGCATGGTCCGCGAGGGCGGCGTGTACCCGATCATGAGCTTCGACCCGTTCCGCGTGGCCCACGAGTCCTGGAGCGTGGGGCGGCGCCTGGGGAGGCTGCGGGAAGCGGGCGTCGAGCCGATCCTGGGCACCGGCGGGATCGGCATGGTCGGCTACTACTCGGGCCTCGAGCTGGTCGACAGCCGGGGGCTCACGGACAAGGTCGTGGGGCGCAGCGAGAAAATGGCCGGCGACCGCCGGGGGCACACCCGCATCGCTACTCGCGAGTACATCCGCGGGCGCGGTGTGCACCTCCTTCGGCTCAAAGGGGGGCAGAAGCACTTCCACCCGAAGCGGTACCGGAAGCTGACCCGGATCAGGCTCGCCAAGCACGACAAGTGGCAGATCGCGGTCTACGACCCGGCGATCATGGCGGCCATCCGGGAGGCGGATCCCAAGGCGAAGTTCACCGACTTCCAGGTCTGGTTGGACGTCTACAACACCAAGGTCGCGACCCGGAACCCGAAGAAGGTGCGGCGCGACCTGAAGTGGTTCCGCACCTACTACTTCGACCACAACGACGATCCGGCGCGGTTGGCGCCGATCGAAGCGAGGGCGGCGGTTCGGTAGGGGACGGCCTCTCCGTGCTAGACGGAGTCGGTGGAGAAAGCTCCGATCCAAGGATCGTTGACCCGGGTCGACGCGGCCGTCCCCGCCGCCCTCTGGCTGGCCGCCGCCTTCGTCCGCACCCACCACCCGGGGCAGATCCCCGTCGAGTTGGACTGGGCGTGGTTCCTGCGGACGGCCTCCGAGCTGTCAGCCGGGATCGCGCCATCGGCGGCGTATCCCTACCTGTACACGACGGTTCCCCCTGCGCTGGCGGCCCCGTTGATCCCGCTGCTGGCCGGGCACGTCGAGGTCTTCCTGGTGGTGTGGGGTTCGCTCCAGGCGCTCGCCGTGCCGTTGGTGTGGTTGGCGATGGCCCGCCCCGTCGGCCGTCCCGCGGCGTTCCTCATGGCGCTCGCCTTGGTCAGCCTCGACGCACCGGTGGGCCGCGGGTTCGAGACGCCGTACCTGGCCAGCACGGCCCTCATGGTGGCGGTCCTGGGGCTGATTCTCGGTCGGTAGCGACACGTCGCCGGTCCGGCTCTGCTGGTGCTCGGAGGGGCGTTCGCGGCGGGCATGCAGCCGGGGCTCGGGGCGGCCGGGATCGTCGCCGTGGCCATCGCCGCCTGGGATGTGCGCCGGCTCGCCGCGCACCGAGCCGCTGCCGCCGTCGCGGCGTTGGCGGCGGGGCTGGGACCGCTGCTGGTCTTCGTGTTCTTCGATTCGGTCCGGATCGTGGAGGACCTCGCCCAGGAACGGGCCGTGCCCGGGTTCGTCGAAGGCGCCTGGTTCAAGAGCTTCGACGTGATGATCGTGCTCCGGCAGGCGACGGGCCTCGGAAAGGTCGTCTCCGTGCTCGTTCCGATTCTGATCGCCGTCGCTGTCGTGGCCTCACTGGTGCGAACGGCGGAGGCGGAACCGGACCGGGAGGCCGACGCGCTCGCCGGACGGCTCGGGTTCTTCGCGGCGGCGACCGTGGGTCCCTACGTCGTGATGGCGGCGACCACCGACTACGTCTCCCACATCGGCGCCGGCCAGGCGCTGTTCATGGCGGCCTCGGCGGCAGCGGCCCGATCGCTAGGGGGAGCGGTCGGCGGCCGTGCCGCAGCGGCGGCTCCGATCGCGGCCGCCATCGCCTGGCTGGCCATCCCGGGATGGAACGGTGCGGTGGCGTTGATTCCCGATGTCCTGGAGGCCGAACCCGCCGATCACCCCCTGCCGCGGGCCGTGCGTACCGCTGAGAGGCTCCGGGCGTTCGCCTCCGACGCCGGCGGTCAGCCGCTCATCTACTTCCACCAGCACCCCGAACTGGCGCCCGTCACAGCGCTCGATCCGGAGATCCTGAACGCGATTGTAGGGCTCGGATTCGCTGGCTCCGACGCGCCGCGGGTCTGCTTCGTCATCGGCGAGGCGGGGATTGCAGACCGCCTCGGCGGCGCCGCAGTCCTCCTTGGCTCCGTCGGCGACGGTCTCGAGGTCGAGGCCTCCGCCGCCGTCGGGTGCCGGTTGTTGGAGGGGGGCTGCGCTGCCTTGCCGCACGGCCTCCTCGCCGCCCCGGGCCGTCGCATCGCGAATTCGGTCGGCTACGAGCAGCGCTGCCAGACACCCTGACCCGCGCGTCGGACGACGCTCGGAACCCGCCCCCGGCGGAGGCGAAAGAAAGTAGCCTCGACGGCGCATGAGCAACCCTGCGGAGCAGACCCTCACCGTGAAGTCCGGCCGGCGGCCGCGCACGGTCGTCCACGAAGGCACCACGCTGGCGGTCCCCGACGGCTGGGAGTTGCTCCCCCCGGGGGACGCGGGGCTGACGCGGCGGGTCAAGGCGGGCGGTCCGACGTGGACGGAGAAGGAGAAGAAGGGGCGGCGGACCTTCTCCCTGGGGGTCTGGGCGCCGGCGGACCGGATCGCCGCGGCGAGAGTGGCGGTCGAGGCGCAACGGGCGACGCCGGAGTACCAGCGCAAGCTCGCGGCGGATCGGGGGCGGCGGGCCCGGGGGCATGCCGAGTACGCCGTCGAGTTCGAGCTCCAGGTCGCCACCTTCCTGGGTTTCCACCGGCGGCATCGGGAGCTGGAGCGCAGCCTCGCCAAGGCCATCGCCGCGCACGCGACGCCGGTGGGGAGCGGCACGGTCGCGCGGACCCAGCGGATCCCGGTGGGGCAGCGCGCCGAAGCGGCGGTGATCGCGTGGTTGCGACACCAGACCACCGCCTACGACCACATGAGCATCGCCCGCGTGAAGGGTCGACGCCGGGAGGTGCGGAGGGAGCTGGCGAGGGAGTCGCGGAAGCTGCTCGATCGGTACCGCCGGGGCGAGCCGACGGCGCCGAAGTGCGCGCTTCGGGCCGCGATCGGGACCTCGGACCAGCCCGCGCCGGCGCCGAAGGCCGAGGCGCCGGCGGCGGTGGAGAACCCACCCACGGATCGGGACGCCGAGCAGCAGGCGCTCTACGAGAAGGTCCGGGCGAGATTCAACCGGTGATGGGCCTCCCGCTCCCCTTCTACAAGTCGTTCGCCAAGCAGCTCGTCCGCGCGCGGCGGGGCGAAGCAGCCCCCTTCTTCGCGACCTTCTTCATCACCGGCCAGTGCAACCTGCGCTGCGACAACTGCTTCTTCTACCGGGAGTACGAGCTCGATCCGTACGAGGTCGAGCTTCCCGTCGCGTTGGAGGTCGCCGACCAGCTCGGGCGAGCGGGGGTGGCGCTGTGCTTCCTCGCGGGCGGCGAGCCGCTCATGCATCCGCACGCCCTGGAGATCGCGCAGGGGCTCACGGCGGCGGGCGTGGTGCCGGGGCTGTTCACGAACGGCTTCCCCGTCACCGCTCGCAATGCGCGTGCGATCACGGAGACCTTCGGCCGCCTGGTGGTGTCGATCGACGGCAACGAGGCGGGCAACGACCGGGTTCGGGGGGCTGGGAGCTACGCCCGGTCGACGTCCGCCGTGGGGCTGCTCCGGGCCGCCGACCCCGAGGGGCCGGTGCTCGTGAAGTGCATCCTGTCGCGCAACAACTACGAGGACCTGGACGGCTTCGTGGAGAACATGCTCGCGGCGGGGGCCTCGCAGGTCTCCATCCAGCTGGACAGCTACGTCGACAACCTCCCGCCCGCCAGCGCCGCCGGCGACATCGTCCGGCTGCTTCGCCGGGTGCGGGCCGCCGACCCCGGCGCGCTGTTCGAGGACGACGAACAGATCACTCTGGCGGAGACGTTCCTGACCACCCGCACCGCGCCGCCGTGCACGCCCGAGCAGCTGGGGCAGATCGCCATCTACCCGGACCTTCGCGTCTCCGGCTGCTGCCAGTGCGACCAGCCGCTGGGGGATCTGAAGCACGAGACGCTGGAGGCGGCGTTGGCCCGGCCGTTGGTCCGGTCGGGCGCCTGCCACGGCTCCTGCCGAACCGACTACCAGCTCATCGACAGCCTGACCCGGGGAGGGCTCGCGGATCTGGTGCGCGAGGGTCGAAACGGACTGCGCCGGCTCCGCGGCAAGCGCTGATCAGGCGAGCCGCGCCAGCTCCTCGTCGACGAGCCGCTCGTCCCAGGCCCCGTTGACGAGCTTGGCGAGCGAGCGTGCCTTCTTCAGCTTCTTGGCCGCCGCGGCTGACTTGCCCCGCTGACGGTCCCAGCGGGCCGCCAGAATCCACCGTCGGGGACGGCACACCGCCTGCATTTGGGAGACGCTGCCCATCATCTTGAGGCCGAGCTCCACCGAGTCCTTCCAGGCGGCGCTGTCGGCCGCCTCCGGACGAGCCTCGAGCAGGTCCAGGTACAGCTCCGTGAATCCGGCGATGCCCAGCAGGCAGTAGTAGATCGTCGGCGCCTGCTCCCTCATGAGGGCGGCGCATCGCTCCGCGAACTCCAGCGCCCGGGCCTCGTCACCATGGGCCATCCAGCCCTGGGCGAGCAGTCCGGTCGCGAGCACCTGGTCGACGTGGGGGATCCGCTCCAGGAACGGCTCGAGCACCTCCAACTGCTCCACCTGGGACTGGCCTTCGGCGAGGTCCATGGACAGCTGGGCCGACAGCGCGAGGCTCTGGTTTTGAGCCTCGCCCCAGGGGTGGGCCGACGCCCAGAGCTGCTCCGCGAGGGCCCGGGACTCGTCGAACCGGCCCATGTGCATGCGAGAGAACGCCAGCAGAGACAGGGTCAGTTCGTGGTTGAAGCTGTCCCCGAGCTTCGGATAGAGCGCCGAGGCCTCGCCGAAGGGGGCGTCGACGTAGTCCAGTTCGCCGGTCGAGGCGCCGTCCGCGAGCTTCAAGGTGTTGACGTAGGCGAAGACGCCGTCCCGGCCGGTCTCGCGAGCGGTTCGCGCCGCGCGCTCGTGGTACTTCCGTCGGATCCCGGTCAGCCCCATGAACGCGAGCATCACGGCGATCCCTGAATACGCGTAGGCAGCCGCCGCGCAGGTCCCACCGCGGTCGGCGTGGTTGGCCTGCGTCCAGTTGGTCGTCAGCATCATCAGCGCGTCGTTTCGACGGTAGTAGTGCTCTCCCAGCACCTGCAGGACCTCCGAGGCGAGCTGGTGCCGCTCCCTCGGCTCCCCGGTCCGTTCGGGGAACAACGGGAGGTACCGATGCAGGATCTGGGTCCCCATCTGTTTGAAGAGCGAGCCGACGACGACGAGCTTTGCGGCGGGGAGGGGGAAGCCGATGAGCCTGAGTGCTTCGAGGCCGTGCTCCTCGAGTTCCGCCCAGCGACCCTCCCGCCGCAGTGCCTGGGCCGCCCCTGCATGCCAGCGGGCGCGGCGCAGCGGAGGGACGTCGGTCCCGAGCCGGAGGGCGTCACCGAAGAAGCCCAGCGCCTCGGTGTTGGCGAACCGGTCGAGCGCTTCCTGGCCCGCGGCCGAGCACGCCTCGACCGTCTTGGCATCGTCGCCGGCCTGCTTCCAGTGCCAGGCCAGGAGCGACCACGGCGGGCTCTCTTGCTCGGTCTCCAGCCAAGACGCCACCGCCGCGTGCAGCTTGGCGCGTTGCGAAGGGACCATCCGCTGGTAGGCGGTCGCCTGGACCAGGGCATGTTTGAACAGCCACGCGGGGTGGGGCTCGGGCACCTCCGGCGTGGTCAGTTCGTGCTCGACGACGCGGCGGCGTGGTCCCCGACCAGGGCTCGCTGCTCCTCGATCGGATGAACGCCCCGGAGCGTGGTCAAGGCGAAGACGCGTCCGACGACGCTGGCGACCTTGACCGCCATCTGCTCTTCGGCGGACAGCTGATCGATGCGGCTCCCGATCACCCCTTCGACGGTCTCGGGCAGTCCGAGGTCGTTCAAGACGTCCGCGGACCGCGCGACCGCCGTCTCCCCATCCAGCGTGACGACCCCCGAACCCCGCAGCGCCAGGGCGAGCTCTTCGGCGAACAGCGCGTGGCCTTCGGCGCGGCCGACGAGGAACGCCTCGACCTCGTCGGACAGCACGCGCGCACCGAGGGTGTGGGCCGCCAGGGCGGCGATGGCCTCGTCCGAGAGCGACGTGAGCACGAGGTACTCCGTCGACCGCTCGTGGATCTCGCGGAACGCGTCGGGGGGCGTGTCCCCCAGCGGGCGGGTCGTCAGCAGCACCGCCTGGTCGGGCATCGTGCGACGCACGGCGAGCAGCAGGCCCCACGAGGCGGAGTCGAACCACTGCGCGTCCTCGAGGAAGATCACCGCGGGAGCCTCCTGGCGCAGCAGCTCGACCACGAGCTGATCGCGGGCCTCGGCCCGGCCCTGGCCTTCCATCTCCGACGTCAGAGGCGTGGCGGTGGCGCCGACGGGGAGCAGGTCTTCCAGGAGCGGAAGCCACGGCAGCAGCTCCGGGCGGCCGGCGAGGAGCTCGCGGGCTCGCTCCAGGGGCTCCGACCCGAGGCAGGTCGCGAGCATCCCCCGCCAGGCGTGGCCGCTGGTGTTCTGGTTCGTCGGATCTGCGCCGCCGACGAGCACCAGTCCGTCGACTTCCCTGAGTACCTCGCCGGCGAGCGCCGACTTGCCGATCCCGGCCTTGCCTTCGATCAGCACCAGCCCCGCGGGCTGCTCGATCCAGGGACGGAGGGTCTCCAGCTCCTCTTCCCGGCCGACCACTTCGCCGACCGGCTCGATCGCGACCGAGGTCGCTGCGCTTCGCCCCAGCGGCTGATGCACGGGGACGGGCTCGGTCAGACCCTTGAGCTTCAAGGCGCCGCGCTCCTCGAACGCGACTCGGCGCCCGGCTCCCTCCGTGGTCGAGGCGTCGCACAGTACGCGGCCGTCGGCCCCGCCCATGATGCGGGCGGACCGGTTCACGGAGTTGCCGAGCAGCGTGTACTCGCGCCGTCGCGTGCTGCCGTAGGAGCCACAGAACGCCCGGCCGGTGCTGACGCCGATCGAGTTGCTGAAGCCGCCCGCTTCCAGGTGTTCGGCCGCCGCGAGTGCGCCGAGCGCGGCCCGCGCGGGATCGTCCTCGTGAGTGTGGGCGGGGAGCTCGAAGGCGGTGACTACGACCGTGCCCTTGTCGTCGTGCAGGATCTTGTCGACGACGCCGCCGAACGGTTCGATGCCGCGCTGCACGGCGCGGAGCAGATCCCGACCCCGTTCCTGGGCGTCCGGAGCCGACCAGTCGATCTCGGGAACTCCGACGAACAGGGTGCTGACGCGACGGAACTCCGCGAGCCACTCCTGCTCGCCGGCCTCCAGACGCTTGCGCAGCGCCGTCGGGAGGATCGGTCCGGCCACGTCGTCGGCGGAAGGCTCCATCGCGGTGCCCCGCGCGGGGGTGCGGATCGCGAAGAGCGGCCGGGGCCCGTTTCGCTCCGGGCCGAACTCGGCGCCCTCCAGGTGCGGCAGGAGGCTCGGAGCGCCGAGGACCTCGCCGACTTCGGCGCTGCCCTCGGCCAGGGTGGCGTCGGCCAGGGCGGGGCCGGCGAAGAGCAGTTCGTGGCAGCCTCGTCGCCCTCGAGGTCGAGCGCGACGAGGCTGCCCGCGCCCAGTCCGATCTTCAGCCGCAGCGTGGCCGTGGCCTCCTCGCGACCATCGAGGGCCTCCTGCGCGGCCAGCGCACAGGTAACGGCCCGGGCGGCGGCGACGTCGAGGGCGCCGTCCGAGGGGAAGACGGCGAGGGCGGCGTCCCCCGCCAGTCGAACGACGTCCCCTCCGTGCTCGTCGATCAGGTCCAGGAGGGTGCCGAAGGTGCGGTCGAGAATCCGGCTGAGTTCTTCGGCTCCCGCGGCGCCGCGGGGGGCCAACTTCTGGCCCAGCGCGGTGAAGCCCGAGAGACCGGCGAACATCGCGGCCCCTTCGAACTCGAGCCGTCCGTGCTCACGGACGCGCGCCGCCAGTCGCGGCACGTAGACACCCAACCCACCCTCTCGATCGCCCATCGTCCCGTCCTCCATCGCAGACGGTGACCATTACCCCAGTCAGGGCCGCCGGCCTAGGAGGCGGTCAAGGTCGACTGTCGGAGGCGTACCGCTCGCGCACCCAGGCGTCCCGGATCGCGTCGGTGATGCCTCCCGCGGCGATCACCTCCTCGAACGCATCGGCTCCGGCGGTGCGGGTGCGCGGCAGATCGGGGTCGTCGAAGTCGACGCGGTAGAGCCCGAACCTCTGGTCGAAGCCGTGGGCCCACTCGAAGTTATCCGTCAGGCTCCAGTGGTAGTAGCCGCGCAGGTCGATGCCCCGCTCGGCGGCGGCCTGGATCTGGTCCACGTGCTCCACCAGGAACATCGCGCGGTCGTCCCCGTCGGGGTCCCCGAGGCCGTTCTCGGTCACGTACAGGGGCAGGCCGTAGACGGCGAAGTCGTCGAGGATCTCGCCGAGCCCGTCGGGGTCGATGGCGTAGCCGAGCGTGCTGTGGGGGAGCGTGGGGTCGTAGTCGGCGACGTCGATGTTGGGGAGCCCGCCGAGCACCGAGCCGGGGAGGCCGTCCACGCGGATCGGGCCGTAGTAGTTGATGCCCTGCCAGTCCAACGAGCCCGCGAGCTCCTCGTAGTAGCCCTCGTCGATCGGGAGGTCGGGGTCGTCCGCCACCGTCGTGGTGAAGGCGCGGTCCATGTCGACGTCGAGCATGCCGTCGATCAGCGCCGCCATGGTCGCGTGGTTGACCAACCAGTCCAGCTGCGCCGCTCCCTCGGTGTCTTCGGTGTCGCCGGGGATCAGCGGGCGGATGACGTTGGTGCCCTGGGCCTGGCCGCAGAGGGCGCCGACGCCGTCGTCGTCCATGTCGGCCGAGTCCTCCTCCCGCAGCGCGGTGCAGGCGGCCCCCTGCGCGAACAGCAGGTTGATGGTGGTCGCGCGGGCTCCGTCGAAGTCGAGCAGGGGGGTGCCCGGGGGGAACGCGCCGCCGCCGCAGGGGCCGTTCATGTAGCCGCCGCTGATGACGCTGAAGGGCTCGTTGAGGATCGAGTAGAGATCGACGTGAGGGCCGATGGCGGGGGCCACGTAGCGGACGAACTCCTCGAACTCGTCGACGAAGAAGGAGCCGGGCCCCGGATCGAGGACGAGCCCGTCGAAGCCGTCTTCCTCCGTCGGGTTCTGCACCCACGTCGGCATGACCCAGTGCCACAGGGTGACCATGGGGGTGAGCCCCTCGTCGCGGGCGGCCTGCAGGACCTCGACGTAGTGGTCCAGCGCGGCTTCGTTCCAGTGGTCGTCCTCGGGCTCGATGCGGGTCCAGTCGATGGTCAGCCGGTACGTGTTGTTCCCGAGGGCGGCGGCGAGCGCGAAGTCGTCGCGGTAGCCCCTGTAGAAGCCGCTGCCGACGTCGTTGGTCTGCCCCTCGGTGACGCAGCCCCGCTCGGCCCACACGGTCCAGTTGCTGCGGACTTCGAACTCGTCGTCGGGGTCGGGGTCGTAGTCCCCCTCGACCTGCCACGCGGCGCTGGCGGTGCCCCAGAGGAAGTCCTCCCCCAGCGGCGGCTCGGGGGCGGGGCAGGCGGACAGCAGCAGCGCGGGCAGCAACAGGACGATTCGCATGGGGTGGCATCGCACGAGGCGGCGCGGGGGACAACCCGCTTGATGAGGTGTGCGGGAACCCACACCAAGGTGTGCGCGAAGGCACGGCTGGAGCCGGCGTCCCGCAATCCAGTCGGTGTGCCGCGGCAAGATCGGGATCGACCGGGCAGTGGCACGTTCCTTGATGATCCAAGACCTGGCTCCGCAGCCGATCGAGGAGGAACGCCATGGTTGAACGTCTCACCCTCTTGCTGGTCGTGTTCGCCCTGATGCTCGGTGGCACAGCCTGTCCGGTGGCGGATGACGACGACTCGACGTCCGACGATGACGACGACGTCGCCCCTGACGACGACGACGTTGCGCCCGACGATGACGACACCGCGCCCGACGATGCCGACACCGTGCCGGATGACGACGACACCGCGCCGGACGACGACGATACGGCGGGTCCAGTGCCCTGCTCCTCGTTGGGCGGCATCGTGCTGAGCATGTCCAGCTCCGTTGGCGTCGGCATCTGCGGCATGCCCTGGACCGACCAGGGCGTGGTCTTCAACACCAACCCCTACGCCGCTCCCACCTGCCCGCAGCCCTGCGCCGCGTTCAACGCCGGCCCGGCCTTCTGGCTCGCACCGGCCGAGCTCTTCGCCGACCTGCTCGGCGTGTCGTGCACCGTCTCCAGCGTCGAGGTCGACCTCACCGAGGTGGGCTCGCCCGGCTTGACCACCGTGTCCCTCACGGATCCCACCGGGGCACCCCTGGGAAGCGCGACGAGCACCATGTACGGCGTGTTGGAGACCGTCACGGTCAGCACGTCGGGGCAAGGGGCCGTGCTGTCGATCCAGTCCTGCGAAGCGTTGATCAGCGAGGTCCGGCTGTACTGACCCGCGACTCCCATACGCTTCGCCCCCTCCCGCGATCGACGGCGTGGTCGATCGGCGCGGCCGCCCTGCTCGCGGCGTGGGTGGGGGGCTGCGAGGTCTCCGGCGAGCTGCCTCCGGAGGGGTGGCTGGACGACGACCCGACGGCGTACATCGAGGATGTCGCGTATCGCCGGGGGATCCTGGAACGGGACCTCGTCTCGACCGACAACATCTACGCGCAGCGCCGGCTCGAGCAGTACGGGATCGACGGGGAGGGCTGGGACGTGCTGCCCGAGTGGGATCCCCCGTCGCGCTGGCTGACCGACGCGGATCGGGAGCGGCTCGCGGCCGGCCTGCCGTTGGAGTTCGACCCCGCGGAGGCGACCTCCCTGACTCCTGACGAGCTGCCCACCGACCCGATCGCGTGGGCCGAACTGGGGCAGCGGGTGATGGCGGAGTACCCGCTCCGCGCCGACACGATGTACGAGGAACTGGTGGCCCTCCCCGACGGGCTGGAGCGCGCCGGCTTCCTGCGCACGCCCGAGCGTTGGGTGGGGCTTCGGGTGTTCGAGACCGCCGACGGCTCGGTCCGGCTCGGGCCCACGTGCGGGCAGTGCCACTGCAGCTTCGATCCGTACGACAGCCTGCTGCCCATCGTCGCCAACAAGGACATGGACGTCGGGGCGGCCCGGCTGCTCGTCCAGGGGCTCGAGCCGGGCGAGCTCCCCCCCGAGCTGGAGGACACCTCCTATGCGGATCTGGATCGGCTCGGGCCCGGTCGGGCCGACGTGCAGGCCGACGGCCGCTTCAACCCCTTCGCCATCCCCGACCTGGGCGGGCTCATCGACCTGCCGTTCCTCCAGCAGAACGCCAACTGGCACCACCGGGGCAACGCCACCCTGGCGGTGCGATGCGAGACCCTGTTCATGACCGCGTCGCGCGAGCAGACGCGAATTCCCCGCGCCCTCTCCTGGGCCCTCGCCGAGTTCGTCCGCGCCCAGCCTCCTCCGCCGCCGCTGGACCCCGACCCCGCGCCCGAAGCCGAGGCGGGCGAGCAGGTCTTCGCCGATGCGGGCTGCGACGGGTGCCACACGCCCCCGCTGTACACGTCGGATCGGCGCGTGACCGTGGAGGAGGTCGGCACCGACGACTCCGCCGGGCTCAGCCCGATCCGCCGCACCGGCTACTACCGAATCCCCAGCCTGCGGGGCGTCGGCCGCACCGGCCCCTACCTCCACCACGGCGCCATCGGCTCCCTGGAGGAGTTCTTCGATCCGGAACGGACCGAGCGGGGGCACCCGTGGGGGCTCGATCTGGACGTTGCCGATCGCCAGGCCCTCGTCGCGTTCCTCCGATCGATCTGACGGCGGTCCGGGGCGCTGATGTTCGGGGGTGCCCCCACCGCCCGGGCGTGTTAGAGACCCCGCGCCGACGGTGGATCGCCGTCGACCCCCAGGAGATCCCATGCGCCGCATCGCCTTGCTGTTCCTCTTGATCGCGCTCGCCATCCCGCTCATGGGTGCCGGCGACTGCCAGCCCTGCGAGGACCCCTCGCAGCTGTTCTGCGCCTAGTCCCGCCCCCGTCGCCAGACCTGGGTCCGACCGCCGACCCGAGCCCGAGGCTCCATGCCGACCGGCGCTACGTCCGCGCCCTGTTGGTGTCCGTCGCGTTCGTCTGGTTCGCCACTGGTGTGCTCGTCGTCCACCACGACTACTGCGTGATGGGGGCCCACTGGCTCGGCCGCCTCGGCCTGGGCCCCTCCTGGATGTACGTCACCTGCGCCGGTGAGGTGATGCTCGCGTTGATCGTCGCGCGGTCCCAGCCGACGACCCTGCTGACCGTCTTGCAGACCGGCGCGGTCGCCACCTTCACGGTCCTGCTGGCGGGATTGGATCCGATGCTCCTGGCCCACCCCGTCGGGGTGCTGACCAAGAACCTCCCCCTGATCGCCGTGCTCTGGACGGCCTGGCTGGTCGCGCGCGAAGGCTGGACGGAGCGGGCGACGTGGCTGCTGCGCGCCGGCATGGCGGTCATCTGGATGACGGAGGGGCTGTTCCCGAAGATCCTCTTCCAGCAGCCCTGGGAGGTCGAGATCGTCGCCGGCAGCGGCCTCGTCCCCATCGACCCGTCACTCTTCCTGATCGGCATGGGCGTGGCCCAGATCGCGTCCGGGATCGCGGTCCTGGCGCTGAAGCCGGGCCGCCTCCTCATCGGGCTGCTGCTCTGCCAGGTCGCCGCCCTCCTGGTGCTCCCGGTCCTCGTCTCGATCCAGGAGCCCGCGCTCTGGATCCATCCCTTCGGCCCCCTGACCAAGAACGTCCCCATCGTCGTCGGTACGCTGGTCCTGGTGAAGCGATGCTCTTCTTCGTCCTGAAGACCCTGCACGTGCTCGGCGCCCTGCTGTTCCTGGGGGTGGGGATGGGGAGCGCCTGGTACAAGCTGCGCGCCGACGCCTCGGGCGACCTGCGGGTCGTCGTGTGGGCTCAGCGCGAGATCGTGCTCGCGGACTGGCTCTTCACGGTCCCCTCGGCGCTCATCCTCCCGATCACGGGGCTCTGGATGGCCAACCTGTTCGGCATGCCGTGGACCGAGGGATGGGTCGGGTTGGGGCTGCTCGGCTTCGTCTGCGCCGGCCTGCTCTGGCTCCCCGCGGTGGCGCTGCAGTACCGGATGCGCACGCTCGCCGAGGCGGCGCTGGAGCAGGGGACCGAGCTCGGCCCCGACTTCGCGCGGGCTCGCCTCGCCTGGCTCGCCCTGGGCTTCCCCGCGTTCATCATCGCGGCCGGCACGATCTGGGTGATGGTCGCGAAGTGGTCCCCCGCCTTCATGGGGTAGGAGGAGGCTTCCAGCGGCTCAGCTCGTCCGCGGAAGCGACACCCGAAACCGGGTCTTCCCCGGTGCACTCTCCACCTCGATCTCCCCCCCATGGGCCCGGCACACCGCCCGCGCCAGGCTGAGGCCCAGGCCGATGCCACCACCCTCGCGATCGGTGGTGAAGAAGCGATCGAACACCAGCGCCCGGTTCGCCTCCGAGATCCCCGGCCCCGCGTCGATCACGTCCACGCCGGTGGCGCCCTCGTCGCTCCAGCCCACCACGTGCACGGGCGCGCCGGCGCCGTGGTGGACGGCGTTCTCGACGAGGTTGTCCAAGGCGGCCTCCAGCTGCCTCGCCTCGCCGATCACGCGCCCGGCGCCCGGCTCGACGACGACATCAGGGTGACGCTGCGCGACCCGGGCGACGAGCTCGGCCAGGGCCAGGGGCTCCCGCTCGCTCTGCTCTTCGGCCCGCGCCAACGCCAGGAGCCCGCCCACGAGGCGCTCCATCCGGTCCAGCTCGGCCAGGGCGTTCTCGAGGAACCGGGCCTGCTGCTCCGGCGGCATCTCGTCGTCGTCCCGCAGCAGCTCGACCGTGCCCCGCAGGGTCGTGATCGGCGTCTTGAACTCGTGGGACACGTTGCCCGCGAATTCGGTGATGTAGGCCAGCCGTTGGCGCAGGCGGTCGTTCAGCGCGCCGATGTCGCCGGCCAGCCCCGCCACCTCGATCACGTGAGAGTTCGCCCCCGGCATCGCCGTCTCCGCGAAGCGCCCCTCCGAGATCCCGTGGGCCACCGCCGACAGCGCCCGGAGCGAGCGCGACAGGAAGTGGCTGATCGCCAGGGACAGCAGGGTCGTGCCGGCCAGCGCAAGCAGCGTCAGCGTCACCAACGTCGGCCGCATCAGGTCCTGTTGGCCCAGGTACCGCATCACCAACGTCGTGGTCACCAGCATCGCCAGCGGCACCGCGAGCACGAACACGTACGACGCCACCAGCCACACCCGCAGCGGGAAGCGGACCGAGGGAAGGGGCGGGTCGGGCACGTCAGCCCTTGCGGAGGCGGTAGCCGAGCCCGTGCACGGTCTCGATGGGATCGCCCCCGCCACCGTCGCGCAGTTTGTGGCGGATGCGTCGGATGTGGGAGTCCACCGTGCGGCCCGCCACGAACCGTCGATCCGGGTACGCCCGCAACGCCAACTCGTCGCGCGTAAACGCCCGCCCCGGGGTCTCCATCAGGACCTGGAGGAGCCGGAACTCGGTCACCGTGAGGCCCGCGTCGGTGCCTTCGATGCGGCACTCGAACGCCACCGGGTCCAGCACGATGGGGCCGACCTGGAGCGGCCCCGCGGCCGCCTCTTCGTCCGACGTGACGGCGCCCCGGGTACGGCGCAGGATCGCCTTGCACTGGCTCACCAGCTCCCGCGGAGAGAACGGCTTGGCGAGGTAGGCGTCGCCGCCCAGTTCGAGGCCGAGCACGCGGTCCAGTTCCTCGCTCTTGGACGACAGGAACACGATCGGAACCGCCGAGCGCCGCCGCAGCTCGCGGCAGACCTCGAGGCCGTCGAGCTCGGGCATGAGCACATCCAGCACGACCAGGTCTGCCGGTTGCCGCTCCAGCACGTCCAGCGCCGCCCGGCCGTTGGACGCCTCGCCGACGTCGAAGCCCGCCCGCGACAGCGCGTAGCTCACCATCTCACGCAGGTGGGGGTCGTCGTCGACGATGAGGATGCGGGCTGGCGTCATCACGGCACCGAACAGGTTACTCCGCACCGAGTTCCTCGATCGCCTGGACACGCGCGTGAAGCTCCCGGAGCCGGTCCTGCACCGCCGGGGTCCCCTCCCCGCGAAGCTCCGACAGCGCCGCCAGGCCGATCTGCAGCCGCAACTGCGAGACCCCCGCGAGCACCGCGTCCGCTTCGCCCACGGCGTGGTTCCGCGCGGCCTGGAGGCGGGCGAGATCCTCCTCCGCTCCGGGCCCCGCGTCCGTCTCCAGCAGGGCGTCCACCCAGGCCAGCCGGGCGTCCGTCCGCTCCAGCGCCCGCTGCAGGGCGTCGAGCTCTCGTTGGCCCCCCGCCACCTCCGGCCCGTCGGCGAGGGCCCGCGTGGCGGCGGCGAAGGTCAGCGTGATCTGCTCGGCCCGAGGACCGTCGCGGAGGATGGCCTGCGGTGGCGGTTCCGTCGGCTTCTGCAGCGTCGGCAGAAGCAGGGGCCACACCACCAACGCCGACAGCCCCATCGTCGCGGGCTGCCCCGTGCGCTGCAGGAGCACCCCGACCACGCCGCCGAGGGCGACGTACGCGCCCAACACCCCCAACCACCCTGCTGCCTGGGCGAGGCCTGAAGCCAGCATCAGAACAGCGTGTAGATGAAGGGCAGGACGTCAGTCCTGACCTTGTCGGTGCAATTGAGCGACGCCAAGGCGCGCTCGCTCGTCCGAATGGTGAGGTGACCGCCGAGCCCGTCGAAGACGTCATCGCCCATCGGGCACAGCACCATCATCGGCTCCGAGCGAACCGAGATGAACGGCCGCAGCAACCACCCCGACTGCGCCAGCACGAGCCCCACGAGGCAGACCGTCGCGAGCGACTTCGTCAGCGACGTCTTGCCCTTGGGGGCGAGCGCGTGCTCGATGGTCATGAGCCCCGGGAGGCCGACCATCAGGAGCACGCCGACCATCAGGATCAGCGCCAGTCCGTGCCACACCTCCAGCGAGTAGATGAGCCACAAGATCGGCGTCGCGGCGGTCGACAGGATGGCGATCCGGGCCACCGCCACCAAGGCCGCGAGGCTGGCCCGGGACGCGGACACGGGCGTTCCGTCGACGGCGTAGAGCGCGCGCAGGGCCGGCAGGCAGACGACGACGGGGACGAGCAAGACGATCGGCATCTTGATCGCCGCCACCAGGATCTGGGGTCCCCCCGATACGAGCCGACGACCGCCCCGAAGAGTCCCGCCCCGATCAGCACCAACAGCAGAAGCCGTGGTGCCAACCGGGCGAGGTCTTCGGGACGGTCGCCCGCATCGATCAGCCCGAGGGGTCGCGCGAGCACGTCCGCGGCAAGGGACAGAAGGCGGGTTCGTTCCACCGGAACCGCCACGTCAAAGTCCCATGCCGACGAGCGTCGCCATGCGCAGCCCCACGAGGCCGCAAAGAAGCATCCATCCGCTCGCCAGCGCGCCCATGCGCAGCCGCTCGAGGGGAATCTGAGGACCGGCCTGCCGCACGACCGCCACGAGCGTCGCCCGCGCCGTCTCGAGCCCCGCCGCCGCGCAGCCGGCCATCGCGATCAGCAGCGCGCCGCGCCAGATGTCGGAGGTCAGCGCAAGGAACAGCACCACCGGGGCAAGGCCTGCAGCCAATTGGCCGGCCCGCACCAGGCCGCGTCCCGCCGCCGCCGTGATCGCCTCGGGGGAGGCGCGCAACTGACCGAACTGGTGCATCACCACCAGGCTCGGGATCGTGATGACCAGGGGCACCGTGACCACCACCACGACGGTGGGGGCGGTCTTCAAGCCGCTGACCAGTTCGGGCGATCCGACCCCCGCGGCGAGGCCCAGCAGGGCGAAGCCCAGGGTGCCGCGGACCAGGTCGATCCGGTTCGGGGGTGTGACAGGGGGGACTTCCGTCATCGAGGGCTCCAGTGGGGGCGACGGAAATCACGCTAGACAGCCTCCCCGAAGGAACCCCCCAGGTCCCGCACAGGTCCGGCGCGCTTTGTGTGCAGATTCGGTGCAGACGGCGCGTTTGCAGCCAACGGTCGGGCGCTGCTCCCGCTAAGATTCCCAGTCCGTAGTTGGAGGGGCCGCTGTCGTGAAGAGCATCGCTGAGATCGCCGCAGAGCAGCATCCGGTCGAGGAACCGGCTGTCGGGTCCACGTTCGCGGGCTACACGATCAAGTCGAGGTTGGGCGAAGGTCTGCTCGGCCCCGTGTTCGCCGTGACCGACGCCAACGGCGTCGAGGGTGCCCTGAAGATCTTGCGCGACGACGTCCTGGACGAGCGGATGAGCCTGGAGGTGCTTCAGGCCAAGCTCAGCAAGGGGCGCAAGCACCCCGGCGTCGTCAACCCCCGCGCCTGGGGCGAAGACGACGACCTGCTCTGGGTGGAGATGGAGCGGGTCGGCGGACGCACCCTGAAGCAAGTGCTGGCGGAGGCCGATCAGCCGCTCGACCTGCACTGGATCGAGCAGGTGTTCACCGCGCTGTGCGACCGCCTCGTGGCCCTCCGCCCGGAGACGCACGGCCACTTCGGGCCGGAGCACGTGATGATCGTGCAAGAGCCCACCGCGGAGACCCTGGCGGAGGTCCGCATCCTCGGCTGGGGCCGCTCCTGGATGCTCGACAAGGACCTCATCGGCGACGATGGCCTCCCCGAGGCGGCGGCGTGGCGTAAGGCCCCCGAAGAGACCGGCCTGGGCGGCCGCCGGCACGGCTCGGCGCAGGTCTGGGCCGTCGGCGTGCTGCTGTACGAGGCGCTCACGGGGAGCCCCCCCGAGGGCAGTTACGAGATGCCCTCGGAGCTCCGCAAGGACGTGCCCCAGGAGCTGGACGACCTGATCGAGGTGGCCCTCTCCTTCTCCGCCGGCGACCGGTTCGCGGGCGCCGAAGCGCTCGCGGTGGAGTTTGAGAACGCCTTTGCGGGGAGCCACACCGCCGAGCACGGCCCGGCCGGCCGCAGCCTCGCGATGGTCGCCGGGTTCGGCCTCGTGGTCCTCGGACTCGTCTTCGGCTTCATCGCCCTGAAGCCGACGGAAGAGGACCTGCGCGCCGACGAGCAGGAGCGGCGCGATCTGCTGCGCGCCGAGCACGACCCGGGCCGCGTCCGCGCCCCGGGCGATCCCCCGAAGGACGGGATGACCTGGATCCCCGCGGGCACGTACGTCGCCGGACGGTTCGATCGGTACGACGAAGAGGGCGGCTCGGCCGAGCGGTCCGAGTCGATCATCGAGACCCAGGGCTACTGGATCGACGAGCTCCCCTTCGTGAACCCGATGCTCAACGACCCCTACGCCCCCCCCCTGACGGGCATGACCCACGTCGAAGCGGGGCTGCTGTGCGAGAAGTTCGGCAAGCGGCTGTGCACCGAGGACGAGTGGGAGAAGGCGTGCCGCGGGCCCAAGTCGAAGGTCTTCAGCTACGGCGATGAGTGGGACCCCGAGGCCTGCCCCCGATCGGGCTTCTTCGAAGGCGGCTACCGGCTGTCGGACTTCCCCGCGTGCGTCTCCGGGTACGGCGTGGTCGGCATGAGCGGCGGCGTCGGCGAGTGGACCTCGACCGCCAAGGGCGGCGGACACGTCATCAAGCCCGCCGAGGTCGGCTCCTACGCCAAGCACTCGCGCTGCGCCGGCCGCACCGACCGCGTCGACGACTTCAAGAGCGAGCACATCGGGATGCGCTGCTGCCACGACGGCTGACGATGGAGCAAACCCTCCTGCGCTCGCTCGCCGCCGTCCTCGCCCTCGCCGGGTGCGCCGCCGATCCGCCGCCCCTGGGCATGACCCTGGAGGCCGACGGCGTCACCTACGCTGGCGCCGCGGTGGTCGATCTCACTCCCGTGATCACCGAGACGTTCACCGACCTGAACGACAACGCCGACTTCGACGGCTGCCTCGACGACCCCACCGCGGCGGGGGAGAACTGCGACGAACCGTTCGACGACGTCGATGGGGACGGCTGGTTCGACGCGGTCTTCATCGGCGGCTTCGGCCCGATGCGCCCCGCCCAGGACATCCACGACCCGATCTACGCGCGGGCCGTCGTGATCAGCCAGGACGAGCGCTACATCGCGTTCGTCGCCCTCGATCTGGTCGGCCTCGGCTCCCCCCGCATCCACGCCGCCCGCGACGCCCTCGCGGTCGACGGCTTCGACCCCGCCCGCCTGCTCGTCGCCTCCAGCCACAACCACCAGGGACCCGACACGATGGGGCTGTGGGGCAACCCGGAGAACCTCAGCGACCCCGTCTCGGGTCGGGACCCCGCCTACCAGCAGCGCGTGACCGATGCGATCGAAGCGGCCGTGCGCGCCGCCGCCGCCGCCATGGATCCGGTGCAGCTGCGGGTCGGCCGCACGCACATGCGCGACCGGGGGGACGTCTTCAACGGCGCGCGGTTCGGGGGCACCAACCCCACCGAGAACATGCACGGCATGGTCCAGGACGGCCGCGATCCGGTGATCGTGAGCGACCAACTCCTCGTGCTCCAGGGATTGCTCGCTTCGGGCGGCGCGGCGTTCACGCTGACGAACTGGTCGGGCCACCCGGAGGTCCGCGGCTCCCACAACAACAGCATCTCCAGCGACTGGGTGGGCGTCACCCGCGAGCTCCTCGAAGCCGAGTACGGCGGCGTCGCGCTGCACCTGCCGGAGGCCCTCGGCGGCATGCAGTCGGCCCTTGGCGGCGATCTGCCGCTGGTGCTGGAGGACGGCACCCACGTCGTGGACGACGCCGGCGCCGTGGTCTGGGCCGAGCGCAGCTCCTGGCCTTCGTGACGTCCCACGGCCACCACATCGCCGAGGCCGCGCTCGACGCGCTGGCCGCCGGTGAGGACATCTCCGCGAGCCCGCTGCACGTGGACGTGGCGTCCGCCTACGTGCCCGTGGACAACGTCGCGTACAACATCCTGGGACCGCGGGATCTGTTCGATCTGGGGTTGGAGGACGCGGTCCAGGATCCGGCGATCTGCGCCCGCGCGGGGGACAGCGAGCTGGGCTGCCTGGAGACCCGCACGTTCCGCGTGCAGCTGGGCCCGATCGGCTTCGTCTCGGTGCCCGGGGAGCTGCTGCCGGAGCTCGCCCGCGGCTTCCCCGACGACGCCGCGTGGGCCGCCGAATCGGTCGATCCGACGGCCCGCGGGGCAGGCTCGACGTACTTCACCCAGCACGACCACGACTGCGACACGCTCAGCTACCAGGACTGCCGCACCCGCGAGGTGTTCGGCGACTGCGACTGCCTGAAGGTGCACGCGTGGCCGTACGTACTGTCGGAGGACCCGTCGGTGCCGCCGATGCTGGACCACCTCGACACGGAGTACCGCGCCATCCTCGGGATGACCGACAACTACCTCAGCTACATCATCCCGCGGCCCGACTTCAATCGCTCCGTCAGCCTGCTGTCCGACGACGACGGGGACCACTACGAGGACACGGTCTCACCGTCGTGGGACTTCGCCCCGGAGCTGCAGCGGGCGCAGCAGACGATCTCCAACCGGTGGGCCCCCGAGTAGGGCTCAGATGGCGGCGGCGGGGCGGTGCAGCAGCCGTCGCCGTTCGACGTCGGCCCGGGCTTCATCGACGAGGGAGACGATGTCGACCCCGTCCACCCGGGGGTCGAAGCGGGGCGCTCCGGTGGGCTGCGTGACGACCCGGTAGACGGAACCGTCGTCCGTCCGGTCCAGGTACCCGACCTCGACGAGGTAGCGCCTCAGGGAGACGTGATCGACCCCGATCGACGGCGCGACGCGCTCGAGCCAGGACCGGAGTCGGGCGTTGAGGGTGCGCTCGTCGGTCGGCTCCGAGGGCAGGGGACGCGGTCGCCAACCTCAACCTCGGCAACGCCCTCACCGCCTCGGGCGACCCCAGCGGGGCTGCGCGCAGTTGGCCCTCGCCGAGGGGCTGGTGGACGGAGACGCCCTCCCCGGGCTCGCCGCCCGCATCGAGTTCAACGTCGGCAACAGCGCCCGCCGAGCCGAGCGGTGGGAGGAGGCGCTGGCCCGCTACACCTCGGCGATCGAACGGACCGGGGGCGGGTTCCTCCCCGCACGCACGAACCAGATCGTGACCCTGATCGCGCTGGGCCGACTGGACGAGGCGCTGACGGGCACCAGCGCGCTGGTCGCGGACGCTCCGGAGCTGGCCTCTTCGTGGCACCAGCACGGCATCGTGTTGGCCAAGCGGGGCGTGTACGGCGACGCGATCGAGGCGTTCAGCAGAGCGCTGGAGGTCGACTATCAGAGCCCCAACAGCGCGGCCTACCGCGACCGGGCGCGGGAGCTGCTGGAGGCGCCGGACTAGAGGAGCGCGCCGGCCTCGTGGGCCCTGCGGATGACCGCGTAGGCCTCGTTGATCCGCATGACGAAGGTCGTCGCCTCGGCGGCCCGCTCGGGCTGGTCCGAGAGCCGGTCCGGATGGTGCTTCCGCATCAGCTGGTTGCGCACCTGACGCACGGTCTTCAGCGGCGTCGTCGCGGAGACTCCGAGCACGCCGAAAGCACCGCCGAGCTCCGCCTCGAGCTTCTCCCGGGCGCGGCGCGGAGAGCCGCGGGTGCCGCCGTCACGGCGGTCGGTGCGCTGGCGTCGGTCGCTGGCGGTGGGGGCGCGGCGGGGGGTGGCGGCGCGGGCGGCCTCCTCCAGGAAGCAGCAGATCGCGAACTCCGGACCGTCGCCGAGCACCTGCCGTCCGGCTTCGATCGCGTCCCGGGTGCGGGCCCAGGCCCACAGGCCGCGGGTGCCGGTGAACGCCAGCCGGCCGAACGCGCCGAGGTCCTCGTCCGCCGGCGGGTGGAACCCCATGAGCTTCGGCCCGCGGAACACGTAGTAGCCCTCGGGCGGGGGGAAGGCGTCGCGGGTGCCGGCCAACTCGATCCAGGCGGCGAACCGCGCCGCGGCCTCGTCGTCGTCGGGGGGCAGCGTCGACAGATCCAGCCGGCCGCAGCGCAGCGCCGATCCCAGGCGGCCGTGCAGCAGCGTCTTGAGCACGGGACCGAAGGAACGACCCCCGCCGTGGGCGAAGATCACCCGGGTGCTGGAGCCCTTGAGGAAGGCGTCGATCGAGTCGACGTCCAGCGTCACGAGCAGGGGTGCGGTCAGGGCGCCAACGGTGTCCATACCTTGATGGTTTCCCGATCGGCGATCGTCCGCAAGGGGATTCGTGGGAATTTGCGCCAACTTATGTGCGGCCGCACCCCCCGGGAACCGGCGCCAGCGCCGGTCTGCTAGACCTTCGCCATGCGCGCATGGGCGAGGACAGCGGGGGTGCTTTCGATCGCGCTGGTGGCGGCGTGCGCGACCCTTCCTACGAAGCAAGCGGGCCCGCCGTCGGTGCACGAGGAGTCGTTCCTGTACGCCTGGCAGCGCGTGGGCGACGTCTACCCCGACCCCGATCTGAAGGGGCTGGACTGGGACTCGGTCCGCGAGGACTTGCTGCCCCAGGCCCGGGCGGCGCAGACCGCCGACGAAGTTCGGATCGTGATCGCGCAGATGCTGGCCCTCCTGGGGGAGTCGCACTTCGCCGTCATCCCCGGCACCGCCTACGACAGCCTCGCGGCCCGGGGGGACGAGCCGGAGGCGCCCGCGCCTGAGGCCGAAGCCGACGACGAGCCCGCCGAGCCGGAGCCCGAGCCGGAGCCCGAGGCCGAGCCCGCGGAGGAGACGGCACCCGAATCCGATCCGGAGCCCGCCGAGGAGACCGAGGCGCCCGATCCGGATGGACCCGTCGGCTCGGTGGGGCTGACCCTGCGGTTGATCGAGGCCGAGGCGGTCGTGACCGCGGTCGAACCCGGTTCCCCCGCCGACGAGGCCGGGGTGCAGCGGGGGTGGGTCCTGGAGCAGGTGGGTACGCAGGAGGCGGGTCCGTTGGCCGAGCGCCTGCTCGAAGCGATGCCCCGGTCCGGCGGTTTGTACACGGTGGGTACGCTTCAGAGCAGCCTCGCGGGCACGGTCGGCACGTCGGTGACGGTGCGCTTCCGGGACGCCCGCGATGCCCCCGTCGAGTTGGCGCTCGAGCGGGCGCCCCGCCGGGGCCAGGCGGTGCGGCTGGGCATGCTCCCGGAGGCGATCGCGCGGCTCGATCAGGAGCTGCTGGCCGACGGCCGGGTCGCCTACGTCAGCTTCACCATCTGGCTCCCCGCCATCGCCGCACCCTTCGGCGAGGCGATGGCCGCGGCCAAGGCGGGCGACGTCGACGGCGTGATCATCGACCTCCGCGGAAACCCCGGCGGGGTCGCGGGCATGGTCATGGGCATGGGCGGCTACTTCGTCGCGGAGCGGGGCGTCGCCCTCGCCACGATGACCACGCGCGAGAACACGCTGCGGTTCGTGGTGAACCCGCGCGCCCCGAGCCTGCGCCTGGATGGGGTGCCGCTGGCGATCCTCATCGACGGCCACTCCGTCTCGACCAGCGAGATCTTCGCCACGGGCCTGCAGAAGGTCGGGCGCGCACGAGTCTTCGGCGAGACGTCCGCCGGCATGGCGCTGCCCTCGATCATCGAGGAGCTCCCCAACGGCGACGCCCTCCAGTTCGTCACCGCCGACCTGCTCGACCCCGATGGCGAGCGCGTCGAGGGCGTCGGAGCCGTGCCCGATGTCGTCACCCCGCTGACCCGCGAAGCGCTGCTCGCCGGTCATGATCCGGCGTTGGACGCCGCCCTCGACTGGCTGACCGCCGATCCCCCCGAAGGAGAGACTGAATGACCCGCCGCCACCCGCTGCTGCTGACTCTCTTGGCGCTCGTCGCTGTCGCCCTGCTGCTCCCCCTTCCGGCCGTCGCGGCCAAGGGCGGCAAAGGCAAGAAGAAGAAGAAGAAGGCCGACGAGGTTCCGACGGTGCTGGAGTTGCGGGAGCAGTACCTCGCGACCACCAAGGAGAACGAGCTCTACGCGCACGACAGCTGGAAGATCAGCGGGACGTTCTCGCTGCCCGCGCAGGGCATCACGGGGACGATGCAGATGTACGCCGCGGCCGATCGGATCTACGTCGCCATCGAGATCCCGGGCCTGGGGTTGATGGAGGAGGGCTTCGACGGCACGACGGCGTGGTCCAACGATCCGATGCAGGGGCCGCGGGTGAAGGACGAGTCTGAGACCGCCCAGGCGGCGTTCAGCGCCGATGTCACGACGCCGTGGGCCGAGCGGTACGAGGTGATGGAGAACCTGGGCGCGGACGAGTTCGAGGGCCGGCCGGTCTGGAAGGTGCGGCTGGTGCCCCGGGGTGGCCTCCCCGAGCGCACGCTTCTGTTCGATCGGGAGACGGGCCTGGAATTCGCCATGATGACGACCACGGAGACCATCATGGGGGAGATCACGAGCACCACTGTGATGGGCGACTGGGTCACCACCGAGTCTGGCTTGATGTACCCCGGCACCATCCGCTCCGAAGCGATGGGGATGGCGCAGATCATGACCTGCGAGTCGATCGAGATGAACCTCGAGGGTGAGTTGCCGTTCGCGCCCCCCGCGGCGGTGCAAGCGCTTCTGGAGGAGGGGGCCGCAGAGCCTGAGGCGGAGCCCGCCGCCGAACCCGCCGCTGAGCCCGCGGCCGAGCCGGCTGAGGCGTCCGAGCCCGCGGCCGAGCCGGAGCCCGCGCCCGCGCCCTGAGCTAGCGCCGCCGTCGCAGTCCCAGACCGAGACAGACCAGCCCGAACATGCCGAGCACGCCCGCGCCTGACCCCGTACCGGCGGAGCAGCTGCAGTCGGTCCGAGTGTCGTCGTCGTCGTCGTCGTCGCCCGAGGGGCCGCAGGGACCGTCCTCGTCGTCCGCGTCGATGTAGTTCTCGACCTCGTCGCAGTCGTCGTCTTCGACGCCCTCCTCTTCGTCCGTCGCGCCGTCGTCGTCCGAGTCCTCGTCGAGGTGGTTGGGCGTTCCGTCACCGTCGGTGTCGGGCACGCTGTCCAATGGGTCGGTCCAGTCGTAGTCGCCGATCTCGTCCTCGGTGGGGATGCCGTCGCCGTCGTCGTCGTCGTCCAGCGGGTCCATGATGCCGTCGCCGTCGGTGTCCGTCGGATCGTCGAGGTCGCCGACTTCGGCGCCGTCGGTCACGCCGTCGCCGTCGGTGTCGTCGTCTTCGGTGAGCCCGTTGCAGTCGTTGTCGATGCCGTCGTCGATCTCGGGGGCGTCCGGGTAGACGGTGTCATCGACGTCGTCGCAGTCGTCGCCGCCGTACTCGTCGCTGTCGAACCCGTCGTAGTCCTGGTCATAGTCCGACCAACCGTCGCAGTCGGCGTCGATGCCGTCGTACCAGCCCTCGATCGCGTCGGGGTGCACGCCGTCGTCCTCGTCGTTGCAGTCCTCGCCGTCGCACACGCGAGCGAGGAAGCCGTCCGCGTCGACGTCGCACAGGTCCGAGCCGTCGCAGTCCTGGTCGATGCCGTCGTACGGAATCTCGGGGGCGCCGGGGTAGATGCTCGCGTCGCCGTCGTTGCAGTCGGTGTTGTCCGCCACGTAGCCGTCGGGCCCTTCGCAGGCGACGAACGGCAAGAGCGGGTTGCCGAACAGATCCTCGTCGGCGTCGGGGTACCAGGTGGTGGCATCGACCGCGTCGTCCTCGTCGATCTCTCCGTCGCAGTCGTCGTCGTAGCCGTTGCAGTACTCGTCCGCGCCCGGGTAGATGGCGCCGTCGGTGTCGTCGCAGTCGGTGAAGTCGGCGACGTAGCCGGCGGGCTGGTTGCACGCGACGATGAAGTCGTTGACGTCGCCGAAGGTGTCGGTGTCCGTGTCGGCGTACCAGGTGGAGGCGTCCACGGCGTCGCCCTCGTCGATGAAGGCGTCGCAGTCGTCGTCGTAACCGTTGCAGTACTCGTTCGCGCCCGGGTAGACGGCGCTGTCCGTGTCATCGCAGTCGCTGTCGTCGGCGACGTAGCCGAGGGGCTGATCGCAGGTGACGATGAAGTCGTTGATGTCGCCGAAGGTGTCGGTGTCGGTGTCGGCGTACCAGGTGCTCGCATCCGCCGCGTCGGCCTCGTCGATGACGCCGTCGCAGTCGTTGTCGACGCCGTCGCAGTACTCGGTGGCGCCGGGGTTGATGGAGGCGTCGAGATCGTTGCAGTCGGTGCCGCCGCAGTCCGTGTCGGCGAGGTCGTAGCCGTCCCCGTCCGAATCGCAGGAGTCGCCCACCACGATGGAGATGTCGTCGGCGACCACCCCGCCGCCGTAGCTTCCCGTCCCGAGGTCTCGGATGGTCAGGGTCAACGACGCGGTGGAGCTCCCGGCGGTGAACGGGACGATCGCCTGGGTCCAGGCATCGCCGACGCTGGTGGGGAAGTCGGTGTCGACCCCGTCGATGGTGACTCGGAAGTCGCCGCCGATGTACGTCTGGCCGCCGCTGTTGGTGAGGATCTGGCTCTGGTACCAGACGGACAGGTCGTACGTGTTGCCCGGCGTGAGGCCGGTGATCGTGGTCGAGACGGCCTCGCGGGTCGATCCGCCCGACAGGATCAACTGCATCACGTTGCCTTCGAGCAGGCCTCCAGCCACGTCGCTGACGGTCCAACTGCCGCCCGGCCAGGGGCCGTTGCCGGTGATGATGTCAGGCGACGTGATGGACACGGACCAGCCGTCCATCGCGCAGGAGGTGCAGGTCCCCGCGGCGCGATCCAGTGGGGGCACCGACTGGGCGAGGGCCGCGGTCGGAAGCGCGAGCGCGGCGGTGGCGAGGAGGGCGACCGGGAGGCGGAGGTCGAACATGCGGATGCGATCCTAGCCGCCGCGTTGCGCCCGGGGCAGCGCGAACTCCTGTGATCGACGTCAACAGGCCCCCGTCGGGGTGTGCGATAAGGCGCGCCTTACCTCGGAGGACCTATGACCAGCAGACGCCCCATCGATTGCCTCTTCCCCCTGATGCTGAAGGAGTGGAAGGACAGCTGGGTCGAGGCCACGAACTCGCCGGGCGAGCTCAAGTGCCAGGTGGAAGCCGCCTGGGGTGAGGGCTACGAGGACGGCGACGCCCTGATCGCGGCGATGGATGATGCCGGCGTGCGCACCGTGCTGGCGACGGACCTGCTCGCCTGGTCGTACCCCCGCCAGCAGCGGTTCGCGATGGACATGACCGGCCGGATCGCCGACCTCGCGGCGCGCTACCCCGGCCGGGTCGTGGGGCTGGGCGACTACGACCCCCACCACATCGGCGAGAGCCTCAAGAAGCTGGAGACGGACGTCACCGTGCACGGCTTCCGCGGCGTCTACGTGCACATCTACGGCTACGACATCGGCCTCGACTCCCGGAAGATGTACCCGCTGTATGCCAAGTGCGAAGAGCTCGGGGTGCCGGTGTCGATGCAGACCGGCCACGTGCTGGAGGCGATGCCGAGCGAGCACGGGCGGCCGATGCAGCTGGACCGGATCGCGTGCGACTTCCCCAACCTCGTCATCGTCGGCACCCACACCGGCTGGCCGTGGGTCAACGAGATGATCGCCGTCTGCACCAAGTGGCCGAACGTCTACATGAACATCAGCGCCTGGATGCCGAAGTACTTCGAGCCGGCGCTGACCCGGTTCGTCAGCGGCCGCACCGGCAGCGCCAAGACCATCTGGGGGACCAACGGGCTCGACTGGAAGCGGTACCTCGTGGAGATGGGGGCGATGAGCCTGCGCGACGACCGGCTGGAAGCGATCCTGTGGGGCAACGCCGAGAAGATCTACGGGCTCGGCCAGTAGCGCAGTCCCTTCCTCGCCAGCCCCGTCCTGGGGTAGCCTCGTCGACGGAGGAAAGTCGATGCGCGTCGCAGTGCTGATCCTGGCGTTGTCCACTGCTACTTGCGGAACCGGGGATGGGGTCGACTCGTCGGGAACGACGGACCCCGAGTCCACGCCCGCTCCGGCGGTCGTCACCGAGCCCGCCGCCAACGACCACGATCGGGTGCTCGTGAAGCTCGCCGAGGGAGCCTCCGTCGAGGGGCTGACCGCTGGCTCGCTCCCAGGGACCGTCAGCGACACCCGCGAGTCGATCATGGGCTGGTGGCTGCTCACCTTCGCCCCCGCCGAGGTGCCCCGCACCGCCGACGATCAGGCGGCCCTCATCGAAGCGCTCAAAGCGCTCCCCGAGGTCGCCGACGCCACCCCGGACAACCGCCAACAGCCCCGCTGAAGCCATGCCCCAGGAGGGACCCATGCTCGGATCCGCGCCCCGCCGTCCTCGGCGCCTCTTCGCTCCCCCCGCCGTGGCCCTCGCCGCTGCGCTCCTGCTGGCGCCGCCGGCCGTCGCATCCGTCGACTTCCTCGCCCCCTGGGTGTCGGTCGAAGCGCCCCTCCTCATCAAGCTCGGCGACGTCGCCGACCCCGGCACCACCCTCGCTCGCGTCGCCCAGCGGACGGGCGTGCAGCTCGAGCACCTGCGCCCCAGCGTCCTGGGCTGGCACCTCGTTGGGGTGGAGTTCATCCCGTCGGACGAGCATGCCTACGAGGTCCTCGCGGCGCGGCTCCGCGAGGCTCCCGAGGTGCTGGACGTCGCCCCGAATCAACGGCTCCAGGCGACCCTCACGCCCAACGACGAGTACTTCGACGACCAGTGGTACTCGACCCTGGTCGGCTTCCCCGCCGCGTGGGACGTCGCTACGGGGAGCGGGGTCGTGGTCGCGATCGTCGACACCGGCATCGTCTCCGGCCACGAGGACCTCAACGGCGGCGTGCTCGGCGGGTACGACTTCATCAGCGACACCAGCATCTCGGCCGACGGTGATGGCCGCGACGCGGACTGGAACGATCCCGGCGACGGCGCGGACTGCGGCGAAGGGTTCGTCGACTCGACCTGGCACGGGACCTCCGTCGGCGGAGCGGCCGCCGCCTACGCGGACAACGGCGTGGGGATCGCGGGCGCCGCCTTCGGGAGCTGGATGCTCGCGGTGCGGGTGCTCGGCCGGTGCGGCGGCACGACTGCGGACATCGTGGAGGGCACGTACTGGGCCGGTGGCGGCTCGGTCCCCGAGGTGCCTGCCAACGCCAACCCCGCCGACGTCATCAACCTGTCCCTGGGGGGCGAAGGTTCCTGCAGCGGGTTCGAGCAGGACGTCTACTCCGAGCTCGAGGGCGACAACGTCATCATCGTCGGCGCCGCCGGCAACGAGGGCGAACCGACCTCCGGCAAGACTCCGGTCAACTGCGACGGCGTGCTCGGCGTCGCCTCCCACGGCCCGGAGGCGTACCTGAGCTGCCACAGCAACTACGGCCCGGAGGTGGACCTCATCGCCCCGGGCGGCGACATGGAGATCTACGGCCAGGAGGACGGCGGCATGTGGCTCCCCAGGGGGCCCGGGAACGACGACTATGGCCACACCCAGGGGACCTCGTTCGCGACGCCCCTCGTCGCCGGCGCCATCGCGTTGATCCGACAGGTCCAGCCCAACTGGGATTTGGACGACATGGAGGACCATCTGCAGAACCACGGCGCGACCGTTCAGTGCTGGAACGGGGGACTGGCCGGCGAGAACTGCCAGGAGGAGAGCGGCTGGTCCGCCTGCGACCGCTACGGCCTGGACGCCGGCAGCGCCGTCGCGGCCGCGCCTGCGGCGGGTGACGACGACGACGACGACGATGACGACGCGGTCGACTGCCCCGGCGGCGAGATCGGCGACTGCAACGACCACTGCGCTCCGGCGGACTGGCTCGGTGACGGCGCGTGCGACAACGGCGCCTACCAGCACGAGGGCGAGGACATCCACTTCGACTGCTCGGAGTTCGACTGGGACAACGGCGACTGCGAAGACCCCGGCGACGACGACGACGACGACGATGACGACGACGACGCTACGGACGACGACGATGACGACGACGCCACCGACGACGACGACGACGACGACGACGACGACGACGACGACGACGGCGGCAGCGGCCGCAACTCGGGTCGGAGCGCGGGCTGCTCGACCGCCGAGAACGACGCCTCGAGAACGCCGGCGCTCCTGGCCTCCCTGGCGCTCCTGGCGCTCCTGGTCCGCCGCCGCCGACCCTGAGTCAGGACGGCGGCTCCCCGCGGTCCGACAGCACCATGTACAGGTGCACCGCCACGAACAGCGAGATCGCGTACGCCATCGCTAGGTGGGCCATCGCCGCGGGCCAGAGCCCGGGGTGCCCCAGCGCGCGCTCGGGGGCCAGGACGGGGAACAGCAGGAACGTGCCGCTGACCACCGACGTCGGCATCACCACGTACATCACGACGAGGTAGGAGATGCCCTGGAGGGGGTTGAACCGCTCGTCCGGATGCGCGGGGCCGGGGGACGGATCGCCCCGGAAGACTCCCCGGGCGTAGTAGTCCAGCGCCGGGCGAATCTCCTCGAGGGTCGAGCGCAGCCGACGCAGGTAGCTGCGCTCGTTCCCCGTGCGGTGGTTCACGATCAAGAACACCGTCCACAGGATCACGTTCGCGACGCCAAAGGCGTTGTGGGTCAGGACCGCCCCCCGGAACGGCAGCGGCGCGAGCCCCGAGTCGCCGTAGTGCATGCTCAGGCCGGACCCCACCAGCCCGACGAACAGCACCACCTGGAGGGTGTGCCAGACCTTGATCCCTCGCGGCCCGGCGAGGTGGAGCAGGTGTGTCTGCTCCCACTCCCCGGTCGCCACCCGCCGGCGCACGCTGTGGACCAGGATCACCAGCAGGAAGATCACGAACCCGAACTGACTCACCCGGTCGAGCACCACACTGCGCGTGGATCCCACGACGTAGACGTGATCGAGCGCTCCGTAGGCGGGGTCGTCCCGGACGTGGCAAGCCTCGCACTCGCGGATGGAGTCAGCGGCCGCGCGCATGTCGTGCCCGGTGTCCCCGCCCGTCGTCGTGTGGCACATGACACAGTCGAGTTGAGAGAGATGACGCGGCCCTTCACGGAAGCGTTGGCCCACTCCTCAGCGACCTTGTCCAGGTACGCCGGGTCCACCATCGTCATGTCGGCGACCTTCGAGGGCTTCCGAGATCGATGTCTGACACCTCCCGCCGCGCTCTGCTGGTAACGGTATTCGCGGCGGGGGGGGGGCCGTCGCCGGAGGCGTACTGGGGCGCGAGTCCGAGCGCCTCGGCAAGATCACGATCCGACCTCCGGTGGCGGTTCCGGAGGAGGAGTTCCTCGCTCGCTGCACCCGCTGCTTCCAGTGCGGGGATGTCTGCCCCAACGGCTGCATCGAGTTCTTCCCCCCCAAGGAGGGACTCGCGGAAGCGTGGACCCCCCACATCCGCCCCCGCACCCGGGGCTGCACGGCGTGCATGAAGTGCACCCAGGCGTGCCCCACGGGGGCGCTGACCCCGACCGACCCGGACCCCGAGACGGTGCCCGGCAACGTCAAGATGGGGGTCGCCCGGCTCAACAAGTCCATGTGTTACTCGTGGGAGGAGCCGGCCCGGACCTGCGGCGTCTGCTACCGCGCCTGTCCGTTCCCCGGCAAGGCGATGCGGATCACCCTCTTCGAGCGGCCGATCGTCGACCCTGAGCTCTGCATCGGATGCGGGCTGTGCGAGCAGTCGTGCATCCACCTCCCGCAGGCGATCCGCATCCTCCCCGTGGACCGGAGCCAGACGTGACCGAGCCCCGTCGCAAGCGGATGGGCCGCGGCCGGTGGCTGCAGGTGGTGAGCCAGCTGCTCGCGTTGGGGTTCATCTTCTACGCGGCGTTCGGCGCGCACTGGCGCAACTTCAAGGAGGCCCACAACAGCGGCCGCATCGTCGGGCTCATGACGAACGACGTCAACGCGGTGCTGTACGCCTGGAACGACCGGTTCCTGAACCTGTTCGGGGACTCCGCCGTGATCTCGGACGGGTTCCTCGGGGGCCCCTGGGCGGCGGAGGTGTTCGGCCTCCCGCTGACCGATCCGTGGAACGCCGCGACGGTGACCCTCCAGGCGGGCTCCGCACCCGTGCCGATGCTGGTGGGGGCGCTGGTGCCGCTGCTGCTGGCGCTCCTGCTGGGCAAGGTCTTCTGCAGCTTCCTGTGCCCCGCGCGGCTGGCGTTCGAGGTCTCCTCGGCCGTGCGCCTGGGGCTGCTTCGGCTGGGCTCGAGCTCCCGGCGTTCGCGGGGGCCGGCATCTTCCACATCGTGCTGCCGTACCTGGGCCTGTCCGCGGGCATCCACCACGCGGTCCTCAGCGGCACCGCGGGCGCCCTCCTGGGCTGGGTCGCGCTGCTGCTGCTGGCCGACATGGTGCTGATCCCCGGGCAGGTGTGCCGGTCGCTGTGCCCCACCGGGGCGCTCCTGGGGCTCGTCGGCCGTCGGCCCGCGCTGGTCCTCGGCCAGGACGACGTCGCCTGCCGCACCGGCTGCAACCTCTGCCAGCGGGCGTGCCTCTACGGCCTGTTCCCCGGCCAGGAGGAGCACCGCCCCGGCTGCGACTCGTGCGGCCGCTGCACGACGGTCTGCCCCGAGCGCAAGCTCACGCACCAGTGGGTCATGCCGCTGAAGCCCGAGCCCCCGAAGTGATCCGACGCGGCTGAGCGCAAGCTGCCGATCGCCGCCAGCCTCGGCCTGCTGCTGATGTTGGCCCCCGTGTTCGTGGCGAGCCCCGCGCTGGCCCACCACAACAAGGGGCTGCCCCACTACGGCTACTTCGAGAACTACCCCCAGGTCCCCACCGAGGAGTACATGATCATCGCCGGCCGCTGGGAGGCGGGGGCGACGCTGTTCAACTTCCAGGGGCTGCAGCGGCGGACGAGCACGACCCCCAACGACATCCGCGTCTTCGGCTACGTCTACGACCTGAAGGAAGACCACGGGTACGAGGGCGCCGCGTCGCTGGACATCCTCGACAAGAAGGGCGCGCTCGTGGCGTCCTTCGAGGGGCTGCAGCCGGACGAAGAGACGGTCTATCGGCTCCGCATCACGCTCCCGAAGTCAGGCGCGTACACGCTCCGCTTCCGCTTCGAAGCGGACGGCGAACCGGTCACCGTGAATCTGCCGTTCCGCGCGGATCTCGCCGCCGATCAGGTCAACTGGGCCCTGCTCGGTGGGATGGGGGCGGTGCTGCTCGTGATCTTCGGTCTCGCGCTCGCCGGCCGCTCCAAGCGGTTCACCGCCCGCGCCCCGGCTGCCTGAGGGCCCCCGTGGATCACTCGAAAATGGAGCACGTCATGACCCCCGACGGGGTCCTGGTGATGATCATGCAGGGCATGCCGGGCTGGTTGTTCGGCTCGGCGGTCGCGGCCGTGATCCTGGTGAGCTTCCTCCTGGTGGAGTGGCGCGGCCTGGACGCTCCCGGCACCGCCCGCATCGAGCTTGCGGGGCGCCGCCGCGGCCTCCGGTGGGCATCGTCGGGTCGATCTCAAGGACCCTCGGCGTCGGCGAGCTGGCGAGCTTCTCCGTCGGCATGGCGGTCGTCTGTGTGGCGCCGATCGGGGCCTACGCGCTGACCACGAAGGTGGCGGCGTGGTGGGTGCGCGGCGGCGTAGTCGGCTTCCGCGAGCTCTTCGTGAACTACGCCTGGTCGGTGCTGCCGGTCGCGCTCTTCTATCACCTGGCCCACAACTCGATGCACCTCTTCATGGAGGGGCAGGACGTGGTGCCGGCGCTGTCGGACCCGCTGGGCCGGGGCTGGGATTTGTTCGGCACCGCGGACATGCACCTGCAGCCGCTGCTCGGGCAGGCCTCCACCTGGGGCGTGCAGGTGTCGCTCGTGCTGGTCGGCCACCTCTTCGGGCTGGTGATCGCGCATCGAATCTCCCGCCGGCTGTTCGACGACCCGAAGCAGGCGACCCGCTCGTTGGTGCCGATGCTGGGGATGATGGTGCTGCTGAGCATCGGCGGGCTCTGGCTGATGCACCTCGACATGAACATGCGCATGGGGCGGATGTGATGGTGGCGCGCCATGAGTGACCGCCGTGACGCCATGCGCAGCATCGGGGCGGCGTTCGCCGACCTGTTCACCCGGCCGGTGTCGGGACCGCTGTCGAAGGAGGCTCCGAAGGCACGACCCTGGCAGCGCCCTCCGGGGGCCGGCCCAGAGGCCGAGTTCCTCCAGGACTGCACCAGCTGCGGTGACTGCGCCAGCGCGTGCCCCCACGCCGCGATCGGGGTGCTTCCGGCGGGCGCGGGGAAGGCCGCGGGCACGCCCGCGATGGATACGCAGAAGAACCCCTGCCACCTGTGCGAGGACATGCCCTGCATCGAGGCGTGCGAGCCCGGTGCGTTGCTGCCGCTGGAGCTCAGCGACGTGCTCCTGGGGTTGGCGGAGATCAACCAGGCCTCCTGTTTCGCGTTTCAGGGGCCCGAGTGCGGCGCGTGCGTCGGGGCCTGCTCGGTGCAGGCCATCTCGCAGGTGAACTGGAAGCCGGTGATCGACCCCCAGGTCTGCAACGGGTGCGGCCTGTGCGTGCCCGCTTGTCCGGTCTGGGACGGCGCGATCAGGATCCTCAAGGTTTGACCGTGGAACGCCTCAACTCCGGGCCCAAGAGGGCTCCTCCCGACCGTTATCAGGATCCGGCTGCGGAGCATGACGATTGTCGTGTCGTCCGTCGTTCAGAGTGTCAGCATCCACCCGCTGAAGGGACCCCCCCATGAAGATCACCCCCCGACACAACACCAGTCCCGAAGAGATCGCGGCGCAAGAGCGCTTTCGGCACGACCACGTCACGCTCCTCCGGTTGGTCAAGGAGCTGACCGCGGAGGACCGCCCCGAGGCCCTCGCGGCCGCGTCCGAAACGCTGTCTGAGACGCTGGTGGCGCACTTCCGGGAGGAAGAGGGGGAGTTCGGGATCTTCAAGCAGGTGGAGCGAGCGCGGCCCGAGTTCGAGCCGCGTATCGCGGGCCTCAAGGCCCAGCACCGCGAGTTGCTGGGCATGGTCCAGTACCTTGGGAAGCTCGCCTCCGCCGAGGACGGCTCGATTGAGGCCACGCTGGAGGCGCGCGACAGACTGCTCGCCAAGCTCCGTTCGCACGAAGCAACCGAGACCCGCCTGGTCACCGACTCGGTCTACCAGGACCTCGGAGTAGGGGATTGATGATGGATGTACCCACGACGGAACCTCTCGAGATCAGAGAGCACATCGTCGAATTCGTAAGCGACTCCGGCGAGGGGGCGCAGACCGCAGGTCAGCTCTTCGCGAGTGTCTGTGCCCGGTCCGGCGCGGGCGTCTGGACCGTCGAGATCATCCCCGCCGAGATCGAGCCCCCCGTGCGTTCGCGTGCGGGCGCCAGCGGCATCCGGATTCGCTTCGGCAGCGAGGAGGTCACCAACATGGGCGACGAGGCCGATCTCGTCGTCGCGTTCAACGAGCAGGTGCTCTACAGCCGCATCGACCAGGGCGCGCTCCGGGAGGGGACCGTCGTCGTCATCGACGATGTGTGGGCGACCCACCGGGACGAGTCCGTGAAGGCGGCCTACAACGCCGCGATGGAGGACTTCGCGGAGCGCGGCTACGACGTGCGCCCGATGCCGCTGGACAAGGAGACGGCGAAGCTCACCGAGAACACCCGTCGGGGCAAGAACGTCTGGGTCGTCGGCATGCTCGCGGCCTGGTACTCGATGGACCTGGCCCCCTTCGAGGACGAGGTCGCGCGGATCTTCAACCGCAAGCGCAAGGGGCAGGCCGTCATCGACGCCAACCACAAGATGCTGCGGGCCGGCCACGCCTGGGGGCAGAAGAACCTGCCCGTGCGGCTGCGCGTGCCCGTCGAAGCCGCGCCGAAGCCGAAGGTCGTCATGAACGGGAACACCGCCGTGGCGATGGGCTGCATGGCGGCGGGGATCGAGGTCTGCTCGATGTACCCCATCACCCCGGCGACGTCGGCGTCCCACTACCTGGCGGCGGCGTTCGACCAGGCGGGCGGCTTCGTGCACCAGGCGGAGGATGAGATCGCGGCGGTGGCCTTCGCCATCGGCGCCTCCTACGCCGGCAAGACCGCCGTGACGATCACGTCCGGCCCGGGCATGGCGCTCAAGACCGAGCTGATCGGATTGGCGGTGATGGGGGAGATCCCGCTCGTCATCGTCGACGTCCAGCGCGGCGGTCCCAGCACGGGGCTTCCCACCAAGGTCGAGCAGGGAGATCTGCTGCACGCGGTCTACGGCCACCCCGGCGACGCGCCGAAGGTGGTGCTCGCGCCCTCGACGATCGAGGAGTGCTTCCACTACATGGTCACCGCGCGCAAGCTCGCGGAGACCTTCCGCACGCCGGTGATCGTGCTGACCGACGCCAACCTCGCCACCGGCCAGGCGCCGTTCGACTACCCTGAGCTGTCCGAGGACTGGCTCAGCCCGCCGATCGACCAGTCCCCCTGGAGCGGGTCGACGAGACCGTACGAGTGGGACGACAAGACCGGCATCTCGCCGCGACCGATCCCCGGCCAGGAGGGCGGCCAGTTCGTGCTCACGGGGCTGGCGCACAACGAGAAGAGCCACATCGCTTACGAGTCGGCGCTCAACCAGCACGCCATGGAGATGCGCAGCCGGAAGATGGCGGCGCTGCGCGCGTCGCTGAAGCCGCCGCCGGTCGTCGGGGGTGACGACGGCGACCTCCTCATCGTGGGCTGGGGCTCGACCCGCGGCGCCATCGAAGAGGCGGTGCACACGATGCGGGCCGAGGGCGTGAAGGTCTCCTCGGCGCACCTGCGGTTCCTGGCCCCGATGGAGCCTGGGCTGACCGAGATCTTCGCCCGCTTCGGCAAGGTCATGACCGTCGAGATCAACTACAGCGACGGCGACGCCATCGACATCGACCAAGAGGGGCGGAGACGCTCCCAGCTCGCGATCATGCTTCGGTCCGCGACCCTGGTCGATGTCGAGAGTTGGTCTCGCGTGCCCGGCCAGCCGCTGCCGCCGTCGATGATCATCGGAGCAATCCGTGACGCACTGAGTGAGGACGCCTGATGTACGGAGTCAAGACCGACTGGTTCGAGCCGTCCCCCGGCTGCCACTACGACCTCGAGGACTACGAGAGCCTGGAGGCGCGCTGGTGCCCCGGCTGCGGAGACCACGCGGTGCTCACCGCCATCCAACGAATCTGCCGCGACGAGCAGCTGCCGCCGCACGAGACGGTGGTGGTCTCCGGCATCGGCTGCTCCAGCCGCTTCCCGCACTACATGAAGACCTACGGGTTCCATGGGCTGCACGGGCGGGCGCTGCCGCTGGCGGAGGGGGTCCGATCGCGGCGCCCCGATCTGAACATCTTCGTGGCCACGGGTGACGGGGACTGCTGCTCCATCGGCGCAGGGCACTGGATCCACGCGATTCGCTACAACATGAAGATGGTCGTGATGTTGTTCGACAACAACGTCTACGGCCTCACCAAGAACCAGACTTCGCCGACCTCGTCGCACGGGCAGCGGACCAACACGCACCCTCGCGGGGCGTGGCTCCAGCCGATCGACCCGATCCAGACGACGCTGGGGATCACCAACGCGTCGTTCGTCGCGCAGACCATCGACTGGCACCCGGCGCACCTGACGGCCACCCTGCGTGCGGCGCACAAGCACGACGGACTGTCGTTCGTGCGCATCCTGCAGCGCTGCCCCCACTACACCGACGACATCTTCGACTTCGCGCGGAACGACGCCTCGAAGATCCTGCTCATGACCCACCCCGACGGAGTGGAGGTGCCGGCCGCGGTCGCCAAGGGCTTCCCCAACGCGACCTCGCACGACCCCTCGAACATCGACGAGGCGCGGCGGCTGGCGTGCGGTGAGGACGGGCTCCCGATCGGGCTCTTCTACCGAAACCCCGACGCACAGCGGTACGACCTCTTCTCCATCGAAGGCCTCGCGACGCCGCGGGCGGAGAAGATCGCGGCCGTCCGCCGCGTCCTCGACGGCTACCGGGTCTGAGCGTGAACGACTGCGGAAATGGCGGTGCTGCGACCCTCGTGCTGACCGGACGGGAGGCTGTCGAGCAGCTGGAGCAACGGCTCTGTGGCGCGCCCGTCGAGGCGACCCCACAGGCTGCGGAGGGGCTCGCCGCGGCGGGCACCGACGCGGCCAGCAGCGGGTCGATCCCCCCCGGTCCGCGGCCCCCCGCCTCGCTGGCGGGCTCCTGCGTGCACCACCACTTCGGGGGTGGTCGGCTCGCCGGAGACGACGACATCGCGTTGGCCCCCGCGGATGCCCAGGAAGCGCTCGACCTGACGGTCGCGGCGCGGCTGCTCGCGCGCCGCCTCCGGCACCCCGTCGGCGTACGCCACGGCGACTACGCCGACGCGCTCGTGGCGGTCTCGATGCCCCTGGATCTCCCCGCCTCCGCCGACGTCAGCGAACCGTCCGCCGCCGCCGCTGCGGTCGCAGCCGCGACCGGCCGGGACCTGTCCCTGGTGGCGCGCTCCGGATCGGCCGACGCACCCCTAGTGCTCGTCGGCGTGGGCCCCGCCGGACTGGCCGCGGGGCGCCTCGCGGCGGCCTTCACCGCCGCCGGCCTCCCCTCGGCCGCCGTCGTGGTGCGCCAACTCCACCCCGCGCCGGTCGCAGCGCTGACCGAGGCGCTCACCGGTGCCAAGCGCGTGATCACCCTGCGCGCCCCGGGCGGACTCCACCTCCGGAGCGCGACCGTGCGCGCCTGCGCCAACGCCGCGGCGGTCGCCTCGGCGCCGATCCCGGCTCCGTCCGGCGCCCCCCTTGAGGCCCTCGCCGAGGCCGTCGCCGCGGTCCTCCCCGACGCCCTCCCCGCCCTCCCCCCGACCCCGTCGGAGCCCCGCTTCCGCCTGGCCGCCGTGCCCGCCGGGACGTGGGCCTCCGGAGTGGTCCGCGCGCTCGCCCACGACCACGTCACCGGCGAGCAGTGGCAGGCCGTCGAAGCTCCCGCCGGCGCCGGCGGCGTCGTCGTCACCGGCCCGACCCCCGCCGATGGACCTGACGTGCTCGTCGCCGCCGGCCCCGGCTTCCTGGACGCTGACGGGCCCCTCGGGGCGATGGCTCCGGGCGGCATCGTGGTGGTCTGCGCCGCCGACGCGGACGCTTCGGTCGACGGCCTCGTCGCCGCGCTCGCGCCCGCCCTCCGCACCTTCCTCGCCGAGCGGCAGCTCACCCTGCGCCACCTCGAGGCGGGCGCCGAGGACCCCCTCGCCGTGATCCGCGCCGCCGCTCGCGGTGAGGCCGGCACCCCCATCCCCACGGAGCTGCTGACGGCTCCGGCGCCCGCCGCGGAGGTCGACTTCCGGCCCGGAGCGGGCCTCCCCGAACGAGCCCCCGGCACCGACGAGGAGACCCCCGAGCACTCGCCCGCCGCCGTGCGCCACTTCCACCAGCGCGGAGCCGCTGCATCGGCCCTTCCGACCCCGCTGGGCGCCCCCGTGGCGGCCCGCGGAACGGCCGCGACCATGGTCCGTCGGTGGCCGTGTGCCCTCGTCCGCCGCGATCCCGCGGCCCCCCCCATCGTGGAGACGCTGGAGCAGACCCTCGCGACGGCCCTGGAGGCGGCTCCGCCCACCTCGCGCCTAGGCGAGGCGGTCGTCCAGCTCGCCCACGAACTGAGGCGCGCCCACGACGCGGCGTCGGCCCCCCTCGCCGATAGGCTGTCCGCCACGGGAGACGCCCTCGCGGCTGCTCTCGACCTCGACGGGGAAGACGCTACCGCCCTGAGCGAGGACCTCGGCCGCGTGGCCGCGGCGCTGCCTCCGGCTCTGCTTCTGCCGCTGGCCGACGACGCTCCGATCCGCATCGCGGCGGACGTGCTCGACGCCGTCGCGGAGGAGGCGCGGCGCGCGCTGGGGGCCCGGGCCGCCAGGCTCTACGAAGGGCTGAACGACCGCCTCACCCTCGACCGGCTGCAGTCGGACGAAGGTCGCTCCCCCGACGTGCTCGGAGCCTCCCTCGGCCTCATGCCGGGCATCGATCCGGCGCGGCTGGCGTCTTCGCTCCCTTCGACGAGTGGCGCCGAGCAACTGTCCGACGAGCGACGAGACCGCATGACCGCCGTGGCCACCACGCTCCAGGCGTGGGCCTCGGACGAGGCTCCGCGGGTCATGCTCGTCGGTCTCCGCGACGGCGGACCGGTGCTGCCCGACGGCTCCGACGCCCTCCTCCACGACGACCCCCTCGCTGCCGCCGTGGGCCTGTTCCGAGGCCACGCGCGACGCCTTGAGGCGGTGGTTCGGGCCGCCCGTACGGCCGAGCTGGAGCTGGCCGACGAGTGGCGCACCGACGTACACGAAGACGCGCTGGCGAGCCTGGACTGGCAGGGGCTGACCCGCGAGGAACTCGCGGCCGCGCCCGCGGTGGTCGCCGTGGTGCCCGCATCGCACCTCCGAGGCTCCGGCGCGACCGGGCTGGAGCGGCTGCTCCGCTCGGGTGAACCGGTGCGCGTACTCGTGGTCGATGACGGCCGCGATCCCCCGGACGAATTCCACAGCCGAGCGTCGTGGCGCGGCGTCGCGTCCCGCGAGGCGGTGGTCGTGGCCGGCTCCGCGGCCCGCCCCGAGCGCTGGGCCGAAGGCGTCGCCTGCGCGGCGAGCGCCCCCCGGCCGGCCGTCCTCGAGGTCACGCTCCCCGAACCGGGCCCCTCCGCGTGGCGCGAACTCCGAGCCGAGCTCGCCCTGCACGGACGGAGCACGCCGGAGCTGCGCTACCTCCCCGACGCCGGGCCGGAGTTGGCCGACCGAGTCGACGGCGGGGGCAACCCCGACCCGACCGCGGCGTGGCCCCGAACCGAGATCGCCCTGCGTGACGGCGGGATCCTGGAGGCCGCCGTCACCCACGCCGACGCCCTCGCCATGGACCCCGCGTGGCGCGACCACTTCCGCCCCCTGGCGCCCGCCGAGGAGGCCGCCGATCAGCTCCCCGTAGCCGAGTGGCTCGAGACGCTCGGGCCCGAGGCGCAGGCCTGGATCCCGTTCGTGGAGGTCGTCGGCGACGACGGCGTGGTCCGACGGGCCGTGTTGACCCGCGAACTGGGCCTCGCCTGCGCCGACCGCTTGCGCTCCTGGCGCGTGCTCCAGGACGCCGCCGGCTTCGACAACGCATGGGCCCGCCGCGCCGCCGTCGAGGCCGCCGAGCAGGCCGGCGCGGACGCGGAGGCGCGAGCCGCGGAGGCCGAAGCGCGGCACCACGAGGAGCTGGAGCGCGTACGCACCGACACCGCGAGGGACGCCTTCGCCCACCTCGCCCAGGCGCTGCTCGATGCCGGTGGCGGAGCCTTGACCACTCCCGGTCCGGGCCGAACCCCCGCCCCCGCAGCCGCGCCGCCCCCGTCGGCGGCTCCTTCGGCCCCTGCCGACAGCGACGTCCCCACCAACGGCGCCGCCGCCCCCGCCGCCGAGGAGGCGGGCGGGGTCTCGTTCGACGAGGCCTACATCGACTCCTTCCTCTGCACGACGTGCAACGAGTGCACGAACCTCAACGGAGCGATGTTCAAGTACGACGGCGACAAGCAGGCGTACCTCGCGGACCTCAACGCGGGCACGTTCGAAGAGCTCGTCAAGGCTGCAGAGCTGTGCCCCGCCAAGTGCATCCACCCCGGCGCCCCCCGCTCCGGCGACGCCTTGGCCACCTCCGACCTGGTCGCCCGCGCGGCGCCCTTCAACTAGGCGCGGCGCGTGTCGGCCGTCGTCACCGCGGTGGGGATCATGACGGGCCTGGGCCTGTTCTTCGCCTCGGTCTTGGCGGTCGCCTACCGGTTCCTCCGCGTGGAGGAGGACCCCCGCTACGAGACGGTCATGGAGCTGCTCCCGGGCACGAACTGCGGCGCCTGCGGCGAGCCGGGGTGCGGCGCGTTCGCCAACCAGCTCCTCGCGGACTCGGTCGAACCGGGGGATTGCACCGTCAGCAGCGCGGGTGATCGGGCCGAAATCGCGGAATTCCTCGGGGTCGATGTCGGCGGCGGCGACGCCCGCGTGGCCCGGTTGAGGTGCGGCGGTGCCGAAGGACTCGTCGGCCGGCTGGCCGCCTACAAGGGGCGGGGCTCGTGCCGCGCCGCGGCCGTGGTCGACGGCGGCGGGCGGGCCTGCCCCTGGGGCTGCCTGGGGCTCGGCGACTGCGAAGACGCGTGCGACTTCGACGCGATCGTGATGGGCGCCGACGGCCTCCCCCACGTGATCCCCGAAGCCTGCGTCGCCTGCAGCGACTGCAGCGACGTCTGCCCCCTGGACCTGTTCGTGGTCGAGCCCGTGGAGCAACGCCTGTTCGTGCAGTGCGCCTCTCCCCTGGAGGGGAGCGATGCGCGGGCCCTGTGCGCGGTCGCCTGCGATGCCTGCGGCCGCTGCGCCCTGGACGGCCCGGGCGAGTCGGTGCGCATGGTCGGAGGCTTGCCTGTGATCGACTGGCAGGGCCCCGACGAGCCCACCGTCGAGGCGACCTTCCGCTGCCCCACCGGAGCCATCGTCTGGCTCGAGGGCGCGCAGTTCGTCGTGCCCGAGGAAGACTGGGAGTTCGAAGGGAGGCGACGTGCCTAGCTGGCTCGACCGACTGAGAGGCCGCAGCGATGCCCCCCCGCCCCCGTTCCCCGGGGACGAAGTGGAGCGGAGCACCACCGCTGCCGTGCGCCAATTGGAGCGGCGGATGGGGGGCGCCATCCAGGAGGACGGCACACCCGCCGAGCGCCTCGCGGCGGCGTCCGGGAGGGCGCTCGCCGGTCGACGATCCTCGGCATTGATCCGCGCTCGGGACCTCGCCGCGGTGCAGGGCGGGTTGAGCGACGCCGCCTCACGCCTTCTGCCGCTGGTGGTGCATGCCGTGCGGGGGGCGGACGAGCCCTGGGGACTCGGTCCCGCCGCCGCCACGACCGCCGGGACCTTCGTCGCCGCGGCCGGCTCGGCGGCCCACGCCGCGGACCTCACGGTGCTCGCGCGGGCCCTCACCGAGCAGAGCCTGGTGCCCGGCGTGCTGCTTCACGACGACGCCGGCCCCGAGCCGCTGATCGAGCCCGCTGACGGTCTCCTCGCCGAGTTCCCGGGCCGCCCCGGCGGCTTCGTCGACTCCCCCACGCCGGCCCAGCGGGCGCTCTTCGGAAACACTCGTCGGCGCCTCGTACGCTGGTTCGACCCTGACCACCCGGTCGCCCTCGGCGGCCCCCGGGGCGCGGGTCCTGCGGCCGCCGCGGCGCTCGGCCGTGAGCTGCTGTTCGCCGATGCCGCGGAGGGCCTCGCGCAGGGGTGCGCCGCGGAGCTGGAGCGGCTGGCTGGCCGCGTCATCGCGCCCGTCGAGCCGGTGGGTCTGCCCGGTGCCGACGTGGCCGTGGTCGCCTGGGGCCGCGCCGCCGTGGTCGCGGGCGAGGCCGCTGAGCAGCTGCGGGCTGCCCGAGGCCCCAAGGTCGCGGTGCTGGGGCTGACGTTCCTGCGGCCGTTCCCCCGCGAGCGGATCGCGGCGCTGCTGGGCAAGGTGCGCGCAGTCGCCGTGATCGAGCCTCCCGCGGACCCCCTCGCCCCGTTGCCCCCCCTGGCCCTGGAGGTCGCCGCCGCCGTGCCCCGCCTCGCGGGCGCGCTGCTCCCCGTCTCCTGCGCCGGCACCCCCGATCCCGACGCGATGGCGACGATGATGGAGATCCTCGCGCGAGGCTCTCTCCCCCGACGCCTGTCACTGGACCTGGTCCGAGCCCCCGCGGCGACCGGCTTCCCCCGCCGCGACGCACTCGTGGGAGCCCTCCGCACGGCCGTTCCCCGCATCGACGACGAGCTCCTGCCGGGGCCCGCAGCGGCGCCCGCACGCGCCCCGGACCCGCGCATCCCGCCCGTGCTCGCCCGCATCCCGTCCGACCGCGTGGCGCCCGACAGCCTCCCCCGCTTCTGGGGCGAGGTGGTTCAGCCCATGCAGGCGGGCGTGTCCCTCGGACCGGACCCGCACGCCGCCGCGGGCGTGGTGCCCGCGGGCGCGACCGCCTTGCAGCCGCCCCCCGGCGGGGGCGAGATGCTCCCGGTGCTGGACAGCGCCGCATGCACCGGCTGCGGCGACTGCTGGACGGCCTGCCCGGAGGGGGCGCTGAGCGCCACCGTGCTCGGGGCCGAGCCGCTGCTCCGCGCCGCCAGCACGATCGCGGGCACCCGCGGCAAGGAGGCGGACGCGCTTCGCCGCTCCCACCGCCACCTCGCGGCGCGGGTTGTCTCGGGAGCGGGCGAGGGAGAAGTCACGGCCGACGTGCTCGACGTCGCCTGGGACTGGCTCGTGGGCCAGCGAAACCTCAGCGACGACGAGCGTCCCGCGTGGGAGGCCGCCTTCAGCGCCACGCGCGACGCCACCGTTGCGCTCGCCCCCGCGGTGCCCACCGCTTTGCCCCGGGCCCGCGAAGAGCTGCTGCTGTGGGCGGTCGACCCCGACGCGTGCGTCGGCTGTGGGGTCTGCATCGCCGCATGCGCCGACGAGGCCCTCACGGAAGCCCCCCGAACCGATGACGCGGTCGCTGCGGCAGCCGCACGGTGGGCGAACGCGAGCGCGCTCCCGGACACCTCCGGCGAGTCCCTCGCGGCGGCTTCGGAACACATCGGCCCGGCCGCTTCGATGATGCTCGCGCGGAGCTGCGCGGGGGCTCTGCTGCCGTCGCCCTCCGGACCCGTGGGGTCGGGCGCACGGCTGGCCTTGCGGCTGGTCTCGGCAGCGTCCGAGCGACACGGTCAGCGGGCGATGGCCGCGCGGATCAGCTCGCTGCACGACCTCAAGGAACGGCTCGAGGCGCGCGCCAAGGCGGTCGTCGGGGAGGTGCTCGCAGGCGCCGACGCGGCCGCCCTCGCGGATGCGGTCTCCGGCGCGGGTCCGGCGAGGATCTCGATGGGCGAGCTCATCAGCCGCCTCGAGACGCTCGAGGTGCCGTTGGCGCTGGATCGGGGCGACCTCGTCGCGACCGCCCGCACCGCGACGGCGCTGGCGGACGCTACGTTGCGCCTGGAGAAGGGCGCCGACGGCCTCGGCCGCGCCCGGTTCGCTGTCCTCGCCCCGACGGGCAGTCCGGCCGCCGAGCTGCTGCGTCACCCGCTGCACCCCTGGTTCGCCCCCGCCGCGATCGTGCCCGTGGCCGATGCCGCGGCGACGGCCGGCGCCCTCGCCGCCGCCCTCGCGGACGATCACCTGGCCCTCGTGCAGCTCTGCCGGCGGGCGAAGATCCTCGCCAAGGCGGGCTCCGACACGGAGCGGCGCCTCGCCGCGGTCCGCGCCCTGACGTGGGACGACCTCGACCCCGCCGAGCGGGCCGACGCCCCCCGCCTGCTGGTCCTCGCGTCCCCCGGTCCGCACCTCGCCGAGGCGCTCGATCTGCTCGTGTCGGGGCTCCCGGTCCTCGTCGTCGCCCTCGACGACCGGCCCGGCGCGCGGCCGCCCGCGAGCCTCGCCCTGGACGCGATGGTGCGCGGTGCTGGCGCGGTGCTGGCGTCGACCATCGGTCACCCGGACCACCTCGTCGCGGGACTCGAAGCGATGCTCGCCGGCGGCGGACCCGGCCTCGCGCACGTCGCCGCCCCGGACCCGGCCGGCGGGAGCTTCGAAGCATCGGCGCTGCTGGAGACGGCCCGCGCGACGGTCACCGACGGCGAACACGTGCTGATCCGCGCCGACGCCGGGGGCCTCCTCGACCTCGACGGCAACCCCGACCCCGCGGCGGCGCTCGCCGGCCCCCTCGTGGACCGGCTCCGCGCCCGCTTCGAAGCTGACCTGCAAGCGGCCCACAACGACGCCCTCGGGAGCGCAGAGTCCGCCCACGACGCCGCCGTCGCAGCGGCCCGGGACGAGGTTCGCACGCAGAACGTGCAGCTCCTGACCGACCGCCTGCTCGAGCTGGCCGGCTACGCCTCCCCTCGGGGCCAGGGCTAGCTCGGTGATCAGCCTCGCGGGGCTACGCGCCCGGGCCCGCACGTTTCGCCAGGGGATCCACCCGCCGGAGCACAAGGCCCCGACGGCGGGGCTGCCCATCGAGCGGGCGCCGTTCGTAGACGAATACGTGCTCCCCCTCGGCCAGCACATCGGCGCGCCGAGCGTGGCGGTCGTGCAGCCCGGGGACGACGTGCGCCGGGGCGACAAGCTGGCCGATCCCGGCGGCTTCGTGTCGGTCGCGCTGCACGCTCCCGTGGCCGGCCGCGTGACCGCCATCGAGCTGCGTCTCCACCCGAGCGGGCGCATGGTCCCGTCGATCGTGCTCCGCCGCGACCCGTGGTCCAGCCAGCAGCTCGCGGGCGAGCCCACGGACCCCGGAACGCTCGACCGGGACGAAGCCCTCCGGCTCATCCAGCACGGCGGCCTCGTCGGCCTCGGCGGCGCCGCCTTCCCCAGCCACGTCAAGCTCGCCGTGCCCGAAGGCAAGGTCGTCGATGAGGTCGTCATCAACGGCTGCGAGTGCGAGCCGTACCTGACGTGCGACCACCGCGTGATGGTCGAGGAGCCCGCCGCCGTGGTCCGCGGCACGGAGATCCTCCGCCTCCTCCTCGGGGGCAAGCGGAGCTGGATCGGGGTGGAGCTCAACAAGCCCGACGCGATCGAAACGCTCAAGACCGTCGCCCCCTCCACGGTGGAGGTCGTCGGCGTCGAGGTGAAGTACCCCCAGGGCGCCGAGAAGATGCTGCTCGTGGCGCTGTTCGGGAAGGAGGTCCCCGCCGGCGGGCTGCCGCTCGACCTCGGGATCTTGACGAACAACGTCGGCACCACCGCCGCGATCGCCGATCTCTTCGACCGGGGGCTACCGCTGGTGGAGCGGGTGGTGACGGTCACCGGGGCCGGCGTGGAGTATCCGCGCAACCTCCGCGTGCCGATCGGAACCCCGGTTCGGACCATCCTCGAGCACTGCGGCCTCCGCCCCGAGGCCGACCGCGTGATCCTCGGGGGCCCGATGATGGGGGCCCCCCAGAAGAGCCTCGACGTGCCCGTGCTCAAGGGGACCTCGGGGCTCCTGTGCCTGCCCGGCGCGCCCGAGCCGACCGAGTTCCCCTGCATCCGCTGCGCCCGCTGCGTGCGCGCCTGCCCGATGTTCCTCAACCCCGCCCGGTTGGCCCGGCTGGTCCGCGCCGAGCGGCCCGACGAGGCCGCCGAACACCACCTCATGAGCTGCTTCGAGTGCGGCTCCTGCAGCTACGTCTGTCCCTCGGGGATCCCGCTGGTGCAGTGGATGCGGGTGGGCAAGCAGACCCTGCGGGCGGAGGCGGCGCGGGCCAAGGCAAAGGCAGCGGCGGAGGCGGCCGACGCGCCATGAGCGACCTCGTCCTCAGCCACGGGCCGTTCGTCAAGGACGCGGCCACGACCCCGAACATCATGCGCGACGTGCTGATCGCGGCGCTGCTGGTGCTCGGTGCGGCGACGTTCCACTTCGGCCTGACGGCGCTGGCGGTGACGGGCGCCGCGACGGTCGGCGCGGTGGGCACGGAGTGGTGGTTCACGCGGAAGCGCCCCGGGGGCGCCACGACCAGTGACTGGAGCGCCGCGCTGACCGGGGTGCTCCTCGGGCTCACGCTGCCGCCCGCGCTGCCCCTGTGGATGGCGTTTCTCGGCGGCGTCGCGGCGATCGGGCTGGGCAAGCTGATCTTCGGCGGCCTCGGCCAGAACCCGTTCAACCCCGCCCTGGTGGGGCGGGCGTTCCTCCAGGCGGCGTTCCCCACCGCGATCACGACGTGGACACCGCCCGTGGACGGCTCGACGTGGTCGACGATCCCGAGCTCCGTCTTCGCGGCCCCGCTGATGCATGGCGAGGTCGACATCATGACGTCGGCGACGCCGCTGGGGCTGGCCAAGTTCCAGGGCGAGGGGACCGAACTGTCGAACCTGTTCTTCGGCACGACGGGCGGCTCCCTGGGGGAGACCAACGCGCTGCTCCTCATCCTGCTGGGGCTCTGGCTGGCCTCGCGTCGGGCGTTCGACTGGCGGCTCCCGATCTCCACCCTCGTGACCGTCGCGGTCCTGTCCGGGGCGCTGCACCTCGTGCTCCCCGACGCCGTGCAACCGCCGAGCTTCATGCTCCTGTCGGGCGGGCTGCTGCTGGCGGCGGTGTTCATGGTGACCGACCCGGTGAGCACGCCGACCACGGCCAAGGGCGCCTGGATCTTCGGCATCGGCGTCGGCGCCCTGGTGGTGCTCATCCGCGCCTGGGGCGGCCTCCCCGAGGGCGTGATGTACGCCATCCTCCTCATGAACGCGGCGACCCCGCACATCGAGCGGTACACCCAGCCGCGGCCGTTCGGAGGGGACTGACGTGGCGTCGTCCGAACCCAGCAGCTTCAAGATGCTCCTGACCCTGGGGCTCGCGGGCATGGTCTCCGGGCTGGTGCTCGTGGGCATCTACACGGTCACCGCGCCGCGCATCGAGCGGAACCGCGCCGAGGCGCTGGACCGGGCCGTCTACCAGGTGCTGCCGGGGGCGGTCCGCAAGGAGACGTCGGAGCCCAACCCCGAAGGCGATGTGGTGTACGCCGGCTACGACGCCGAGGACGCCCTGCTGGGGTACGCGATCCCGGCCGAAGGGGCCGGCTTCCAGGACACGATCCGGCTGCTGTACGGGGTCAACCTCGAACGCCGCCGCGTCGTCGGCATGCGCGTGCTGGAGAGTCGCGAGACCCCGGGGCTGGGGGACAAGATCTTCAAGGACCTCGACTTCGTCGCTGAGTTCGACGACCTCGCCATCGACCCCGCCATCGAGGCGGTCCCCAAGGGCTCCGCGGCCGAGGCGTGGCAGGTCGACGCGATCACCGGCGCGACGATCTCGAGCAAGGCGATCGTGCGCATCATCAACGACGGCAACGAGCGCTGGTTGGAGGAGTTGCACTGATGGCCGCCCCCCCGACGACTGTGAACGAGGACTTCATCCGCGGCCTGTGGAAGGAGAACCCGGTGTTCGTGCAGCTGCTGGGGCTGTGCCCCGCGCTGGCGGTGACGAACTCCGCGATCAACGCCGTGGCCATGTCGGCGGCGACGGCGTTCGTGCTGTGCGGCAGCAGCGTGCTGGTCAGCTCCATGCGCTCGATCATCCCCAAGCAGGTCCGCATCACGACCTTCATCATCGTCATCGCGACGTTCGTGACGGTCGCCGACTTCACGCTGATGGCGCTGCTGCCGGACGTGCACAAGGAGCTGGGCGCGTTCATCGCGCTGATCGTCGCCAACTGCCTCATCCTCGGCCGCCAGGAAGCGTTCGCCTCCCGCAACACCGTGGGTCGGGCGCTGGCGGACGCGGCGGGCATGTCGACCGGGTTCGGGATCGCGCTGCTCATGCTGGGAGGCATCCGGGAGATCCTCGGCAGCGGGAGTCTCTTCGGCGTGTCCCTGTTCGGGGACTCCTTCGAGCCCTGGATCATCATGATCCTGCCGCCCGGCGGCTTCCTCACGATCGGGCTGCTGCTCGTGGTCTTCGCCCGCATGGAGCGTCGCAAGGGAGGTGCCTCGTGATGGGCGATCTGCTCTGGATCTTCGTCGCCGCGGCGGTGGTCAACAACTTCACGCTGTCGTGGTTCCTGGGGCTCTGCCCGTTCCTCGGCGTCAGCGGCCGCCTCGACACCGCGTTCCGCATGGGGCTGGCGAACATCTTCGTGCTGCTGGTGACCGCGGTCTGCGCCTGGTTCCTCAACGCGTTCATCCTCCCCCACGCGCCGTATTTGCGGCTGATCGCGTTCATCGTCGTCATCGCCAGCGTCGTGCAGTTCGTCGAGATGGCGATCCGCAAGCTCAGCCCCGCGCTGTTCGAGGCGCTGGGGATCTTCCTGCCGTTGATCACCACCAACTGCGCCATCCTCGGCCTCGCCCTGTTCCAGACGAACCGCGAATACGGCTTCGTGGAGAGCATCTCCTTCGCCCTCGGCGCGGGGGTGGGGCTGACGCTGGCGCTGGTGCTGATGGCCGGCGTACGGGTCGAGAACGAGCTCCGGGACGTGCCGGACGTGCTGGAGGGGGCCGCGATGAGCTTCCTCGTCGCGGGGATCCTGAGCATGGCCTTCATGGGCTTCGCGGGCCTCTTCTCAGGGGTTGCGTGATGACGCACGTGTTCGCCGTCGTGGGCCTGGGGCTCGCCTGCATGGCCTGGTTTCTGGTCCAGCAGTGGACGGGGAAGCTGCCCGAGGAGGACGAGTGCGGCGGCTGCTCGCAGTGCGACTCGGAGCCCGACGAGGGGCCCGGCGGCGGGCGGCTGAACGTGCTCCCGCCCTGCTGAGAGGCCGCTACCGGAGCGCGCTCCCGGGGTGCCAGGTGTTCAAGGACTTGAGGTAGTTGGCCCGCTCGTATGCTTCCGGATCGGGGGTTCGGGCGAGGCTCATGCTTCCGCGCATCTGCCGGATCGACTCGTACTCGAACTCCGCCATCCACTCGCGCACGCCCGTCAGCATCTTGATCGCGTAGTCGGGGCCGTGGATCAGCAGCGCCGAGGTCATCTGGGCGATGTCCGCCCCCGCCATCATCGACTTGATCAGGTCGGTGGGGGTGTGGACGCCGCCGGTGATCGCCAGGGAGCAGGAGACCTTCTCGAAGGCGGCCGCGAGCCACAGGACCCGCTGCTTCATCGAGCCGGGATCCGACAGCGGACGCTCTGGTCGGACCTCCAGCTGCTCGATGTCCAGTTCGGGCTGGTACAGCGGGTTGAACAGGACCAGGGCATCGGCGCCCGCCGCATCCAGCCGCTTCATCATGTGCACCGGGGCGGAGAAGAAGTGCGGCAGCTTCATCGCCACCGGGATCGTCACCTGCGCCTTCACCGATTCGAGGATGTCGAGGTACCGCTGCTCGACCTCCATCGGCCCTTCGTCGCCGCTGAGGGGGACGTAGTAGACGTTGAGCTCGAGCCCGTCCGCGCCCGCCTCCTCGATCAGCCGTGCGTACCGCGTCCAGCGGCCCGAGTGGGTGCCGTTGAGGGAGCCGATCACCGGGATCGACAGCGCGCTCTTGAGGCGGGTGACCTGCTCCAGGTACTCCTCCGGGCCGAGCGCGAAGTCGGTCGGCTCGGCGAGGTACGAGCTCGCCTCCGCGTTGCTGTGGGAGTGGGCGTCGAGGTCGGCGAGCGCTTGCTGCTCACGGAGGATCTGCTCCATGAACAGGGAGTGCATCACCAGCGCCGAAGCGCCCGCGTCCTCCAGCCGCCGGCTCGCGTCCACGTGGTCCGAGATGGGCGAGGGCCCCCCCACGAGGGGGTTGGGGAGCTCGATTCCCATGTAGGTGGTCGACAGGTCCATGGCTTCTCCAGACCGCCTCAGCGGCTCTCGTCATCGGTGGGCACGACCCGCGAAAGCGCCTGGTACGTCGCGTAGCGCCGGTCGATCTGCTCCTGGGCGGCCTTCATCAGGTCCGCCGCGCGCTGCGGGTGCGACTTCAGGAGCATCCCGAACCTCGCCTCGTTGTACGCAAACTCCCGGAGCTTCAGCTTGGGCGCCCCCGAGTCCAGCTTCAGCAGCGGCTTGCCGTCGTCACGGCGGCGGGGGTCGAACCGGTACAGCGGCCAGTACCCCGTCAGCATCGCCTTGCGCTGCTGCTCGAGCCCGTTGGCGAGGTCGAAGCCGTGGGCGATGCAGTGGCTGTAGGCGATGACCAGCGACGTCCCCGGGTACGACTCCGCCTCCGTCAGCGCGGCGTACGTCTGGGTGTCCTTGGCGCCCAGCGCGATCTGCGCGACGTAGACGTTGCCGTACGCCATCGCGAGCATGCCCAGGTCCTTCTTGCCGATCCCCTTGCCGGCGGCCGCGAACTTCGCCACCGCGCCCAGGGGGGTCGCTTTGCTCGCCTGCCCGCCGGTGTTGGAGTAGACCTCGGTGTCGAGGACCAGGATGTTGACGTCCTCGCCCGAGGCGAGCACGTGGTCCAGGCCGCCGTAGCCGATGTCGTAGGCCCAACCGTCTCCGCCGATGATCCAGACGCTTTTGGGGACGAGGTAGTCCGCCACCTGGGACAGCTGCGCGGCGGCGGCGTCGCCGAAGCCGGCCAGGATCTCACGCAACTGCACGACCCGGGCGCGCTGCTCCGCCAGCCCCGCCTCGGTGGTGGGGTAGGCGAGCAGGAGCGCGTCGACGAGGTTGCTGCCGATGCGTCCCGCCTGCTCCCGGACCAGCCGCTGGGCGAACCGGGTGACCTGCTCGACGGCGAGGCGGAACCCGAGCCCGAACTCGGCGTTGTCCTCGAACAGCGAGTTGGACCACGCCGGCCCCCGCCCCTGGGCGTCGACCGCGTACGGGGTGGTGGGGAGGTTGCCGCCGTAGATCGACGAGCAGCCCGTCGCGTTGGCGATGAGCATCCGGTCGCCGAACAGCTGCGTCAGGAGGCGGATGTAGGGCGTCTCTCCGCAGCCCGAGCAGGCGCCGGGGTACTCGAACAGGGGGCGGAGGAACTGGGACTCCTTGTTGCGGCGGCGCACGGTCGTGCGATCGACCTCGGGGAGGCCCAGGAAGAAGTCGAAGGAGGCCCGCTCGGCCTCCATGTGCTCCAGCGCCGGCTCCATGTCCAGGGCCCGGTGGCGGGGGTTGGACTTGTCCTTGGCGGGGCAGATCTTCGCGCACAGCGTGCAGCCGGTGCAGTCGTCCGGGGCGATCTGGATCGTGTAGGTCTGGTCCTTGTATTCGGTCGCCTTGTAGGCCATCGAGCGGAAGCCTTCGGGGGCGCCCTCGAACGCCTCGGGGGGCGCGACCTTCGCGCGGATCGCGCTGTGGGGGCAGACGCCGACGCACCGGTTGCACTGGATGCAGATCGCGGGATCCCAGATCGGGAGGGTCTGCGCGATCGACCGCTTCTCCCACTGCGAGGTCGCGGTCGGCCAGGTGCCGTCGGGCGGGAACGCGCTGACAGGGAGCCGGTCGCCCTCGCCTGCCAGCAGCACCGAGGTGACCCGCTGGACGAAGTCGGGAGCCGCGGGGGAGACGATCGGGGGCCGACAGCGGTCGGTCGTGACCTCGGTCGGGACCGCCACCTCGTGCAGGTGCGCGAGGGTGGCGTCGACCGCCTCGAAGTTCATCAGGACGATCTCTTCCCCCTTGCGGGCGTACGTCTTGCGGATGGACTGCTTGATGTGGTCGAGCGCTTCGTCGCGGGGCAGCACCCCGGAGATCGCGAAGAAGCAGGTCTGCATCACGGTGTTGATGCGCCGGCCCATGTCGGCCTCCCGGGCGACCCGGTAGGCGTCGATGACGAAGAAGCGGAGCCCCTTGTCGATGATCCCGCGCTGGACCTCGGCCGGGAGGTGATCCCAGACCTCGTCCGCCGGGTGGGGCGAGTTGAGCAGGAAGACGGCCCCAGGCTCGGCGTAGGCGAGCACGTCGTAGCGATCCAGGAAGACGAACTGGTGCACGCCGACGAAGCGGGCGCGTCGGATCAGGTAGGTCGAGCGGATGGGGCGGGGACCGAACCGCAGGTGGGAGATCGTCACCGCGCCGGACTTCTTGCTGTCGTAGACGAAGTACCCCTGGGCGTAGTTGTCGGTCTGCTCGCCGATGATCTTGATCGTGTTCTTGTTGGCGCCGACGGTGCCATCGGAGCCGAGGCCGAAGAAGACGGCGCGCATCACGTCGTCCGGCTCGATGGTGAGGTCCTCGTCCCAGGGCAGGGAGGTGTGGCTGATGTCGTCGTGGATGCCGACGGTGAAGTGGTTCTTGGGCCGCTGCTGGGCCAGCTCCTCGAAGATGCCGATCACCATCGCCGGCGTGAACTCCTTGCTGGAGAGGCCGTAGCGGCCCCCGACGACCGCCGGGTCGTGCTGCAGCGGGCTCGTCCCCGCCATCCGCGCCTCGTGCAGGGCGCAGACCACGTCCAGGTACAGCGGCTCGCCGGGCGCACCCGGCTCCTTGCTGCGGTCCAGCACGCCGATCGAGCGGACCGAGGAGGGGATCGACGCCAGCAGGTGGGCGGCGGAGAAGGGGCGGTACAGCCGGACCTTGACGACGCCGACGCGCTCGCCCTGCGCCAGCAGCCACTCGACCGTCTCGTCGACCGCCTCGGCGCCCGACCCCATCAGAACGACGACCCGATCCGCGTCGGGGTGCCCGACGTAGTCGAACGGCCGGTAGGTGCGACCGGTCAGCCCCGCGAGGTCGGCCATCGCCTGTTCGATGTGGCCGACGCAGTCCTCGTAGTAGGGGTTGATCGCCTCGCGCGCCTGGAAGAACGCGTCGGGGTTCTGGGCGGTCCCGCGCACGGCGGGACGGTCCGGGGTGAGGGCCCGGGCGCGGTGGGCCGCGATCGCCTCGTCATCCACGAGGGCGCGCAGCACGTCATCGGACAGCCGGTCGGTCCAGGCGACCTCGTGCGATGTGCGGAAGCCGTCGAAGAAGTGCAGGAATGGGACGCGGCTGTTGAGGGAGGCCGCGTGGGCGATGAGGGCGAAGTCGTGCGCCTCCTGGACGGAGCCGGAGGCGAGCATGCCGAAGCCGGTCTGGCGGGCGGCGTAGACGTCGGAGTGGTCGCCGAAGATCGACAGCGCGTGGGTCGCGATGGTGCGCGCGGCGATGTGGATGACGGCGGGGGTCAGCTCGCCGGCGATCTTGTAGAGGTTGGGGATCATCAGGAGCAGACCCTGGGACGCCGTGAAGGTCGTCGTCAGGGCCCCCGCCTGGAGCGCTCCGTGGACCGCGCCGGCGGCCCCTCCCTCGGACTGCATCTCGACGACGTGGGGCACGTCTCCCCAGAGGTTGGCGCGCCCCCGAGAGGCCCACGCGTCCGCGTGCTCACCCATCGGGGAGGCGGGCGTGATGGGGTAGATCGAGATGACTTCGTTCAGACGGTAGGCGACGTCGGCCGCGGCCTCGTTTCCGTCCCAGGTGGTCGTCGTGCGTGGCTCGGTCACGGGCGTCTCCGGGAGGACGGCTGGCCCCCGCGCAGCGCATTGTGTCAGTGACTCGCGATCCGCCGTATGAGGGTCGCCGTCCCCGCCTTCAGGGGAGCGAGACCCCCGCTGCGGGGGCGGCCTGCCCCGGACCGGGAAATGCGCCATGATGGGGCGGATGACCCCGATCGAAGCCGACCAGGTGTCTCGGGTCCTGCTCGGAGATGCGATCGCGGCCCGTCGGCTGGCGGTCGACCACGGGCCCCTGGTGCTCAGCCTGTGCTCCTACCTCGCCGACGACCCGGAGCAGGAGTTCGTCCGGACCTGGGTCGCCATCGTCGCCGAGCTCGCATCCTGGAGCGGTGATCCCCCGCTGGACCGGTGGATGGCCGGGGTCGCGCACCTGCGCTTCGTCAACGCCTACGGTCGGGGCGCTCGCGGACTGGTGGTCTCCCTCGGCTCGCGGGGACCGCGAAGGGGGGAGCCGCCCCGGGGGCCCATCAACCAGGAGACGGTGGCCAAGGCCCTGTCCGAGCTGCCCCACGAGCGCAGGCGGGTGGTCATCTTCTCTCACGTTGCCGGGATGCCGGCGACCCGGATCGCCGCTACCGAAGGCGTCCACGTCGACAAGATCCTGGCGCGCCTCCACCAGGCGCGTGGCTACGTGGCCCGGCAGCTCCGCGGCGATCTGCCTCCCTGGGATGAGCTGTCCCAGCTGGTGGATGGCGGCCTGAGCGCGACGGAGCGGGAGGAGCTCGAGGCCCGGGTGGTCTCCGAGCCCGACATGGCCGCGGCGTGGGAGGACATGAAGACGCTCTGCGCGGTGTTGGACTCGCCGCGCCGGGCGGAGCTCCCGACCGCGCTGCTGGACGAACTCATCGTGGTGCCCGCCCAGGAACCCGAGCCCCCCGTCTCCCACTGGCCGTGGATGGTCGCGCTCCTCGCCGTGGTCGCGGGGCTCACCATCGCGTTGGTGCCGCCAGACCCGGTTGTCGGGTCACTGGGGAGCGGTACCCACGAGCTGGCGGGGCGGGCGCTGGTGTCCGCGGGATCGAGCCAGGTGGACCTGAACGGCAGTGCGCGAATCGAGGTCGCCGAGGACGGGGCGATCCACGTCGAGGTGCTCGAGGGGCGAGCAACGCTGGTGGGCCCCGGCGGTCGGAAGCTCATCGTCAACGCCGGAAGCAGCAGGAGCCTGGACGGCGCGGGCGGGGACTGAGCGCAGGCTCAGCGCTTCCAGGTCTGCAGCGCCTTCATGTAGTTGGCCCGCTCGAAGGCCTGCGGATCGGCGCACTGAAGCAGACTCATCGTGCCGTGCAGCTGCTGGATGGACTCCAACTCCTGGCCCTCGAGCCAGGAGCGCAGGCCTGCGAGCACGGAAGCGGCGTGGTCGGGACCGCCGCGGAGGATGGCGGTGGTCATCTGCACTGCGCTCGCCCCCGACATCACGCCCTTGATCAGGTCCAGGTGGGTGTGCGCCCCGCCCGACAGCGTCAGCGGGCACTTCACGCGGCCGTACATCGCTGCGAGCCACAGCAGGCGCGAGCCCAGGTCCCCCGCATCGGAACCGTGCAGAGCGGGGATCACGGTGAAGGTCTCAAGGTCCACGTCGGTGTGGAACAGCGGCGCGAACAGCACCAGCCCATCCGCGCCCGCGCGCTGCAGCCTCCGCCCCAGGTTGACGGGGGAAGAGAAGAAGTGGGTGAGCTTGATCGCCACCGGGATCTGCACGCTCTCCTTGACCTGGGTCAGCACCGAGAGGTGCCTCTGCTCCACGTCGTCGGCCGACTCGGTGTCGTCCAGCGGCAGGTAGTAGACGTTGAGCTCCAGCCCGTCGGCGCCGGCCTGCTCGATGAGCTTGGCGTAGCGCGCCCAGGCCCCACTGGCGGTTCCGTTGAGCGACGCGATGACGGGGATGTCGAGCGCGTCGACGAGCTGCCGGACCTTCTCCAGGTACGCCGTCGGGCCCCGCTCGGGATCTGGATCGTCGCCGGGGCCCGAGCGGCCGAAGCGCGCGCGGTGCTCGGCCTCGATCTGTTCCATGAAGAGGGACTCCATCACCATCGCGCCCAGCCCGCAGTCCTGCAGCTCGCGGCAATGATCCGGACTGTCGGACAGAGGCGACGCTCCGAGGACGAGGGGGCTCTGGATGTGGTGTCCCATGAAGGACGTGGAGAGATCCATGTGGAGGCCTCGGCAAATCCGGGGGAAGGGGCTCCCGAATAGCACAGACGAAGTCGGCCGGTCCCGGCACGGTCAGCCCTGCGGAGGCCCGTCTGGGGGGGAGCTTCCGCCTGTGTGATTCCGCACTCAGCAAGTGCGGGATCGCCCCATTGGCCAGCGGAATGCGACGCCTCCCGGCCCCCCTGTCCCCGGCCGCCGGTCCGGCACGGTGCTTGCGACGCAGGGGGGGGAAAGGACGGGCCATGCCTGAATCGCTCCCCCGCGCTCCCCGGGCCAAGACGCGCCCGAAGCCCCGACTGCACGGCAACGGCCGGATGCGGATCGCCCTGACCGGCGGTCCGGGCGGCGGAAAGACGACGGCTGCGGACCTGTTCCGTCGCGAAATCGGCGACGACGTGGTCGTGGTGCCGGAGGCCGCGACGCTGTTGTTCTCCGGCGGCTTCCCTCGCGTTGACACGGAGCAGGCCCGCCGCGCCGGGCAGGCGGCTGTCTTCCACGTGCAGAAGAACCTCGAGGACGTGCAGAGCGCCCGCTTCCCCGGCCGCATTCTGCTCTGCGATCGCGGCACCATCGACGGCGCGGCCTACTGGCCCGAAGGCGAGGAGGACTTCTTCTCCGCCATGGGCACCGACCTGGACGCCCAACTGGCCCGCTACGACGCCGTGATCTTCTTCGAGACGGCCGCCGCCGCCGGCCTGGAGATCCTCGAGAGCGGCAACCCCACGCGCATCGAGTCCCGCGATGAGGCGGTCGAACTCGACCTCCGGCTGCGGCAGTACTGGAAGCAGTATCCGCGGTTCGTCTTCGTGCCGCACAACCCCAGCTTCTTCAAGAAGATCACCTTCGGCCTCGCATCCATCGAGAGCATCGTCGCGCAGCTGCGCAGCGGGGTCGCCGAGATCTGACCGAGACCACCCTGGAGGCAGCATGAGCAAGGTCCAGTACAAGCCCCGCAAGATCCTCGTCGCCCTCGACGGCTCGGACCCGTCGGGCTTCGCCCTGGCGTACGCCGCCGGACTCGCGGCCCGCGTCGGAAGCCCTCCGATGGTCGCGATTCAGGTCGTCCCGCCGTTTGTCCACATGCCCGCCGTGCCCGGGGTGGGGCCGGGTGCCGGGGACCTGGTCAAGGAGAACGCCGACCGCCAGGAGCTGATCCAGGAGCAGCTGAGGGCGGAGATCGCCCCCTACGCGAAGCGGTTCGACTGGGAGGCCGCCGCCGCGCCCGGCGCCGGCGGTCGGGTCGTTGCGCGAGAAGCCGAAGAACGGGGAGCGCAGCTGGTGGTGCTGGGTTCGCACGGGCGCACCGGGGCCAAGCGGGTCCTCCTGGGCTCCTTCGCCGAGGAAGTGGTGCGGCACAGCACGGTCCCTGTGTTGGTGGTCCGGCAGCCCACGGGAGGCTCGCCCGAGGCGCCCAACAAGGCCCCGCCCGCGTTTCCCCCGGCCCGCGTGATCGCGCCCACGGACTTCTCCGATCCGGCGCACCGCGGGGTCCAGTTCGCCGCCTCCCTGGCGGAGGCCTGCGACGCCCGCCTGGAGCTGCTCCACGCCCTGAAGAAGGGGGGCAACGCCGAGGAGGCCCAGGCCCACTGGTCGAGGGAGCAAGCCGAGATCGGCCATCACGCCCCCACCTCGCCGCTGAGGATCGTCGAGGGCTCGCCCGTCGACGTGATCGTCGAGGCCGCCGGTGACGGCGAAGGTGCCCTGGTCGTGCTCTCCAGCAAGGGCCGCACCGGCGCCGCGCGCCTGCTGCTCGGCTCCGTAGCCGAGCGGATCGCCCGCACCGCGCCGTGTCCTGTGCTGATCGTGAAGTAGCGCTACTGGGGCGCGGTGTAGAGGAACAGGGCACCCGCGTGGTCCCGTCGGCCGCAGTCCCCGTCGGCGTTGGACGACCACTCCGGCGCCGTCACGAGCAGGTCGGGGACCCCGTCGCCATCCACGTCGCCGACGGGCAGGACCTGGTGTCCGAGCTGGTCTCCCGCTTCGATGTCGAGCCCGTCTTCGTCGCTCCCCGGGCCGGACTCGCAGTCTTCGGTCGCGCCGGCGATCGTCAGGCCCCACTCGTCGGGGTGTCCGAGGGGGGTCGCCAACGGAGTGAACTGGATCCCCGCGCGGCCGGCGTCTCCCTCGGAGTTCCAGGAGCCGCTGGCGAGGTCGTCGAGGCCATCCCCGTCGAGGTCGCCGACGAACCAGGCGCTCCGGCTCCCGGTCAGCTCGGCGTCCTGGAACCAGCGCTCTCCGTCGAAGGGGCCGTCCAGCAGCACCAGCCGCGGGAACGCCAGCGCCGAGACGTGGAGGGAGACCAGAAGGTCGAGGTCCCCGTCGCCGTCGTTGTCCCCCGCGGTCACCTCTCGGGGGTGGGGCACCTGCTCCATGTTCGAGCGGACCGTCGCGGCGGCGTCCGCGAGCGATGCGGCCGTCGTCACCGGCCCGGCGAGGACGGACAGGTGCCCGGTGAACGGCTCGCCAGCGGCGGTCTCCCACGATTGGCCCGTGACGACGAGGTCGCCGACTCCGTCCCCGGTGAGGTCGCCGAGTGCGTGGACGCTGTCGACCCGCAGGGTGCCTTCGGCGCCGGCGTCGACGCCCTCGATGGTCAGGAACGGTTCGAGCTCCCCGTCCGCGAGGTCGCTCCCCCGGTACAGGTGCAGCCGTCCCGGCTCCGGCCCGTACAGTGGACCCCGGTCGTCGGACGCCACGATGGCCACGAGGGGGCCTTCGTCGTCGTCCTCGAAGACCGCGATGGAGGCGCCGAAGTCGAGGCCGTCCCCGCCCTCGAGCCGCGTCGTTTCCCGGTTCGAAGACCAGTGGATGCGCACCCGGGTGAGGCTGGCGAGCACGATCTCGTCGCGGTGATCTCCGTCCAGATCGCCCACCGCGAGGGCTCGCCCCAGGCTGGCATCGTGGGCGAGGTGGACTCCTCCGTGAGGGTGGCGGTCCCCGACTCCAGGTCATCGAGCACCCAGGCGGCCCCGTGCTCGGGCCAATCCGCCACCGGATCGGAGCCGAGCGCATCAACGCTCGCGATCACCAGGTCGGGGCTGCAGTCGGACGTGAGCTGGCCTCCGAACGCGAAGACGCGGGTCGAGCTGAGCCCCGAGATCCGCAGCTGCGCATCGTCCAGGGTGCGGCCCCCGCGGGCGATCCCCTCGCCCGCGAGCGCTGGCTCTGAGTACGGGGGGGACATGCGTTGAGCGAAGGGAGCAGGGCCCCGAGGAGGGCGCGGGCAGAAGCCGGGGCATGAGGAAGTCTCGCTGATGGGCGCGGCGCGCTCCCGGGGTCTTCCCTGCCTGGGCAAGGTTCAGCCCGACGCGAAGGGCCGCCCGCGGCACTGCTCGGCCTACTCCTCCGGGGGCGTCCAGCGGGGGCTCGCGTTCTCGATCGGCTTCACCTCACGCAGCGTGTCGTAGATCACCCCCAGGTCCTCCTCCGTCATGCCCGAGTAGGCCTCCCACGGCATCAGCGAGTTGAACCCCCCCGGCTCGATCGGGCGGGCGCGCACGACCTCGGGGGTGGTGCGCTTGAACCGTGAGATGAAGTCGTCCCGCGACCACGCCCCCAGCCCCGTCGGATCCGGGGTCAGGTTGGTCGACCAGGAGAGCCCCCCGCCCGGAGGAGGGATGAGCATCGGCACCCCGCCGCTGAACTCCTTGCCGGGGATCGGGAAGGCCAGCCTGGTCTGAGGGCTGTGGCACCACAGGCAGCCGGCGGCGTCCATCAGGTTCTTGGCGTAGCGACGGTTGCCCGGCTCCGCCCGTTGGGTGTGCTTGGGTGGGGGCTGGGGCCAGGTGTTGACCAGGGTCTCCAGGGATCGGTACTTCAGGTACCGCTCGGGCAGCTCGTCCGGCATCGGGGGCAGCGTCCGCAGGTAGGCAATGATCGCCTCGATGTCCTCGGTCGGCATCGTCCGGTACTTGGAGAACGGATGCGCGGGGAAGAGCGCGCGGTTCTGCCCGACGCCCCCCGCGATGGCCCGGTAGATCTCGCCGTCGGTCCAGTCCCCCAGCGCCGCCGGCGTCAGGTTGGGGGCGGGGATGATCAACCCGCGAGGCGCCTTGAACAGCTCCGGGATGGTCAGCCCGCCCCGCCCCTCGGTGCCTGGCTTCGGCGGGGCCCCGAGGTAGGCGTAGTCCCGCTCGGAGTGGCAGGTGATGCAGATGGCTACGTGGTTGGCGAGGTACCGGCCGCGCTCCACGACGGCCGGGTCGAGCCCCACGTCGATGACTCGGGGCCGCCAGCGGGGCACACACGAGACCGCGCACGCCGCCAGCACCAGGACGAGCAGCGGGAGGGTCCGTCGTCGCAAGGCGTTAGCCACCCCCGGGTTCTACCAGCCGCAGAGGCTTCGAGAGGGGGCCGTGCGCTAGTCTCCAGGGGAGCCGTGCACCGTTCTGTCCCAGCCTTCCTCCTGCTGTCCGGCCTGCTCCTAGCCGGGTGCGTCACGCTGATCGAGCCCGGCGTGGCCCACGTGGATTGGGCCCAGGAGACGTGGCCGGGCACGTCCCTGCAGCAGCTGGAGGACGCGCGGGAGCTCTACAAGGACAAGTGCACGCTGTGCCACCCCGTCCGCGACCCCCGCCGCTACGAGCCCGACGAGTGGGAGTGGGCCATCTACCGGATGCTGGAGGGCGAGGACGTGATCTACGCCGAAGGCGTCATCGACACCATCGTGCTGTACCTCGCAGTCGCGTCGGCGCTGCCCGACAGCGAGGCCGTCGAGGCGTACCTGGCCGCTCACCCCGAGCTGGTGCCCGAGGCTCCCGAGGAGTAGCGCGTTCGAGGAGGCTGGGGACCGGCTATTCGAACGGCTCCGGAGAGGACCGGACCTCGAAGTCGGCGCCGGAGTCGTCGGTGTCCTGCAGGCTGTCACCGTCGCGGCGGCGGCGGACCGACTCCCCGGTGTAGATGTCCGAGACGTGCACGAAGCCCGCGTCGACCGAGTCGGGGAGGCGCTTGAAGTCGCCGCTGTCACCGTCCATGAGCGCTTCAACCGCGTCCACGACCGCCTCGACGGGGGCGCGGCGGATCTCGCCCCAGGCCCCGTCGAAGGGCTCGAGATCGTTTTCGCTGTCCAGCTCCAGGACCACGATGGTCGGCCCGAAGACGGTCATCAGCCAGTCGACGCCGCCGGTGAAGTGGATCGACTCCAGGTTGTCGACGGTCGGGTGGTCCTCGTCAGCGCCGCTGACCTCGACGAAGGCCTCCCAGTCGGCGCCGGACAGGTCGACCGTGGAGAAGGGGATGTGGTTCGTGCCGTCGTGGGCGATGACCACGCTGCCGCCGGGCTCGAGGATCACGTCCTCGGGCGCGCCCGGGATGCGCCAGACGTTCTCCAGGTAGACGTGGTCGGGGTCGTCGGCGTAGCCGTCGGGGACCATGCCGGGGTTGATCTCGCCGGCCGCGCCGCTGGCGTCGCCGAGGACCAGGCCCCCGATCATCACCGGCTCCGCGGAGTCGTTGCGCAGCTCAACGAATTGGTCGGAGAAGTAGTGGTCGGCGCCCACGGTCTCCGCGGCTCCGGCGTAGTAGAACTCCTCCACGACAAGCCTTCCCCGGGGCGAGACCGGGTCCAGCGGCACGGGCTCGGGCTCGGGCGTGCAGCCGGCAATTGCGAGGACCAGGGCGAGGACTCCATGAAACGCGCGCATTGTCCCTCCAGAAAACCAACGCGGTGGACCCTCGGATCCTGCGTGGGCGCGCTGCTGCTGTCGAGCGGCTGCCCGGGGCCCTCGGCCTCGGACGGCGATCCCTGGATCGAGCTGGGGGTCGGGCGCCAGGCGTGGGAGCCGTTCGGAGAGGACGCCGAGCTGGTGTTCGGCTCGCAGGGGGGCTGGCACGTGGATCTCGCGCTGCGTTTCGGCGGGTGGGAGCCGGACGAGTTGGCCCTCGAGTACCTGGCTGTCGACGTCGAGACCGACGAGCAGGTCAGCTACCTGACGACCGCGGTGCTCAGCGAGGCCAGCGTTCTGGTCGGCGACGACGCCTGGGAGCGCGTCGGCGATCGGGTGGTCTTCGAGATCGAGTCCGACGACGAGGTCCTGGGCCGGGCGGTGCGGTTCGAGGTCGTGGCCACGCACGGGGAGGTCGAGCTGGAGGACGAGGCGACGGCGAACGTGGTGGACGAGGTCCCGTAGGGGCTCTGTCCAGGGGATTGACACGCAGTGGGGGATGAATGGCGGAGAGGGAGGGATTCGAACCCTCGGCGGCGTTACCACCGCACGCGCTTAGCAGGCGCGCACCATCGGCCTCTCGGTCACCTCTCCGTCAGGTGAGCTCAGGGGGGTCTGGACGGTTGGCGGAGGCGGTAGGATTCGAACCCACGGGGCTTTCACCCGACGGTTTTCAAGACCGTTGCCTTCGACCACTCGGCCACGCCTCCTGCGCAAGCGGGCGGAAGATAGTGCACCGGCCGATTCCATTCAAGTAGCCTCCGCCGATGGTTCGCAGCGCAGCGTTTTGGATCGTCCTCCTGATCGGCTGCGGCTCACCCTACGAGCCCCTCGATCTCCCCGCCGATCCCGCCGCCTGGGGCGTGCCCGTAGGCGTTCAGTCCGCCGAACGGGACGGCGTCCAGCTCGAGGTCTGGTACCCCGCGACCGACGCCACCGCCGACGAGGCGGCCGAGGGCGTCGACCTCGCCGATCTGCTGACCGATGAGTTCTTCGAACGGGTAGGCGACGTCGACGTGCCGGTCATCCCCCAGCAGGCGGTGCGTGACGCGCCGCTGCGGGTGACCGAGGAGCCGTTCCCGGTCGTCGTCTTCTCCCACGGCTTCGGCGGCTGGCGCGCCCAATCCGTCGACCACGCCGCCCACCTCGCCTCCCGCGGCTACGTCGTGGTCGCCGCCGACCACCCCGGTCGCCGCTTCCAGGACCTGCTCCCCTGCCTCTTCGACCCGCCGTTGGAGGGCTGCAACGTCTTCTCCGAGGAGGACCCCGGACCGGCTGGAATCTGGGCCGCGGCCGGTTGGGTCGGCTCTGCCGAGTTCCTCCGAGGCGCCGTCGACGTCGACACCATGGCGCTGTCCGGCCACTCCGCCGGCGGCGGCTCCATCTCCCACGTCGCCAACCTGGACGACCGCTTCGACGCGGTCCTGGTGCTCGCGGCTACGCCGGGCGTCACCACCGACGTGCCCACCCTCACGATCGAAGGTTCCTGCGACGGGATCATCCCCCCGGACGAGGTGCTCGTCGGAGCCGCCGCGGTCCCCAACGGCACCGTCGTGGAGCTGGACCGAGCCGGCCACCTCGCCTTCACCGACATCTGCGCGGCCGACGTGGGGGGCATCGCCGAGGACGTGCTCGTCGGCCGGGACGACGTCAACGAGGCATTCCTCGGCCAGTTGATGACGCTGGCGACGGACGGCTGCGAAGGCTGGGCCCCGTCCCCGGCGCTGGAGGGCTGCGGCGACGGCTTCCGCCCCTTCGACGAGACCGCTCCCCCGATTCGGCACTACGCCACCGTGTTCTTCGACGACGTGCTCAAGGGCGAGGGGCCCGGCGTCGAGGCGGATGTGTACGACCTCGCCACCCTGGTCGAGCCATGAAGACGATGACGCGAACCCTGATCGTGCTGCTGGGGGGGCTGCTCCTGGTCGGCTGCGAGCCCGAGGTCGAGACCATCACCGACCTGCCCAACGTCGCCGGCGGCAATCCGCTGGTCCCCGACGTGGCCATGTACCCCTGGCCGTCGGACCTCTACCTGGAGGCCGACGCGAGCACGCGGACCGGGCGCCGCGTGGTGCTGCCGGAGGAGCCGATGCCTCCGGGCCTGAGCACGTCCACGTTCGCGGACGACGACGGCTTCACCCGCATCCCCGCGATGCTCGCCTGGTTCCGGGAAGGCGTCGATCCCGCCTCCCTGCCCGACGCCGCCGATGCGGGCGCGACGACCCGCGATGACTCCCCCATCTTCCTCGTCGAGGAGGGCACCTGGCGGCGCATCCCGCTGCTGGTGGAGCCGGACCTCAACGCCCGCGGCCCCTTCGAGCAGGCCCTCATCCTCCGTCCCAACCACGTGCTCGCGCCCGACACCGGCTACGCGGTCCTCATCCGCGACGGCATCAAGGGGACCGACGGCGCCGACATCCGCACCGTCGAAGCGTTCCGCGCGTTGCGCGACGGCGTCGCCACCGACTCGGACGCCGTCGAGGCGCAGCGGGCCGACTGGGATGCCATCGGGCAGGGGGCGATCGACGCCCTCGGGCTGGACCCCGCCGAGCTCATCCTCGGATGGACCTTCCACACCCGCAGCGAGGAGCAGGTCACTCGGCCGCTGCTGGCGATGCAGGAGGTGATGGCGGCGGTGGACCTGCCGCCCGCGGTCATCACCTCGCAGGCCCAGGACGACGACAACTGGGTCGTGCGGGGCACCTTCGAGACGCCGTACTTCCTCACGGACGATCACGCGCTCGTCCTGGACGCCGACGGGCTCCCCGTCCAGCAGGGCACCCGGGGTATCGAGTTCGTGCTCGCCGTGCCCGACACCGTCGAGGAGACCCGCCCCCTCATCTGCTACGGCCACGGCTTCTTCTCGAACAAGGAGCAGGTGGCGGGGGGCTCGTTTAACGACCTCCTCCAGGAGCGGGAGTTCTCCGGCATCGCGCTGGACTTCCGGGGCTTCGCCGAGCAGGACATCGCCGACACGGTCCCCATCCTGTCGGGCGACCTGGACGCCGTTCCCACGATCACGAACCGCCAGAACCAGAACGTCGCCAACTTCACGCTGATGGCCCGACTTGTGCGCGAGCAGCTGGCCGGGCTGATCGAGCTGGATCGTGGCGAGGGCACGTTCGCCCCCATCGACCCCGACGCCATCCACTACATGGGCATCAGCAACGGCGGCACCCAGGGGCTGACGATCATGACGACCTCGTCGTTCTTCGAGCGAGGCGTGCTCGTCGTGCCGGGCGGCGGCTGGTCCCACATGCTCCAGCGGGCCGTGCAGTGGACGCTGATGGCGACCGTGCTGGAGGAGACCTACGAGCCGCTGGATCTGCAGCTGGCGATGTCGATGATGCAGAACATCCTCGATCGGGCGGACTCGCTGAACTACGTCGAGCACCTCACCACCGACCGCTGGGACGGCCGCACCAACGTCGCCGTCACCCTGCACGAGGCGATCGACGACGCGCAGGTGTCCAACATGGTCACCGAGTGGGTCGCCCGCAGCGCCGACGTCCCCGTCATCACGCCCAGCCCCGAGGTCGCCTGGGGCCTGGAGGAGGTGACTGCGGCCGAGCCCGACGGCTTCGACGGTCCTTCCGCGATGTACGTCTACGACCTGCACGTCGAGCCGCCGCCCGACGGCAACGTCCCCCCCGAGACCGACGGCGGGAGCCACGGCGCGGTGCGCGACCTGCCCGTGTACGTCGAGCACGTCGGCCGCTTCCTGGAGGACGGCTCCATCGTTCAGGTGTGCGACGGCCCCTGCGACCCTCAGTAGAGGAGCTGGTCTCCGAGGAGCTCGCCCAGGGCCATCACCGGGACCATCGGGTTCGGCCCCGCTGAGGACGGGAACAGCGAGGCGTCGGCGACGTAGACGTTTTCGACGCCGTGCACCTTGAAGGTCTCGTCGACGACGCCGTCGGGCCCGATGGCGCAGCCCCCCTGGGGCGTCTGGCAGACCATCGGCAGCTCGGCCGGGGTGAGCGTGCGGGAGGCGAACGCGTCCGCGTCTCGGTCCGACTCGAGCGTGGCGGGTCCGTCGCACGGGAGCATCACTTCGACGGCTCCGGCCGCCAGCAGCATCTTCGCCGCCATCGTGGCGCCGCTCTGCAGCGCGCTGAGCGTGTCGGGGTGCTCGTCGCGCTTGACCTTGATCCGGTTGAAGCGATCGAGACCGACGGAGCCGCCGCCCTCCGGCACGGTCACCCACAGCGGCACCATGCGGTTCCAGTCGCCGAGCACGCCCGCGAGCGTGGCCGCATCCCCGCGGCTGTGGGCGGCGTAGAAGGCCGGCCCCACGTCTGCCGCGCTGATGGTCCAGTCCGTCCCCTCGACGAGGTACGAGCCCGGTGCGTGCCCCGGCGGGAGGCGGTCCGGCATGCGGCCGAGCACGAGGATGCGGTGCGGCAGGGTCAGCCCGCTGCCGACGCGGCCGCCGCCCAGGCCCGAGCGCTGCAGGAGCGCGGAGGTGTGGATCGCGCCGGTGCAGACGATGTAGCGCTCCGCCACGACGCCCACGCCGGGGCCCCGGGCCTCGGTCGCGCGACCTTCCTCGATGAGGAACGCCTCCACGCGGGTGTTGTCGAGGATCTCGCGCCGAACTTGCTCCGCGCCTCCTCCAGGGCCGAGACCATCGGGCCGGCGAGGGCGCCGCCGGGCGTTCGGACCGCGACGCGCTCGAGCCACCGCCCGTCGTGGCGGATGGCGACGGCGCCCCGTGCGAGCACGGAGTCGGCGGGGGGACGGGCCTGTTCGCCGTCGAGCGTTGCGCCGAGGGCCTCGAGGCGTTCGTCGCAGGCTGCTCCGAAGCGGCGGATGGTGTCGGCGCTCCATCCCTGGGACTGCCACTGCTCCAGCGCACGTGGGTTGGCGGCCGCGGCGATGCCCGCGCTGACGGTTGCGGAGCCGCCGAGGCAGCGTCCCTGAACGATGGAGACCGAGCCGTCGGTGGTCGGGACCCGGCCCCCTTGCCGGAGCAGGTCACGGCTGATGTCGACGTCGGTCCAGCCGAAGCCGGGGTCGACCCGGCTCGGCCCCTCTTCGATCAACACGACGGAGCGGCCGGCGCGCGCCAGTCGGAGCACGAGGGAGGCAGACGCGCTCCCCGAGCCGACGATGCAGTCCTAGACGATCGGCATGGCTAACCCCGCCCCAGCTCTTCGCGGGTCGCCGGATGCTCGGCCCAGCACCAGCGGGCGAGGTGCTCGAGCTCGGACCGGATCCGTCGGCGGGCGGAGATCGGAGAAGCGGCCCAGCCGTCCAACAGGTCGCGGGCTTCCCCGAGCGACAGCCGCGTGAAGCGCCGACCGTCGAGCAAGCCAGCGGACGCGAGATCCAGCAGGCGCAGGTCGGCGGCGAGCTGCTCGCTGGGCCCCGGTCCCAGGCGCTGGTAGCGGAGGTCGGCCATGGACGCGGCCCGGTCGCCGGCGAGGTCGCTTCCGAGGAGGGCGCGCAGGGCGTGGCGCAGCGTCACGAAGTCGGCCGGAGCGAGCGAGGCCGGCTTCAGGTTCATCTCCGGCGCGGGGGCGGGGCGCCGACGGGCGACGTTCCAGCCGACGATGCCGACGACGGCGCTGACCGCGCCGAACTGCAGGAACCGCCGGCGGTTCACTTCCTGGGGCGTCGGCAGGGGCTCGGCGGGCCGCGTGTAGTACTTCGCCTTGGGGGGCGGAGGGGGCGGCTCCTCCATGGTGGGGCCGAGCCCGGACTTCTTGAGCTCCCCGGTGCCCGCGTCCCAGTCCGCCGAGATGTCGATGTTGCTGGGGTCGACATCGGCGACTGACACCGACCCGCCTTCCCACACCCCGTCGGGGGCGAGATCGACCGACGGGAGCGCGCGCTGGCTGATCGTGTCGGCGATGTCGAACGAGGTGATGGCGCGGACCGAGGCCCCCGTAGCGACGTCGTCCTCCGGCTCGGGTCGGGACGGCAGCGTGGCCGCGGGGTCGGGTTGGGTGGGCAGGCCGATCGCGTCCGGCTCCGACGGGAGCGTGGTCGCGGGGTCGAGCTCCGGAGGGAGCGTCGCAGCGGGGTTGGACTTGCTCACCTCGGGCATCGTTGCACCGAGGGCCGCCAAACGTCCACTCAGGGGCGCGTCGGTTCGACCTCGATGCGGTGGGCCGCGTCGGCCTCGATCTCGGCGCGGTCAAAGCGCAGCCGGCGGTAGTTGCCCTCGACGTAGTCCTCGAGCGCGGCTTCCGTGGCGGGGGAGGCGGGGTCGGCGTGGGGGCCGAGGGGGTAGTTGATCCAGGCTTCGGGGGTGCCGTCGTCGCCGATGCGGGCGACGGTGCGCTCGACGGACACGTAGCTGGTGACCCAACGCTCGGCGTCGGGGGCGAAGGTGATGTCCTGGGCGACGTTGATGGTGTCCTCGCCGCCGTCGGTCTCCACCTCGAAGAGCTCCAGCCCGTAGCCGTAGGCGTGATCCAGGCTCGTGACCTTCAAGTCGGACCAGGCGAAGTCGGCGTCGACGGCCCCGAAGCGTTCCGTCAGCCACGCCGCGGTGCGGCCCGCGCCCGCGAGGATCAGCGCGTTGCGTCCCTCCTGCAGCACGGGGGAGGCGTCGGGGAAGGCGCCGTCCAGCGCCATCACCGCGATCTTGACCATGAACAGCGGCTTGAGCTCGACGGCGAAGTCCCACGCCAGGCCGATGTCGTCCGCCAGCACCTCCTCGGCGACGTGGCGGGACAGCGAGTGGAAGGCGAGGGCGCCGGCGCTGTCGCGGGCCATCGTGCGGTCCCACTCGGCGAGCAGCGCGACGAGGGCGTCGATGTCGTCCCGGGACTCGAACGCGGCGAGGGCGGGGTCGTCCCCGACGCCGGCGTGGGCCTCCAGCAGCAGGGGCACGAGGGTGTCCGCCAGCGGGCTGTGCAGGTCCTTCTGGAGCGCCTGCATATCGTCGAGGCCGAGGCCGCCGTCGGCGGTGATGCGGGCCAGCTCCGACTCGATCCGGTGGGCGCGGTAGCCGGGGGCGAAGAAGGCGCCGTAGTACCAGGGATCGTTGGCCACATCGCCGTCGTCGGTGAAGCCGAACGGGTCGTTGTTGGCGGTGGAGATCCAGCCCCG
>JAAESI010000274.1 GCA_024229515.1 Pseudomonadota bacterium | reverse complement strand
TGCTGCCCACCGGGCCGGCCGGAAGGGCGGGCGTTCCAGGAACGGACGGCGTCGGCGTCGAACCAGATCGTGAGGTCGCCGCGACGGCGGAGTGACTTCTCGTATGCGGCCCAGTTCCGCACCCGGTACTTCGTCTTGTACTTCAGTGTCACCTTGCTCTTTGTACGCGCGGCCATCTTGGTCGTCTCCGGAGGTTGATCCTCAAGGAGCACCGTGGGCCGAGCAGGCCCATCAGGTCAAGACGCCGAGCCATGCACCAACGCCGATGTCCATCGATCCTCCGGCGATCAGGAGCCCCGTCCCAACGACTCCGGCAACCACCCCGCCGACAGCAAACGTGATGCCCAGCGGTGCCGATGCCTCATCCCACTCACGAAGGAACACGACCGCCAGCGAAGTGGCCCCTCCCGCGCCGCCGAGGACTGCCAGCACCACGCCGGTGGCCAAGTGAAGCTCCGCCCGCGCCTTGAGGGCACTACCGCGTCGGCGTCTCGCACGCCGGGCTTCTTCCGTTGCACTGACTCCCGTTGGGGGCTCAGCCATCACGGGGGGCGTAGCGACCGGCGGTTGCGCCGTTGGGTCTGGAGGCAAGGTGCTGGCTTCAGGGACTGTGGGCCCCGCGATGCTGCCTGGCTGGACGTGGAGAATGACACTCCCGACCGGCTCGTCGTCCTTGAGCGTTACGAAGAGCGTTGCCCGCGCGTCGCCATCCCACAGGCGCACCCGCAACACGTCGGCGGGAGTCTCCCTGCGCTCCGTGCGCCCCGGACCGAGAAGGTTGTCCATCTCGCTGTTTAGGCCAGGCCAGCAACTCGGTTCACTTGCGACGAACCACGCCCGCAACAGACCGTTCTCCCCGAAGAAAAAGGACAGATCACCGGTGCAGTCGTACAGCTCCACAGCGGTCGTGAGGACGACGAGGTCGCTCGGGTACCGCGGGCCATCGAAGTCATCCGCACTCTGGACCCGCACGGCGTCACCGAGGATTTCCCTGGCCTGGTAAGCGGGCATCCGCCACGTCAGGCGACCAACACCGCCCTCAACTTCGGTGAGGAGCCACTCAGGGCCGGGGGAGGGTTGCTGCGTGGAGACAGGCGGGTCGGGCCCCGCTGGCGCCGCGTCCCCGATGGGCACAGGGACATCGCCGGCCGCCGCGGCCAGCGCGGCGGCACGTACCTCGGGGCCTGGATCGACCGCCATACGCAGCAAGGCGCGGAGGCGTGCTGGACTTGGCTCCTGGGGCTCGAGCAGCTCCAGCAGCTGCCGCGCCGAGTCCAGGCGTTCCGCGAGGTCGGGCTCGGCGGTCTGCGTCAGCTCGGCCAGGTAGGTCCCGCGGATCTCCCACCCGGGCAGGGCGAGCAGATCCCCGACGATCTGCTCCACCTCGGGGCCGAGGTCGCCGGCAGTCGCAGCAAGCGGGGCGGCGAGGCTGATCAAGAGCCCGAGGAACATGCCGAGCTGTGTAGCTGGGTGTCTCAGTTTCACTAGGCCAGCGTACATGGGGCGCATCGGGCGACCTGATAGTGCCGACTGGTAGGTTGAGAACCGCCACGCCGCGCGTCGAGGTGGGGGGACCTGAGCATGAAATCAACTCTCGTAATCCTGGCCGCTGCGGCTCTGCTCAGTCTTGCTCCTCAGGTGGCATCGGCGGAAACCGTTGAACTCACCTACGAGCAGAAGATCGCTGACGCACCGGCGGAAGCCGTGTGCGTGTAGGCCGGACAAAGTGCTTTTCGTGAACGCGAACTGGCCGAGCCGATGCCCTCTCTCCAACCTGGGCCGTCGCCGGCACGTCGCCCAGCCCGCAGTGCCTCCGCATCCGCGCCCGCTCCGGCAGCCCCGGCCCGAACCGCCAGACCAGCTCGTCCTCGCCGTCCTCGGCGACCTCCAGCCTGCGCGTCACGATGGGTGAGTCGCCC
>JAAESI010000273.1 GCA_024229515.1 Pseudomonadota bacterium | reverse complement strand
GACCGATGCGTCTGCGGCTGCGCCGCCTCGTCGACTACATCACCGTCAACGCGGCCAGGGCCGCACCGAAGAAGGAGCGGCGACGAGGTCGCCTGTCCATGGGACTCGAGCCGGTCGGCGCCTAAGTGATCACCTATGAGCGATCCCTAGGCTAGTCCTCCGAGGTCGAAATGGGCTGGTTGAGGTCGCTTGCAGAGGCAGCTGGACACAAGAGCCTGAGGTCCGTCGCATTCGCGATGCCCGAGGCGATCACGTGGCCGGCGGACGAGCCCCGCGGGCCCGCATCGATCTCGAACAAGCTGGCTCACATCGACAAAGGCAAAGACCCCGACTGGTGGTTCAAGGCAGGCGCAACGCTGGTCCCCTCCCTGGCCGAGGTACTGGAACAGGACGTTGACGAGATCCGGCGGGCAGTGTCTCGCGCGGGGGCCGCGGCAGCCGGCGGGCCAGCCGGGATCTGGGAGTTTCCGCGCTTCCCGGAGCTGCGGCCGCTCACGCTCGCCGACGACTCCCCCCCTCCCTGGATCCCGACCGAAGATCTGCTCGACTGGGACTGGAGCCCCGAGGCCGACCGACTGTGGTGGGTCGCGCCCGCCGACTGGGGCAAGTCGCTCCTGGCGGCGATGCTCGAGGCGAAGAAGGGATGGACCGTCGTCCGCGCCGAGAGCTGGCGGCAAGCGGTTCAGGCCATGCCCGACAGGGGATCCTGTCTACGTACTCTTGGCCGGCTCCGCGCCCGAGGCGAGCTGCGCCGGTGATCTCGTCCCCGACGGGGTGCCCGTAGTCGTCGCATCGAGCCGAGGCCCTCGGCGGGCGATCTCTCGCGAGGGAGGGACCGAATCGTCCGCCCCGGAACCGGCCTCGTGGCGAGTGGTGCGATCGGAGCCGATCGCGGAGTGGTGGTACTCGGTTCTCCTCTGGGCGGAAGAGCGTCTCGAACCAGGCGGGGGCTTCGATCGCGAGGCGATCGTGGCCGCTCTGTACGAGGACGAGAGCATCCTGGAGGCCCTCTCGTCCCCCGCCGAGCTCCTGGAGCTGCTGGGGCTGATCGAGTTGCTCGGCCTCGACGCGCTCCGAGACACGACCCGCGCCCCCGAGCGGGTGCTCCACCGCTGGTTGAAGCAGCGCCTGACGGCGCGGGGCGGAGCGGCTCCGTTCGTGCACCAGGACCCGCGCGCTTCGGCGAACTCCTTGCTCGACCTGGCCGCCGAGTTGGTCCTTCGGGATCTCGATGACGTCCTGGACCGCGACGGCTGGGTCGAGTTGCTCGCGGCCGTAGACCGACCGGACGTGGCGCGAGCCCGTCAGGCCCTCCAGTCCGGAGGCGAGGAGGCGCTCGGGGAGGCGTTGACGGCCCTGTCGCCCCGGCCCGACGTGCACTTCGAGGGGTGGGTCTCGCTGGGGGTGCTCGCGCCACTCCCCTCCGGGAACTTCGAAATCCGCCCGGCGTGGGCTCGGACCCTGCTCCGCCGGGAAGCGCTTCGCCGGCTTTGCGAACGCGACACCGACACGGTCGGCGCCCTGCTGCTGTGCGCCGATGTGGCGGCCGAGGTCGTGGACCGTCTCTGCGAGCGGGCGGCGGGCGGCGAGCACGGGCTCGTGCAGGCGGCGGTCGATGGACTGGACCTCACCCGCCCCGCGAGCGTGGCGATGCTGGAGGCCGCCTTCCTCGCCAGCGGACAAGCGCTGGCCGACGGAAAGAGCCTGCCGCTGTCCCTGGTCGAGGCCGTGTGGCGCGCCCAGGAGCGGGTGCTAGCGCTCGCCGATGAGGATGCGTGGCCGTGTCCGACTTTCGAGTGGGAGGCCGGAGACGGCGGCCCGCGGCGCCTCGAGCCGACCGCACGATGGAGGCTGGCGGGCTTGTTCTTATCGGATCGGCTGGTCAGGGCGGAGCGGGAGGTCTCCGGCAGCGTGCTCAACCCGTGGCCCCGGCCCGGGTCGGAGACGCCCGCGGAGCCATCGTTCCCGCTCTGGACACTCTCGTGGACGAGCGGCGGGTGGCTTCGCCCGCCGCCGTGGCTCGAGGCGGATGCCCTCCGACTCAGCCGCCTCGGTGCCAAGGCGTGGGCCGCGTTCGGGCCGAAGGTGGAGATCCGTTGGGCCGCCCCCGAGATCCTGGCGTGCCTGGCGGGCGGAGCGGAGGTCGAACTGGAGAGTGGCGCCGACTGGCGCACGGTGGCCGAACTCGAGCTCGGCGCGGAGGCGCTGTGGGACGCTTGCGGCCGTCGAGGCGTCGACCCGGCGTCCGCGCTGGCCGCGTGGTGGATCGCGGTGGGCCGCACCAACCCTGGCTCGGTCGAATCCCCGGACGGCTTCACCGCCCCCGAGCTGCTGGCCACCCTCCCGGCTGATGCGGTGAACGACTTCGTCGCAGTCGCGGTGAGCCGCCTGCTTCACCACGACCCGACCGAGGCCGCCGCAATCTCGCGGTCGGCATGGAGCCCGCTCCTGGCCCAGTGGGCGAGCGGCCGGTCGTTCGACGTCGCCGCGCTCGCGGAGGCCCCGAGCGATCTGCTCCTGGATCACCTCCTCGGAGACAACCGGGTCCGAGGCGTGCCGCGGCTGTCCGAAGCGGTGTGGCGGGATCCGAGGAAGACGCTCACGCGCCTGGGCCAGCTCTCCGGTGAAGAACCCGGAGCCCAGGGGCGAAAGTGGAACCGGGTGTGGGAACTCCTCGCGGCGGTGCCCGACGAGGCCGCCCCCGACCTGCTCGCCGAGGCCACCTCCTGGCTGACCGCAACGACGCCGGCCCGGTTGTTTGGGAGGACCGTGCGGCGGTGGCTCCGCTCGCGGGCCCGGTTGAGGCACCCCGGCTGGGAGCAGGCGTGGGCGCTCTACGTGAAGACGGCGGAACCGCCCGACTAGCGAGCGGCTGAATCAAGAACGGTCACCGCGGACGGCTTGCGCCGTGGTGGACCGGTGTGTCCGGAGGGCGTGAGTCCTCCACCGCGAGCCATCACCCCAAACCGAGGATCCCCTCATGTTGATCGACCACAACCCGACCCCCAACTCCCTCCGCGTTCCCACGCGGCGGGAGCCCCTGCACCCGGAGGTGACCCGGACCGACCTGGCCCTGGTGCGCCACAAGCTTGCGCACCCCGACGACGGCGCTACGCCCATCGACGGGGCTGAGCTGGACTTTGTGGAGCGCGAGTACCGCCGCTTCCTCACGCTGCTCGCGGAGCACCCCCACAGCCCCCTGGTGCCAACCAAGGGCATCGACCGGGTCTGGCACGCCCACATCCTCGACACGCGGGCGTACGCCGACGACTGCGACCGCATCTTCGGGCACTTCGTTCACCACGACCCGTCGCTGGGGGTGGATGACGCCGAGGACATCGCGAAGCTGCAGGCGATGTTCGAGCTCACGGCGGCGCTGTACGAGGCGCGGTTCGGCGAGGCCTATGCGCCTGAGGCGTCCCGCTGCGAAGGCCACGCCTGCCACGTGCCGTCGTCGTGCCGGTGTCGGGTACCGGGCGCATGCACGAGCGTGAGATGACGTCCGAACGTCGACTGATCCTGATAGCAATGCCGTGGCATCGACCGCGCGACCCGCGGGTCCCGGTCGGCCACGCTTCCCTCATCGCCTCGCTCCGCCAGGCCGGAGTGGAGACTGTGGCTCAGACCTTCTCCCTGAACGTCCCGCGCTTTGACGCCGAGGCCGTGATCCGGTTCGTGCTCGGAGCCGCCGAGGGCCTCGGCGCCGACCGCGTCGATCTCGGAATCGGCGCCTACATCTGGAACGAGCACGTCGTGCAGCGGCTTCTCCCGACCCTCAGGGCGCGGGGATTCCATGGCCGGATCATCCTCGGAGGGCCCCAGATCTCCTACTCCGGGGCGGGCCTCGAGCAGCTCTACCCGGAGGCCGATGTCTTCGTTCGCGGATACGGCGAAGACGCCCTCGTGCGGTTGGCAGGGTCTCGTGGGAGGAGGGCGATTCCCGGCGGCCCGCGGCCGGTCTACGAGCCCATCGCGGCCAAGGGCTCGCTCCGCATCGGCAGCTACCGGTTCGTGCTCCCCGAAGACCTCTCGGCCGCCGAGGCCATCACCGTCGAGCTCAGCACCCGGGTCCGCGACGACTCGGAGTACCTGGACCTGGGCGGGGTGACCCTCACGGTCGAACCCGAGTCCAAGGACGCGTGAGCGGGGACTCCGTCGGCGCCCTCATCAGCAGCGACGCCGTCCTTCACCTCCTCGACGTGGACGGACGGCCCCTCGGGGAGGCGGCTTCCCCCGCGCTGTACGCCGCCGCCGGGATCGACGAGACCGCCTGCCCCTTCTCCGGCGCCCGCCACGGTCTCCCCATGAACCGGGCCGCGTTGCGGCAGCTGCGCTCGGTCTGGAGCGAGGTGCTGGACGACCTCGCCGCCCTGCACGGCCCCGACCCCACCCTGTACGGCGCCTGGCGGGCCTGCTTCCGCGCCACCCTCCGACCGGTCGTGCAGCTGGACCGCGAAGGCGCCGACGCCCGTGTCTCCCGGGTCGAGGCCGCCGCGTACAAGACCGCGCTCGACTTCTCCCAGGTGCTGACGTTCCTGCTCCTGTCGGACGACGGGCTGGGCGCACGCCCGCTCCGGTCCTTCGGGGACGGCCTCGATCTGGTGGAGCAGCTCGATCAGGGCGGCTGGCTCGTCGGTCAGGTGCAGGCCTGCGCGGGGCCGGCCTCCTCCATCGCGGAGCTGTTCGAGGTGCTCGCCGCCGAGCCCGGACCCGACGACGTCGAGCCGACACGGGACCCCGCCGTGGAGCACGCGATCGAGGTCGTCATCAGGCTGGCGGGCTCGGTGCTCGAGGAGCTGGAACACCGGCGCACCGGACCGCCCCGCGAGGGCACCGACGCCTCCCGCATGCTGGCCGAAGGACGCCCCTCCTGGATCCGCGCGATCACCGCCGCGCCCGGCCGACGAGCGGCCGACGTGTCTCGGATATCCGCCGGCTAGCCGTCGTTCTCGAAGTTGGTGACGAGTTCGAGCACGTAGTCCTGGCCGTCGGGGGCCGGCTGCCCCTCCCAGAGGTAGACCTTCAGGTACCGGGTGCCATCGAACGGCACCTCGAACGCCATCTCTTCGTTGTCGCTGCCCGACTCGGCCGCGAAGATCGGCTCGCCGTTGGGCCGCACCAGCTGCATGTCGATGTCTCCGAAGTCGGTGCGGAAGTACGCGCCGATGTAGACCTGATCGCCCTCGTCGAAGTCCATCGCGTACCAGTCGACGCCGCCGTCGCAGATGCGCAAATCCTCGTACTCGCCCGGCGCCAGGTTCGCGGCCGAGCCCTGGTCCTCGTTGGACTCGAAGACGTCGTCGTCGCACTCGCCGGTGACGTCGTCGTCGTCGGTCGCGTCGTCGTCGTCGGTGGCGTCGTCGTCGTCGGTGGCGTCGTCGTCGTCGGCGTCGTCGTCATCGTCGCCGGTCACGCCCCATATGGTCGCGGTGCCGACGCACGCGGGAAGGAACAGGACGGCCAGGAGCAGCACGAGGAGTCGCTTCATGGCCGCAAGGGTAGCCAACCGAGCGGGACGGCGGGTCCGGTTCAGCCAATCGGCGTACTCAAGCGACGCCTTCGCCGCACGACGGCGAGGGCGAGCAGCAACGCCAGGGTCGACCCCGAGGTCGAGCGCGCCGCCGGGGCGGAGCAGCCGCAGTCGGGCCCCCCGCCGGTGACGATCGGAACGCCGTCGTCGTCGTCATCGACCACCACGTCGTCATCGTCGTCGTCGTCGTCCGAGGCGCTGTCGTCGTCGGCGCTGGCGCTGTCGTCGTCGGCGCCCTGGGCGGGATCGGTGGGGTCGAGCGGGTCGCTGCCGAGGTCGTTGACCTCTTCGCCGTCGCCGTATCCGTCGCCGTCGGTGTCGGGGTTCAGGGGATCGGTCTCGTGCACGTCGACCTCTTCGTCGTCGTCCAGCCCATCGTCGTCCGTGTCGGCGTCCAGCGGTTCCGTGCCCGTCTCGTTGACCTCCTCGCCGTCGCCCAGGCCGTCGTCGTCGCTGTCCTCGTCCTGGGGGTCCGTGCCCAGCTCGATCTCCTCCGCGGTGGAGAGCCCGTCGCCGTCCGGATCCGCGGCGGGCCCGTCGGTGTCGTCCAGATCGAGGAAGTCGGGGATGCCGTCACCGTCGGCGTCGCCGTCACCGTCGATGTCGTCGGTGCTGTCCTCGCCGTCGCTGTCCAGGTCGAGGTAGTTGGGCACGCCGTCCGCATCGGGGTCGCCGTCGCCCTCGTAGGCGTCCGTGAAGCCGTCGCCGTCGCTGTCGTCGTCGAGGTAGTTGGGCACGCCGTCGCCGTCGGGGTCGTCCTCCCCTTCGTCGGCGGTGGGGATGCCGTCGCCGTCGTCGAAGTCATCGAGCGCATCGATCAGCCCGTCGTCGTCGAAGTCCGGCGGATCGCTGGGGTCGTCGCCGAGCTCGTCGAAGTCGGACAGCCCGTCGCCGTCGCTGTCCTCGGACAACGGCGACGGCTACGCCCCCAGCGGCGGCGACTGCGATGACAACGACCCCGACATCAACCCCGACGCCCTGGACGTGTGCGAGGACGGCATCGACCAGGACTGCAGCGGCCTGGACCAGAACTGCCACGACGACTGGGACGGCGACGGCTTCAGCGAGGCCGAGGGCGACTGCGACGACGGCGACGCGCTCGTGAACCCGGACGAAATCGAGATCTGCTTCGACGACATCGACAACAACTGCGACGGCCTCGTCGACGGGCAGGAGATCGAGTGCGACGGGGACGACGACAACAGCAGCGACGACGACGACAGCGCCGATGACGACGACTCCGCGACGACGACGACTCCTCCGACGACTCCTCCGACGACGACGACACCACCGACGGGATCGGCGACGACGACGACTCCGCCGATTGGCTCTACCTCGGGGGCCCGGTCTGCGACTGCAGCGCCAGCGTCGCCCCCGGGACCGGCGCGGGCTGGCTCGGCCTGTTCGCCCTGGGCTGGTTCGTCCGCCGGAGGCGCCCATGAGCCGCGCCCTCACCCTCATCGGCCTGTGCCTGCTGCTGGCGGCCCCCGCGATGGCGGCCCCCGCCCCGGCGCTGGACGTGCAGCGCTTCCGCCCCGCCGCCGGATTCGACGGCTTCGCGGCGGTGGAGGTGGGCCGCACCCTCCCCGCGGGCCATCTGCAGACCCAACTGGTCCTGGACTACGGCCACCGCCCCGCGACCGTCGCGACCGGTGCCGGGGGACGCGCCGGCGGACTCGTCGACGGGCTGTTCGCGGCCCACGTCCGGATCGCCCTGGGCCTCGCCGACTTCGCCGAACTCGACCTGTCGATGGCAGCGATCCAGTTCGCCTCCATCGGAGACCTCCACCCCAACGCGGAAGTCGGCACCCAGGTCTCCCCCGGGGACCTGGAGATCGCGGGACGCTTCCGCCTGCTCACCGAAGAGCGCGCCCTCGGCGTGGTCGTCACCCCGTTCGTGACGCTGCCCACGGGCCGACCGGTGCTGCTGCTGTCCCGCGGCGTACCGACCTTCGGCGGGCGGGTCGCGCTGTCGCGCACCTGGACGTTGATGCGGTTCGCGGTGCACGTCGGCTTCCGCTTCGCCCCCGCCTCGTCGGTGACGCGCGGCGCGGTCTCGGACCACGAGATGCAGTACGGCGCGGCCGTCGGGATCGCCCCTCCGGGGACCCCGCTGGTCGTCGGACTGGAGCTGACCGGAGCGCTCGTCATCGGCCCCCAGCGGGCCGCCGCGATCGAAGCGGGCGTGCCCGGCGCGAGCCTCGCCCCGACGGAGCTGCTGGCGTCGGTCCGGATCGCCCTCCCCTCGTCGCTGAGCCTGCTCGCCGGCGGCGGCGCGGGCGTCACCCCGAGCCTCGGCGTGCCCGTCTTCCGGGCCTTCGCGGGGGTCACCTGGACCCCGGAGCTGCCCGAGATCACGGCCCCGAGGCCCCCGCCCCTGCGCCTCAAGCTCAAGCCGGGGGCCCAGGACGACGACCACGACGGCGTGCTCAACGACGTCGATCGCTGCCCCGACGAGCAGGAGGACGAGGACGACGACGACTGCCCCGAGGGCGACCTCGTCGTCGTCCGCGGCGACCGCATCCTGTTGCTGGAGCCGATCCGCTTCGCCGGCGTGACCCGCATCGACGAGGCCTCCACCCCGGTGCTGGACGAGCTCGTCCGCGTGCTCGAGCGGGCCCCCGGGCTGGCGTTCATCCGGATCGAGGGCCACACCCGGTCGGACGACCGCGAGCTGAGCCGGCTGCGGGCCCTGGAGGTGATGCGCTACTTGGTGCGCGCGGGCGTCGATCCGACCCGCCTGGAAGCGGTCGGCTACGGCGCCACGGTGGCGCCTACCGACGGCGCGCTGCCGGACCGGATCGAGCTGAGGATCCTGGACGTCGCCGGTCCCTGACCCCTACTTCTTCGTGATGCTCAGGGCGCCAGCGGCCCGATGCGCCACCGACAGCCGGCCCGCTTCGTCCCCCTCGGCGACCACCGCGAGGCCTCCCCGGTGCCCGCCGGCGCGCTCCTGGATGAGCTTGATCGACGCTTTCGCCTCCATCGTGCCGACGTCCAGCAGGGGCTCCACGGCCGACAGGGATCCCCGCTTGCCCAGCGCCCCCACGATCGCGTCGGTGACATCATCGGGCGCGGTGACGAGCCATCGGATCAACTCGGTCTCACCGATGCGGTCCTGCTCGAGGGCGTAGCTGAGGAGCTCACGGCTCACCATGCCGGAGCCGACGGTCAGGGCGACGTCGCACGCCTCGGCGGCGGCGGCGGAGTCGGGCCACTCGGCCAACAACGCGGCCACGGCGTTGCGGTGCACCCCGAAGGCGTCGTTGCTCTTCGCCGTCGCCACCAACCGCGCCTGCATCTCCGCCTTGGTGGGCGTCTCCAGCATGTCCGCGTACCGAACCGCGTCGTCGATCAGGTCCTTCGCTTCCTCGGCGTCCAGCCCCTTGATCCGGCCCTTCACCTCCACGATTCCGTCTTCCAGCGTCAGCCGGCCCGCGGCCACCTCATCGCGGATCTCCCGCCGGTTGCGCGCGTGCAGCAGCGAGTGCACGACCACCGGGCGTCCCTCCACCACCACCGAGGAGTCGAACGCATCCACCCCACCTTGACGTCGTCCTTGCGCTTGAAGACGCCCTCCTTCTTGAGCACGACCTTCATCGCCGGACGGGCCAGATCCACCTGCACGCCTGCGGCGAGCCCGGTGTTGCCGTCGGCGGTCAGGGTCAGGCTCCAGGGCCGTCCGGCCTCGTCGCGCCCCTGGAGTTCCTTCTTCTGACGCTTGGCGATCGTGACCTCGGCGTCCAGGTGGGCGGCCAGCGCCTTGACCTTGCCCCCGCGCATGGACCACATGCCGGCGACGGCCATCGCCAACATGAAGAGCACGTAGCTGTTCTGCAGCATCGTGCTGAGTACGTCGCCCAGGTCCATCCGTCCTCCGAGTCCCAAGCCTACGGCACGGCCGGCATACTTCTTTCGTGCACCGCCTGCTCCCCGCGCTCCTGCTGCTGTCCGCCTGCACCACCGCCGACCTCGATCCGGTCCTCAGTGACGGGGTGGAGCTGACGCTGTGGACGAGCCTGTGCGAGCCCGAAGAGGATCCCGAGACCCGCTTCTTCGTCGACGGCGGGGCGCCCTACACCATCTCGTGGGACGCCTTGTGCATCCGGGATGGCGGCGACATCGCGTGGTGGGCGGTCAAGGTGAGCTACTGGGAGGACCGCGCCGAGGACGCGTGGAACCTCTGGCTCATCGATCCCGAGGTCAGCGAAGTCACCTACGGCGACGCCCGCGTGGACGGCACGACCGACCCCAACATCCCCAACACCTCGTTCCCCGACGCGCTGGAGCGGGTGCCCCCCGCGGGGCTTACCGAAGGCGACTACCGGGTCGAAGTCTGGGGGGTCGTTGGCGAATACACCGATTCCATGCGGAACGAAGTGCGGGTCACGGTGGTCGAATGAGGGTGATGCGCCCACTCGTCGCCGCCTTTGCCCTGTTGCTGCCAACCGTCGTGTTCGCGTCGGTGCCGACCCTCGCGGTCACGTACTTCGACAACAACAGCAGCGAAGCCCGCTACGACCCCTTGGGGCACGGCCTCGCGGACATGCTCATCACGGATCTCAGCGGGCTCGAGCAGCTCCAGGTCGTCGAACGCGGCCGGCTCGCCGAGGTGCTGAAGGAGCTGGAGCTGCAGAGCTCCTCGTTCGTCGACCCCTCCACCGCCGTCGAGGTTGGCAAGGGGCTGGGCGCCCAGTACGTGCTCACCGGCGCCTTCGCCGCCGTGGATCCCTCGATGCGCATCGACGCCCGCATCGTGAACGTCGCCACCGGGGAGGTCGTGCAGGCCGACCAGGTCACGGGCCAGGCCGACGAGTTCTTCCTCCTGGAGAAGGAGCTCGCGACCCAGATCGTCAACCGCCTGGGCGTGAGCATGAGCGCCCGCGAGAGCGCCCGTATGGGCCGGATCGCGACGGAGAACTTCGACGCCTTCGTCGCCTACTCCAACGGCCTCGCGGCGCTGGACCGGGGCTCCCTGGACGAGGCCCGGGACGCGCTGAACGCCGCGCTGGAGGCGGACGACCGCTTCGCCCTGGCGAGCTCCGCGTTGGAAGATCTGGAGGAGCGGCTCAAGCAGTACGAAGGGCAGCAGCGCGCCGCCATCAGCGCATACGCCACCGACATCCTCAAGAAGCTCGACGCGGCCGAGAGCAGCGGCGACTTCGCCTCCCTGGACCCCGTGACGCTGGAGCTCCAGGTGCGCCTCGTCGGCGTGAAGGCCTCCGCCGACATCCTCGTGGTCACCGGCAAGCTGCTCGATCTCGGCCTCCCCGAGGACCAGAAGATGGGCGGCCCGCAGGGGCTCGTGGGGGTCAACGAGTGGGCCCTCAGCAGCTACGTCACCGCCGCCGCCGCGCTCGGTCATCGGGGCGACGTGCTGACCTACGGTGAGGCGTTCCTCAAGCGCTACCCCGGCTCCGCCGCCTACGGCCCCTTCGTGAAGTCCGCCGTGGACCTCGTCATCACCACCACGCGCGAGGAGAAGGCGGGCGCCAAGCAGATCCCCGCGATCCGCGCCGATGCCCTCGCGTTCCCGCTTCAGATGGGGTGCGCCGCCCACCGCGACCCCGCCAAGAAGCTGAAGGCATGCACCGACTGGGTCGCCCTGCTCGACGAAAGCGGAGACCTGCTGGAGCCGAACGAGGACGCCGAGACGAGGTGGGCCCAGGCGGGCAAGCACGCCGGCGACATCGCCGCCATCGAGGCCGCGCTCGCCCACGCCAAGGCGCGCGACCGGTACGCCGCGGCGGTCGAGGACGTCAGCGAGATCCTCGGCGACGCCAAGGAGAGCGCGGCCAAGGCGGACGCCGCCGTCGCCGAGTTGGCCTCCGCCTCGACTGCCGACGACTTCTACAACGCGGGCTTCCGGCTGATGTACGCCGCCCGCTACGACGAGGCCCGCGACGCGGTCGAACGGGGCCTGAAGCGGCACCCCACCAGCAACGACCTGTACGGCCTCGGGGTGAACCTCGGGCTCTACCTCTTCGACCTCGGCTACGCCGAGCAGATGCTGACCCGGTGGGAGGCGGCGGAGGCCCAGGGCGCCGCCGTCGATGCCTCCCTGAGACGGTCGGTGCGCGAGCTGCCGGGGGAGATCGAGCAAGCCGAGCAGCTGCTGGGGATGGGCTTGTTCAAGCTCGCCAGCGGCCTCGCGATCGCCAAGCAGTACGAAGCCGCGGGCGACGCCTACATGGCGATGTACGAGGCCGGCCAGGATCCCGAGGGGTCGCTGTCGGCCGCCGGCGGCCACTTCTGGAAGGGATACCTTCCCGACCGGGCCCGCATCGCGTACCAAACCCTCCTGGACGAGTTCCCCAACGGCGCCTACGCCGGACTCGCCCGCCAGATGCTGGAGTCGCTTCCATGAGACAACTTCTGCTGTCCGCCCTGACCGTGCTCCTGCTCGCCGCCGCGGCGTCTCCGGCCCTCGCCGGGACGGGCGACCGTCGGGTCGCAGTGCTGTACTTCGAGAACGCCGGCAACCCCGAACTGGAGATGCTCAAGCTCGGGCTGTCGGAGATGCTCATCAGCGACCTGACCGGCGCCAAGGGGGTCGAGGTCATCGAGCGCGGCCGCATCAACGAGATCCTCGGTGAGCTGGATCTGCAGAAGACCGACAAGGTCGACCAGTCCACCGCCGTGCAGGTCGGCAAGCTGCTCGGCGTCGAGCGCATCGTCATCGGCTCCTACTTCGAGCTGATGGGCCAGTTCCAGCTCATGGGGCGCGTGGTCGAGGTCGAGACCGGCGTCATCGTCGGCGCCTCCCAGCACAACGGCGCCGTGACCGACTTCATGATGCTCGAGGACCAGCTCGCCGCGGGCCTGCTGCCGTTCCTGTCCGACGCCAAGCAAGAGGCGCCCGTGGAGATCATCCGCGGCGGCGGCGCCAAGACCGGCTCGACCGAAGGCGTGGGTGGCGGCGGAGGCGGCGCCGCCGACTCGGAGTCCATGGCCGAGAGCGTTGAGGACGCCGCCCCCGCTCCCGCCTCCGATCCGCTGGGCGCAGCCCTCGCCTTCTCCGAGGGGCTCGACTACCTCGACCGCAAGGACCTGACGCGGGCCCGTGACGCCCTGCGCCGCGCCGTCGAGCTCGACCCGTCCCTCGAAGCCGCGCAGACCGAGTTGGCCCAGATCAACATTTGAGGCGCGCCCTTCCGCTCCTGCTCCTGTTCCTCCTCCTGGGAGGCTGGGAGACCTTCGACAAGGGCGAGACGGCCCTCGAAGCGGGCGATCTCCCGACCGCCGTGGTCCAGTTCCGGCTGGCCCTCCGCGAAGCCCAACAGGCCGGCGATCCCGAGGCCGAAGCGGCCGCCATGGTCGGACTCGGCCGCACGCACGCGGAGCTCGGGCGGCACAAGGACGCGATCGATTGGTTCGAGCAGGCGATCGCGATCGATCGGCAGGCCGGCAACGCGCAGGCCCTCGGCAGCGATCTGGTTGCCCTCGGCGCCGAACTGGAGCAGCTGGGGCGCATCCGGGAGGCGAAGAAGCGGTACGAGCAGGCGTTCGATTCGTTCCAGGCCAGCGGGGACCCCATCGGCGCTGCCGACGCCATCGTCAACCTCGCCCTCGTCGAGGCCGACGAGTGGCACTTCGACCGCTCCATCGAGCTGCTGCTGGCGGCCCAGGAGCTGTACCAGGCCTCCGGCGAGTGGGGCGGCCTGGGCGACTCGCTGACCAACCTGGGGATCGTGCTGGGGGACATCGGCCGCTACGGCGACGCGATGGACGCGCAGCTGGCCGCCCTGGAGGCCTACGACGCGGGCCAGGACCCCGACGGCCGCGGCGCCGCGCTCCACAACCTGGGCAACCTCTACGCCGAGCTGGGCGACTACGAGGCCGCGGTCACCGTGTACCGGCGGAGCCGCGACCTGCTGACGGACCCCGACGACCTGGTGGCCTCGAACCTCGCCCTCGCCGAGCTGCTGCTCGCCGCCGGCCAGCTGGACGCCGCCCGCGAGGTGTACGCCGCCACCGCGGAGGTCGCGTCCCCGTTCGACCAGCCCGGGATCCTGCTGAACCTGGGCGAGCTGGACGACCTCGCCGGGGACCCCGCGGCCGCGACCGACAGCTTCGAGCGGGCCGCCGCGATGGCCAAGGAGCTGGGCGACGAGCCCACCGAAGCGGCCGCCCTGCTGGGCCTCGGCGCCTTGCAGCTGGACCGAGGCCAGGCGGACGCCTCGTTCGCCACCTACAAGAAGGCGGCCGCCATCGCGACCCGGCTGGGGATCAGCGAGCTGGAGTGGCGCGGCTGGTACGGGCTGGGCGTCTCCTCACGCGCGCGCGGGGCTGATGGGTTGGCCCCGCTGCAGAACGCGGTCAACTCCCTGGAGGACAGCCGCAAGGGGCTGGAGGGGCTCGAGCCGTGGGCGGTCCAGCAGTTCGTGGCCGACCGATCGGCCGTGTACCAGGCCCTCATCGACGCGCTGCTGGCCAGCGGCAACGGCGCCTCGGCGCTGCTGTACACCGAGCGGCTGCAGGTCGCCGAGATGGCCGGCGGGGGCGGGGCGGCGGACCCCCAGGAGGCTCGCTACAAGGCCCTCGCGGAACGTGAAGTCGAGCTCGCCGCGGCCATCGAGCAAGAGACCCGGGCGCCCAAGAACAAGCGCGACGGCGAGCGCATCGCGGCCCTCCAGGAGCAGCTCGCCCAGACCCGCGTCGAGTTCAGCCAGTACGTCGACCAGCTGCGCACCAGCTACCCCGACTTCGACCGCATCGTGCGCGTCGACCCCACCGACATCGAGGCCTACCAGCGTGACCTCGGCCCCGACGAGGTGGTGCTCCAGCCCGTCGTGCTGCCCGACCGGATCGCCATCCTCGTCTTCAGCTCCGGCCCCCTGGTGTTCCGCGAGACCACGGTGACCAAGGAGGAGCTGGAGGGCCGGATCGGCCGCGTGCTCCGCACGATGCGCAAGCGTCGGCTGAACAGCCCCGAGAAGCTGAACGAGCACCTGGACGCCCTCGGTTCCTGGCTGTGGGAGCCGATCGCCAAGGACATCGAAGGCAAGAAGCGGGTCATCGTCGCGGCGTCGGGCTCCCTGCGGTACCTGCCCTTCCAGGTCCTCCGGCGAAACGGTCGCTACCTCGTGCAGGACTACGAGGTCGTGAACGTCACCAACGTCGGAAGCCTGAAGCGGCGCGACGGCGAGGAACTGCGCCTGGGTCAGGCGGGGCTGCTCGCCCTGGGCAACCCCGACGGCACGCTGCCGGCCGCGGACGAAGAGGTGGCAGCGCTCGCCAAGATGTTCCCTGGCGCGGCCACGCTGCACGGCACCGCCGCCACCCGCGAGGCGCTCGGCGCCAACGCCGCGGGCCGGACGGTGCTGCACCTGGCGACGCACGGCGTGCTCGACAGCAGCGCCCCCGAGCGCAGCTACATCGTGCTCGCGGACCAAAAGCTGGGGTACCTGGAGATCCCGGGGCTGTACGAGCCCCTCCGCGACACCGGCATGGTCGTGCTGTCCGCCTGCGAGACGGCGGTTCCGCTCGCCCCCGAAGGGGACGCGGTCCAGGGCGGTGGACTCGAAATAGCGGGTCTTGCGAACCAATTCCGCCGGGCCGGGGTGCCGCGTCTGCTGGCGTCCTTGTGGCAGGTCAGCGATGAGTCGACGCGGGCGCTGATGGTGCGCTTCTACGGCGCCCTCGGCGAAGGCCGCTCCCCGCCCGAGGCGCTGGCCGTGGCCCAGCGGTCGCTGCTCGCCGATGAATCGATGAATCACCCCTTCTATTGGGCTCCTTTCATTCTTATAGGAACGCCGAGGTAAGATTCGAACGTGCCTGAGAGCCAAACCCTTCCCCTTTCCGAATCCGAGCCCCTGCGGCGCGACCTGCTGCCCGAAGAGCTCGGCACCCTCTACACCGGCCCCGACGGCCACCTCTACCTCGCGCACGGCGACGGTCGGCAGACCACCCGCCTGACGTGGGCACCCGAGGATTTCGCAGTGATTCCGGGGCTCCCGCCGATCCCCGGGGTCGCCGGCGACCTCGAAGAGGGACACGTCTTCGCCCACCCGACGCCGAGCAAAGACGGCCAGCGGGTGGCGGTCTTCGGCCTGCTTCCGACGCTGGAAGAGGACCTGTGGGACTACGACGGCGACGATGCCCCGTGGGAGATGGTCGAGGAGGAGTTCCCCTACCTCGAGGACGTCTACGGCGAGGACGGCGACGGCGACGAGCAGGACGACGTGCTCGGTGACGGCGTGGTCATCGCGGTGGTCGGCGAGGCCGCTCCCGAGGAGGTCCTCGCCGAGTTCGAAGCGGCCGAGGCCGAAGACGAGGGGCTCGAGGCCGAGGACGACGACGACGAGCTCCCCCAGTTCTGGCCCGGCGGCAAGGTCTACGTGGTGCACCGAGACGGCGTGCGCGTGTGGGAACCCTTCGAGATGGAGGGCGGCAACCCCACCCACCTGGAGTGGGCCCCCGACGACCGCCACCTCCTGATCCTCCACCAGGACGAGGAGCTCCTGCAGCTCCACCTCGTGGACGCCGAGCAGCCCGGCGAGGGCGCTCTGCTGCACGTCGGCGCGCCGATCTTCTGGTCCTGGCAGCCCACCGGGCGGCTGCTCGCCACCCGCATCGGACTGGCCGGCGCCGAGGCGCCGCTGGTGGTGCTCAGCGATCCCCTCAGCGGCCATCCCGCCCCCCGGGAGATCGCCGAAGCGGGCAGCTTCTACGTGCCCGCGTGGAAGCCGGACGGGAGCCAGTTCGCCTTCGGCGCGGTCGGTTCGCGCGACGACGAGCTCACGCTCTGCGACCCCCACACCGGACTGATGACGACGGTGATGCCCTACCCGGGCCGCGGCGCGTTCCGCTGGAGCCCGAACGGCAGCCACATCGCCGCCGCCATCGCCCCTGAGGGGCACGGCGCCTTCGACGTGCTCGAACTGCTCGATCCCGTCACGGGGGAGAGCAAGACCCTGTGGCAGGCGCAGTTCGTCGCCATAGAGTGGCTCCCCGGCGGTCAGGAGATCCTGCTGTGCGAGGCGCAGGAGGAGAACGGCCGGCTGCGGTGGGTCGTGGTGAACGCCGAGTCCGGCATCAGCCGCCCCGTGGGCCCCTCCTGGGCACCATCGCGGGAGACCGTCGTGGCGCTCCACTTCTTCGAGCAGGTGGCGGTCAGTCATCCGTTCGTGGACCCCACCGGGAACTACGTGGTGTACGCCGGCGTGGCCGACGGCGAAGTGCTCTCGGCCGGACCCGGCGAGGACCCCCAGTTGATGGGTCAGGACGAGGTCCCCTCACGCATCCTCGTGACGCCCCTGGATGGCGGCCCCACGGTGGTGGTGGGCGGCGGACGCTTCGGCTGCTTCGCGCGGTAGCGGAGGCCCAACTTCGAGGGTAGGGTCCCCCTGCTCGATGTCGGAAAGGTTCCGATTCGACCTCGACCCGTGGAGGTCCGATTGCAGACCGTCGAGAGCGTGGTGGTTCGCTTTGCCGGTGATTCCGGCGATGGCGTGCAGGTCACCGGCACCCAGTTCACCAACACCGCGGCGCTGGTCGGCAACGACATCGCCACCCTGCCCGACTACCCGGCAGAGATCCGCGCCCCCGCGGGCACCCTGTTCGGCGTCTCCGGGTTCCAGATTCAGTTTGGCGCGACCGACATCCGCACCCCGGGAGACATCAGCGATGCGCTGGTGGCATTCAACCCCGCGGCCTTGAAGGTCAACCTGAGCCGCCTCCGCAAGGGCGGCCTCATCCTCGTCAACGTCGACGCCTTCTCCTCGCGAAACCTCACCAAGGCCGGCTGGGAGCACAACCCGCTGGAGGACGACACCCTCGCCGCCTGGCAGGTGGTCAAAGTCAACATGACGCGCCTGACGCGGGAGGCCCTGAAGGAGTCACCGCTCAAGACGAAGGACAAGGACCGCGCCAAGAACCTGTTCGCGCTGGGGATGGTCTACTTCCTGTACGACCGCCCCCTGGAGCACACGGTGAACTGGTTGAACAGCAAGTTCGCCAAGCTCCCCAACGTCGCCGAGGCCAACATCAAGGCGCTCAAGACGGGCTATTACTACGCGGAGACGGCCGAGATCTTCCGGGCCACCTACCAGGTGCCCGAGGCGCCGATCGCAGCCGGCCGGTACCGCAACGTCACCGGCAACCTCACCACCGCCATGGGGCTCGTCTCCGCGGCGCAGAACGCGGGCCTGGACCTGTTCCTGGGGAGCTACCCGATCACCCCCGCCTCCGACGTGCTCCACAACCTCGCGTCGATGCGCGCCCACGGCGTCCGCACGCTGCAGGCGGAGGACGAGATCGCGGCGGTGTGCGCGGCCATCGGGGCCAGCTACGCGGGCCAGCTGGGCGTCTGCTCGACGTCCGGCCCGGGCCTCGCCCTCAAGGGGGAAGCCATCGGCCTCGCGCTCATGGTCGAGCTTCCGATGGTGGTGGTCGACGTGCAGCGCGGCGGACCTTCGACGGGCCTGCCCACCAAGACGGAGCAGTCGGACTTCAACATCGCCCTGTTCGGCCGCAACGGGGACTCCCCACTGCCCGTCATCGCCGCGAAGTCGCCGGCGGACTGCTTCGACGCGGCCTACGAGGCGGCGCGGATCACCATCAAGTACCGCACCCCGGTCATCCTCATGACCGACGGGTACCTGGCCAACGGCTCGGAGCCGTGGAAGATCCCGAACGAGGCCGACCTGGCCCCCATCGAGTCGGACTTCCGTACGGATCCCGAGGGGTTCCAGCCCTACATGCGGGACGAAGCGACCCTGGCGCGGCCCTGGGTCAAGCCCGGAACCCCCGGCCTGGAGCACCGCGTGGGCGGGCTGGAGAAGCAGCACCTGACCGGCAACGTCAGCTACGACCCCATGAACCACCACCGCATGTGCGAGTTGCGGCGCGACAAGGTCGACCTCGTCCGGCAGGAGATGCCCCCGTTGGAGGTCATCGGCGAGCAGTCGGGCGACGTGCTCGTCATCGGCTGGGGCAGCACCTACGGCGCGATCCGCTCCGGCGTCGATGCGGCGCTCGCCGACGGCGTCAAGGTCGGCGCCGTGCACCTGCGCTGGATCAACCCCCTGCCGCCGGACCTGGGCGAGATCATCGCCCGCTTCGACAAGGTGCTCGTGCCGGAGATGAACCTCGGGCAGCTCATCAAGGTCATCCGCGGTGAGTTCCTGGTGGACGCCAAGGGGCTCAACAAGGTCCAGGGCATGCCCCTGAACGTCGGCGAAGTGAAGCAGGCCATCCTCGACCTGCAGTACGGGGAGGCCTAGGCCATGAACGACATCATTCAGCTGACGAGGAAGGACCTCGCCTCGGACCAGGAGGTCCGCTGGTGCCCCGGCTGCGGCGACTACGCGATCCTCAAGGGGGTGCAGTCGGCCTTGGCGACGTTGAACGTGCCGCGCGAGAACATGGTCGTCATCAGCGGCATCGGCTGCGCGGCCCGCTTCCCGTACTACATGAACACCTACGGGTTCCACACGATCCACGGCCGCTCCCCCGCGGTGGCCACCGGGACGAAGATGGCGAACCCGGATCTGCACGTCTGGATCGTAGGCGGCGACGGCGACATGATGTCGATCGGCGGCAACCACCTGATCCACGTGCTGCGCCGCAACGTCGACCTGACGGTGCTGCTGTTCAACAACCGGATCTACGGCCTCACCAAGGGGCAGTTCTCCCCGACCTCCGGCGTCGGCAAGAAGACCAAGAGCAGCCCGATGGGGTCCATCGACCCGGCGTTCGAGCCGATCAGCCTCGCGCTGGGCGCCGGCGCGACCTTCGCGGCCCGCACGGTCGACCTCTGGGGCAAGCACCTGCAGGCCACGATCAAGGCCGCGCACGAGCACAAGGGGACCTCGTTCATCGAGATCCTGCAGAACTGCATCATCTTCAACGACGGTGCGTTCGATCCGGCCGTGGGCAAGAAGGTCAAGAGCGACAAGACCGTCGAGCTGGTCCACGGCGAGCCGCTCATCTTCGGGGCCGAGCGGGACAAGGGCGTGCGCATCCGCAAGGACCTGACCCTGGAGGTGGTGACCCTGGGTGAGAACGGCGTCACCGAGGACGACCTCGTGGTGCACAACGCTCACGCCGAGCTGCCGGGCCTCGCCCAGCTGCTGGCGACGATGGAGTACCCGGACATGCCGGTTCCGGTGGGCATCTTCCGCCAGGTGAGCCGCCCCACGTACGAGGTCGGCATGGACGCCCAGGTGACGCAGGCGCAGGCCGCACACGGCGGCGACAAGCCGAGCCTGACCTCGCTGTGGAACCAGGGCGACACCTGGGACGTTGCTCCCTAAGCGATGAAGTTCCTCCTCCTCCAGGCGCGCGAGGCCGGCGATCCGATGGCCGAGCACGAGCGAATCTGCTTCGCCGAGGCGCTGGAGGTGAACCCGACCCTCGTGATCGCCCACGATCTGCTCACGGGCGTGCCGACCGATGCTCAGCTGGCGACGCACCCCCTGCTCCTGGTGGGCGGCTCGGGCGCCTACTCGACCCTCGATGACGACCCTTGGCTGGGCGCCTTCTTCGACTTCCTCGCCGACGTCGTCATCCCCCGGCGGGTGCCCACCTTCGCGTCGTGCTTCGGCTTCCAGGCGCTGGTGCGGGCCGGCGGCGGCGACATGACGCGCGACCCCAGCCGGGCCGAGGTCGGCACGTTCGACATCCACCTGACCGATCCCGGCCACGACGACCCGCTGCTGGCCCCCTACGCGCCCACGTTCGCGGCGCAGCTCGGCCACAAGGACCACGCCACGCGGCTCCCGTCGGGCATGCACCACCTCGCCGGCAGCGAGCGCTCCCCGTTCCAGGCCGCGCGGATCGACGGCACCTCGATCTTCGCCACCCAGTTCCACCCCGAGCTGGACCGCGAGGGGAACGCCTACCGCTACATGGCCTACCGAGCCGCCTACTCGGGCTCCGCCGCCGACGACGACGACGCGGTCCTGGCGGCCATGCGGGAGACGCCGGAAGCGACCGCGCTGCTGCCCCGGTGGCTCGAAGAGGTTCTGCACGGGCACCACGTCCCGCACCAGCGAGACTGATGCTGCGCGGCCGCTCCGCCGCCGCTGCGATGCGCAGCGCGACCACGTACGAGGCCTGGGTCGAGGCCGCGCGTGACTGGGAGCGCGCGACCGGCGCCGACCGCTGGGCCGACGAGCCCGAGTCCCCGCACTACCACCAGGAGCTGATCCGCGATCAGCTGGACACCCTGCGCCGTCTGCGCGCCGCCGGGGAAGTGGAGGCGCTGCTGGACCACCTCCACGAGTCCCTCCATCGGAATCTCGGAGACCTCGGCGCCAGCGAGCTGTACGACCGCACGCCCCTGGGCACCAAGCACCTGATCGAGGAGTACCTGCGGGAGACCGAGGCGACGATCGAGGACCTGGTGGCGAGCCCCTTCCCGGGGTTCGGGCCGGACCAGAAGCTGGCCGTCCTGACCCGCGCGGTGGGCAACTTCGGCGTCTCCGCGCTGCTGCTGTCGGGGGGCGCGACGCTGGGCTTCTATCACCTGGGGGTGGTCAAGGCGCTGTGGGACGCAGAGTTGCTTCCGGACGTGATCTCGGGGGCTTCGATGGGGGCGATGATCGCCGCCGGGATCTGCTCCCGCACGGACGCGGAGATGGACGAGCTGTTCGCCGACGACGTCCCCGATCTGGAGCGGGTCGGCCTCAAGCTCGCGGACCTCGCCACGCTGCGGTCGAACCGGTCCCTGCTGGACCCGGCGGTGCTGCTGCGCACGATCGAGCGGAACTGCGGCAACTACACCTTCGAGGAGGCGCACGCCCGCTCGGGGCGCACGCTGAACATCTCGGTCTCCCCCACCCGCACGCGCCAGAAGCCGCGCGTGCTGAGCCACCTCACCGCCCCCCGGGTGCTGGTCAAGAGCGCGGCGCTGGCCAGCAGCGCGGTGCCGGGGCTGTTCCCGCCGATCACGCTGATGCGGCGGGCCCGCGACGGCGGTGAGGAGCCGTACATCGGCACGGAGCGGTGGATCGACGGCAGCTTCGGCGGCGACCTCCCGATGATGCGGATCGGCCGGCTCCACAACGTGAACCACTTCATCGTCAGCCAGGTGAACCCGCACGTGCTGCCGTTCGCCGACGCCAACCGGCGCAGCCCCAGCGGCCTCGCCGTGCGCCTCGCCACCGCCCCCCTGCGGCGCCCCGCGGTGCCGGTGCTGAACGCCGCCAGCTGGGCGACGAAGGGCACGCCGCTGCGCAAGTCGCTGAACCTGCTGCTGTCGTTGGCGGAGCAGCAGTACGGCGGCGACATCGACATCTACCCCCGGTTCGAAGCGTCGATGTACCTCAAGATGATGAGCAACCCGAGCGAGGCGGAGCTGGCCCGGTTCATCCTCGAAGGGCAGCGGGCGACGTGGCCGAAGCTGGCGATGATCCGCGACCACACGCGGATTGCCCGATGCCTGACGCGCTGCGAACGGGCCCTCCGGGCGGAGATTCAGGCCTAGGGAGCGCTCGCCTTCCGTGGTTTGCTGATGCCATGAGGCGATCGATCCTCCTGGGGTGCGCCGTGCTGGGGGTTCTGGCCCTGGCGACCGTGCTCCGGGCGGACGCTCCTGCGCCGGACCCGGTCGAGGCCGCGCGCCGCGCCAACATCGCCCCGCCCCCCATGCCGCGGATCCAACCGATCGCCTTCGTGCGAGGCCACGCGGTGCGGGCTCTGGCTCGGGTCGACCGCTCGCTCACCCCGGCGACGGCGACGCCCATCGCGGCCGAAGAACCCCCGCCGTGGCAGTCGATGGGTGCGCTCTGCCGATTGGCCCGGGGCACCAGCACGGTGCGCGGACGCGCGAACGTCGACCACTCGTTCGGGATGCTCATTCAGTCGCCCGCGTGGGCATCGGGGCAAGAGCTGCGGCTGGCGATGCACGCTCCGGCCGATGACGTGTCGGTCCAGCTCGATGGGTTCGCCCCCACCCAGGTCGACATCGTGATGGGCCCCGACGGCCTCACCTGCAGCCCCCAGCCGGTGCGGTTGGAGCGCTCCAACGCCTACGTCAGCGGCCTGGTCGACAACGCGTTCGGAGCGGAGCATGCGTCGGTCTGGGTCGAGGGCTGCGGCGCCCGCACTGACACCGAGGCAGACGGGACCTACGAGCTGAGCGTGGCTCCGGGGCCCTGCGAGCTCCGCGCGTTCCGATCCGACGGTTTCTTCATCGCGCGCGGCCCGACGGTGCTGATTCGCCCGCGCGCACACGACGACATCGACGTCGATCTGGAGCTCCCCCCTCACCGGACCGCCGGACTTGGAATCCACATCCGCGAGGTCGAAGGGGGCATCGTCGCCTCCCGGGTTCGGGAGGGTGGGGGCGCCTTCGCCGCGGGCCTCCGATCGGGCGATCTCGTCGTCGAGATCGAGGGGGAGATCGCCGTGGATCTGAGCCTCGGGGACTTCGCCGACATCGCGATCGGCGAGCCCGGCACCGACGTCCGGATCGTGGTTCTGCGGGACGGCGAGGATGTGCCGATCACCGTCCGACGCCTGCACCTGAACCGCTGACCGACGGCTGCTCGGGGAACCCCGCTGCGCTCCCGCTGTCCGACCCCGAGTACCCGCTCGGAGTCCCCATGCACCGCACCCTCGCTCTTCCCATCGCCCTCCTCGTCCTCGGCGGCTGCGCCCTCGGCGGCTGCGCCCTCGGCGGCTCCTACGAGCCCACCGCCGCGGCACCCCCGCCGATGGTGACCGAGGATGCCAAGCTCGACGACGGCGCCGGCCTGCTCGGCGAGCAGACGGCCATGGAGCCGGCCGACGTCACCGCCAACCGCAGACTCATTCGAACCGCCAACCTCCGGGTCGTGGTGCCCGAGTACGGGCCCCTGCAGGCGTCGCTGCAGGCCGAGTTGGCCGCTGCGGGCGGATTCATCGCCAACACCGACCTGGTGCACTACGCGGGCTCGGTCGGCCACGCCCAGCTGGAGCTGCGGATCCCGGCGGATCGCTTCGCCGACGTGCTCGGCTGGGCCGAGGCGAACCTCGAGGTCCAGGAGCTCCACGTCGACACCCAGGACGTCACCGAACAGTGGGTCGACGTGCAGGCCCGCATCGACAACGGCAAGAACACCGAAGCCCGCCTCGTGGGCCTGCTCGCCGAAGGCACCGGCTCGCTGGAGGACGTGCTCGCGGTCGAGCGTGAGCTGGCCCGGGTCCGCGGCGAGATTGAGTCCGCCGAGGGCCGCATGCGGGTGCTCGCCGACCAGGTCGGGCTCGCGACGATCCAGCTGTCGGTCACGGTCCAGCAGCCCTACGAACCGGCTGTCGAGACGCCGTACCTGGCGAGTGTCGGGTCCGCGTTCAGCGGCTCCGTCGGCGCCCTCATCGCGACCGCGAAGGGCCTCGGGATCGCCCTCGCCGCGCTCGCCCCGTGGGCGGTGGTGTTGTTCGTGCTGCTGGCTCCGGTCGTGCTGCTCGGGCGTCGGCTGGTCCGTCGCGCGATGAGCTGATTCAGCGCGCCGCGCCCGGCACGGTGGGGTCGAGATAGCCCATCTGCACCTCGAGGTGCCGGCTGGCTCTTCCGGTTGCGGCGCTGACCGCCCTCAGAAGCGCGTGCGGAGACCCACCGTCTCCCGATCGGCTTCTGACGGTCCTCAGGAACGCTTGCGGAGTCCCAACGTCTCTCGATCGGGCGCGGACAGCGTTCAGAAGCGCGTGCGGAGACGCAGCATCTCCCAATTCGCCGCTGACAGTTCTCACCGCCACTGCCGGAGACAAGCCAATCTCCCGATCCGCCCCTGACCCCGCCCAGACCAGCGGTCAGCGGGGTCGCAGCCGGCTCACGTTCCCGGCTCGCGCCGCTGCGTACGAGCCCGCACCGCGGCGCTCAAGGCCGCCTGGAAGCTCCGGATCGTCTTGGCGTTCTGGCCCATGTCACTGCGCCCCACCCGGGACTTGCCGCGCATGTTGACCACCGCGCCGGTCCCGTCGTCGGGGATGACCCAGATCGAGAGGTCATCCTTGAAGCCGATGATCTTCGTCTTGTAGATCGCTTCGATCCGCCGGGTGGCCACGTCGACGGTGACGACCGTCCACCGCGGCAGCGTCCGCGCCACCGCTTCGCACTCCTCCAGCGTGGTGTGCGGATCGAGCGGGAAGGTCTGCGGCTGGATGTCCGGGTACTCGGGTGTGTTTCCCGTCTCGACGTCGTTGATCATCGGCCACATAGATTCGTCCTTGGTCCTGGGGAGGCCACCCAATATATTGCCCGCGCTTCGGAGACGGGGAGTCTGAGATGAATCGAGCCGCAATCCTGATCGCCGCCCTTGTGCTCGCACCCGCGAGCGCGCTTGCGCATGGAGACCAGTTCACGGCCGTGGACGAGTCCATGAACGGCTGGTGGCCGACGCCCACGGTGTCGGAGGTCGAAGACGCCATCGAGGCCGCGTCCCTCGAATTCGGCGTGCCCGAGGGCATCCTCCAGGGCATCGCCCACACCGAGAGCCGCTGGCAGCACAACCCCTACCGCGTCTCCCAGGACGGCCGCCGCGGGCTGTTCCAGATGACTGAGGACCGCGTCACCCTCGCCGCCGATCTGCTGGAGGTGGACGAAGAGCTCGTCATCGGGAGCCTCACCCAGCACACGCGCGCCTTCGCCGCCCTGCTGAACGACGAGCGCCCCTGGATGATGGGGAACGCGTCGGAGACCACCGTCGGGGCCTGGCGACCGGCCATCGGCTGGGCCATGGAGCTGCCCCCCTCCTTCACCGACCAGTACGTCGACATGCTGTTCGAGACCATCGCCGAAGGCGTCATCGACCAGCTCCCCACCGGCGAGCCGATCGCCATCGCCCCCTGGCCCATCGACGCCGCCTACCTGGGCTACTTCGCTCCGTCGGAGCACCGCAACCCGGACTACGGCAGCGCGATCTGGAACCCGACCAGCTGCAACTACACCAACGCCAGCCGCTCGGGCAGCGACGTCGACACCGTCGTCATCCACACCATCCAGGGCAGCTACAGCGGCGCGATCTCGTGGTTCCACAACTGCGGCGCCTACGTCAGCGCGCACTACGTCGTCTCCACCACCGGCGCGATCACCCAGGTCGTGGACGAGGCGGACGTCGGCTGGCACGTCAGCTGCTGGAACAGCTTCACCATCGGCATCGAGCACGAGGGCTACGCCGAGGAACCGGAGATTTGGTACACGGACGCGATGTACGAGGCGTCGGCGACCCTGACCGCCGACATCATCGCGGACTGGGGCATCCCGGCGGACCGCGACCACATCATCGAGCACGCCGAGGTCGCCTCGTCCTGCAACACCAACGGCCACTGGGACCCGGGTCCCGGCTGGGACTGGGACTACTACATGGACCTGATCGGGGGCAGCAGCACGCCCCCGGACACCACCGAGTTGGTCGGCTACATCCGCCACACCGACCTGTACAACCCGGACTACGGCATCGCGAACGCATCCGTGAACGTCGCCGGCGTGGGCACGACGTTCACCAACAGCGACGGCTTCTACTCCTTCGACACCATCAGTCCGGGCGTCTACGACATCTGCGCCGACGCTTCCGGCTACGACGAGTCCTGCCGGAACAAGACGGTCGAACTCAACGCGACCAACTGGGGCTCGATCCAGCTCGAGCCGGCTTCCGGTGACGATGACGACGACGACGACGACGCAACCGACGACGACGACGACGCAACCGACGACGACGACGACGCAACCGACGACGACGACGACGCAACCGACGACGACGACGACG
>JAAESI010000272.1 GCA_024229515.1 Pseudomonadota bacterium | reverse complement strand
GCCGAGCGAAACGAACGCCTCTGGGACTGGCTCAACTACTACAATCACCAGCGCCTCCACGGAGGCATCGGGCATCAACCGCCCATCTCCCGGATTGACTCGTCAAACCGGAACAACGGCCCTGGTCACGACAGCTAGAGGGTGCGGATTGCGCGCCTGGGGGTGCGTGGTAGCAACCGTCCATGCGGTCACTCCTCGCCTTCTGTCTGCTGTTGGCGGCCTGCACGCCGCCGGTCCCCGAGCCCGAGCCCGAGCCCGACCCGACCCCGCCGTGGCCGCAGTGGGCGTGGGAGCACTGGGTGTGGGAGGACGAGAGCACCCAGGAGTCGGTGCTGACGTTGGTGGACGGGTACCTGGAGCGGGACATTCCGGTCAGCGCGGTGATCGTCGATAGCCCCTGGGCGACCGGGTACAACACGTTCGACTGGGATCCGACGCTGTTCCCCGATCCGCAGGGTCTGGTGGACGATCTTCACGACCGGGACGTGCGGCTGAGCCTGTGGATCACGCAGATGGTGAACGTGGACACGCCGCAGTGGGATGAGGCGTCGGCGTCGGGGTACCTGATGATGGCCGACGCCGACGCGACGGAGCCGCGCATCGTGGAGTGGTGGAAGGGGGACGGCGGGCTGCTGGACTACTTCAACCCCGAGGCGGTGGCGTGGTGGCATGAGCTGATGCAGCCGGTGCTGGACCTGGGGATCGACGGCTGGAAGACGGACGGCAGCGACTTCTCGGCGCACCTGGCGCCGTACTCGCCGGGGGCGGGGCGGGAAGTCGGGCGGTTGGAGTACAGCCATGCGTACTACCGGGACTTCTTCGAGCACACGCGCCAGGAGCTGGGCGAGGACCGAATCATCACGGCGCGGCCGGTGGACAACTACGGGGCGGACCTGGGTGGGGACGCGGTGGCGTTCGCGCCGGTCGACCTGAACTGGGCGGGCTGGGTGGGGGACCAGGACGCGGACTTCGGGGGGCTGGAGGCGGCGCTGCTGAACCTGTTCTGGTCGGCGGACTACGGCTACGTCGGCTTCGGGTCGGACATCGGCGGGTACCGGGAGGAAGACGGCGTCGAGGGGGGGCGGCGGAAGGAGCCGTTTCTGCGGTGGGCGCAGCTGGGGGCGTTCTGTCCGGTGATGGAGAACGGCGGCGGCGGGCGGCACGAGCCGTGGTTCTTCGACGAGGAGGCGGTGTCGATCTACCGGGACGCGGTGCTGATGCACGAGGCGCTACTGCCGTACCTGATGCGGGAGGGGGCGGTGGCGTTCGAGGAGGAGCGGAGCCTGTTCGAGTTCCTGGATCCGGGGCAGACGACGTACCGGTACTTGCTCGGTCCGGACCTGTTCGTGTCTCCGATCGTGGCGGAGGGGACGAGCTTCGAGGTGATGATGCCGCACGAAGGGACGTGGCGTTGGTTGTACGGCGATGGGCGCGAGATCGAAGGGGGCGAGGCGGTCACGCTGGAGGTCCCGATGGAGAGCTATCCAGCGTTCGTGAGGGTAGGAAGCCGGCTCGAGGGTGAGCTGCTGGCGATCGATTGAGGTCGATCGAACCTCCGTCTCGTGTTAGTCCGCTTGTGGGGGTCTTCATGCGTCCAACCGGACTGATTCTGCTCATCGTGCTCGCCCTGGCGGCGCCGGGAACGGCGTTGGCGCAGTGGACGCCAGGCGGTGGGCTGCCGGAGGCGTTGTCCGAGAGCGCGGTCACGGCCGATGACGACGGCTGGGTCTACAGCTTCACCGGGCGGACTACGGTCCTGTCGTTCACGGTGAGCACGAACTCGGCGTGGCGGTACGACCTGTGCGACGACGTGTGGGAGGCGCTGGCCCCCTTCCCGTGGACGACGTACGGCGGTCGAGCGGTGTTCGATCCGGTGGACGGCTCGATCTACGTGACGGCGGGCGTGACGGGGATCCCCGGGGGGCTGTACCGGTACGACTCCCTGGCGGACACGTGGACGGCGCTGGCGCCGGCGCCGACGGCGACGAACAGCTACGCGCCGACGTTGATCCTGGACGACAGCACGGGCCTGATTCACTGGATCGGGGGCGAGGACTGGGGCTCGGAGCACCTAGTCTACGACCCCATCACAGATTCGTGGTCCGGCGCGGCGCCCCCGCTGACGCCGGTATTCGGTGCGGGCGGTGGGTTCGATCCGCAGACGGGTCTGCTGGTCGTGATCGGCGGCTGGGGGGCCAACAACGAGGAGCTGGGGTCGGCGACGTCGGTGGTGCAGCGGTACGACCCGAACACGGACACGTGGTCGTACGGCGCGCCGATGACGGTGGCGCGGTACCTGGCCGGGGTGACGCACCGGCCGGACAACGGCCTCTTCTATGTGTTCGGCGGATCGGACGCCTACTTCAGCGGGTCGCCGCCGTTGTGGAACGACCTCTGGACCTACGACGCGGCGGCGGATGCGTGGATGGACCTGGCGTCGCCGAACGCGGTCGGCGGAAACCGGGACCTGGGGGCGGCGGTCGACTCGTGGGGCATCGTGCACATGGTCGGCGGGAACCCCGGGACGGGGCCGTCGCTGAGGCACGAGACCTGGGGAGACCTCGGCGAGACCTGTGAGCCGGTCGGCGATGACGACGACGACGACGACGACGACGACACGGCGTCGGACGACGACGACACGATCCAGCCGGATGACGACGACACCGGGCCCGATGACGATGACACCGGTCCGGATGATGACGACACAGGACCCGATGACGACGACACCGGCGGACCCGACGACGATGACGACACAGGGCCAGATGACGACGACACCGGCGGACCCGACGACGATGACGACACAGGGCCGGATGACGACGACGACACAGGGCCCGACGACGACGACACAGGACCCGACGACGACGACACAGGACCCGACGACGACGACACAGGACCCGACGACGACGACACCGGTCCGGACGATGACGACACAGGACCGGACGATGACGACACAGGACCGGACGATGACGACACAGGACCCGATGACGATGACACCGGTCCGGATGACGATGACACCGGACCCGATGACGATGACACCGGACCCGATGACGATGACACCGGGGGTCCCGACGACGATGACACCGGCGGACCCGACGACGATGACGACACCGGGCCAGATGACGATGACGACGATGCGGCCGATGACGACGATGCCGCGGATGACGACGACTCAACGGACGACGACGATGATTCGACCGGGGACGACGACGATGACTCGGCCGGTGATGACGACGATGACTCGGACGACGACGACTCCGCTGGCGATGACGACGACTCGGGAGTCACCGACGATGACGACACTTCCGATGTCCCCGATGACGACGACGACGACAGCGGCGGCCCGGCGCCCGACTGCAACTGCCATGACGGCTGCGCGACGGCAGGCTCAATCGACCAGGACGCGGGGCGGAACAGCACCGCGATGACGCTCCTGGGGATGCTGGGGATCGGCCTGCTCCGGCGGCGGCGCAGCTAAACGCCCGATCATGATTCTGACGCCTCACACTCAAGCTGCGGCTCGAAGTTGACCTGCCCGTCGCCCGCCTCTGCCGTCGTAGTCAGCGAGGTACCTCTTGACCGCCCCCATGAGGGCGTCGATGTCGGGCTACCGAT
>JAAESI010000271.1 GCA_024229515.1 Pseudomonadota bacterium | reverse complement strand
TCCGAGTCGTAGTCCTTCCGGGCCTCGCCAACCAAACGGACGGCGCGCTCCCGGACCTCGGCAGAAAACTTCTTCGATGACTTCATGATGTCCCCAGTCTCTCAACTTCTGGGGCCGCCGGAAAAGGCGGGGCGGTTCAGTCCCGACCTGCCCGTCAGGTTCGTCCTGACCGAGGGTGCCGTCCCCGAGTTTCCGCGCGACCGCCTCCTCGGCCTCGACCGCCGTCGCCCAGCCCCGCCAGACCGTCGCCCGGGTCCCGGCCTCGGACAGGTCCGCCCGCCAATACCAGCGGCCCTGGTCGGTGGGATCGGGTCCACGAACTACGCGAACGGTGCATGCGCGGCCCACGTGGAAGCTCTTTGGCCTGTTCGTTTTCGCCATCTCGCTCGTCCTCGGTGGGGCAGTGTCTGCGCACAAATATGCGCACAACCCGGAAGAACGGAAAGCGAACAGCGCCTACGTCAGCTCAATTCCCAGAAGTACCGGCAGAACAGGTGGTACTGCCCCTCGACCGAGTCGGTGCTGCCAGCCTCTCCCGTGTCGCTGGCCCACTGCTCCCCGTTGGCGGCGAACAGGTCCTGGAAGCCCTGGCTGTCCCCCAACTCGGGGCTCCAGCGGGTGTGCACGGAGAAGTCGTACCCCTGCGAGTCGAGGTCGGAGAAGTCGGGCTCGTCGATGAGGTCCAGGGGGCCGAACGCCATCGTGAACGATCGCGGCTCCCAGTCGGCGTCGTCGCAGGTGGTGTCCTCGTCCACGAGGCTCGCGGTGCCATCGAACTGGTCGGTGCAGTCCAGGCAGGCCTCGCCGGGCTCGACGCGCTCCAGCTCCAGCAGCTCCCAGACCTCACACGCCTCGCGCGGGGTCTCGAACTCCTCGGGGTCGTCCGCCACGTAGATCCAGCGGAGGAAGCCCTCCAGCGAACCCGCTCCGGCGTCCACCGACACGAACGACTGCAGGCGGAGGTAGTTGGGCTCCACGTCGCCGCTTGGCATGGGCTGCGGGCAGCCGACCAGCATCGCGACCGCGGCCAGGGCGAGGAGAAGACGCATGGCTACTCGGTCAGGCGGAGGTCCGCGAACCAGGAGATCCAGTCACCGTCGCCGTCGCCGTAGCGGTAGCGGGGGAACATCACGTACTCCCGAGCGAACTCGGGGAGCCCGCTCTCCTCGGCCTTGCGGTGCAGGACCGCGCGCGGCTCGAACGTTCCCTGGGCGCCGAACGACGGGATCCAGTTGATCGCGACGAAAGAGACCGGCGTGCCGTCGGCCCCTTCGGGCTCGCGGTCCCGCTGCTGGTTGTAGAAGTCGGGGTCGACGATCTGCAGCAGCTCGAAGTCCAGGATCGCGATGGTGGGCAGGCCCGAGACCGAGTGGCAGTCCGCCCCATCGGTGGTCGCCAACGCCAGCGTGTACAGCTCCGCGCAGCCGACGCAGCCCGCGATCGTGACCTCTTCGTCTTCCTCCACCCAGCCGACGATGTCCTGCTCGACCTCGCACAGCGTGCTGCCGTCGTCGTTGGTCTTGCGCAGGGTCGAGGTGCCGAACACCACCTGATCACGATCGGGGTACGCGTCGTCGATCGAGGGGATGTTCTCCTCCAGGTCCGCGGGCACGTAGCCGCAGCCGACGAGGAACAGGGAGGCGGTGATGAGGGAGGCGAAGAGCTTCATCGGCGCGGACTGTAGCAGGCCCCCGGAAGGCCCCCAAGAGGGACTCAGTGCCCGCCCAGGTAGGCCTCTGCGATCGCGTCCGAGGCGAGCAGTTCCGCGCTCGTTCCTTCGACCACGACCCGGCCCTGCTGAAGCACGTAGCCCCGGGAGGCGACCTCCAGCGCCATGCGCGCGTTCTGCTCGACGAGGAAGATGGCCGTCCCGCTGGCGTGGATGTCCGCGATGATCTCGAAGACCTGGTCCACCAGCGCCGGCGCCAAGCCCATCGACGGCTCGTCCATCAGGAGCAGCCGCGGTCGCGCCATCAGCGCCCGGCCGATCGCCAGCATCTGCTGCTCGCCGCCGGACAGGGTTCCGCCCTGCTGCGTGCGCCGCTCCGCGAGGCGAGGGAAGAGGCCGAAGATCTTCTCCAGATCCGCGTGGATGGCCGCCCGCCCGTCCGTCCGGTCGTAGGCGCCCAGGTCCAGGTTCTCCTGCACCGACAGCCGCGGAAAGATCCGCCGCCCCTCCGGCACGATCGCGATCCCCCGGCCGACGATGTCCGGGGGCGACATGCCCGTGATCTCGGTGCCGTCGTAGGTCAGGGTCCCCGCCGTCGTCGGCTGCACCCCGATGATCGTCTTCATCGTGGTCGTCTTGCCCGCCGCGTTACCGCCGAGCAGGCAGACCACCTCGTCCGCCCCCACGTCGATGTCGATGCCGTGCAGCACCGCCACCGGACCGTAGGCGGCTTCGACCCCGCGCAGCGACAGCAGCGCCTCAGGCACGGACCACCGAATCCCCCGCCGTGCCCGCCGCGCCCCGGCCCAGGTAGGCCTCCAGCACCTGCGGGTTGTGGCGGACCTCGTCGAAGCTCCCCTCGGCGATCTTGCAGCCGTGGTCCAAAGCGATGACGTGGTCGCTGATCGTCGCGATCACCACCATGTCGTGCTCGATGAGCAGCACCGTGCGCCCCAGCTCCTTCAGCCGGACGATGTCCGCCATCAGCTCCGAGGTCTCCTTGGGGTTCATGCCCGCGGCGGGCTCGTCCAGCAGCAGCACCGCCGCTCCGGTCGCCATCGCCCGGACGATCTCGAGCCGACGCTGGTTGGCGTAGCTGAGGTTCCGCGCCAGGTCGTGCTGCCGGGGGAGCAGGTTCTCGCCGAAGAAGCCCAGGAGCTCGATCGCCCGCTCGGCCGCCCGCTTCTCCTCGGCGTTGAAGGTCGCGGTCCGCAGCGCCGCCCCGAGCCAGCCCTCTTTCGTCTTGGTGTGCATGCCGACGAGCACATTCTCCACGACGGTCATCTCCGGGAACAGCCGGATGGTCTGGAAGGTGCGCGCGATGCCGGCGGCCACGATCTGATCGGGACGCAGACCGACCATGTCCGCGCCCTCCAGGAGCACGCGACCGGCGGTCGGCCGGTACAGGCCGCTGATGCAGTTGAAGAAGGTGGTCTTGCCCGACCCGTTGGGGCCGATAATCGACACGATCGTGCCGGCGGACGCTTCCAGGTCCACCGCGTCGAGCGCTGTCAGGCCGCCGAACTTCTTCGTCAGCCCCTCCAGCTTCAGGAGGCTTACTGGATCATCTCCCGAGCCTGCTTCAGCAACTGAAGCCGCTCGCGGGTACCGCTGTCGTCCGGGTCGAACTTGAGGATGGCCTGGTACTCGCGAATCGCGGAATCCCAGTCCTTCTCCTTCTCGAAGATGCGGGCGAGGTTGTAGCGAACGTCGGTGTCCCGGGGGTCCGCGTCCAGGACGAGGCGGTAGAAGTCCTTCGCCTTCTCGTAGTCCTTGAGCATGTAGTACGTGAACCCGAGGTTGTAGTTCAGGTCCAGGCTGTTCATCCCGAGGTCCTGCGACTTCAGGAACGCCGACAGCGCATCCTCGTACTCCTTGTCGTCCAGCAGCGCGGTGCCCTTGGCGTAGAACTCCTTCTGGTCCCGCTGCCGCTTGGCCTCCTTCTCGGCGTCCTCGCGGAGCTTCTGCTGCTCGCCGCTGATGGCGTCCTCGTCCACGTCCGAGCGGACGAAGGCGAAGTAGCCGACGAAGTTCAGGCGGGCGCTCTCGCCGACCTGGAAGCGCGAGTTGTCGACCGTCAGGTCCTTCACCGGCGCCAGGTCCGTGTAGCTCAGCAGCTTGCTGCTGGAGATGAACTTCTGGTCGGCCTTGTAGCCGTCTTCGAGGTCCGCGTAGGCGTCGTCGGTCCACGCCTGGACCTCGTACTTGCGGCCGTACAGCAGGCCCCCGTCGGCCTTCACCCGGAGGTCCCACAGCGTGGCGTAGGTGTCGGTCAGGCGGCTGCCGGTGTCGATGACGTACATCCACATGATCAGCCGTTTGGACTTGTCCGAGACCCCCATCGGGCGGTTCTCCCCGATGGACGGGTAGACGAACTTGCCCGACTTGCGGTCCGAGGCGATCTCGACGAAGTCGAAGAACTGACGCATGACGTCGGAGTCTTCGATGCCGAATTCCTGGCCGAGCAGGGTCGGGCAGTCGGCGCACTCGGAGGTGACCTCGTACCAGTTGCCGGAGTTGCCGTAGCGCTTGGGCTCCGGCTTCAGCTCGCGGCCGACCTTCTTCTCCTCGACCTTCTCTTCTTCCTTCTTGACCTCTTCACCCTCGAAGGACCAGTCCTCGACGTCGTCCCCCTCGTCGCCTTCGCGCTTGATGTTGGGGTCGTCGTCTTCCTCCTCGTCCTCTTTGTCGTCGTCGTCGTCGTCGCCCGGGAAGTCGAGGTCTTCGTCCTCGAGTTCCCATTCGTCGTCGTCCGCAACGGCAACAGGGAGGAGCGCAAAGGCTCCCAGCAGGAAAAACAGCAGTTGGATCCGCGTCATCATCAAGTCGTCCTTCTGAACCGCCCAAAGATAGAGAGCACGTGTCCCCTGTCAACATAGAGACGGGCCCGAGCGCGGTTGAAGGTCGCGACAACCGGCGTCATCATGCGCCCGCCATGGCCCACGCACCCCATCCTCCGCAATCTCCCGGCTCGCTCGACAACGCCGCGTTTGTCGAACATCTGCTCCGTCATGTCCTCACCGCTCGGGCGATCGAGGAGCGCTGCATCCTCAATGTGCGGCAGGGAATCCAGCCGAAGTTTTTCAGCGCGTGGGGAAACGAAGCCGCTTCGGTGGCGACCGCCGCGGCGCTCCGACCGGACGATGTGCTGGTGCCGATGCACCGCAGCCTGGGCGCCCACCTCGTGCGGGGACACGCGCCCTACGACATCTTCCTGCAGGGGTTCCTCAAGGACGCGGGGCACACCCGCGGCCGGGACACGGGCCTGCACATGGGGCGGCCGGGCACGAACATCATCGGGATGATCTCGCCCCTGGGATCGATGAACGTGGTGGCCGGCGGCATCGCCTGGGCCGAGCGCTACCTGCAACGGGACGGCGTCACGATGGCCTACATCGGCGACGGCGGGACCTCGCTGGGGATCTTCCACGAGGCCATGAACTTCATCGGCGTGCATCGGCTCCCCGTCGTCACGGTTATCGAAAACAACCAGTGGGCCTACGGCACGCCGAACCACTTGCAGTTCGCTTGCGAGACGCTGGCCGACCGCGGGCGCGCGTATGGCATGCTGGGGGTACGGGTCGACGGCACGGATTTGCCTTCCGTCTACGAAGCGGCGCGAGAAGCGGTGAAGCGGGCGGCCCGCGGCGATGGCCCGACGCTCATCGAATCAGTGACGATGCGCATGCGCGGGCACGCCGAGCACGACAACCAGCGGTACGTGCCCAAAGCGATGCTTGAGGAGTGGGGCGCCAAGGACCCGGTCGAGCGCTTCGTGGCGTGGGTGAAGCAGTCCGGCAAGCTCCCCGACCTGGATGTAGCCGCGCTGCGAGAGAAGATCGCCGCGGACATCCTGGAAGCGGTCGACAAGGCCCGCGAACAGGCCGCTCCGCCCGTCGCCAGCGGGCTGGTGGGGGTGTTCGCGCACGACGCCGACGACCCCGCGGAGCGTCCCCGGAACGGCTCCACCGCCGCCGCCGCTCCCGATGGAGACACGGTCGCCCGGCTCGCCCACGCGGCCGCCGCCGAAATCCACGATCCCGACACCGCCGCCGAAATCCCCGAGGTCGGCAGCGAGATCACCTACCTCGAAGGCATCCGCTCCTGCCTCCGCCACCGCATGCGCAACGATCCGCGCGCGATCTTGTTGGGCGAGGACATCGGGATCATGGGCGGCGCCTTCCGCATCACCGAGGGCATGCTCGCCGAGTTCGGAAGCCAGCGCGTCGTCGACACGCCCATCGCCGAAGGGGCCATCATCGGCGCCACGATCGGGCTCGCCATCCGCGGCCTTCGTCCGGTCGCGGAGATGCAGTTCAGTGACTTCGTCGCCAGCTGCTTCAACGAGCTCGTCAACAACGCCGGCACCTTCCGCTACCGCATCGGCACCGGCGTGCCGATGGTCTTGCGTCTGCCGTCCGGTGGCGGCGTCGGCGCAGGCCCGTTCCACTCCTTGAACCCCGAAGCGTGGTTCGCTCACGCGCCCGGCTTGAAGATCGTGGTGCCGTCGTCGGTGGAGGATGCCTACGGGCTGCTCGCCGCCGCGATGGACGACCCCGACCCGGTGTTGTTCCTAGAGCAGAAGTACCTCTACCGGCGGCTCAAGGGAGCGATGCCCGCGCGCGACCACGTCACCCCGATCGGGAAGGCGCGCGTCGTTCGCGAGGGCAACGACGCGACGATCGTCACCTGGGGCATCGGCGTCGAACGCTGCACACAGGCGGTCCAAGAGTCCGGCGTGGACGTCGAGATCATCGACCTGCGGAGCATCGTGCCGTGGGACAAGGAGACGATCGCGGCGTCCGTACGGAAGACGTCGCGGCTCGCCGTGATGCACGAGGCGCGGCTGACTTGTGGGTTCGGGGCCGAGATCGCCGCGTGGGCCGCCGAGGACCTCTTCGAGTGGCTCGATGCGCCCGTAAAGAGGCTTGCGTCGGCCGATGTGCCGATGCCATCGCACAAAGAACTGGAGAAGGCCGTGAGCCCCCAGGTGTCAGACATTCGCAAAGCCCTGGGCGACCTCCTTTCCTTCTGAAAACCCGCGGCCTACGATGCGCAGACTTGAGATTTGCCCTGAGAGGTTCTCCATGCTCCGTCGCTCGCTCGCTCTCGTAGCGTTCGCCCTTCTGCTCCTGCCCGTCCTTCCGGCCGGTGCTCAGCAGGTTCCGACCCTGACGCTCGGCTCCGCCGCGTCGATTCACCTGATCCCCCCGGGGGAGATCGGCGCCGACGGCAAGAAGATCTCGCTGACGGTGTTGGTGACGGACGAGTCCGGCGGCCTCGCCAACGGCGTGCGCTTCCGCGGCACCGGCGCCTCCGCCGGTCGCATCGACCAGGACTGCCCGCAGGTCGGCCCCGGCCTCTACAGCTGCGGCTACGTCACCCCCGATCGGGCTGTCACGGGCGCCGAGTTCCGCTTCCGCGCGCGGCTCGAGTCCGGCAACGAGATCTCCGCCTCGTTCCCCGTGGACGTGGTGCCGCGCTCGCGTGCGCGCATCGCCTTCAACGCCAACCCGCCCGAGATCGTGCTGACGAAGGACCCGTCCAGCTCGATTTCCTTCACCGTGACCGACGAAGCGGGCAACGCCATCGAGGGGCTCGACCTCCGCGCCACGGCCAACGTCGGCCAGGTGCAGACCATCACCGCCAACGGCGGCGGCAGCTACAGCGCGCTGTACGTGCCCCCCACGACGCCGTTCCCGCAGGTCGCGCTCATCTCCGTGTGGGACGCCGGCCGGCCGGGCAACATCTTCGGCTTCTTCCGCGTCCCGCTGGTCGGCAACATCAACTACCCCGTCGACGCCCGCGCGGCTGGTGTGACCCTCATCTTCACGGTCGGCGACCGCACGTTCCCGCCCGTCACTTCGGACGACTCGGGCAAGGCCAGCGTGCCGATCATCGTGCCCCCCGGCGTGCGCTACGCCTCGGTCGAGCTCATCCAGACCAACGGCGCCAAGACGACCCAGCAGATCGACCTGCAGCCCCCCGGCTTCAACCGCGTGGCCATCGGCGGCGTGCCCGTCTTCCTCCCCGCCGACGGTGAGAAGCAGGCCCGCATCCGCGTGTTCGCGGTGGACAGCAAGGGCCGCCCGGCCGACGGTCAGGACATCGTGCTGAGCGCCTCGGCGGGCAGCGTCGGCGCCCCCCGGTTCATCGGCAACGGCCTGTACGAGGCCACCTACACCGCGCCCTGGGCCGACGCCGCCAGCACGGTGACCGTCACCGCGTCGCTCAAGGGGCTCGAAGCCTCTTCGACGGACTCGGTCGAGATCGGCCTCGAGCCGGCCCCGCCGTCCTCGTTGAGCCTGACCGCCAGCCCGGACCAGATCACCCCCAACGACAAGAAAAGCACGCTCACGGCGAGCCTCCTGGACGACAACGGCGGCCCCGCGAGGGGCAAGAACACGGTCGAGTTCCGCACCGCCGAGGGTCCCATCAGAAACCCCAAGGCGCAGGGCAAGGCCGTCTACACCGCCGACGTTCCGGTCACCTGGAACGTGCGCACCCGCGTGCAGGCGTTGGCCTCGGTTCGAGGCAACCGGCAGGCCGTCCGCCAGCTCGTGGCGCTGCCCCTGAGTGACTGGGTCATGACCGGCCAGAAGGTGCCGATCACGGTCCTGTCGCTCGACCAGTACGGCAACCCCGTCGCCGACGTGGCCGTCAACTGCAGCGTGCAGGGCGGCGGCGGCTCGGTCACCGGCTCGGTCCAGACCGACGCCCGCGGCATCGGCACCGTCGTCTACACGGCGGGTCCGCTGGCCGGCCTCGGCTCGGTGCAGTTCACGACCAGCGACACCAGCTACACGGCCCCCGTGTGGCAGTCCCCGGAGCCGATGAAGGCCTTCAAGTTCCCCGTCTCCGGCGGACAGCGGCAGGGCCGCACGCTGGCGAAGTGGAAGAAGCTGCATGCCACCGTCGACCTCGGCCAGGTGCCGGAGGCGGTGGTCGCGACCGCCGAGCCCGTCACGGGCGGAGGCGGCGCCTGGGGCGCGGGCGGCGAGACCGCGGCGACCCCGGTCGGCACGGACAGCGGCTCGGTCGGCTCGGCCGGCGCAGCAGCGTCCATCCAGGTCTCCAGCATCCCCAGCTCGGTCGCCGAGACCGGCGGCGTCGTGAACATCCTCGTCAAGGTGGTGGACGCCACGGGCATCCTCGCCCCCGGCAACAACGTCATCCTCATCGCGGACGGCGGCACCATCTCGGGCAAGACCGACAACGGTGACGGCACCTTCTCCGCCGTGCTGACGGTCCCGCCGGACACCGGCAAGACCTCGATCCAGGTGACCGCGACCCGCCCCGAGGGCGACATCGCCGGCTTCGCCAAGGTTCAGATCGGTGAGGCCGTCGCGGTGGCTCCCACCAAGACGAAGAAGCCGAAGAAGGCCAAGGCGGTGGCGCCCTCGGGCGACCCCGGCGAGCGTGGCAAGCGCCGGTGGGGCGAGGCCTGGGCCGGTTGGACGCCGGGCGGCTACACCTACGACGCCAACCCCTGCGTCGAGGGCAGCGACCCCTGCGAGGCTCCTGCGGACGCCGACCTGGACGCCTACGACTTCCTCAAGGTCGAGATTCGCGGTGCGGAGGGCACGGGCGCGATGCCGGTTCCCGGTTCGTTCACCGTCGGCGGCGAGATCTTCCCCGGTGGCGACGCCATCGCGGGCATGGTCGGCATCGGCGCGCGGGCCCAGTTCTCGCGGCTGAGCTACACGACCGACTTCGCGGCCAGCAGCGGCGACGGCGACAGCCACTGCGCCAACAACTTCTGCGACGGCATGAGCTTCTTCAACTTGGACGCCCAGGTGCGGTTCGCGCTGATCAAGGACAAGGGCCCGCTGGACATCGTCATCCGGCCCGTCGGCTACAGCTTCCAGGACGTGGTGCTGTTCCGCCGCCTCTACGACGCCTCGACGGACAGCCGCGAGCCCCGCTGGGAGACCATCGGCCTGCACAGCGTGCGCAGCGGCTTCGGCGCCCGGTACACCATCATCCCGATGCTTCGGGCGCACGTGGACTACAACATCACGTGGGCCGGCGGCGCGACGCTGGGCGATGCCAGCTTCACCGTCCCCGGGGTCACCAACCACAACGTCGCCCTCGGCATGACCGTCTTCCCCTTCAAGGGGCTCCTGGTCGACGCCACGTACGACATGACGACCCGCTCGATGGGCCTGCAGTTCGCCAACGAAGAGGGCGTCGCGCAGCGCGGCCAGATGCGGGAGCAAGCGCACACGCTGCGACTGAGCGCCGGCTGGGCGTTTTAGCGACCCCTGACTTCCTGGGCCTGAGGCCCGGGCTCAAAGTCGTCGATGTGGGCTGCGGCCGCGGGGAGTTGACCCGCGAGCTGCTCCCTCATGTCACCGGTGGGCTCGTCCACGGCTTCGATCTCGATCCGCGCCAGGTTGCGGCGGCCCGGTCGATCGCGGGTGCGCGGTTCGAAGTCGCGGACGCCGAGGACCTGTACGAGCAGCCTGCCGGGAAGTACGACCTCGCGGTCTGTCGGCGGCTCTTGCTGCACGTGCGCCGCCCGTCCGAGGTGCTCCGTCAGATGGCTCGGATCGTCCGGTCCGGGGGCGCGGTCGCGGCCATCGAGCCGGGCGTGCCCGACGGCCTCGCGGGGGACGTGCTCGACGCGATCGGAGAACGCTGGCTGGGCCGTCGGTTGGCTGATCTGTTCGCCGAGGCCGGCCTTCCCGACGTGACCGTCGCGCGCGTCGAAGGGAGCCCCCCGCCGCTCCCCACTTCGCCGACGGACCGCGACCAGTACCTGGGATCTGGCGGCACGCTCGAGCGGTGGGAGCAGCACCTCGCCCAGCTTCGCCCCACCGAAGGCCTCTGGGGGGGGATCGCCAAGGTGCCGTGAGTCGGTATCATCCCCGCCTCATGCGCAGCCTCGCTCTGATTCCGCTCCTCGCGCTCCTCGGCTGCACCGCCGCGGTGAAGGAGGAGCTGAACGCGGTCGAAGAGCAGCTCGACGGCCTCCGCGCCGAGCTGGCGCAATGCCAGACCGAGAACGACCGCCTCCAGGTCAAGGTCGCGGATCTGGAGCGCGACCTCGCCAACTACCAGATGGCCGACGCTGCCGGGCTCGACGCCACGCAAGAGCTGTGGGCCCGCATCGACACGTCGATGGGCGACCTGCTCTGCAACCTCTTCCCCGCGAGGGCGCCCGCGACCGTCAGCAACTTCGTGCAGCTGGCCGAGGGGACGAAGCTGTGGAAGGACCCGACCACGGGGATCCAGGGAACTAAGCGGCTGTACCCGGGCACGATCTTCCACCGCGTGGTGCCCGAGTTCATGATCCAGGGTGGCGACCCCCTCGGCGACGGGACCGGCAAGGTCGGCTACGTGCTCGAGGACGAGTTCCACCCGGACCTGCGGCACGGGGCCGGGACCCTGGCGATGGCCCGCGGCGCCGACGGCCACAGCGGCTCCCAGTTCTTCATCACCGAGGTCGCGACCCCGCACCTGGACGATGTGCACAACGTCTTTGGCAAGTGCGAGCCGCTGGCCCTGATCAAGGACATCGCGCGAGTGCCCAAGCGGCCCCCGTCGCAGGCGGGGGAAGAGCCCGTTCGGCCCGTCGACGACGTCGTCATCGAAGCCATCACCATCCACCGAGGCAGCAAGCCCAGATGACCGCTCAGATTTTCCTGAAGACCGCCCTGTTCAAGGGACGCGACCGCGACCTCGCCCGCCCCGTGTACGAGATCCACGGCACCATCGAGCACCACAACGGCGGCCTCGACGTGACGGAGATCACTACGCTGCTGGACGGCAAGGGCAAGGAGGTCCCGGCGCCGTCATGGAACCGGGTGTTCCTCCCCATGAGCAAGGTCGACCACTACATCCCGACCGAGGCGTAAGCCGCCGCCGACAGGACCGCGATCAGCCACAGCGCCGCCCCCGCGCACGCCAGCGCCGCCGCCCGAATCACCGAGTCCCGGCCGTCCCGCCGTCGGCGCGAGGCCGTCAACGCGGCCCCGACGCCGAGCAGCACCGCCGCCGGCCAGCCAAGCACCAGCCCCGCCCGTCGGACCAGCTCCCCGCGGTCCACGCCGACCCGCGCACCCCGCGGCGCCGTCGCGTTGCTCCGCGCGACCAGCTCCGCCGTCGTCAGGGCAGCCGACCGTACCTTCCACCGCGCCAGCGCCGGTTCGTCCCACCCGCCGGATCCATCGGGCCACCAATGCGCCGCCGGGTCCACCGGTGCGGGCGCCGCGATCGCCGCCAGGGTCGTCGACACATCGCGCGGCGGAGGCACCGACAGCTGCGCGCCGGCGCCCAGCAGGGCCACCAGCACCAACGGGGCGAGCTGTTGGCGGGGCGACACGCCCAACCCCGACCACCCGTCCCAGCGCCCGCCGGAGCGTGACCGCGCGACCGCCGCCGCCACCGCCGCCGCGGCCGCCAGCGGGCCGATCAAGGTGAGCACCTCGACCGCCGCGATCGCATCCTGAGCGCCACGCTCCGCGGTGGACAGCGCCGTCACCAGGGCCGCCGCGACCGCACCGAACAGCACCGTGCCGACGACCGAGTCGACCACGAGTCGCGCCCCCGGCCGGGCGATGGCGATCACCGCACCCTCCACGCCAGAAACGAGGCCGCCAGCACCCCCGGGAGCAACGGAAGCCAGCCTCCGACGGCTCCCCCGACCAGCCCATCGGCGACCGCCTGGTCCGCGGTTCGGGCCACGACGAACACCGCCACCGCGAGCGCTCCCGCGGCGGCCAGTCCCGGCCCCCGCCGCCGCCGGGGGGCCTCGCCCCAGGCCAGCAGCCAACCGACCGCCGCGAGCAGGGGGAGCGCCGCCGCGAGCGCCAACCGGCGGTGGAGCACAAGCGAAGCGCGGGCCGAGGTCGCGCGAGCCTCCAGCAGCGGTCCCAGCCCCAGGGTCCAGGGACTGGTCGGAGGCGCGAGCCACCGGGCCCGGCGGTCCTCCTTGAGCCGAACCTCGGCGGACGCCGCCGTCCAGGTCTGGTCCGCGGCGGTCAGGGTCACCCCGGTCAGGTCCCAACTGGCCCCCGAGCGCGACGGCGATGCCCCCTCCGCGGAGAGGTCCCAGGCGCGGTCCCCCGTGGTCGCGCGCAAGCCATCCGCGTCCAGGACGGCCGCTCCGCCATCGGCGAGCGCGCGGACCTCCCCCGCGGACAGCGAAGCCCACCCCACGGCGGCGGCCAGCGGCCCCCCGCGCACCCGGTGCAGGCTCGTCCAGGCGGCCGGCTCGAGGGCGAAGGCGCAGACCAGCACGATCGTCGCGCCCACCGCCCACAGCGGCGCCAGCCCGGCGAACTGCCGCAGCGGTCCGATGCCCAGCGAGGCGGCTCCGGCGGCCCCTCCCCGCGCGGACCACGCCGCCGCCGCCGCGAACGCCGCCGCGAGCGCCGCCAGGGGCAGGACCGCGGTCAACCCGGTGCCGATCGCGGCGCCCAGCGCGGCGGCTGTCACCGAGGGGCCGGCAGCGTGCAGACGGGGAACCGCGATGGTCGAACCGACCGCGGCCACCGCGAGTACCATCGCGCCGATCGCAAAGGTCCCCAGCAGCTGCCTGGAGACGGCGCGGGTGAGGTCTCGGTCCAGCGCTGAACGGGCCACGTCGGCCATCCTACCGAGCGCCCCGCTGTGATATCCTCACGGGCCCCGCAATGGCCGCCTGAGTGGTCATAAACCGAGGGGAACGGGCAAGAAAACATGGCCTTCAAGGTAGGCGATATGGCCGTCTACCCCGGACACGGGGTGGGCGTTGTAGAGGGGGTCGAGACACGCGACATCGCGGGGTCTCGGCAGACGTTCTACGTGCTGAAAATTCTCGAGAACGGCATGACCATCATGGTGCCAACCGCGAACGCGGACGCCATCGGCATGCGTGACGTCATCGACTCGGAAGAGGTCGACGTCATCTACGGCGTGCTCGCCGAGCGTGATCTGGATCTCGACAAGCAGACGTGGAACCGTCGGCACCGCGAATACCTCGCGAAGATCAAGACGGGCTCCCCGTACGAGGTCGCGCGGGTGCTTCGGGACCTCTTCATTCTCAAAGGCGACAAGAACCTGTCGTTCGGCGAACGGAAGATGTTCGACACCGCCAAGGGCCTCCTCGTGAAGGAGCTCGCGGTGGCCAGGGGCCAGCCCGAGCCAGAGATCGAAGAGCGCCTCAGCGAGATCTTCAGCGACTGAATGGGCAGCGCTTCGGCGCGCCTCGGATTCGTTTGTGACGCTCCAGCTCTACAACACGCTCACCCGCACCAAAGAACCGCTCCGCACCGCGGAGCCGAACAAGGTGCGGATGTACGTCTGCGGCGTCACGGTCTACGCACCGTCGCACGTGGGTCACGCGCGAGCCTCCTTCTCGTTTGACGTCGTCTTCCGGTACCTGCTGCACCGCGGGTACGAGGTGGAGTTCGCCAAGAACTTCACCGACATCGACGACAAGATCATCGAGAAGGCCAAGGCCGAGGGCGTGCACTTCTGCGAGATCACCGACCGCTACATCGCCGACTTCTACGACGCGATGGACGGCATCTTCATCCTCCGCCCCGACTACGAGCCCAAGTGCACCGAGCACATCGACGGCATCGTGGCGATGAACGCCAAGCTCATCGAACGAGGCCACGCCTACGCGGTCGACGGTGACGTCTACTTCGCGGTCGAGACGATGGAGGACTACGGCAAGCTCAGCCGCCGCCGCCTGGAGGACCAGGAGGAGGGCGCGCGGGTCGACGTGGACACGCGCAAGCGCCACCCCTTCGACTTCGCCCTGTGGAAGGCCGCCAAGCCCGACGAGCCGTCCTGGGACTCACCGTGGGGCAAGGGCCGGCCGGGCTGGCACATCGAGTGCTCCGTGATGTCTTCGGAGACGCTCGGGGACACCTTCGACATCCACGGCGGGGGCATCGACCTTCTGTTCCCCCACCACGAGAACGAGATCGCGCAGTCCGAGTCGGCGATGGGCATCGACCGGTGGGTCACCCACTGGATGCACAACGGCCACCTGACCATCGACTCGACGAAGATGAGCAAGTCGCTGGGCAACATCTTCGGGGTCAACGAGCTGCTCGCTCGCTACCACCCCGAGACCCTGCGGATGTTCTATCTGTCGGCCTCGTACCGGGCTCCGCTGGACTACAACGAGGGGGCGATGAACGAGTCGGAGCAGCGGCTGGAGCGGCTGTACGGCACGCTCGGCCAGCTGGATGCCCGCCTCGGGGACTCCGTCGCGCGGCCCGCCGCGGACGACGACGGCGGTTGGCGCAGGCCCCACCTGTACAACGCCCCGGACCCGCTGGAAGGCGTGGACCCGTCGCAGTTCGCGGGCCCCGAGCGGGGGCTCTTCGAGCAGACCCGCCGCCTGATGACCAAGGTCGAAGAGGCGATGGACGACGACTTCAACACCGCCGGCGCCCTCGGGCACCTGTTCGACTACGTGCGGCGGCTGAACAAGTGGATGGCGGGCGAGCCCGACCTGTCGGACGCGGGCCTCCGGGCCATCGCCACCGGCGCACGCGACCGCTTCTACCGAATCGGCGCCATCCTCGGCCTCTTCCACGAGGAGTCCGTGGCCTTCTTCGAGGGTCTGCGCGACCGCCGGCTCAAGTTCGTGGGCATGACGGAGGCGGAGATCGAAGCCGCCATCGCCCGCCGCAACCAGGCACGCGCGGACAAGGACTGGGCTGCCTCGGATGCGATCCGGGACGAGCTCGCCGCCAAGGGCATTGGTCTGAAGGATGGTCCCGAGGGGACCGGCTGGATCGTGCTGAGGGGCGTCGGCGGCTAGAGCCGAAGCGGCTCCCTACTTCTTGCCGTCCTTGGCGCCCTCGTCACCGGCCTTCTCTTCGGCGGTGCGCTCGGGCTCAGGCCAGACCACGGTGCAGGCATTGCCGAGCAGCTCGCGCTTGCCGTCCTTGGTCTTGTACCGGTGCATCTCGACGAAGATTCCGTCGACCGGGGCGCTGTCGAAGACGACCTCACCAATCCACGGGATGCGGTTGTCATCCTCGGGGTCCGGCACGACGGCGATCTTCTGGAGGTCCTTGACCGGGCTGTCCTTGGCCCAGATCTCGAAGTCGTAGGTGGCGCCCTCTTCGGCCTTGACGCCGACCTTCTTGAGCTCCGCGTCGACCTCGTCCTTGCTGCCCTCGAACCGCTTCTCCACGTAGTGGAAGAAGGCCGGCTCGCCCTTGTAGATCCCCTCCTTGGGGTTCAGCGAGACGGGGTTCTTGTCCCAGTCCACCTCGCGCGTGGCGAACGGGATGATCTGGCGGGACTCGTCGCAGTGGACGAACGACAGCGGCGGCTCGTTGGGGTTGGCGCGCAGGTAGGTGCGCGTGCCCGCGGGGTTGGAGTCCATCGTCTCCTCGCCCTTGACGTAGGTGACGTACATGTCCGACAGCACGAGCGCGCAGCGCTTGACGTCGACCTTCACGTAGATGCGGCCCTCGAACTTCACGTCCAGGCGGCGATTGTCCTTGCGGAGCCGCTCGATGCGCTGGGGGCTCTTGTCCGGGAACATGTTGATCGAGTACATGACGTCGCCGAGGCTCGTCTTCTCGATGTACTCGTAGTCGTACTTGTTCGTCGCCGGGTTGTTCGGCGCGAGTTGACCCGCGGTGTAGATCGCCTTGCGCTTGCCGCCCTCCTCGTGGAAGCGGATGCGGGCGTACTTGTCGGGCTTGTCGGTGCCGCCACCGGCGCCGGTCAGGGAAACCCAGTCACCGGTCAGCTTCTCGACATCGAGATCACAGTCCGGGAGCGTCTGCTTCTCAGGGCCGCACGCAGTGAGTGCGACGGTGAGGAGACCAGCGACGAGCCAACGATGCATGAACATGCTCCTAATCCGGCGGATCCGGGGGGCCGTCTTAACAATTCGAAGGTCTGAGGTAAAGCCAACGTCCATTGACCGTGGATCGACAGTCATGCTTCCCTTCCACGAATGGAGACCCCCGTGCTCAGGCTCGCCTTTCTCATCCTTGCCATGCTCCCCGCGAGCGCCTTGGCGATGGACGTCGGCGCTACGACGACCGACCTCACCTTCCACATCTCGCACCCCGCCAAGCAGTACGACGCTGCGCTGCTCCCCGGCGGAGCGAGCGCGACCGGTACGTTCGACCCCGCCGAGATCGCCAACACGCGCGCGACGGTCAGCATTCGCGTCGACAAATTCAACAGCGACAACGTGCGGCGTGACAGCCACATGATGGAAACCATGGAGGGGCTGATCTTCCCCACCATCGACTGGACCGTGAAGGACTTCCAGGGTCCGACGGGCCCGTTCAAGCCGGGCTCCTACGAGGCCAAGGCCTCCGGTCCCCTGACCGTGCACGGCGTCACCCTGAGCCTCGTCGCCCCCGTGACCATGAACGTGGCCGAGGACGGCACCGTGACGGTCGAGAGCAACTTCTCGATCAGCCTCGAGGAGTTCGGCATCGACCGACCGACCCTGGTCTTCGTTCCCATCGAGGACCAGGTGCCGATCTCGGTCAAGATGACCTTCCCCGCGGGCGCCGACGTGCTGTACGTCGAGCCGCCCCCGGCCCCTGAGCCTGCCCCCGAACCGGAAGCGACGGACGAACCCGCCGCCGAGGAGCCTGCCGCCCCATGAGCCGAATGCTGTTGTTGACCGTGCTGCTGAGCTGCCTCGCCACGCCGGCGTTGGCCGGTCAGGGGCTTGTCCCCGCGACCCTCGAATGGGGTGAGAACTCCGTCGAAGGGGACGAGGAGCTGACCATCGAGGAGCGCCGGAAGATCCAGCAGCAGCTGAAGGTCCGACGCACGATGATGAACACCCACCAGGTGCTGAGCTTCGTCAGTGCCGGGTCGATCATCGCCGCGGAGATCGTCGGGCTGGTCAACGACATCTCGCTGGAGCATGGCGACCCGAAGCGGGCCGACCTCGAGGGCTCGCTGGCGATGCACCGCGTGTTCGCCGGGGTGGCCCTGACGACCTACCTGGGCGCCGGGATCCTGGCGTGGACGGCCCCGCCCGCGCTGCGGCTGCACGACAAGTCTGTGGGCAAGGGCAAGTTCGACAGCGGCACACTGCACGTGGTGCTTTCGGTGATCCACGGCATCGCGATGGGCACGGTCATCGCGACCGGCATCCTGCAGGCCAACGTGCTGCCGGCCAGCCCCGCCTGGGAGGGCGTGGTGGTCGCGCACGAGATCGCCGGGTTCACCGCCTCGGGGGTGATCATCGCCGCCGGCATCACGATCGGGACCCTCTGATGCGCACCTTTCCGGGCTGCATCCTCCCGCTCCTCGCCGCCGGCGCCCTCAGCCTCAGCGCGTGCGACCCCGAGGTCCCCACAGGCAGCGTCGACGGCGCCTGCGACGACGTCACGGTCGTCGACGAGGCCAACTACGACGCCGAGATCGGCCCCCTCTTCGAGACCTACTGCGTCTTCTGCCACGACAGTGAGAAGCTCTCGTCGGAGGACCGACGAGGAGCGGTGCCGGGCGTGGACTACGACACGCTGGACGCATCGGCGCAGTTCCCGTCCCTGACGTGGAGCCGCCTGGCCGACCAGACGATGCCGCCGATGGGTCGGATGCCGAGCACCGAGGAGCTGGAGACGCTGCTCGAATTCCTCAACTGCGCCGAGGCGACGGACGTCGGAGACGACGACGACAGCGCGCTCTAGTTTTGGTATTCGCTGCCGCATGCGCAGCGACGGCCGGGCCAACGACGCCCTTCGAACCCTCAAGATCACCCCTGACTACCTCGAGTTCGCTCATGGCTCCTGCCTGATCGAGATCGGGTCCACGCGCGTGCTCTGCACCGCGATGATCGAGGAGTCGGTGCCTCGGTGGATGCAGCACAAGGGCCAGGGCTGGGTCACCGCCGAGTACTCGATGCTCCCGGGCTCCACCCCCACCCGGACCCGCCGGGGCGTGACGCGGGGGAAGGCGGACGGCCGGACCGTCGAGATCCAGCGGCTCATCGGCCGTTCGATCCGATCCGTCGCCGACTTCAAGGCGATGGGGAAGCGGACGATCTGGCTCGACTGCGACGTGCTCCAGGCCGACGGCGGCACCCGCTGCGCGTCGATCACGGGCGCGTGGGTCGCGTTCGCGCTCGCGGGCCAGCGGCTCATCGACGAAGGCGAGATCAAGAAGATCCCGGTCAAGGACACGGTATCGGCCATCAGCGTCGGCGTGTTCGCGGGCATGAACGTGCTCGACCTCCCCTACAAGGAGGACAGCAAGGCCGAAGTCGACATGAACATCGTCTGCACCGGCGACGGCCGCTACGTCGAGGTCCAGGGCACCGCCGAGGGCGAGCCCTTCGACCGGGCCGTGCTGGACGCGCTCCTGGAGCTCGGCTCCAAGGGCTGCGGAGAGCTGCGGGAGGCCCAGCTGGCGGCGCTGGAGGCGACCGGCCGGGTCAAGACGGAGTCGCTGCGGTGACCGAGGTCCTGCTGGCGACGCGCAACCGCCACAAGCTGAAGGAAGTCCGCGAGATGCTCGTGGGCACCGAGTTCACGGTCATCTCCACGGACGAGCTCGACGCGTCGATCCCCGAGGTCATCGAGGACGGCGACACCTTCGAGGCCAACGCCGACAAGAAGGCGCGCACGCTCGCGAAGCTGACCGGCCGCATCACGATGGCGGACGACTCGGGCATCGAGGTCGACTTCCTCGACGGCGCGCCCGGCGTCTACTCGGCCCGGTTCGCCGGCGTGGACGGTCCCGACGCCGACGCGGCCAACAACCGCCTGCTGATCGAGAAGCTCCAGGGCGTGCCCCGGGAGCAGCGCACCGCCCGCTACTGGTGCGTCATCGCGCTGGTCACCCCCGAGGGGGAGGCGCGGTACACGAAGGGCTCGGTCGAGGGCTTCATCGTGGATGAGCCGCGCGGCGACGGAGGCTTCGGCTACGACCCCCACTTCGGGGTCGAGGGCGACGAAGCGGGCCGCTCGATGGCGCAGCTGAGCGCAGACGAAAAGCACGCGATTTCGCACCGCGGCAAGGCCTTGCGGGAGGTGCTGCCGTTGCTTAGAGAGTTGACTGACGGGGCGTAGCGCAGCCTGGTAGCGCATCGGCTTTGGGAGCCGGCGGTCGGAGGTTCAAATCCTCTCGCCCCGACCATCGAGAGACGGTCCCTCTTCGGAGGGGCCGTCTCTGCCCCCGACGACAGGTGGATCGACTACCCTGCAGCCGATGCGGACCACCTGGATCCTCCTGGCCTGCTGCCTCGCTTCGACCGGCTGCCCGTCGGGCGAGGTGGACGGCGACGACCCCCCTGACAACCCCGACGACGACGACACGACCGACGACGAGCTGCCGCCGTCGTTCCCCGTCACGGTCCGGGTGACGAGGGACGGCGCCCCGCTGCCGGACGTCTCGGTGCTCCAGGGCGGCGGCCAGATCCAGGGGACGACGGACGCGGACGGGACCTTCGTCGCCACGATCGACAGCACGGTCGAGGGCGAGCTGTGGGTCATCGCGTCGCTCCGCGATCACCGCTCCCAGGCGGAACGCATCCGGGAGGCCGACGGCGAGACGGTCGAGCTCGAGCTGAAGACGGTCGAGGTGGACAACCCCGACTACACCTATGCCACGCCCGGCGGGGAACAGCACAAGACCACCGAGTACTGCTCGCACTGCCACTTCCGGTTCGCCGAGCAGTTCGCAGGGTCTGCGCACCGCGGCGCCGCGAGCAACCCCGAGGTGCACGACCTCTACGCTGGCACGGCCTCCGCCTTCGGCGGCGCCGAGGCGTGCGAGGCGGCCGGGGGACGGTGGGCGTCGGGCACGCTCCCGGGGGGCGGCGCGGGCGAACGCTGCTACGTCGCCGCCGGCTTCCTCCCCGACTCGCTCCCGGGCTGCGGAGACGCCGACCAGCCCCCCTGCGACGCCGATCCCGCCGGCCTCCCCGGCGGTCGCTGCGCCGACTGCCACGCCCCCGCCGTCAACGGCCCGGCCGGGGGGGGGTGGTCGCTGCTGAACGTCGAGGGCATCGCCTTCGACGAGGGAGTCCACTGCGACTTCTGCCACAAGGTCCGCGACGTCGACATGGACGCCGCCCCCGGGGTCGCGGGGCGCCTGGTGCTCGGCCGCCCGCAAGAGCCGGACGGCGGAGCGTCGGAGTTCGTCCCGGTCATGTACGGCCCCTACTTCGACGTCCCGAACGTCTACATGGGCGGGTCTCCGGCCCCCCACTTCCGGGACGCGACGATCTGCGGCGGCTGCCACCAGTACGAGCAGGAGGGGCTCTGGGAAGCGGCTGCCGCGGCCATCGACGCCGACCGCTGGCCGTCCGGGACCCTCCCCATCCACTCCACGATCGCCGAGTGGAACGCCTCGCCCTCCTGGTCCGGGGTCGGCTGCCAGTATTGCCACATGCCCGCGATGGACGTCCCCAACTCCGCCGACCTCGACCTCTTCGAGGGGACCTCCCCCGGCGTCGCCGGGGGCTTCGAGCGCCCCTACGGCGAGGTACGGGACCACAGCTTCTACGGCCCCCTCAACGTCTTGCCCGCCGATGGAATGCGGCTCATCGAGACCGCGGCGGCGCTCACCCCGGAGGTGGCCTGGATCGCCGCTGCAGACTCCGCCAGCGGCGCGGCCGAGTTGACCGTCGACAGCCGCGTCACGAACGTCGGGGCGGGGCATGCCCTGCCGACGGGGGAGCCGCTCCGCTCGGTGGTCCTGGTGGTGCACGCGACCTGCCAGGACGAACCACTGACGCTGCTGCAGGGGCCCACGATCACGGAGGTCGGTGGACGCTTCGCCGACGGGGTGGTCGGGGACGGGGTGGAGTCCGGCGACCGCGGGGCCGGGCCCGGAAGCGCGCTCGACTGGGAGGACGTCGACGCGCTGGTCGGTGAGGCTCCCGAGAACCTCGTCGTGCGCGTCGTCCGCCCGACCGGCGGCTGGGTCGACTACGACGGCATCGGGCCGTTCGGCGACGGCACGTTCGACGCGGCGGCCAAGGGGCTGCCCGAGGTGACCGCGGTTGGAGAGGCCGCGGTCGTCGCGATCGACGGGACCGGGCTGGAGCTTGCCACCCCGCTGGACCTGCTGCCCGGCGACCGGGTCTACGTCGTCGAGCCCTCCGGCGGCCTGCAGGACGGAGCCCCCGCGCGCGCCCTCGCCGGTGCCCCGGGGGTGGACTTCGCCCGGGTTCTCGTCGGGCTCGACGGCCGCCGGGGCGCGCCGCACTACGGCGCGGTCGACGTCGCGCGGGACAACCGGATCGCGTCGGGTGCGGGGGCCGAGCAGATCCACCGCTTTGCGCTGCCCGAGGGCTGCGACGAGGCGTCGGTGTCGGCGTCGCTCCTGTACCGCCGCGCGCCGCTCTCCCTCGCCCGGGAGCGGGGCTGGACCAACGTCGAGGTCATGGCCGCGGCGTGGGAGACGACCGTCACTCCCGACTGAGGACATCCCCTTTAGAGTGGCGCTCGTCAGCGCGATCCCGCATGGTGCGATGCGAAGTCAATTGTTCGGAGGATCGAGCGTGACGAGACGATGGACGAAGAACCCTTGGCGGCCTGCGGTCCTGGTGGCGGCGCTGGCGCTCGCTGCCGGCTGCACGCCCGAAGAGCCGGTGTGCGATCCGTCGAGCGACCTCGACGGCGACGGGGTCGATGACTGCGCCGAGGAGGAACTCGGCACCAACCCCGAGGCCGCCGACACCGACGAGGACGGCTTCGCCGACGCCGAGGAGCTCGACTGCGTGAGCGACCCGCTCGACGCTGACGAGGTCTGCTACGCCTGCGGCTGGGGCCACAACGACCCCGGCGACCTGGAGAGCGACGGCGCCGAGATCGGCGACGTGATCGCCGACGGCGAGATCGTCGACCAGTGCGGCGAGGACCTGAGCGTGTGGGACCTGCACGGCGAGTACCACATCCTCTTCATGACGGCCTCCTGGTGAGTGGGTTGCAGAACGGAGGCAGGTAGCCTCCAGGCGCGCGAAGACGATTTCGCAGCCGACCACCCTGACATTCCCTTCTCCTACGTCATCTCCCTGTACGCGGACGCCACCGGCGCCCCCCCGCACGAGTCCCTCGGCGAGGAGTACTGGGAGGATGTCGGCGAGCCCGAGTTCCCGGTCGGCGCCGACACGGACCGCGAGGTCCTCGACGCAACCCCGTTCAACGGCGAAGTCGCGGCCGGCAAGTGCGTTCTCGCGGACGACCTCGAGATCCTCGACTGCCGGACCGGCCACGGCTCCGAGCAGTGGGCCTGGGACGCCATCCTCGAGCACGCCGGCGACTGACTTCAAGGGCATGCCGTTCGGATAGCGACGGCGAGGTCCGGCCGATCGGTGAGGAAGCCATCCACTCCCAGCTCCCCCAGGGCCCGCATGCGGTCGGGGTCGTCGACAAGCCATGGAACCACCCTCCGCCCGCGGCGGTGCGCTCGACGGACCCTCCGTTCGTCGACCTGACTTGCCCTCGGGAGGACCGCGTCCACGCCGAGGAGGCCGGCGGACCAGGGCTCCCCGAACAGCCGATCCCGCAGCGCCCGGCGGGGTCCCGCGATCCCGCCGTCGGGGGGGTGAATGAGGCCCCTCGGCAGCTTCGGCGCGACCCGGGCGGCACGGGCCAGGGAGAAGGGGTTGTAGGACGTCAGGAGCACCACGCCGGGGGTCGCGATGCGGGCGAGCAGCCCCGCCGCCCGAACTGCCGTGCCGTCCCCACGGACGCCGTACTCCTTGATCTCGACGTGGAAGCGGACCCGCCCCCGGAGCGTCTCGACGACTTCCTGCAGGGTGGGCACCCGCTGCCCCGCGAACTCGGCCGAGAAATGGGAGCCGACGTCGATCGACTGGAGCTCACGCAGCGGCAGGCCAGCGACGGCGAGGTCCGGCCGCCCCGCCAGCCGAAGATCGGGCTCGTAGATGACGACGGCTTCCCCGGAGGCGCACGTCTGCACGTCCATCTCGATCCAGTCGACGCCCAGCGCCACCGCGTTCTCGAACGCCGCCATCGTGTTCTCGGGCGCCAGAGCGGCGCCACCGCGGTGGGCGTGGATCTCGGGTCGGGGGGCCAGGTCTCGGCGTCCTTCCTCTGAGGTGAGGGTCCCTCAGCATATCTCGCAGACTCGGCACCGTAGGATGGCCCCGATGGTGCTGAACGCCCCCGCCGCCACGGCGCTCCTGCTCACGCTGACCGTGACCGCCGGCTGCGTGGTCGACGCCCCCGAGGACATGGAGGAGCTGGTCACGTACGGCTTCGCCCACTTCGAGGACGAGCCGCGCTTCCTGCAGGCGACGGGGGCGAACCTCGTGCCGCTGGTCGACGAATCGTTCGACGAGATCACCGAAGGCTGGCGCGTCGACAACCTGACCTCGGATCACCTCGCGGCCGCCGGGGTCGACGTCGAGGGCGATCTGCACATCCTCGGGGCCATGGGGGCGGCGGACTACCGGCACACCCTGGACGAGGTGCTGCCCGCGATCATCCACCCTGACAAGGCCTCCGTCTTCGACAGCTACCTGGAGTACCGGGTCTTCGACGAGACCGACCGGGACTGCTTCCTCGATCGCACCTGCGAGGCCTACCGGTTCTCCTTCGAGCAGCGCACGGAGGCCTCCCTGCTGGGGGAGGCGGCCTCCGCGGGCACCAAGCACTACCGCTGGATCGAGCCCGAGGATGGAGGTCCCGCCTACGTGGTCGGCCGGTCGCTGCTGCCCGACCCGATCGAGTTCACGACCGACCTGATGGAGGTCTTCCAGCAGTACGACTTCGTCCTGCTGTACCCCCACGGCGACGCGGTCCGCCGATCCGAGACCTTCTGGGTGGACGCGCTGCTGAACGACGACGACATCCCGGACTACTTCGCCGTCGAGGCGGCGGCGGCGCAGATGCGGACGCAGGCCGGCCGCATCGACGACTTCCTGGATGCCGAGGACGCGCGGTAGGGCGGGATAGGATGCCGCCATGAGCAGCACCCGCGACTTCACCCACTGCCACCTCCCCCAGATCGACAAGCGGGTCTTCCGGATGGGGCTGGCGGGCAACTACGGCGCCGACTCCGACGACGTGCGCTACGCCGCCGACCGCGGGGTGAACTACTGGCTGTACGGGGCCTCGTTCGGCAAGGTCGTCGAGGGAATCTCCGAGGTGATCGCACGCGACCGCGAGGCTCACGTCGTCTCTTACCTGGGGAGCCTCACGGCCTTCGGCGGGCAGATTCGGCGCGGGGTCGAAAAGACCCTCCGCAAACTGAAGACGGACTACGTCGACCTCTACCAGCTGGGCTGGCTGGGCAAGACGTCGCGCTTGACCCCCGGCATCGTCGACGCGGTGCAGAAGCTGAAGGACGAAGGCAAGGTCCGCACGTTCGGGTGCAGCATCCACGACCGCCAGCGGGCCGGCCGCCTCGCCGCCGAGGGGCCGATGGAGGCGCTGATGATCCGCTACAGCGCCAAGCACCCCGGCGCCGAGCAGGACATCTTCCCGCACCTGGGGGCCCGCGATCCGGCGGTCATCGCCTACACCGCGCTCGCCTGGGGGCAGCTGATCAAGCCGGTCAAGGGGATCGAGATGCCGCCGTTCCCCGGGCAGGCCGCCGGGGTGCCTCCCCTCAGCCCGGCGCTGGCCTACCGGTTCGTGCTCTCCAACCCCCACGTGCATGTCGTACTGACGGGGCCAAAGAACCGGGAGCAGCTGACTGCCAACCTCAGCGCCATGGACGCCGGTCCGTTGGCCGAGGACGAGCTGGCGTGGGTGCGGGAGTACGGCCGCAAGATCAAGGCGGTCAAGAAGCGCGACTTCGTCTGATCTGCGCCGGGGTCAGCTCCGTCGGTTCGTTCGCGGTTCAGGGACCTTCCGCGAGCCGGCGCTCCGCCTGACGCAATCGAAAGCCCGCCTCGACCCAGCTCGGGTCCTCGGCGGCGGCCCGGCGGAGCAGCTCCACGACCTGATCGTTGACGGCCTCGTGGCGGTCCGCCCGGCGCACCAACGCCTGGGCCCGGAACCGGGCGTTGATCCGCCGAGCCGGCTCGAGCCGGAACCCCGCCGCTTCCAGACGCGCCTCGGCGGAATCGTCCAGGCGCCACAGCACCAGCAGCTGCCCCCCGTACTGGCGGGCCGCGAACGCCGCGTGATCTTCGGTGCGCTCCTGCCCCCGGGCGGGATCGGTGGAGCGCAGGAGCGGACCGTCGTCATCCGCCCCGGTCCCCCACACCATCACCGCGTGCTTGACGTCGCCCTGGTGCACCGCGGCTACGACCGGCACGCCGGCTTCCAGGGCCGCGGCGGCGTCGGCCGGACCGCCGACGAACACGAGGCTCGCGTACCCACGGCGGGTCAGCTCCTCCTGCAGGTCGAAGAAGTCGGCGCCTTCGGGTCGGATGGGGATGCGGCGGGCGATCGCGCGGGGCTCCGTCGGATCGCTCAGGCTGTGGAGCGCCATCGCCGCGCTGGTCGGCAGGCAGGCGCCCGCCTCCTGGATCAGCGGCGGCGGCTTCGGCACGTCCGCGCGTGCGACGCCGGCCGCCGTCAGGAGCACCATCACCAGGACCGCCCCGCTTCGCATCAGTCGCCCGCGGCCGCGGCGCGGACGGCCCCCGGCCCCAACTCGAGCCGGTACGTCGACGAGGAGGTCGTGCCTACCGGGGAGACCGGCAGCGCGAACAGTTCCAATCCGTAGCCCTCGGACGCCAGGATCGCGCCGCCCCCGGTCTGGGACGTGAAGGGCAGCGGATCGGGCTCGGGCACCGAGTCGTCATCGTCCGCAGCATCGTCATCGTCCGCGCCATCGTCGTCGTCCGCGACGTCGTCGTCGTCGGGCGGATCCTCCCCCGGAGGCTCGTGGCAGCCCCCCAGCATCAGCAGGAGCCCCAGCCACGCGGCGAGGCCCGTGACTCGAGTCAGGGGGGCTCTCACCGGACGCACCGCACGCGGTGGACGGAGCTGCCCGTGGCGGCGTTGGGGTAGCCGTCACTGAACCTGATGATGAGCATCTGGTAGCCGCTCCCCGGGTCGGCCGACGAGGTCCAGAACCAGCTCGACGAGGTCGGGCTGGGCACGGTCGTGGCCTGGTAGACGCACCAGGCCTCCTCGTAGGTGGGGACCCTCCAGTCGTCGAACGTGTCCTGAACGAGGTCGCGGCAGTACCGCGCGGCGGCGCCGAACGTGTACGTGGTCGGCGTCTGGTCCGTCATCACCGTCGGGGCGTCGTTCCCCGTGCCCGCGTGGGTGTGCAGCGAGTCCGCCAGGCCGCCCCCCGTGAGCGTGGTCACCATCGCGCCGGTCAGCGCGTCGTCGGCGTCCGGCCCCAGGTCCAGTTCGCCGTCGGTCAGGGCCGTCGAGGTGCCCTGGATGGTCACCGACGCGGGCGTCACCGCGAGGCCGTCGCTCGTCTCGCTGTGGTGGGCGTCCGGATCGCCGGCGTGGTCGACGCAGGCCCACTCCCCCGAGGTCGGGTCCAGGACCGCCATCTCCCCGGGATCGCAGGGTAGATCGGCCAACGTGTCGGTGTCCTGGTCGCCGTCGGCGAGGTCGCCGGGGATGCCCGTCAGGAGCCCCCACGGCACCGTGGAGGTGCACTGCAGGACGCCGGAGGAGTCGAAGCCGATGGCGATGTCGTCGTCGGCGCAGAACTGACCCGCCAGCGCGAAGTCGACGCCCGAATAGGTGTTGTTGTCGTCGGCGACGCAGATCACCCCGCCGTTGACGTCGATGCCGAACACCACGTTGCCGGTCGAGCACTGCTGCGCCGAGGTCGCGAACGTCGTGCCGGTGTATTGGGTGTCGGTGTCCGTGTCGGTGTCGACGACGCAGACGGCCTGGCCCGCCGCGTCGATGCCCAGCACCACCTCGCCGGAGAGGCAGAGCTGATCGGCCAGCGCGAAGTCGGCGCCGGAGTACAGCGTGTCCTCGTCCGCGTCAGGCACGCAGACGACGTCGCCGAGCGCGTCCAATCCGGCGACGACGTCCCCGGGCGAGCACGACTGTCCGCCCCGGGCGACGTCTTCGGGCACATCCAGAGCGTGCTGCGCGACGGCGGCGAACGCCGACGAGCCGAGCTCCACGCGCTCCATCTCCTCGTCGTCCTCCACCGTGATGCCGAGCCACAGCGCCGAGTGGCTCGCAAACAGGCTCGGCGGCAGGTCCTCGGTCTCACCCAGGTAGGCGGTCAGCAAGCCGGCGGCGACATCCAGGCTGCGGGTCTCCTCCCAGACCGGGGCCGCTGCATCCGATGCGTCGTACAACGCAAACAGCACGGTCACGGAGCCGTCGATGAGGGCGCCGTCGGCGTCGGTCAGCACGCCTTGCACCGGGAAGATCGGCGGCGTCTCGGCGAGGGCCGGGGCGGCCCCGGCAAGCACGAGCACCAGGGCGAGGGAAGCGAAGGGGGTACGAGAGACGATCATGGGGCACTCCGCGGCCTGCCCATCGGGGCATGAGCCGTCGCACGCATGTTCGCTTCCGACCGCGCCCGGAGTCCAGCAAGCGACAAGGGCTCCGGGGAGGACCAGGGGATGAATCGACCGCTCACGTTCGGGCTCGCGCTGACGCTCATGACCTTTGCGGCGAGCGCAACCGCCGCGGAGCCGGGGGTGACAGACGAGCGATCGCTCCCTCTCCTCGATCGCCAGGCGCCGGTCCTCCGCGTCCCCCCAGCACCTCGTCCGCCAGGGCCCGGATCAGGCTCTGGCTTTGGGCGACTGGGCGGACTGATGGCCGTCCGCGTCCGAGTCACCGGAAGCGTCCGAAGCCCCGCCTAACGCGTCGGGCGGCCGATCTGGACCAACTCCTTGATGGTCGTCCGGTACGGCTCCCACAGCCCACCGCTGTCGATCTCACTGAGCAACTCGGTGAAGACGTCCCGCATCTCCGTCTCCCACTTGGGATCGATACGGACCGCCTTGTCGGCCCACTCGTGGCAGTACCGGCAGTCCTCGCAGTCCAGGTCCTGGCAGCCCGGGTGAGGAAGCGGTCGATGAAGCCGTCGAGCGCCCGGTTGTCGATCTGAATCGGGTTCCGGCCGCGGCGGGGCTGCAGCACGCTGGCGGTCCGGCCGTAGCGCATCAGCAGCGGGAGCTTGAGGAGGTTGTAGGCGCGGGACCGCCCGAAGTGCTTCGCCAGCCGCCGCAGCGGGTACCGCTTTTTCTCCTCCCCCTCGAAGGCCTCCTCGGGGTAGGCGAAGTTCTGCACGAGGTCCAGCAGGCTGCCGTCGTAGCGGCGCTCCGCGTACGCCTTCACGCGGCTCAGGAGCACGGCCGTGGGCGTGCTGCGCTCCACGATCTTGAAGTTGTGGAAGCCCATCTCCTCGTAGATCGGGAGGTCTTCGGGGCGGATCCAATTGGCGCGGATGAAGTTGACCGGATCGTCCAACCGGATCGAGTTGCAGCGCAGGGAGCAGTAGTCCAGGGGGAAGCCCTTGCTCCCCTCCCTCGAACCCGCCGACAGCGTGACCGCGTGGTTGCCCGCGATGGCGCAGTCCTGACGGCACCAGTTGTTCACGATGAGGGAGAGTTCGACGTCCCCGGCCGCCTTCTGGAGCGACTTGAGGACCTTGAACTCGCGGTGGATGTTCACCTCGGACACGACGATGCAGTCGGCGCCCTGCTCGACCCAGAACCGGACCTTGCGGGGGTTGTCGGTGAAGCGGCGGGAGCTGATCCGGACCTTGATCCGAGGGTGACGCTTCTTGATCAGACGGAGCAGGTAGATGTTGGCGACGGTGATCGAATCGACACCGATGCCGTCCACCCAGTCCAACACCTCGTCCATCGCCCGCTGGCCGACCCGCGTGTACTCGATGTTGTCCATCGCGGAGCTGTTGAGCAGGTAGTTGAACTCGATCCCCTTGGCGTGCGTCCGGCGGACGTAGTCCTCGACGCGGGCTCGGTCGACCTCCGGGAGGTAGAAGGAGGGGCGGCCCCCACCGAACGGGTCGGCGGTGAGCTTCCCGTAGACCTCGTAGACGGGGTACGGCGCGAGCCCATCGAGCAGAGCGGAGCCGCGGGCCGCACCCGGGGGGTGGGGATGACGACCGTCAGGGGTGCTGAGACCGCCCCGTCGGCTCGGCGGCGTAGGCTTCACCATGCCGACGATCACCCGCATCGAGCTGTACCACGTCCGCGTCCCCCTTCCCGCCCGCTTCTATCCCAGCTGGATCCCGGGCTTCCCGATGGTCCAGAACCGCTTCACGCTGCTGCGCGTCTTCACCAGCGACGGGGTGGAGGGGATCTCCGCGGGGCCGGCGATGTCCCGCGAACGCGCCGGCCTCGGCGACGTGCTCGGGCCGTACTTCCTCGGCGCCGACGCCACCGACATCGACACCGTGCAGCAGCGGCTGCGGGAGGTCGGCTACCTGGGCTGGCGCAACTGGTGGATCGAGCCGGCGTTCTGGGACATCAAGGGCAAGCTGGAGGGCAAGCCGGTCTGCTCCCTGCTCGGGGGCGCCCCGCGCACCATCAAGCTGTACGCCTCCACCGGCGAGGTGAAGACCCCCGAAGCGCGGATCGAAGAGGCCGAGGCGCGGCTGGAGGAAGGCTTCACCGCCATCAAGCTGCGGGTCCACGACTTCGACGAACGGGTCGACATCGAGCAGGTCCAGAAGACGTGCGCCGCGATGGGCGGTCGCATGAAGATCGGCGTGGACGCCAACCAGGGGTGGCGCGTCTCGGTGATCGCGGACGCGCCCCGCTGGGATCTCCCCCGGGCCCGCCGGTTCGCCGATGCGTGCGCCGACGCCGGCATCGCCTGGGTCGAGGAGCCGCTCCCGATGGACGACTGGGACGCCCAGATCGCGCTGCGGGAGTCCAGCCGGGTGCCGATCGCGGGCGGCGAGTTGCACACCGGGGGGTTCCCCGAGCTGGCGATGATGGTGAAACGCGGCTGCTACGACATCTTCCAGCCCGACGCGATGTTCACCGGCGGCATCGCCCAGACGATGGAGGTGGCGAAGCTCTGCAAGGAGCACGGACGCACCTACACGCCCCACACCTGGACCAACGGCATCGGCTTCGCGGTGAACCTGCACCTCGCGGCGGCCGCCGGCTTCGCCGACACCAAAGAGCTGGAGTACCCCTACAACCCGCCGGGGTGGACCATCGAAGGGCGCGATGGGCTGCTGACGAAGCCGTTCCACCACGATCGGGGGACCATCCAGGTGCCGACGGCCCCCGGACTCGGGATCGAGCTCGACCGCCGGCAGCTCCGCAAATACGCGAAGCGGTTCTTCGTGATGGACCGGAAGCGGCTGGTCTGGTTCTCACTGCGGGATCGGGGGATCTCGGTCAGCAAGGAGCTCGACGCGGTCAAGAAGGCGCGGGCCCTGAAGGCTCCGACCAAGGAACCGTGACCGATGCACGCGAGCAGTGGAACGGAATCTGGGGGGCGCGGGCCCACCCGACCGTCGAGCCCGATCCGTGGATCGAGGAGATCGCGTCGCTGCTCCCGGACCGAGGCCGCGCGATCGATCTGGCGGGGGGCGCGGGCCGGCACGCGGTCTGGCTCGCCGCACGCGGGCTGAACGTCACCCTCGTGGACATCTCGGAGGCGGCGCTGACCCTCGCCCGCGACGCCGCCGACGCTCGCGGCCTCACGTTGACCTGCATGCCGGCCGATCTCGAAGCGGACGGCCCCCCGCCGGGGCGCTGGGACGTCGCGGTGATCGCCCACTTCCTCCATCGACCCCTGCTCGAACAGGTCGACCGGCTCCTCGAACCGGGGGGGAAGCTCGTCGTCGTGCACCCGACGCGGACGAACCTGGAGCGCCACCCAAAGCCGTCGGCCCGCTTCCTCCTGGAGGACGACGAGCTGCGGACGCTGCTGCCCTCCAGCCTCCACCTCGAACGCTACGAGGAGGGCTGGACCGACGCCGGCGTGCACCACGCACGGCTCGTCGCACAGCGCTGAGGACCGCTCAGAACCCGAAGCCGAACGCCCGGCGCTTCACCATCGAGGCGATGTAGCTGTCGATCTCATCGTCCCCGCGGGGCCCCAGCAGCCGCGCCGCGCGCACCGCGGCGCCCACGGCCGAGAACTTCACCTCATCCACCGCCCGCTCCTTCCGCAGCCAGCCCGGCGTGCCCCCCGGCCACTCGGTGGTGTACGGCACCGGCGAGTCCTGCTGGCCGTCCTTGGCGTAGGTGTAGCGCTTGAACGGCTCGACCTTCGGGTGGCGGTTCATCGAGTCCACGCCCTGGCGCAGGTGCATCGACGTCGCCAGCCCGTCCAGGGCGCGCGACACGGTCCGCATCACCGGGGTCGGCTCACCGATCTCGTTGCGGTAGCGCGCGTCCACGTCCCGCACCCGACGCCGCACGATGCCGTTGGCGGCCAGCCGATCCATGCCCCGCAGGAGCATCCAGAACGTCGCCGCCTGCCGCTTGAAGTAGAGCGCCCGGTGGCGCCGCAGCACGGGGCTGTCGGAGGCGCGGCAGAAGGCGTAGCCGTTGAGCAGCACTTCGAGCCGCCGGAGCAGGCTGGGGCCCCAGGTCTTGTGCAGCAGCGCATACCCCTCCTCGGTCAGGTTCAGGGTCTCGTGCGGCTGCAGCGTGCTGTGCTTCATCGCGCCGCTCCAGAAGTGCACGTCCTCCCAGGGGACCTCGTCGACGCGCCCCTGGGCCTTCAGATCCTCGTAGAGGGGCGTGCCCGGGAAGGGGCTCAGCCGGGTCAGCTGCTGGTACGTCGGCTTGAGCGAGACGAAGTAGTTGAGGTCCTCCTGGATGTTGCCGTGGTTGTGGAAGTCCCACCCGCAGATCCAGGCGCCGACGGTGCGGATGCCCATCGAGTGCAGCTTCGTGAAGACCTCCCGGGCGTCCGCCTTGCCGCGCTTCTTGTAGCCGTGCTCTCCGGCGAACTTGCTCTCGACTCCAATGAAGATCGTGCCGATGCCCAGCTCCGCGATCGCCTGCCAACCGTTCCGCTCGGCGAACCGGCTAATGTAGTCGATCGAGCCGAAGCCGAACCAGTCGACCCGCTCCATCATGTCGGGCCGCCCCATCCACGCCTCCCTCAGCTTCTTGAGGTAGCGGGGCTGGCGGAAGTGGTCCTCCTCGACGACGAAGACCTGGCTGACGTCTTCGAAGGTGTCGAAGTACTGCTGCATGTGATCGACCAGGCCGCTCGGCGACAGAAGCTCGATCCGCTTGGTGTGGAACAGCTCGGTCGTGGCGCAGAAGTCGCAACCGCCGGCGCAGCCCAGACCCGACACGAGGAAGCCGACGGCGCCGCGGGGGTTGCGCGACACGAACGGCAGGCTCCCCCCGGCCTTGGGCATGAGCGACTGGCAGATCGGCTGCTTGACCGACTCACCGAGCAACTCGCGCAGGTACTTGACCCCCTCGCCGTCGATGACGTCGTCGACGTAGCGGGCCTGCTCCTGGGCATCGTGCGTCGCCTTGAAGGCCTGGCCGGCGTAGGAGCCGAGCAGGATCTTCGTGGCCGGCGAGCGCTGCCGCACGTACAGGCACATCTCCTTCACCCGATCCAGGTGCACGGGGTAGGCGCTGATCCCGATGATCGGGTAGCCCTTGTCGACCTCCGCGACGAAGTCCTCCCACCGCGGGTACTCCAGCAGGACCGTCGGCACGTCCGTGTTCTGCGCGAGGATGTGGTTCGCGAAGTTGTGGGTGTGGGAGACGAACCCGAAGATCCCGTCGCCGCGGGTGAAGCGCTGCCCCGTGGCGTCGGTCAGCGCTTCGTTGGTCGGCAGCGTGGGGTACGGGAAGCAGGGGGTCGTAAGCAGGATTCGATCGACTTGCATGGGGACTCCTCAACCGGCCTGTTGGCTCGGCAGAACTTGAAGGACATCGTCGTGGCGGCGGAGGAACTCGAGCAGGTGCGCCGCGAACTCGGCGGGCCGCTCCTCCTGCCAGAAGTGGCCGCAGAACGGCACGAGGTGGAAGCCGACCGCTCCGGGGATCTCCTCGGCCAACCGCTTGCCCCAGGACGGGGAGATGTAGCGGTCGTCGCCGGCCCACAGCACCAGGGTCGGCTTGTGGAAGCGGCGCAGCCCTTCGACCGCGGCGAGGGTGGGACGGGGGCTCCCGGCGTTGAGGAACCGGACGAAGCCGCGCCGCTGCAGAGCGGTGCCGTGCAGCGGTCGCAGGTACTCGCGGATCATCGCGCCCGACAGCCGCTCTCCCCGGGTGAGCCCGCGCCGGAACGCGGAGAACGGGGTCGCCGTCTCCCGCAGCGCGAAGAGCCCGGCGCGCACCAGCAGGTCGGGCAGGACGGGCACCCGCCACAGCGCCTGCAGCCGGGTGACCTCGGGCACCGGCCAGTTGTCGAAGGCGACGCAGTTGGTCAGCGTCAGCGTGCGGACGCGGTCGGGGTGGACGGCGGCGAGGAGTTGAGCGGCGGCGCCCCCCTGGTCGTGGGCGACGAGGGAGCAGGTGTCGTGGCCCAGCCGATCGAGCAACTCGATCAGCATCTCGGCCTGCGCCTCCATGTGCACGGGGACCCAGTCCTGCACGGTGCTGTCGCCGAGCCCCAGCAGGTCCGGCGCGATGCAGTGAAACTCGGAGGCGAGCATCCGGACCACGTGCCGCCACAGCAGCCCCGAGGTGGGGATGCCGTGGATCAGCAGCACGGTCGGCCGGCCCGGATCGCCGGCCTCCAGGTAGGCGACGCGCCCGTAGGACGTCTCGATGAATCGCTTGGGGAGGTTCGTCATGGGGACGAACTACCTGCTTTTACATAACGTTTGTTATGACAAACGTCAGAAGTCGGAGGGTGATCTTCCTGACAACCGACATGTCGAGCGATTTGACGGACGGCTACACCGTACGAGATGATCCTCCATTCGCCGCGACTGCTGCTGCTCCTGTCGGCCTGCCTGCTGGCGGGCTGCGAGTCCCTCCCCTCCGAGGAGGGAGAGGCCCCCTCCGACGACGCAGATGCCAGCGGATGCCTGCTGCTCGCCGCCGAGGACTCCACCTGGGAACTCACGGACGTCGCCCTCGAGGTGGGGATCCAGGATCGGTTCGGCGTCAACACCGGCCTGTCGGCCGAGGACTTCGACGGGGACGGGGACATCGACGTCTTCTTCGCCAACGCCTTCCGCCCCGCCCAGCTGATGCTCGCCCAGGACGACGGCACCTTCGAGGCGCACCCCAGCCCGCCGACGGCCGGAGACGACACCGCGTCGTCCGCACCGGACTTCGACAACGACGGAGACCCCGACCTGTACACCAACTGCGGGAGTTGGGGCGGTGGCTGCGTGAACCACCTGTTCCGCAACGAAGGGATCGACCAGGACGGGCTGCCGAGGTTCACCGACGTGACCCTGGCGGCCGGCCTGGGGGGCTACGACCTGCCCACGTTCGGCGGTACCTGGGCCGACTACGACCTCGACGGCGACCTCGACCTGTTCCAGCCGGTCAAGAACCTCCAGAACAGCCCGATGCCGTCCGCGGACCTGCTCTTCCGCAACGAGGGCAACGGCACGTTCGTCGAGGTGGGCGCGGCCGCGGGCGTCGCCCACGAGGGTGACGGCCACCCCTCCACGTGGCTGGACTACGACGAGGACGGCTGGCCCGACCTGTTCGTCGCGGTGCACATGGGGGCCAACAAGCTGTACCGAAACAACGGCGACGGCACGTTCACGGACGACACGCCGGACCTGATGGTCGAGCCGTTCCTGTCGTTCGCGTCGCTGACCGCCGACGTGAACCAGGACGGGCACGCCGACATCATCGTCAGCGGCCGCACCATCCGGGACCCCGGCGGGGTGGACTTCCGGCAGGAGCACGGGCTGTTCCTGGGCGACGGCGCGGGAGGATGGACCGACGCCGCCTTCGAGGTCGGCCTCAACCGGCAGGGCGACTCCGCCACCTACATCGAGACGATGGGCCTGCAGGCCGCAGACGTGGACTACGACGGCTTCCCGGAGCTGCTCTTCGGCACGGGCAAGCCCGAGTCCGGCGAGATCAACGCCTTCGGCTCCTTCGTACCGACCGAGGACGGGGGCGTGCGGTGGGTCGATCGCACCGACCTGATCGATTACCCCTGCGAGGTCGACGGCGAGAGCCCGCCCACGCCCGAGTACCCCTACCGCACGCACGGGATGGCCTTCTTCGACTACGATGGCGACGGCGACGGCGACCTGCTGTTGGGCAACGGAGGCGGCAACGTGTCCGAGCCCAACCGGCTCTTCCGCAACGACGGCCCCCGCGCCAACGACTACGTGCGCATCACGCTGCGGGGCGTCGATTCGAACGCCGATGGAACCGGAGCCAGGGTCCGGGTCTCCGACGGCCCCCCCGGTTCAGAGCACTGGTCGGTCTACCGGGACGCCTGGCCGGTCTCCGGCTTCAACTCGTCGCAGCCCAAGCGGCTGACCCTCGGCACGGGTCGGTGCGAAGGGCCGTACCACGTCGAAGTGACGTGGCCGGGCGGTGCGGTGACGACGGTCGAGGGGGTCGAGCCGAGGGCCGAGATCGAGGTCGTCGAAGGCTCCTGAGAGCCCGTCCGCTCAGCCGCCCCGCACGCACCGCGCGTAGTTGTCGATGAGGACCACGTCGCCCTGCGGTCCGTGGCCGTTGGGGTAGTCATCGAGGTCGCCGACCTTGGGGTCGCTGCGCTGAGCGCCGGCCCCGTGCACGTCCATCAGCGAGTAGTTGCCCGAATTCGGCGTGCTCTCCATCCAGCCCATCGCCTCGCCGAAGGCGATGTAGACGGCGAAGGTGCCCTGGTGGTCTTCCGGGCCGTCGACGTGCGTGGTGCTGGCCCAGAAGTAGGCCTCGATGTCGCTGACGTCGAAGACCGGATCGATGGCCGCGCTGCCGGTGATGTCGGGCGCGCGGGTGTAGTCGACGATGCTGTGCAGCTCCTTGGCGTTGGGCAGGCGCCAGTCGCTCTGGCCGGCCAGGTCCAGGTCCTCGGCGAGCTCGGAGACCAGGGGGAAGCTCAGCCCCTCGGGATCGGCCCAGAGCTGCGCGCCCAGGTGGGTGCGTCCCGCCTCCAAGTACCCCAGCGCGGGCAGGAACGCGGCGCTCAGCTTGGCGGTGCGTCCGGCCACGAGGTTGGTCCGGGCGGCGCGCAGGCGCTCGGCGTCGTCCGCCAGGAGCGCCGAGGACGCGTTGACGTGATCGGCGGCCTCGAACAGGCGGTCGCCCAGCTCCTCGGGCGCATGCGCCTCCAGCAGCAACCGGCCCAGCCGCAGATGCACCTCGCCCCGGGCCGAATCGTCGAGCAGGTCGTGGGCCGCCTGCTGGATCCGGTCGTGGGCGAACCGGTACCCCGGGTCGAACTGCCGGGCCGCTTCGTCCCCCTCTTCAAGCCCCTGGAGCAGCCGGTAGCTGTCGTCCAGCGGTGACAACAGCCCCTGCGTCACCGCTTCGAAGAGCGCCCCGGCGACCGCCACGGGCTCGCCCTCGAGCAACTCGACGAGGCGCCGCAGGTGGAACCTCGCCCCCACGCAGGCCCCGAACTGCAAGGCTCGACTCGTCTCCTCCGAGAGCTCGGCGATGCGCTCGGTCATCAACTCGACGACGTTGTCGGTGAGCTCCTGTCCGCTGATCTCGCTGACGTCCCAGGCCCACTGGCCGTCGTCGCCGAGGCGCAGCAGGCCCTTGCGGTAGAGCGCCTGGAGGAACTGACCGACGAAGAACGGGTTGCCCCCGGTCTTGCCCCCGACGAACTCGGCCAGCTGGCGCGTGTAGTCGGCTTCGCGATGAAGCGCATCCGCGATGAGCTCGGCGAGGGCCTCGATCGAGAGCCCCTCGAGGTGGATCCGCTCCACTTCGGCGCCGGCGGCATCGATCTCGTCCATCGTCAGGGCGAGCGGATGATCGGACTGCACCTCGTTGTCCCGGTACGCGGCGATGACGAACAGGTGGTGCACGGCGGTGTCGGTGACCAGATGCAGCAGCAGGGCGAGGGAGGCCGGCTCCGCCCACTGCAGATCGTCCAGGAACAGGGCGAGCGGGTGGCGGGCCGACGCCAGCCCCCGGACGAAGTCGACCACGACCTCGTTGAATCGATTCTGCGACTCGGCCGCGGCCAGCTCCTGCACGGGCGGCTGCTCGCCGATGATCCCCTCCGGGTCGGGCACCAGCCCGGGCAGGATCGCGCCGTTGGGGCCGAGCACCTCGAGCATCTCGTCGCGCCACCGAGCGACCGAGTCGGGCGGCTCGGTGAGCACCTGTCGGGTCAGCTCGCGCAGCGCTCCGATCAGCGCGGAGTAGGGCTGTCCCCGCTGGTGCTGGTCGATCTTGCCGCCGATGAAGTAGCCGTCCCGTCGCGTGATCGGCCGCTTCACCTCGTTGATGAGGCGGCTCTTGCCGACCCCCGAGTAGCCGCTGACGAACAGGACCCGGCGGCCCCCGCTGGCAGCGGCATCGAACGCCGCGAGCAGCTCGGCGACCTCCGCGTCTCGGCCGTACAGCTTCTGGGGAAGCGTGAACCGGTCGCTGACGTCGCCCTGGCCCAGCGGGAACTCGGCGATCGCCCCGGTCTCGGCGAGCAACTGCTGGCAGCGCTGCAGGTCGAAGCGCACGCCGCGGGCGCTCTGGTAGCGGTCCGAGGCGGCCTTGCTCAGCAGGCGCTCCACGATCGCCGCCAGCTGCTTGGGCACTCCCGGGCTCAGGTCGTCGGCCCGCGGCGGCGGCTGCGCGATGTGGCAGTAGACGAGGCGCATCAGATCGTCGGCCTCGAAGGGCCGCTTGCCGGTCAGGAGCTCGAAGAGCGTCACGCCCAGGGCGTAGAGGTCCGAGCGGTGGTCGACGGACCGGTTCATCCGGCCCGTCTGCTCCGGCGCCATGTAGGCGAGGGTCCCCTCGACGTGGGTCGGGCTGACCAGCTGCAGGTCCTCCGTCGCCAGGCGGCTGCTGATGCCGAAGTCGGTGAGTCGGACCCGCCCGTCGGCCTGGTTGATCACGAGGTTCTGCGGCTTGACGTCCTTGTGCACGACGCCTTGGGAGTGCACCTCCTGCAGCGCCTCGGCGACCTGGGCGGCGATGGCGAGGAACTCGGCGGTGCCCAGACGTCGGTACTCGACGTGGTCGGCGAGGGTGACCCCGGAGACGTCCGCCAGGACCATGACGAGCGAGTTCTCGTGGGGGACGAGCGCCAGCGGCTCGACCATGCGCGAGACGCCGCCCTCGATCAGCTCACGGCTGAGCCCGAACTCGGCCCGCAGCGCGGCCAGATCCCGCGGCGAGGGGTACTCGTTGCGGAGCACCTTCAGGATGACCGGGGTGCTGTCTTCTTCCCGCCGGGCCCGGTACACGAGGGTCTTGCGTCCCTCGTAGATGCGCTTGCCGACGTCGTATCCGCGAAGTTTGACACAAGGCCTCCCCGCCCAGAGGAGCCACCATACGACGGGTACCGGCCGAGGATCTAAGGTGCGCCGATGCATGCCCACCTGAACGCCCTGTTCGCGGCCCTGACGGCCGAAGAGCAGCACCAGCGCGCGGAGCATCAGCGGCTCAGCTCAGGCACGCGGGCCGAGCGGATCAGCGGGGGGTTCTCCTGGCCCCCCCTGCGGACCACGGACGTGACCCAGCGGGGATGGACCTGGCGGCTGGAGCTGACGGGGCCCAAAGGGGCGCTGCTGCACGACGGCATCGGCCCCGGAGATCCCGTCAAGCTCGGTCCCCTGGGCGGCGGATCACGCTCGGTCGACGGAAAAGTCCGCGACGTCGACGGGAACTGCGCCGAGGTGCAGCTGCTGTTCGACCGCGCGACCCAGGACCAGATGCGCCTGGACGCAGCCGGCGGCGGCGACGTGCTGCCAGGGTGGCTGCGGGGCGAGCTCGACGTCACCCGGCGCTACGACCCGACGACGTTCATCCGGTACCGCAACTCGCTTCGCCGCATCGTCCCCAAGAGCTCGGCGCTGGCGCAGGCGCTGCTCGACCCGAGCGGGGACGAAGGCCCCGAACCGCCGGACGCAGAGGAGCTGGCGGCCCTCTGGCCGGAGCTCGATGACGCCCAGGCCACGGCCGCCTGGCACGGCTGGAAGGCGCCCGCGCTGGCGCTGATCCACGGCCCTCCGGGGACGGGGAAGACCTGGCTGCTGGCCCGCTTGCTCAAGCGGCTCGTGGGCGAGGGCGATCGCCCCTGGGCCCTGGCCGACAGCAACGCCGCGGTCGACAACCTGACCCTCGCCTGCGCCGCCGTGGGGCTGCGGGTGCTCCGGCTCGGGGCCCAGGGCCGGATCAGCGCCGCGGCCCGTCCCTACTCGCTGGACGAGGCGTTGCGGACGACTCCGTTGAGCGCGGCCATCCGCGATGTTCAGAAGGAGATCGACGACCTCCACAGCCGTCGGCCTCGGGGCATGGGGCGGCGGCTTCGCGAGCTGTTCGACGCCCGCCGGAGGCTGCAGGACCAGGCCCGCACCCACGCCATCGAGTCCGCCGACGTGCTCGCCATCACCTTCGGGAGCCTGACCCGGTGGGGCGACGAGCTCCCTCCGGCACGCACGGCCGTCGTCGATGAAGCGACCCAGGCGATGGAGCCGGCGATCTGGACCGCCGTCCCCTACATCGATCGGCTGGTGCTCGTGGGCGACCCGCACCAGCTCGGCCCGGTGGTGACGCAGCCGGGGTCGACGTTGGAGCAATCGCTGCTGGATCGACTGCTGGATTCGGACGTGCCGCTGCGACCGCTCCACGTGCAACATCGCATGCACGCCGCCATCGGGGCCTGCGTCCAGGACGTCTACGGCGACGCCTACCAGCCGGCCGAGGGGATCGCCGATCGCGCCCTGGACCAGCTCCCCGACGTCACCGCGGGGACGGCCACGGAGCGGCCGGTGCTGTGGATCGACACCGCCGGCTCGGGCCTCGACGAAGCCCGCGATCCGGTGACTATGTCGATGTTCAACGCCGGTGAGGTGGAGCTCGCCGGCCTCGCCGTCGCCCGCCTGCGCGAGGCCGGCGTGCGCGCCGAGGACATCGCCGTCATCGCCCCCTACTCGGCCCAGATCGGCCGCCTGCGGGCCCGCGAAGAACTCGCCGGGGTGGAGGTGGCCACGGTCAACGCGTTCCAGGGGCGCGAGCAGGAGGCCATCGTCTGCACCTTCGTCCGCAGCAACCCGCGCGGGGAGTTGGGGTTCGTGGAGGACGGGCGCCGCCTCACGGTGTCGCTCACGCGGGCGCGCCGGCAGCTGATCTGCATCGGGGACAGCTCGACGTTGGCCGCTTCACCGCGGTACGCAGCGCTGTTCGAGCACCTCGAAGGGACCGCGGCGCTCCAGTCGATCTGGGAGCCGCCGTGGAACGCCTGCCTCCCCGGCTGACCGGTCAGCCCCCCGTCGACGTCACGACGATCGTGTCGCTGCCGACCGCCTCGCCGCGCAGGTCGAGGGCCCGCAACGTGAGGTCGTTCGCGCCCTGCTCCAGCGGCACGGTCACGCGCCAGGTGAGGTCGTCGAGCCACGTAAGATCCAGCGGCTCCGCTCCCTCTTCGAGCGCGATTCGACGCACCTCGATCCCGGCGTTTCCTTCGAGCACGACCTCGTCGTCGTCCACGGAGAAGTCGGCCCCGCCCCCGGTGGTGATGCGGAACTCCACCGCCGGGTAGACCGCGGTCACCGCATCCGGGGCGCCGTTCATCACCCAGTCAGCCCGGCTGGCGATGAACTGACAGTGGCCCGCGATGTTCTGCAGCGGCAGGAGCGCGGCCATCTGGTCGCACCAGGGGAGCAGGTGCTCGGCGTTGTAGGCGTGCTCGACGATGTCCTGCAGGTGGCCGTAGTACGAGCGCCGGTTCCCCGGCAGCCCGAGCAGGCGCGTCAGGTCCCCGTTCCCCACCACGGCCATCTGGGCACTCCCGAAGAAGTCGAGGTCGTGGGGGAAGTAGAGCACCCGCTGGTCCAGGGGGCGGACGTAGAACTGCGCGTTGTGCTGGCTCCCGTCGCCGCCGTACTGGTCGACCACGCCCCCCAGCGTCGCGAAGGCGAACGAGCGCAGCCACTGCTCGACGTCGATCACCTCATCGACCTGGTCAGCGAACGCGGGCCCCGACAGGGAGAACACGCGGGTCAGTTCCAGCACCCCGCTGTAGTCGTCCTCCCCCTCGTTGTTCTTGATCAGGTAGGCCCAGCGATAGGCCTCCGGGTCGTCGCCCAGGTCGGTGATGGGGGTGCCGACGACCGAGTCGGGCTGCGGCCGCTTGAGCCCCTCGGGGGTCCCGTCGTCCGTGGTCAGCGGGTAGTAGATGAGCTCGTACTCGAACCGCGTGCCGGCGGAGCCGTTCTCGAACTGAGATGCGAGGACGAGGTCGGTGAAGCGGTCCAGCTGCAGCTCGGCAGGGCCCGTGTGCTCGGGCCGTGGGGTCACGACCTGGACGAGGTCGTTGTACTCGCCCGAGACGGAGCCGGCGTGGGTCATGACCAGGTTCAGGAGCACCTCACGCTGGCCGAAGCCGACCCCCTCGGACCGGTCCACGAGCACGCTGCCGTGGCTCCCCCGGAACGGTTGGTCGCGGCGGAACTGAACGCCGTAGCCCAGGCGGGGGACCGTCGGGCGGCCCCGCTCGCTGCCCTTGGCGCGCACGCCGACGTCGTAGAAGACCTCGGCTTCGTGGTAGACGACCGTGGCGCCGACGGAGTCGTTGCTCATCAGGTTGGTGTCGGTGTGGAACCAGTCCGAGTCCGCCTCGGTCATGACGATGCGGAAGCGGCTCAGCCCCTCGGCCGGAGCGAGGCCGTCGTCGAACTGGATCAACGCCCGGGAGTCCGGCCCGGCGACCGGGAACCGCGACGACGCGCCGAGCGAGTCCTCGGCCTCGACGTAGAGCTGCACGACGGTCCCGGCGGGTTCGCCTCCGAGCAGCGCCGACCACCGGCCGGGCTCCTCTTCGGTCATGGGCTGCTCCACGAACGGCGCCCCCGCGACCGAGGACCACAGCGTCACCGCGCCGACCCCCTCGGGATCGGCGGCTGAGATCGTGACCGGCACGGGCTGGTTGGGGCGAGGCACGGCGGGGTCGTGTCGGAGGTTCGCGAACGTCGGCCCGAGGTTGTCGATCGCCGTCGAGTTGCTGGCGCCGGGCGTGCCGGAGCTGTCTGGCCGATCCACCCGCGTCGTCCGGGGGAGGCGGTTGAAGTAGAGCCGGGTGTGGAGTTGGTTGGAGCCGGAGACCCAGCGGGCACGGAACGAGATCTCGTACTCCCCCGCGCCGACGCCTTCGAGCAGCGTGGTCTCGGCGTGGTTGTGCATGTGGCCCGTGGGCCCTGTCGCGACGAGGCGCAGGACAGCGTTGCCGGGGTCGTCGGGGTCCGGCACGACCGCGCTGTGGCGATGGGTGCCGAGGAGGCGCCAGGCGTCGCCGCCGTCGTCGAAGCTCCCGTCGCGGAGCACCTCGACCGCCGCGCCGTCGGGGTCGCGCACCACGCTCAGGTCATCCAGGAGCAGCTCCCCAGCGTCGAGCAGGCCGAGGACGAACTCCTCCCACGCGCCGTCGGGGCCGACCGCGCTGGAGCCGGCGAGACCGCGGTAGCTGTAGACGCCCCACGCGGCCTGGTCGGACTCGTCGCTGGGGGCCCAGGCCTCAGCGGCGACATTGTCCGCCCACGCGTCGCGCAACTCCAGGCTGGAGCCCCCGCCGTCGGCGGCCTCGGGCCAGCGACCGCCGTCGTGGTACCGGACCTCATCGGCGGGGTTCCCCGAGGCGTCGAGCAGGACGATGCGATCGCTGGCGTTGTCCAGGCGTCCGTCGAAGTCCCCCACCACGAGGTAGCCGTCGGCCTCCAGGACCGAGCCGGGGGGGAACTCGAAGCCGACGGCGTCGACCAACGACCAGCCGCTCAGATCGACCGCGTCGGCTCCCCGGTTGTAGACCTCCACCCACTCCTCGGCGCCGACCGCGGGGTGGTACATCACCTCGTTGATGACCACGTCCTCGTTCAGGTCGATGGCGTTGGGGGCGCCGGGGGTGTCCTCGGCGGGGACCCTCCACGCCCCTCCGGCGGCGGCGCGGCCGCGAGTGGCCTCCGTCAACCGCACGGCATCCAGCAGGGTCTCGCCATCGGCGGCGTACAGGAACAGCACCTCGTCCACGCCGAGGGAGAGAGCCAGGTCATCGACGGCCGCGAGGGCGCCGGGATCCAGCGGGGACCCCGAGAGCACGGCCTCCTCGCCGGCGGCCGACACCAGTACGAGGCCGTCCACGGGGTGGGGGTCGGAACCGACGTTGAGCAGTTCGATCCAGAACAGCGCGGCGTCCGCGGCGGCGGCTTCGTTCAGCACGAGGGTGCGGGGCGGGATCGTGTTCTGGGGGGCGATCCGCCCGTCGAGGGCGCAAGCGAAGGTCATGTCGCCGTCGTCGAGTTCGGCCTGGTGAAGCTCGACCGCGAGCACGTTGGGGCCGACCGCCAGCGCCTCGGCGGGGAGCGCGGCGACGATGGCCGACGGCTGCTCGACCGACTCCACGGCGAGGGTGTCGGCATCGACCGGCCCGTCGTCCACGTTGTGGCGCAGCACCTCCTCGCCGTTGAGGTAGACGACCACTCCGTCGTCCACGAGGCAGTCGAGGGTCAACTCCGTCGAGTCCGGATCGGCGTCGAACGAGAACGCCGTGCGGAAGGTGATCGTCGTCGGGATCGATAGAAGCTCGGTGGTGCCCGACCGGGCGGCGAGGGGCTCGCGGGATCGGAACAGGGCGTAGCTGTTCTCGGTGTTGGTCGCGGAGACGTCGGCGAAGGTGTCCCCCCAGATGAAGTTCGTCGTCGCCGCGAAGGACGCGCCCACCGCAGGCCCCCACGGCCCCGATGACGCGACGGCCTCCGCCGCGGGAGCCGTCCAGCCGTCCAGCGCGTTGGCGTCCTCGATGACCAGCGCCAGATCCAGGGGGTCGGGGGAGGCGTCCGCCGGCAGCGCGCCCGGGCTCGCGTCCGCGGGCCCCAGGATCCACTCGAACTCCGCCGCCCCGGTCCCGAGCACCCGGGCCGGCAGGTCCACTTCCGCGATCGCCATCTGGGGTCCGCCGCTGGATCCCGGCACCTCCCACGCTGCGAGGTAGAGGTGGTCCTGCGGAGTCACGTCGAGCTCGAAGCTCTCCACCGTCGTCCAGTCGCCGTCGGGGTCCTCCCCCACGAGGCGCAAGCCGCCGCCGTCCGCCTCGCCCAGGTAGAGGCCGAAGTTGTTGTCTGCCGTCCCCCGGGCGGTCGCTTCAAAGTCGGCTTCGATCCCCCCCGCGAAGAAGACCGCATCGCCGGTGGGCCATCCGCTGGCGTCGTAGTCGGGCTCGGCCCAGTCCGACGCGGGGTACTCGCCGGACAGGTCGTAGCTCCACGTCGCCTCGAAGGGGACGAGTTGCACGATCGTGGGCGCCGGGAGGGGGTCGAGGCCGTTGGGCTCGCCGGGGGTGCCGCCCAGCTCGACGCTGACGGTCCAGTGCTCGGCGCGATCGCTGGCCGCGTCGGGGTGGACCTTCGCCAGCGTGAGGCCCGAGCCGTCGGCCTCCACGGGCCACGGGTCATCCTCGCCGAACTCGACCGTGTCGATGAGGCGGCCGCAGTTGTTGAACAGGTCGACCCGTTCACCGTCGTTGGCGAGCCTGCCGTCGTAGGGGCCGACGGCCTCGTCGAAGCCGGTCTCAGAGGCGAGGCGGGCGGGGTCGGCGGCCGCGACGAGGTGCCCGCCCGCGGCCAGCACGGTCCCGTCGGCGAAGGCATGGTCGATGCCCCCGCCGAGGCGCCAGCCGGACAGGTCCATGTCCAGCACCATCGGGTTGTGCAGCTCGACCCACTCGAGGTCGCGGTCGGAGCGCGGGTGGTACTGCAGCTCGTTGAAGGTCACCGACCCGGGGGCTGCCCGCTCGTCCCGGACCCACGGGCCTCCCTCGTCGTCGTCCACCACGTCGTCGTCGTTGGCGACGTCGTCGTCGTCACCTGGATCGGGATCGATGAAGCTGCCGGTGTTGTCGCAGCCGGCGAGCGCGACGGCGAGGATCAGCGCGAACGGAGCGCGCTTCGGGAGCATCACTCCAACCCTTTCAGCCGCTCGGCGCAGGCGGCGTGCAGTCGTTCGGCCTGCTCCCATCGGGGGTCGGTGGGCAGCTGGCGCAGATCCGCAGCGTAGGCGCAGAGCGAACGAGCGTCAGCGTCCATGATGAGGAGCAGGTAGTCGGCCTCGTCCCCGCCCTCGGCCAGGCCCTCGAAGAGCGGGACGGGATCGGGCGGCGGGGCTTGGACCGGAGGCGGTTGTGCGGGGGCCGCGACCGCCGCGACCGGAGGCGGAGGAGGCGGAGGAGGAGCCGGTTGCGGGAGCAGCGGGCGGGACAGGAAGAGCACCGCTGTCGATCCGACATCAGCGTCCCCCTGAGCTACAGCTGCACCGTTCCGGTCACCGGGAACTTGAACTCCTGACTGTCGCTGGAGTTGGAGAGAGCAGCTTGCGCATGCCGGGAGCGTACCTCAGCGCTGCCTCTGTTCGGACAACCAGTCCTCGAGGATGACCCCCGCGGCGGCCTGATCGATCACCGCGCGCTGGCGCTTCTCCGACATGCCGGCGGCGCGAAGCCGGTCCCGGGCGGTGACTGTCGACAGCGTCTCGTCCTGGTAGTGGACCGGGAGCCCGCTCGCTTCCGCGAGCGCGTCACCGACCTGCCGGGCGATGCGGCAGCCGTCGCCTTCGCTGCCGTCGTCGTGCAGGGGGAGCCCGACGACGATGGCTTCGGTGGAGGCGTCCACCGCTCGCTCCATCAGCGCCGCGACGTCTTTCTTGACGCCCTTGCGGGCCAGCGTGAACCGAGGGACGGGCATCCCTCCCGAAGGGTCCACGGCCGCGACACCGATCGTCCGACGTCCCACATCCAGCCCCACGACGACAGCCACGTCGCCGACGCTAGCACCCCCATCCGTTAGGCTGCGGGCCGTCATGCTCCGCTTGCTTCCGCTGCTGCCCCTCGCCATCGCCGTCGTCGGCTGCCCAACCCCCGCCTGCGACGACTGCTTCGACATCGAGGTCGGCATGGCGGACGCCAGCTGGGGGGAGTGCTGCGAGTACACCCGCGACAACGCCGAGGACCCGCTGCTGCTCCGGATCACCCGCGTGAGCGGCGAGGCCTACACCGCCGGTCTCGCCGTGGGCTGCGCGTGGGACGCCGACAGTCCGCCCTTCGAACCGGGGCTCGTGGCCGCCGACGGCGCCGATGTCGACGGATTCGGGGGCTTTGGCCTCGACTTCGACGGCCCGGGAAGCGAGTCCATCGTCTCGATCGACTGCGATCCGGCCCGCCCGCCGCCGCAGTGGCCGTTGGTGATCGTGAGCCTGCTGGACGGCCAGCTCGCCAGTCAGTTCGATCCAGATGCCGCCGACGGTGAGGCGGAGCTCGTCATCACGCCGGACATCGAGGGGCTCTAGCCCTGCTGACACGGTCGGGGCCTGGCGGACAGGTCAACAATTGGTCAGGAACTGGATCTCACCGATTTGTCGAGGCACGGTGCCGTCCATGATCAGCCGCAACCTCCTCCTGACCGCCCTGTTCCTGTCCCTCGTGGCCTGCGCCGCCGACCCCGGCGAAGGCAAGGCCGCCGCGGAGGTGTCCGAGCCCGCGCCCGCCGCCGAGGAGCCCGCCGCCGCCGAGCCTGCGCCCGCCGGGGATGGGCTGAAGCGTGCCGTCGATCTGGCGCAGAGCAAGGTCCACGCCGTGGGCGCCAAGGTCACTAGGCAGCACGACATCGACTTCAGCATCAGCGCCGCCGACATCGCTGCCAACGCTGACGGCACCCTCACCGGCCTGAACGTCACGGTCGACATGAGCTCGCTGAAGGCCGACGTGGAGAAGCTGACGGGCCACCTCAAGTCGGACGACTTCTTCAACGTCGCCGAGCACCCGACCGCCACGTTCGCGAGCAAGTCGGTCACCCCCGGCAGCGAGACCGAGGGCGCGACCCACACGGTCTCGGGCGAGCTGACCCTCGTCGGAACGACCAACATCGTCACCTTCCCGGCCACCGTCTCCACCGACGAAGAGGGCACCATCAAGGCCCGCGCCGAGTTCGTCATCGACCGGCAGCAGTGGGGCATCACCTACCCCGGCAAGCCCGACGACCTCATCAAGGACAACGTCGCCCTGACCATCGACATCGTCGCCCCGCCGGAGGGTTAAGACGATTCGCGTCCGCGTAGCGACCTGGAGCGAGCTGGCCGATCGCCAGCCGACGTACGCGCTGGTTGAAGGGGTTGACCTCGTGGTCACCCGATTCGACGACTCCGTCTCCGTCTTGTACGGCCGCTGCCTGCACCGCGGCGCGCTCATGGCCGACTGGGGCTCTACCAGGACGTGCATGCGACCGTCGACGAGCCGCACAACGCCCACATCCAGCGCCTCGCGCGTGTGGGGCTGAGCAAGCTCGGGCACCACGGTCCCATCTCGGCGATGGGGGTCAGCCGCACCGAGCTGCCGACCTGGGACGACCTGCAGATCCTGACCGCGCAGCTGCATCGGCTGCCGCTGATGGACGACGAGCCCGTCGCCACCCAGCTGGTCCTGGGACCGCGCGCCGCCAAGCCGCTCGCGTTCGCCATCCCGCTGTTCGTCTCGGACATGAGCTTCGGCGCGCTCTCGGAGGAGGCCAAGGTCGCGCTCTCCAAGGGCGTCCACGCCGCCGGCACCGGCATCTGCTCGGGCGAGGGCGGCATGCTCCCCGAAGAGCAGGCGGCCAACATCCGCTACTTGTACGAGCTCGCCTCGGGCCGCTTCGGCTGGTCGTTGGACAAGGTCAAACGCGTCCAGGCATTCCACTTCAAGGGCGGCCAGGGCGCCAAGACAGGCACCGGCGGACACCTCCCGGGGACCAAGGTGATCGGCAAGATCGCGGAGGTCCGCGGACTCGAGGTCGGCACCCCCGCCATCTCCCCGCCGCGCTTCCCCGACCTGTCCACGGCAGCCGACTTCCGCCGCGTCGCCGACGAGGTGCGCGAGGTCAGCGGGGGCATCCCCATCGGCTTCAAGCTCAGCGCCCAGCACATCGAACTCGACATCGACTTCGCGCTGGATGCGGGCGCCGACTACATCATCCTGGACGGCCGAGGGGGCGCTACTGGAGCGGCTCCCGACGTGTTCAAGAACAACATCTCGGTCCCGACCATCGCCGCGGTGGCACGCGCACGCCACCACCTCGATCGCATCGGCGCGAGCGACATCACGCTCATCGCCACGGGCGGGCTGCGCACCGAGTCGGACTTCGTGAAGGCGATGGCCCTCGGCGCGGACGGCGTCGCCGTCGCCAACAGCGCCCTGCAGGCCATCGGCTGCCTGGGCATGCGGGCGTGCCACACCAACAACTGCCCCGTCGGCATCGCGACGCAGAAGCAGAACCTGCGCGACCGGCTGATCGTCGCCGCGTCGGCCAAGCGTCTGACCAACTACCTGCACGCGACCGTCGAGCTCATGTCCGTGTTGGCCCGAGCCTGCGGGCACCGCCGCCTGAGCGACTTCAACGCAAACGACCTCACGACATGGAGGTCGGAGGTCGCGCGGCTGACCGGCGTCAAGTACGCCGGAATCGGCAGTCTCTAGCTACTTGGCGTTGGCGCTCAGGTAGAAGGCGCGGCGCGAGGAAACCTCGGCGTCCTCGGCCTTGCCCAGGTCGCGCTGCAGGGTGGCGAGCTCGGCCCACCAGTCACCGCGCGTCGGAGCCTTGGCGACGGCCCGCTGCATCATCTTCTCCGCGAGGGCGCCGTTGCCCGCGCTCTTGGCGTCCATCGCCGAGCTGTACCAGTGCATGCCGGCGGCGGCGCGCTGCGTCTCGGTCACGGCCTTCGGAGCAGCCTTGGTGGCCGGCTTCGGAGCGACCGTCGCGACCGTCTTGGGCTGCGGCGTCGGCGCCTTGGAGCCGGACAGCGCGGGGGGCTTGGGAGCGGCACCGGCGGCGGGCTTGGGAGCGCGATGGGGCAGCACCGAAGCGGTGACCGGGGCGGGGGCGGCCTTGGCGGCGGGCTCCGGCTCGGGCTCGGTGGGCTCGGCGGCGAGGGCGGTCGAGTCGTGCTCGAGGATGGCGGCGACGGCGGCGCTCACCTCGGTCGACGCGGCGGAGGACGAGGCGGTGGGCACCTCGGCCATGATGGGCGCGGTCTCGACCTCGACATCGTCGCTGCCGCTGAAGAACCCCCAGGCCCCAGCGAGCAGCAGCGCAGCGACGACGCCGAGCACCCGACGGTGCCGACGCTGCTGCTGTCCGTGCATCCACACGTCCAGGATGTTGTTGTCCACCCCGGCGATGGCGGGGAACGGAACCGTCGGCGACACCGGCTTGGGCGCGACGGCGACGAACTGGTGCTGGCACTTGGGGCAGGTGACCTTCAGCCCGTGACCGTCCGACAGCTTGCGGACGGGGAAGCGGTAGCGGGACGCGCACTCGGGGCACATCACCTTCGCCATCTCCTTGCGCAGCGCGGCGGCCGGCGGGGCGGGGGCGGGGAGGTCGGTGTAGGAACGGGTGCTAGTCGGCATGGGAATCTCCAGGGGTACTCCCAGACCATTTCAAGGCCCGTGCCAACCAGCTAAGTCGTTGAAATCACTGGAGTGTGGTGCGAGCTACCCTGTGTCCGAGTCGTGTCCGCGGACGTCCGCGGACAGCAGTCGGCTGAGCGCCGCGGCCGCGACTCCACCCAACACCGCGAGGTCCAGGCGAGGCGCCAGCGACAGGGTCAGCCCCAACGTCAGCAGCCCCACCGAGACGTCGAGCCGTCGCTCGCTGGCGTTCCGAAGCAAGGGTCGGGGGTCCAGCAGCTTGACCACCGCAGCGATGATGATCCCGCCCATGACGGCCAGGGGGAGCACCTCGAACATGCCCGCCAGCGGCAGGAACGCGAGGATCGCCACCCCGGCGATGAGCCCGGACCAGCGGGTCACTCCGCCGGCCTCTCGATCGAGGGCGCTGCGGGAGAAGGAACCGCCGGTGGGGAAGCCGCCGAACAGCCCCGCGGCGACGTTCGCGGCTCCCTGGCTGGTGAACTCGCGGTCGACGTCCCAGTCCTCGCCGTCGGCGTCCGCGAACACCTTGGAGATCGCCGCCGCCTCGGCGAACCCGACCAGCGCGATGACGATGCCGGGGAGGATCAACTGCGCGGTCGACGCCCACGGGAGATCCAGCCGCAGCGCCAGCGTGGTCTCCGGCAGCGCCCCCACCGTGGGACCGACGGGAGCGCCCGCCCACGCCAGCGCCACGCCTCCCGCCGCGGCCACGAGCACGCCCGGGAACAGGGGATGAAGCAGCTTGCCCAGCCGCACCAGGAGCACGGTCGCGACCGACAGCGCCACCGCCACCGGAACCCAGGATCCTGGCTCCGACGCCGCTGCTGCAGCCCGCGCGAGCAGCCGGCCTTCGACGTCCGTCACGCCCAGCGCCGAGGGGATCTGTGATGCCAGGATCAGGACCGCCGCCCCGATCATGAAGCCCTGCAGCACCGGGGGCGTCATGAGTTCGGCGATGCGTCCGGCCTTGAACAGCCCGATGGCCAACCGCACGACGCCGACGACCACCGCGAGCACCGCCGCGAGGCCGACGTACTCCGCGCTCCCGGTCGCGGCCATGGTGCCCAGCGCCCCCACGGTGAGCAGGGAGGTCAGGGCCACCGGTCCGGTCTGCAGGTAGCGGGACGAGGCCAGCGGCGCGGCCGCGATCGGGGCGACCGCCGCCGCGTACAGCCCATGCCAGGGGGGAAGGCCGGCGAGTACGGCGTACGCCATCGCCTGGGGGGCCAGGATCACGGCCACGCTCAGCCCCGCGAGGAGCTCCCCGGTGACGGTCGGCGCGCCCGGGCCGGTGCCCTCCTCGGTCACGCGCGCGCTTCGGGTCCTGGAACCGCCGCGGCGCGGCCCGCGATCTCGCCGAGCAGCCGCTGCGTCGTCTCCAACCGCTCCCGCCAGGGGGCCGTCGCGGCCTGCAACGCGGGGGTCTGATACGGCGCGGCCGACAACGTCTCCCGGTGGCGCGCGACGATCAAGCCGAGGCCCCCGAGCACGGCGTCCAGCCGGCCAAACCGCGTCGCGGAATCGATCAACTGACGCAGCAGGCGTCCCCGGGGACCGAAGCCCCGCGGCACATCGACGGTCCGCGCGATCTGGCCGATCGCCCCCGACGACAGGAACAGCCCGCAGCGCGAGGGCGTGGACAGCCACGCGATCAGCTCCCGCAGATCCGTCTCCGCGTGGTCCAGATCCGGCGCGATCCCGCGCATCGGCGACGGCAGCCGGACGCCGCCCTCGGTCTCCAGCAGCAGCTCCTGGATCACGTCCGCCAACGCGGTCGCGAGGGGCCGCCGCAGGTCCTTCAGCGAGCAACAGAACGCCGGGATCCAGTGCACAAGGGTGGGGGCTCGGTGCGACGCCCGCAGCGCCTCCGCCAACGACCCGCGCGCGGCGACGGCGGGGTCCAGGAACACACCCTCGAAGGGAAACACGCAGCGTCCGAAGATCTCGTACAGTTCCGCCGCCACACCATCGACGGCGCCGTGGCCCCCGTCGGGCCAGCCCAGGGTCAGGAGCGCCCGCGCCACCCGGTCGTCCAGCGCAGCGTCGGCCAGCGACGCCTCGTCGCACCGTCCTTCGAGCAAGTTCGCCAGCAGGGTTCGGTTCATCAACATCACGCGGTCTCCGTCTTGGATTCGGCGGGCAGCTTGTAGGCCTCGCGGGTCGGCTTCAAGGGTCGCTTCAGCCACCACGGCCTCCGCGTTCCGTCGGGACTATGCACAGTCGCGGGGCGCGTGAGCGCGACCCACTCTCGATAGACCGACATGGAGCGTTTCAGGTCCACCTGCACATCGCCATGACGGTCCCCGGGTCCGGCCTTGCGCACGCTCGTGGCCTTCTGGTGCCAGCAGTGCGCGCCGGAGACGGGATCGGGGTGGACCGCGTGCGTCAGGTTCTGGTGCACGCCGACGTCGTCCCACCAGACCCGGGCGGTGTCGGGGTCCTTGGACTGCCACGCTCCGCCGCCCGCGACGACCCGCAGGCTGCGGTCGTCCCCGTCGGCGTCGAGCTCTACGAGGCTGCTCATGCCCTGACCGAGGCCCTCGCCGTCCTTGAGCCGCCAGCGGCCCAGGTGGTGGCTGATCGCGACGATCCCGGGCTTGATCCCCTCGGTCACCCAGACCGAGTCGACCATCGCGCCGATCTCGGTCTCGATCCGCAGCAGGTCGCCGGTCTGCACCCCGATCCGGTCCGCATCCGAGGGATGCATCCAGACCGGGTTGCGGTGGCTCAGTTCGTACAGCCACTTCGCGTTCGCAGACCGCGTGTGGATCAGCGTGGGGAGGCGGAAGTTCGGCAGCAGGAGCATCTCGCCCTGGTCCCGGTCGATCTGGCTCGGCGCGACGTGGCTCTCCAGCGTCCACGGAATGACGTGCTCCTGCTCCGGCCACCCCCAGTCGCGCAGCGTCGGGCTGAAGAACTCGAGCTTGCCGCTGGGCGTCTTGAACCCCTCGGTCTCGTACGGCTTGTAGCGGTCCTTGGTGACCTCGAACGCCCCGTACTTCCGCATGTAGGCCAGCGGGGTGAGCCCTTCGGCCTCAGCCGCCTCCGGGAGGCCGGGCACGGAGTGCTCGAAGATCCAGCGGAAGTGCTCCTCCACCGTGATGACTTCACCGGGGCGGTAGGGGCTGTCGAACCACTGCTTGATGCCCAGGGAGCCGTCGGGATCCATGCGCACCGACAGGTCGATCCACCACTCCGACTCCTCCCAGACCTCGCCGGGGTTCGCCTCGTAGGTCCGGTTGATCGTCTCGCCGGCCCGCTCCCGAGCCACCCGCTGAACCGGCTGCCGGAACGCGATCCACTGACCCGCGTGGGTCTCCTGGCTCATCAGGTCGTGCCGCTCGCCGGCGTGGCCGAAGGGGAGCACGTAGTCGGCGAACCAGGCCGACTCGTTCCATGTCGGCGTCATGGCGACGTGGCACTTGATCTTGGACTCGTCCCGCAGCGCCTCCATCCACATGAAGCCGTCGGGGTTGATCCACAGCGGGTTGTAGACCCGGGTGAAGTAGACATCGACGTCACCGCGCCCCTCCGCGAGGAAGTGCGGCAGGCAGAAGCTCATCTCGTAGAAGGCGAACGGCCACTCCACCGGCAGGTGCAGCTCGTTCCACGCGTCGAACGCGGGCGGCTGCTTGGCCGGCTTGGGCACGAACTTGTTCCAGGAATTCAGCGACGTCCCGCCCTTCGTGCCCACCGAACCGGTCAGCACGTTGAGGAAGAACAAGCACCGCGCCACCTGCCAGCCGCCTCGGTTGCCCATGGATGCGGCGCGCCAGTTGTGGGCCGCCAGCCGCCCCTCGCACGCTGCCACCGCCTCGGCCGCGGCCACGATCCGGTCCAGCGGGACCTGCGCCTCGGCCGCCGCCCGCTCGAACGTGAACTCGGCGTAGAGCGCCTTGAGCATGCGGTCGAACGACTCGAAGTCCCCGTCCCCGCCCGCCATCGACGGGTCGTCCAGGAACTGCGGCGACGCCTCCAGCGCCGCCTCCCAGTTCACCCACTCCTTCACGAACGTCTTGTCGTACAGATCGTTGCTGATGAGGTGGTTGGCGATCGCCAGCAGCACCACCGATTCGCTGCCCGGCCACGTGGGGAGCCAGACGTCCGACTTGGCCGCGGTGTTGCTGAGCCGCGGGTCCATCGTGATGATCTTGGCCCCCGCCTGCTGCGCTTCGATGATGCGCTGGGCGTGCGGGTTGAAGTAGTGCCCCGACTCCAGGTGCGCGGAGATCAGCAGGATGGTCTTGGCGTTGGCGTAGTCCGGCGACGGCCGGTCCGCCCCGCTCCAGAAGTGGTAGCCGGCGCGGCTCGCGGCGCTGCAGATGTTGGTGTGGCTGTTGTGCCCGTCCACGCCCCACGAGGTGATGACGCGGTTGGTGTAGTGGTCCTCTCCGGGGCGGCCCACGTGGTACATGATCCCGTCGCGACGCTGGGCCCGAGAGGCCACCATCTTGGCGGCGATCTCGTCCATCGCCTCGTCCCACGTGATGCGCTTCCACTTGCCCTCGCCACGCTCGCCGACGCGCTTCAGGGGGTAGAGGATCCGCTCGGGGTCGTAGGTCTGGTTGTGGGTGGCGGGCCCCTTGGCGCAGTTCCGACCGCGGCTCCCGGGGTGGGCCGGGTTCCCCTCGAACTTGCGGACCTCGTACGTCTCCTTGTCGACGTAGGCGAGCAGCCCGCAGCCGCTCTCGCAGTTGAAGCAGACCGTCGGCACCAACGAGTACCGCTTCGACACCCGCCAGGGCCACGCCTTGGAGTCGTACTCGGTCCAGTCGTCCCAGTGCTCGGTCGGCGGGTACTGCGACAGCCGCCCGTCGGGGTGCACCACCGTCTTCAGCGAAATCGGCTTCGACTCAGGCATTGCGAAGCTCCTGGGGCGCCATCACGAAGGCGTGTTCGAAGAGGTACAGGCCCACCAGCGCGGCGAGCGCGGCGATGGCGTTGCCGACCGGCGACTGCGCCACCAGCAACACGAGCGGCGCGACGATTCCTACCGCGATGGACGCCCAGAACATGGACGCGTAGCGGCTGAGGCGAACCTCGTGGTCCATCGCCCGCAGCGCGAGGTCACCGATCAGGCCCACCGCGAACAGCACGGTGAAACCCTCGGTCGTGGCCCGCGGAAGCGTGATCGTCGCGTTGAGCAACAGCATCGTCGCGCCGCCCGCCATGAGCGCCTGGAAGGCCAGGTGCATCGGCATCCAGGGGCTCAACCACGCATCTCGCCCCTTGGCCTGGCCGAAGAGGAATGCGGTGTACACGGCGCCCATCACCCCGGCCGGGAAGCCGACGCCGAGCACGGTGAGGTAGAGCCAGTTGGGCATGCCGTTGGACGATCCGACCGACATCAGCAGCCGGTCGACCTCGAGCCCCAGCCAGGCGGTCAGCAAGGCGCCCAGCACGGTCAGGACGATGGCGCCGCGGGCCAGCCACGAGGACCAGTTGGGCCGCTTGAGGATGAGCAGGAACCGGCCTGGCTTCTCCAGGTCGGCGACCAGCAGCGCGGTGGTGACCAGCAACGCCAGCAGCGCGACGGCGGCCGAGGCGATCCCGAACAGCGGCGGCACGAACCACATCGAGCCGAGCGCGCCCGCGACGATCGTCCCGCTGGCGACCGCCTTGGTGACCATGTAGGCGGGCACCGGCCAGTGCCACTCGGGGGTGTAGGGACGCTCGACCGCGTACGGCACCGAGGGCGCCTGGTTGGCGTCCGGGCAGAGGTTCACCTCGTGCCCGTCGATGTAGAACAACTGCGGCGACGTCCCCTTCTCGGGCCGTCGGACCGACAGCCTCTCGGCCTGCTCCGAGATGACCATCGCGATCTCGGTCGTCGGGTCGTTCATGTCGCCGGCGAGGATGGCGTGCTCGGGGCAGACCACCACGCAGGCCGGCTCCAGCCCGATCTCGGTGCGGTGCGCGCAGTAGTTGCACTTGGCCGCGGTCGTCGTCTCGGGGTCGATGTAGATGGCGTCGTAGGGACACGCCTGCATGCACGCCTTGCAGCCGATGCAGGCGTCCTTCTCGAAGTCGACGATGCCGTCGTCCCGCTTGTGCATCGCCGACGTCGGACAGATGGTCGCGCACGGCGACGTCTCGCAGTGGTTGCACCGCGTCACCTGGAAGCGCCGCGTGACGTCGGGGTACGTGCCCACTTCGGCGGTGCGCACCCACGTGCGATGCACGCCCAGGGGGACTTCGTTCTCGGACTTGCAGGCGGTGCTGCACGCGTGGCAGCCGATGCACTTGCGGTTGTCGATGACGAAGCCGTACTTCGGAGGAAGCTCGGTCACAGGAGGGTCTCCGCCTCGGTCGGTTCGACCGGAAGGCCGCAGTTTCGGTTCGCCGGCACGGCGATGTCGATCTTGGTGGGCTGGGCGAGGTTCAGCGCGCCCATGATGGCCACGAACTCCTCGACGGTCTTGCCCCCGCCGAGCCGCGGGTTGAACCGCTTCTCTTCCGCCACCGTAGTGCAGGTGCGGCCCTTGTAGTCGTGACCGGGGTAGATCCGGGTGGCCTCGGGGAGCGAGAAGATGGCGTCGTGGATGGACCGGTAGAGGACCTCGGCGCTGCCGCCCTGGAAGTCCGTGCGGCCGCAGCCCCGGACGAACAGCGCGTCCCCCGTAAAGACCATCCCGTGGTCGCGCACCAGGTAGCTGACGGAGCATGCGGTGTGGCCGGGGGTGGCCAGGACCTCGATCCGCTCCCCCCCGAACTCGAGGCTGTCGCCCCCGCCGACGAGGATGTCGACCCCCTTGGCGCCCCCGTTGCGCCCCAGCACCGTCTGGCACCCCAGCCGCTGGCACAGCAGACCCGCGGCGGTGATGTGGTCGGCGTGCACGTGGGTCTCAAGGGTGTACTTCAGCGTCAGCCCGAGCTCCTCGAGGAGCTGGCTGTCCCGGTCGACGTGCTCGCGCACCGGATCGATGAGCACCGCCTCCCCGCTGGCGTCGTCTCCGAGCAGGTACGTGTACGTGCAGGACTCACGGTCGAACAGCTGGCGGAAGATCATGGTCTCGCGATAGGCACGGATCGTGCCAACACCATGAAACGCGGACGCATTCGAATCGCTGACGTCGTCATTACAATTGTGTTTCAATTTGTCGCGTCATGTTTCACGGGATCGTAACCCAGGCACCCGGGATGGAGCGACTGTTCCAGCTCGTCGAGCGCGCCGCGATGACGGACACCTCCGTGCTCGTCCGGGGTGAGACGGGGACGGGCAAGGAGCTCGTCGCACGGGCGATCCACGACCTCAGCCCGCGTCGGGACAAGCCGTTCCGGGCGGTCAACTGCGCGACGTTCACCCCGGAGCTGCTGGCCTCAGAGCTGTTCGGCCACGTGAAGGGCTCCTTCACGGGCGCCATCCGCGATCGGCAGGGCCTGCTTCAACTGGCCGACGGGGGCACGCTCTTCCTCGACGAGATCGCCGAGCTCCCCCTCGACATCCAGGCGCGCATGCTCCGGGTGCTGCAGGAGCGCACGTTCGTTCCCCTGGGCGGAGCCACGCCGGTGACGGTGGACGTCCGCCTCGTCGCCGCCACGAACCGCTCCCTCCGCCGCGAGGTCGAGGCCGGCCGCTTCCGCGTCGACCTGATGTACCGCGTCCGCGTCGTCCCCCTGTTCCTCCCCCCGCTCCGCGATCGGGGCGGCGACGTCGACGTGCTGATCCAGCACTTCATCGAGCTGTTCAACCAACGCGGGCTGCGCCAGATCCGCCGGGTCGCCAAGGACGTGACTGTGGCGCTGAACGCGCACCCCTGGCCGGGGAACATCCGCGAGCTTCGCAACGTCGTGGAGTACGCCTTCGCGATCGGTGAGGGGCCGGTGCTCACGCTGGACGAGCTGACCCCGGAGCTCCGCGGGGAGGCCCCCCCGGACGAGGGGATCGGAGCTCCGTTGACGGTTCGCGACCTGGAGCGCGAGCGGCTCGTGGACGCGCTCCGCCGCTCCGGAGGCCGCAAGGGGGAAGCGGCGGTGTTGCTCGAGATCAGCCGGTCGACGCTGTGGCGGAAGCTGCGGGAGCACGGACTGAGCTGAGAATGCACGCTGAGGTCCAGATGGGCCATCTGGACGCTGTGCTCCCGGACGGCTCGAGGGGGGTAGATGAGTCATCTCGATGCTGAGCTTCCGGTTTGGGTGCACTCCAAACGCCCAGATGACCCATCTGGACCTCCCCAAGCACCGGCCCTGCCCCCGGCAGCGAGCACCTCGACCCGTCTACATGTTGTGGAGTTATGGAGCCACAACCCCTCAAAACCGTTGCGCCGGATCCAAACCCTCCTCTAGCGTTCCTCCAACGTCGCAAAACCGGCTGGAGGGCCTGGATGAGGACACTGCTTGCACTGTTGATGGTCACTGCTGTGACCGGTTGCTACGAACTCAGCTTCGAAGGCGACCCGCTGGATCCCACCCTGACCCAGCTCGACAACGATCAGCTGTTCTCGACCGCCGCCACCTACTACGACGTGCCCCAGGATCTGCTCGAGGTCATGGCGTGGCACCAGTCCAGCTACGCCCCCGTGTGGGACCACCCCGATGAGGAGCACCACGCTCACCGGCCGTCGTACGGCTGGATGGGGCTGACGCCCGAGCAGATCGACCTCGTCGCCGACCTCACGGGCGCGCCGACCGACGCGCTGATGAACAAGCGTGAGCCCAACGTCATGGCCGGCGCGGTGCTGCTGGCCCACCTCCGCGACGAGATCTCCCCGAACGCCCCCAGCGACCACGTCGACGTGCGGTGGTGGCCCGTCCTGACCGCGTGGTCCGACTTCGGCGAGGAGTGGCTGGACCACGACTGGGCCCGCGAGGTCATGCGCAGCCTGCAACTCGGCCTCGAAGAGCAGGCCACCGATGGACAGCTCGTGACCATCGCCCCGCGCCGCATCGCCGGCCTCGAAGACGTCGAGTTCACCGCCCCGCCGATGGGCGAAGACGAGGAAGCGCGCTCCACCCTCGGCTACCCCCACCGGGCCCGCTTCCAGGCGGCGCACAGCAGCAACCAGAGCAGCCGCTCGGGCGGCGCCGGCGCCATCAACCGCATCGTCATCCACACCACCGAGGGCTCCTACAACGGCGCCATAAGCTGGTTCCGCAACAGCAGCAGCAACGTGTCCGCGCACTACGTCCTCCGCCGCAGCGACGGCGAGGTTACCCAGATGGTCGGCGACGACCGCAGAGCATGGCACGCCTGCGGCAACAACAACGACACCATCGGCATCGAGCACGAGGGCACGTCGTACAGCTCGTCGCAGTGGACTCCCGCGATCCTGGACAGCTCGGCCCGCCTCAGCGCCTGGCTCGTCCAGCAGTACAACATCCCGATCGACCGCAACCACATCGTCGGCCACGGCGAGATCCAGCCCGACTCCTGCTCCGGCCGATCGGACCCCGGCTCCTACTTCCCGTGGGACGACTACCTGGACATGGTCGCGTCGTACGCCGGTGGCGGCTCCCCCGTGCCGGAGCCCGAGGACCCGCCGGAGACCGACGGCACCCCCGGCCCGCTGACCTTCATCGCCCCCACCGCGGGCGCTTCGGTGAGCAGCCCGTTCAACGTCGTCGTCCAGCACCCGCAGAGCCACATCGAACTGTGGTCCGGCCCGGCCCTGCTGGTCCCCTACATCTTCGACCACCCCGCCCACCACGCCGCCGAGTTCGCCAACGGGAGCCGCAACCTGACCGCCCGCGCCTACCGCGCCTCAGGCTCGTTCGTGTCCGCCCGAAGCATCTGGGTGAACGTGACCGACGAGGTCGAGGACGAGCCGGATCCCGATCCCGATCCGGAGCCGGAGCCGGAGCCCGAAGCCGACACCGACATCGACGGGGTCGTCGTGCTTCCCCTGGGCGGCAGCACGCTCCGCTTCAGCAGCAACGCCGGCGGCGACGTCGCGCGCGTCGAGTACTGGATCGACGGCTGGCGCATCTTCGACGACGCCACCGGAGCCACCTCCGGCACGCCGTCGGACTACGACCTGACCTACACGTTCAACTACACCGGAACGCGCAGCCTGGAGGCCAAGGCGTTCGACGCCTCCGGCGCCCACACGGACTCCCACACCTCCACCATCTGGGTTCCCGACGCGACCCCTGCCCCCTGCCCGGTCGACGTCTGCGCCGACAGCTTCCCCTTCACCCACTCGGGCAACACGTCGGTCAGCAGCCTGGACGCGTGGGACAGCTACAGCTGCGCCCCCGGCACCAACGAGTCCGGCCCGGAGATCATCTACGAGGTCGAGCTGGACGCCCTGTCCCAGCTGGTGGTGTCGGTGGACGACGCGTACGGCGTGGACGTCGACGTGCACATCCTCACGAGCCTGAGCAACGACGACTGCGTCGCCCGCGGCCACATCACCACCAGCGAGTGGCTGAACCCGGGCACCTACTACGTGGTCGTGGACACCTGGGTGAACAGCTCGGGCATCGCCTTCCCCGGCGCCTACGACCTCACTGTCTCGGTGAACTGACGTAGACCAGCGCGCTGTGCGACGATCGGTCGCATGAGCAGAGCTCACACCGGCCGATTGCTCAAGGGCATGGTCTACGTCAGCACCGAGGGCTTCCGCACCGATGAGGATCTGAAGTCCTGGGTCGACCTCGGGCTCGCCAACGCGCGCAGCATGCCGCCGAAGAAGAAGAAGTGGCCGACGAGGAGCCCAAGAGCTGGCCTTCGAGGAAGTACCTGGTGTCGGCGATCGTCGCCCTGCTCGTCGTCCAGATCGGCATCATCCTCGTCCAGCGGAACCTGACTCCCGTGGAACAGCGGGTCGAGAACTGGTCCAAGGTCGATCCCACCCTCCACCCCGACTCCTCGGAACGGGTCGAGACCGGGGCGAAGGAGATCGGCCGCCAGCTCTCCGCCGTCGCCGATGCCGTCGATGCGATCACGGCACTCCCCGCCGCTCACGCGCCGGACGGTTCCGGGGCCCCTGGCGAGGTGCCTGTTCCTCCGTCCATCCGGGGCTTGCTTGAGGACCACCCGTGGCTGCTCAAGGTGCAGTGGGACACGGTCACCCGGGCGGGGCGACCCAAGCACCGGCTGGAAACCTTCGCGTCGGGTGGGCCGGACTACCCGAGCGCCCAAAGCTGGGAGCTTGGACTACTACAACGCTGACACCGCGTGGTTCCACGAGGCCCTCTACGACCTCGGCGGCAAGGCGGGGCGGGGGCGCTGGCATGACCCCGTCGTGCTCGAGGGCACCGAGCAGCAGGTCATTGTCTACAGCCGCCCGATCTGCGCGGGGACCTGCGACCTCACCACCGATCCCCCCAGCGGCGTCCTGTCGGCCTGGGTCAGCGTCGATTCGCTCCAGCAGACGGTCCGTGACCTGACTCTCACGCAGGGCGGCGAAGCGTTCATCGTCGACCGAACCGGCGCGCTGGTGGCCCATCCGCGCATGGATCTGGTGCGATGGAACACCTCGGTCTACGGACTCGCGTGGGCCGCCGGAGATGCCGAACTGGGCGAAGCCGTCACCAAGCTCGAGATGGAGTCCAGCGAGGGTGGGGAAGCGAGGGCGAAGAACCCGAAGGCGCACAAGCCGCGGATCGATCCCGGCTCGGGCCGCCGCGAGTTCCTGCTCTGAGAGCCCATCAGCGACAGCGACGGGGACATCACCCACATCCTGATCGCGCACGTGCCGGGCGCCAAGGCGGTGAGCTCGCCGCAAATGCGCCACTGGCTCGTCATGCGCCTCGCGGGGGCGGTCCCGCTGGTCGTCCTGTTCGGCCTGCTGTTCTCGATCTTCGGCGTCTCCGATCCCGAACGACTGGCGTGGATCGCGTCGGTCTGGTCCTCGCTCGGCGCGGTCACCTTGATCGGAACGATCTGGGCCACCGCCGCCTTGCACCCGACCCCACCCTCGCCCGACGATGAACCGATCCTCAGCGCCGCCGACCTCGCCATCTTCGAGCAGCACTGGCGCGACGCCGCCGGGGGCGCCAAGTTCGTGGAGACCGGACTCTTCCTCCAGTCGATCGAGTTTCAGTCGGCCAACAACGTCACCATCGCGGGCCTCGCCTGGCAGCGGTTCCCCCTCGAAGGCGCGAGCTGCGAGAAGCGCGAGACCGAGCCCCCGGAGGAGCCCCGCTTCTACCTTCCCGAGGCAGATCCGGGGGAGGAGTGGCAGATCAGCCTCGCCTACCACCGGTGTGACGACGAGCAGTACATGGAAGAGGTGCAGGGCTGGCGGTTCCGCGCGCTGCTGCGCCAGGACTTCAACTACGACCTGTACCCCCTGGATCCCCAGGAGATCTGGGTCCGCCTGCTCCCCCTGGAGTTCGACAAAAACGTTGTCCTGGTGCCCGACCTGATCGCGTACGACCGCACCGCGCGGGCGAGCCTCCCCGGCCTCGACCGGGATCTGATCCTCCCGGGCTGGGACAAGGATGGCTCGGGGTTCGCGTTCCGCCGACGCGCCTACAACACCAACTTCGGCATCACCAACTACGTCGGGCAGGCCGACTTCCCCGAGCTGGTCTACACGGTGTCCCTCAAGCGGAGCTTCCTCGGCCCCTTCGTAGGCAAGGTGATTCCCCTCGGCGTGTCCGCCGCGATGCTCTTCTGCATGCTCCTGCTGGGCACCCGCAAGGCGAAGTACGAGGGCGCCTTCGGCTTCACTGCGTTGGAGGTCGTGCTCGGGGCAGCGGCGCTGTTCTTCGTCGTCATCTTCGACCACTCGGCCCTGCGTGATGACCTCGCCACGACCCGCCCGTTCTACCTCGAGTACTTCTACTTCGTGATGTACGTCTGCCTCGTCCTCGTCTGCATGAACGCCATCGCGTTCGCCATGGGCAAGGGCCGGCCGATCCTGTTCCGAGACAACCTCATCCCGAAGGTGGCCTTCTGGCCCATCGTGCTGGGCGCCATCGGCGTGATCACCACGGTGATGTTCTGGTGGGTTCGGACTACGTCTATCCGCACGCCGCCAACCGGCTGATCCGGCAGGATCTGCGGCGGCTCCGCGTGCCCGACGAAGACATCACGGAGCACTACCTCCCGCTGGATCCGCCGGAAGCCGGGGCCACGCTCCAGGTGGATGCGATGTTCAAGGAAATCGCGGACACGATCGCCGCGGAGGCGACCCGCGAAGTGGCCGACGAGGTCACCGGGGAGGTCACGACCGGCGTCTCGGACCTGGTCGTCCTCAACACCATCAACGGCGCCTGGGGAAATCGAAGGTTCTTCGAGGAGCTGAAGCGCGCGCGGGTCGACCTCGGAACGACGGCGGTGCTGTCGTTCGCGCTCGACGAAGGCCAGATCGAGGAGCTCCCCGAGGGACTCGCCACCCGCAGCCACGTGGCGTGGAGCTACCTCGAGTCGTTGCCGGTCCCCGCCAATCGGGAGTTCGTCGCGGCGTGGCGACGCGAGCACCCCGAGACCCCCGTCAGCGAACCCATGGCGAATGCGTACACGGCGGTCCACCTGTGGGCGGAGGCCGCGCGACTGGCCAAGAGCTTCGACGTCCCCGACGTGCTCGCCAAGACGCACGGCCTCTCGATCTCCGCACCCGGCGACGTGGAGTACCTCGAGGCCCAGGACATCGCGCACACCGAAGACCCCAACGACGAGTCCTTCCACGCCTGGCGCAGCATCCGCATCGCCATGATCACCGAGGAGGGCGAGCTGAAGGTCGAGTGGGAGAATCCTGCCCCGATCGCGCCCGATTCCTGGCCCGGTCCCGCGACGACGGGAGAGTGGGAGTCCTTCCTCGCTGAGCTGAAGGCGAGTTGGGGGGGCCAGTGGGCAGCTCCCCCGTTGACCGCTGAGGTGCCGTGAGGCGACGCCTCGGGACGTCATCGACGTCGCCGGCGGCGACCGGTCGCCGCTCAGCTACGCGCCCCGCCGCGCACTGGGACGCCTTCGCCGAGCTCAAGGCTGAGCACGACCCCGACGGTCTGTTCGGGAACCAGTTCTGGTCGCAGTACGGGCCGGCTAGGCCGTAGCGAACTCCAGCAGATCGGCGGGCGACTCGAGCCACCGCGTGGGGTTGTACGACTGCACCTTGGCGTCGTCGAACGGTCCCCACCGCACCGCCGCGGTCGCCACCCCGGCGGCGTTCCCGGCCTCGATGTCGTGCGGCGAATCGCCCACGAAGATCGCCTCGTCGCGCTCCACCCCGAGCCCCTTCAACGCCGCCCAGACGGGCTCCGGATGAGGCTTCGGGTTGCTCACGTCCTCCGGGCACACCCAGAGGTCGAAGTCGTTCATCATCCCGATCGGCCGCAGCCCCCGGGCCACGCCGATGCGGCGCTTGCTCGTGACGATCGCCAGCAGCGTGCCGCGGGCCCTCAGCTCCTTCACGACCTCGGGCATGCCCGCGTACGGCTGCGCCAACCGGTCGTGATGCTCGATGTTGTAGTCCCGGTAGGTCGCAAGCAGCTCGTCGACGTCGTCCCCCTCACGCGCGAGTCCCTTTAGTTGGACCGACAAGGGGGTGCCGATGCCCGCCAGCCACTCCGAATCGGGCGGCGGCGCGCCGTGGTGGACGGTGAACGTGTGGCGGAAGGCGGCCATGATCAGCTCGATGCTGTTCAGGAAGGTCCCATCGAAGTCGAGCAGAACGGCGCGCATGGGACCTCGTACCGAATGAGCCAGGGTCTTGTCACCTCTGGCTGAGAGTGTTAATCCACCGCCCTCGTCGGAGCGCCAGTAGCTCAGTATGGATAGAGCAGCGGCCTTCTAAGCCGCTGGTCGCAGGTTCGATTCCTGCCTGGCGCACCAACGCTCCGGCGGTGGTCTTTGGAAACATGGTGGCTGTAGCTCAGTCGGTTAGAGCGCTGGTTTGTGGTACCAGAGGTCGGGGGTTCGATTCCCCTCAGCCACCCCATTTCCTTGACTGTTCGGGGACGGGGGATTAGCTTTCCGCCCCCCCGTTGTGCGCCCATAGCTCAGCTGGATAGAGTACCGGGCTTCGAACCCGTTGGTCGCAGGTTCGAATCCTGCTGGGCGTACCACATGAATTTCTTTGAGAAACGGGCCCATAGCTCAACTGGCAGAGCATCGGACTCTTAATCCGCAGGTTCCAGGTTCGATTCCTGGTGGGCTCACCATCCACAGCAACCGCCGACAGGGCTCGGGTCCTGTCGGCGGTTTTGCCATCCGCTTGCGAGAATGGCGGAACTGGCAGACGCACCAGACTTAGGATCTGGCGGGGCAACCCTTGGGGGTTCGAATCCCCCTTCTCGCACCATCCATCCACCCCCCTCTGACACCGAGGTGTCCCCATGCAAGTTCAGGTCGAAGACCTCTCCCCGGTCGAAAAGAAGCTCTCCTTCGTGGTCGAGGCCACCAAGGTCGATACCGCCCTGAACGAGGCCTACAGGAACCTCGGCAAGCAGGTGAAGATGCCGGGCTTCCGCGCGGGCAAGGTGCCGCGTCGGGTGCTCGAG
>JAAESI010000270.1 GCA_024229515.1 Pseudomonadota bacterium | reverse complement strand
TCAATTATAAATGATTTAAATCAATTGAATTCCAAAGGGTGTCAAAAAAATGCACCCCTTGAAAAAAAACGTTTATTATTTTTTAACGTTTGCTTTAACTTCTTTAGCTACTTTTTCAGCGTTAGCTTTAACTTTAGCAACTACTTTTTCAGCGTTAGCTTTAACTTCAGCAGCAACCTTCTCGGTATTTGATTTAGTCTCAGCAAAGTTTACTTCAGCAATTCCAGCTAGCTCATCTTGAGCAGCCTTAAGGATATCAGAGATCTCAGTTACACTTTTTGAAAACTGATCGGTGTAGTCGTTAGCAAGATCGAACTGTGCAGACAGTGAATCATTGACGTCTTTAGAGTCAGCTAAAATTTCTGACTGCTTTACACCAGCTTGAGCAGCATTCTGAACTATCTCAACCTGCTTAGCAGCAAGAGCCTCAAAAGTACGCAAGTTAAGCTCGCCTACACTTTTGAAAGAAGCAACGCTTTTATCAGTTATATCTTTAAATAGTTTTATAGTATCGTTTTCCATAATTATCTCCCTTATTATTAGTAATGGTTATCTATAAACAACATTTGTTGCAGTGCAACATTTGTTGCAGTGCACAATATAGAGTGTTTGATACTAAATGTCAAGTCTTTTTTTAAATTATTTGATAAAAATAAGCTTGATTAGCTTAGGGAATATACCAAAAAGCCTATAACAACGGGCTTTGTGGCAATATGTTAGTGGATGAGCCAGCACAGAACGCTAACTTTGCAATAAAGTCAAATTGTTAACAAACCAAAAGCTGCTACAGTACAGGTGATTTGTAAGAATAAATAATTGTTATTAAGTAAATTAAAAAATATAATCTATAAAAATATCTTAGGGCAAATAAATAAACAAAAAAAAAGGCGCCAATTAGGCGCCTTTTCTACTAACAATCTTTATTTAAGCGTAAGCTTTAGCGTCAGCAACAACTTTCTCAGCGTTTGCTTTAACTTTAGCAACTACTTTCTCAGCAGTAGCTTTAACTTCAGCAGCAACCTTTTCAGTGTTTGACTTAACTTCAGCAAAGTTTACTTCAGCAAAGCTAACTAGCTCTTCTTGAGCGCCTTTAAGAACGTCAGCAACTTCAGTTACACTTTTAGTAAGTGACTCAGTGTAAGAGTTAGCAAGATCTGACTGTGCAGATACTGCAGCATTAATATCTTTAGACTCAGTAAAAATAGCTTGTTGCTTAACAGCAACATCAGTAGCGTTTTGTACTAATTCAACTTGCTTAGCAGCAAGAGTTTCAAAAGTGCGTAAGTTAAGTTCGCCTACGCTTTTAAGAGAAGCAACGCTTTTCTCAGTTATATCTTTAAATAATTTTATTGTATCGTTTGCCATAATAGTGTCCTCGTTATAAGTAATGGTTATATATAAAACAACATTTGTTGCAGTGCAGCATTTGTTGCAGTGCACAATATAGAGTGTTTGATACTAAATGTCAAGTCTTTTTTTAAATTATTTGATAAATATAAGCTTGAATAGCTTAAGAATTATGCCACAAAGCCTATAG
>JAAESI010000269.1 GCA_024229515.1 Pseudomonadota bacterium | reverse complement strand
TGTTTAAAGGCTTCCGCGATTTGTCCTAAAGGGCGGGGCCCGCGCCGCCCGCCGCGCCCGACGGCGCAGACACCGCGACACGGGAAAGCGGCCAGGCAGACCAGGGCGCCAGCAACAGAGCAGACGCAAGGCACAGGGCACAAGGGGCACAGCCCCTCCAGATGACCCCGCGCTTCCCGCCGTCTACTTCTGTTTAAAGGCTTCCACGATTTGTCCTAAAGGGCGGGGCCCGCGCCGCCCACCGCGCCCGACGGCGCAGACACCGCGACACGGGAACGCGGCCAGGCAGACCAGGGCGCCAGCACCAGAGCAGACGCAAGGCACAGGGCACAAAGGGGCACAGTCCCTCCAGATGGCCCCGCGCTTCCCGCCGCCGACTTCTGTTTAAAGGCTTCCGCACTTTATCCTAAAGGGTGGGGCCCGCGCCGCCCGCCGCGCGCGACGGCGCAGACGCCGCGACACGGGAACGCGGCCAGGCAGACCAGGGCGCCAGGACCCGAGCAGACGCAAGGCACAGGGCACGAAGGG
>JAAESI010000268.1 GCA_024229515.1 Pseudomonadota bacterium | reverse complement strand
TGTATCATGCGACTCAGGAGGACCACCATGCCTGCCAAGCGCACACGACGGCAGTTCATCACAACCGGCGCATCAGCTGCAGTGGGTTTCTCTCTGTTCCCCACATTGAGGATCGAGGCGGAGTCCAGATTTGATCTGGTGATCCGCAACGGGACCATCCTGGACGGCACAGGTGGCCCGACCTGGACTGCAGATCTGGGAATCGTGGGGGACACCATACGGGCCATCGGCACGATCTCTCCCGAGCAGTCCGCGACCACCATCGATGCGGCTGGAAGGATGGTGAGCCCCGGGTTCATCGATATCCATAGCCACTCCGACCGGAGCATCCTCCGCTATCCGACAGCGCCGAGCCGTGTGCACGACGGCATCACCACCGAGGTCACCGGCAACTGCGGATCGTCGGTCGCGCCGATCTGGGGCCCGGCGAAAGAGCTGGCGGCCGAGAAGCTGTCGGCGAACTATGAAACCGAGCTCACGTGGGAGGGCGTGGCGGGCTACTTCGAGACCATCGAAAAACTGGGCGTCTCGTTGAATCAGGCTCTGCTCGTCGGCCAGGGCAGCCTCCGCCGTGCCACCATTGGGCTCGAGGACCGTCAGCCATCCGAGGATGAGCGGAAGCTCATGGCCCGCAAGCTGATCGAGGCGCTGGATGACGGCGCCTTCGGTCTCTCCACCGGCCTCGGGTACGTGCCGGGACTGTTCACTCCCACCGATGAGATCATCTTTCTGGCGAGGGTGGTGGCTCGGCGCAACGGGCTCTACGCTTCGCACATCCGGAACGAAGAAGGCGGCCTGCTCGGGGCGGTCCACGAGGCCATCGAGACCGGACGACAATCGGGTGCGCGGGTCGAAATCTCCCACCTCAAGTCCTCCGGGCCGGGGAACTGGTCGAATCAGCGCGCGGCCCTCGATCTGATCACGTCTGCCAGGGCGGCCGGCGTTCAGGTGCTGGCCGACGCCTATCCCTATACCGCCTACTCCACAGGCCTCCGGAGTTTTCTCCCGGCGTGGGCACAGGAGGGTGGCTGGGAGGCAGCGGTCGGACGGCTCGGCGATCCTGCGAAGAGGAGCCGGACCCGTGACGAAATGGACGAGTCGGTGACCAACGATCTCGGTCGCTGGAGCCTGGTGGTGATCGCTTCTGTGCGCAAGGAGGCGAACCGGAAGCTGTTGGGGAAGGACCTCGAGGAGATCGCCGACCAATGGTCCGTGGAACCTGCTGAGGCCGCCATTCGCCTGCTCGAGCTGGAGGATGGCTCGGTGAGCATCGTCGGCCACGCGATGAGCCAGGACAACGTGGATATGGTTCTGTCACACCCCCTCGTCATGATCGGGTCCGACGGGGGCGCCATCGCGCCCGAGGGCCCGGCGGGCCAGGCGCGTCCCCACCCGCGCCACTACGGGACCTGCGCGCGCGTTCTCGGACACTTTGTCCGCGAGCGGGGGCTCATGGATCTCGCCACTGCGGTCAGAAAGATGACCAGCATGCCGGCCGACCAGGTCGGGTTGGCGGATCGCGGCAGGATCGCGCGGGGCAAGAAGGCCGACCTCGTCGTCTTCGACGCAGCTGCGGTTCGCGATGCGGCCACTTTCGCCGATCCCCATCAGACGTCCAAAGGCATCGAGCACGTGTTCGTCAACGGAACGGCCGTGGTATCGGGCGGTGCCCACACCGACGCCCGACCAGGACGCGCGCTTCGCAAGGCGTGAGGTCTTCACCCACCGTGGGCGGGAGCGTTTGTTGAAGGCCGAGGCTGGTGCCATCTGTTTGACCCGGCCGATCAGGAGGAACACGAGGGATATCGCATGACCACGCTCACGACCATCGAGATCGAGCCGCCCTATCTGCTCTTCATTGGCGATATGGACTACGAGCTCGATGCCAAGACGGCTTTCGGCATCGCCCATTGGCGGCCGAAGCTCTGTTTGGCACAGCTCCGGTTCGGAACCGCAGTGGATCTGGGTCTGCCCGATATGACGCCGAAGGATGCCGTGGCGGCGGGGGCCAGGAGCCTGATCGTCGGGGTGGCCCCGGTGGGAGGGAGCTTCCCCGAAACCTGGGTCGAATCGCTGGTCGAGGCCGCTAGTTCGGGGCTCCACATCGTAGCGGGCATGCACACCCGGCTCGACCAAGTGCCGGGCCTCAGCGAAGCCGCAACCGAGGCCGGGGTGCGGTTGGTGGATGTGCGCAAGCCTCCGCCAAACATTCAGGTTGGAACGGGCGTCAAGCGGCCGGGCCGAAGGCTGCTCACCGTCGGTACCGACTGTGCGGTGGGAAAGAAGTACACCGCCCTGGCCATCGAGAAGGAGATGTGCGCGCGCGACATGAAGGCGACCTTCCGCGCGACCGGGCAGACGGGCATCATGATTGCCGGTGAGGGCGTGCCCATCGACGCGGTGGTTTCCGATTTCATCTCCGGTGCAGCCGAGATGCTTTCGCCGGCCAACGAAGCGGACCACTGGGACGTGATCGAAGGACAGGGTTCCATCGTGCATCCGGGTTACGCAGCCGTCACCGTCGGTCTGATGCACGGGTCACAGCCGGA
>JAAESI010000267.1 GCA_024229515.1 Pseudomonadota bacterium | reverse complement strand
TCCGGCTTCACGGGTCGGATCCTCCCTCAACCAGCCCAGCGGGCACAAGCAGTGCTTGCGGTTCCCGTTCGAGGGACGGAAAGACATCAGCTTAGTTTTGGCACAAGACGGGGTCGCTTCGTAACCTCCTTCTCTCACGATTGACTGCCGTTTTCATCCCCCGCGGGCCCGACTGTGAGGCCTCACTTTCATGAGAAGCCGTTTAGTACACCGGCACAGGGATTGTGACGGAACCTCCATCCAATCCCCTGTGCCGGCGTACTAGTACGTCCGCTGCGCGCGGGGAGTAGATCGCGCGACGCGGAGGATCTCGAATCCCTCCGGGAACCTTCAACTCCTCCTTCTCCCGGCGCCGGGTCAGCAGTACGCTTGTGCACATCCACGCGCAGACCTCAGCGAGTCACCCGCTCGTTCGGGTCGGGAGGCCCCCATGACGTTCCGTAGCTTGTTGCTCTTTTTCGGTCTGGCCCTGCTCCTGAGCGCCTCGGACTGCATCCCCACGGACGACGACGACATGTCCGACGACGACGACGTGTCCGACGACGACGACATGTCCGACGACGACGACGACGTCACGCCACCCGCCGAGACGGTGGTGAGCGGCGAGGTCATCGCGGTCGATCGGGACACCGGCGTCGAGTTGAGTCCTGCGGACTTCGCGGAACGAGCCGGCGGGCTGATCGTCTATGCGCTCCCCGACGCAAGCGACCTGTCCGAGATCCTCGCCAAGGACACCCTGGAGGGTCCCGGACCCTACGAGATGACAGTCACGGACCACCTCGGTCCCATCGACGTGGTGGTCGTGGCCGACGAGGACTCCGACCACTTCATCGAGAACTCGGACATCGCGCGGGCCTACGCCTTCAACCCCCTCGCGGCTGCGGGCGAGCCGCTGGAGGATGTCGACCTGGTCATCGACCTGCCGCCGCGAGGCGGATCGGACTGCAGCCCCAGAGACACCACGATCTCAGGCGACGTCATCCTCGACGGCCTCCCCGACGGACCGATCGGCGTCTCCACGAACAGCGCGAACCTGGCCTGGGGACCGCTCCACCACCAGCTGCTCGAAGGGGCCGGGCCCTACTCGATCGTGGAGTGCTCGTCCCGTGGATCGGTCGCGATGCTCGGGTACCTCGACCTGGACGGCAACGGCTACTTCGAACCGAGCGACCCCATCGGCGAGGCGGGGGCGAACCCCGTCCAGGTCGATCTCGGTGACGTCAGCGGAATCCAGATCACGATCCCCGATGGCGTGAGCAGCCCCCCGTCGCCCCCCGCGTACGTCGCCCTCACCGGCACCGTGGCCTACGACTCGTTCACCACCGGCGACATCCTCGTGTACGCCGGCCACGCCACCACCGACAGCTACGTCTTC
>JAAESI010000266.1 GCA_024229515.1 Pseudomonadota bacterium | reverse complement strand
TCGGGGCGCGACGAACGGAGGCGCACAGGCATCGGCCCCCGACGACCACGATGTCCCGTGCCCCACATCCGACCAGCCACCTCCAGCAACACCAGCAGGGACCGGTCTATCCGGACCGAGATCCGCCGTCAATCCGGAGGCCTGGAAACTGGGGAGCTACTCGAGGAGCGAGGTACTAGGAGCCCGTAGCACATTGGACTCGGTCGGCCCGCGGACCCGGACGGCCGATCTCGGCGTCGGCTCCTCCTCGCGCACTCCAATGCAACTCGTCGTCGCTCCTTGACCTCGGCCACCCCGCCCTCACGGGCCTCGGACGCCAATGCGCTACACGCTCCTAGGGGGCGTCGCAGAGGCGGATGTTCGTGGTGCCGGTGCGGTGATCGCCCGGTACACGCCCCGGCTCGGGGACCTCGTGGAAGCAGGTCGTCAGCTCGTCCGTGAACGTCAGGCGCGTGTAGCCGTAGTGGGGCGCGCCCTGGCCCTGGGTGGCGCCGAGGGTGCCGCTGAGGATCTCCGGGACCTCGCGGTCGCCGACCTGCACGCGGGGGTAGTCGCGCCAGTTGTGGTAGTGCCCGGCGATCAGCAGATCGGCGTCATGTCGTGCCAATTCCGCGAGGAACCGCCACGCCACCGGCTCGTCCCGCCAGCCGTTGCCGGTGCGTCCCGACCACGCCGGGTAGTGGGTGCCCGCGATGAGGAACTCGTCTCCTTCGCGCTCCAGGAACTCGGGGAGGCGGGCCTCGATCGACTCGGCGAGGTTGGCGCCGCCGGTGTCCACGAGGGCGACGCGGGTGCGGCAGGCATCGAACGCGTGGTTGCCGGGGCCGTAGATGCGGTTGAACAGCGCCATCTCGTCGCCGTGCACGTCGTGGTTGCCGGGGGTGACGGCGACCGGCACGGGGCTTCGCCGCAGGATGGTCTCGATGAGGCGAAGCTCGTCCTCCGCCGGCTCCTCCGCGAGGTCGCCCAGCAGCAGCAGGCCGAGCAGCTGTTCGCCGTCGGCGTCGGCGTCGGCCTGCTCGGCGTGGAGGCTCTCGACGATGCGCTCGAACTGGGTCGGGCCGGTCTGCACGTCCCCGCCGGCGACGATCCGGTAGGCGTCGGCGCACGGCCGCTCGCCGCGAATCCAGACCACGTCCTCGGACAGCGGGATCGTGACGGTGCGGGCGGTTCCGACCCCGTCGAAGGGGATGACGATGCCATCCCGGGTCAGCGCCACGTCCGATGCGACGTTCTCCAGCACGACGGTCACCTCGGTGGCGTCCCCGTCCGCCCGATCCGCCGAGAAGACGAAGTCGGTGAGCCCGGCCGGGCGGGCCTTCACCACGCCGCCGAACTCCATCTCGAAGACGCCGTGAGCGTCCCACGAGGAGGCGTCGGTCTCGCCGACCGCGTGGAAGCGCAGTTCGACCCCGCCGGGGGTGAGCATGCGGGCGTAGTGGTTCTCCGCGGCGACCCGGCACTGGGCCGAACCGTGGTCCCCGAAGGCGCACTCGGCGCCCGTGCAGCCGGCGAACAGGAGCAGGCTGAGGAGGAGGCCGGCTTGTGCATTGTGCAGGGTCTGACCCCGGGTGATTCGGGTCATTTGGGTCATTGGGCGGCCTCCTGCTTGCGGATGGGTTCGGTGACGAGTCCGAGCTCGACGAAGGGGCCGCCGCCGCTGCCGATGATCATGCCGGCGCTGATCTGAGCGGCCACGGGGGCGTTCATGCGGCGCAGTCGCAGGTCGAACGAAACCTCGATGGGGCCGAAGAAGCCGATGGCGGCGGTGAAGTCGAAGCCGTCGCCGTCCAGGTTGCTGTGCACGTAGCCGAGGTTGAACCGGCCGGTGACCGACGTCTTCATCCCCTGCTCCGGGGTGAAGGGGATGTCCAGCGAGTACCAGGCCTCGGCGTGGAAGCTGCCGACGTTGCCGGAGCCGTGGTGCAGCTCGGTCTCGCCATGGTCGGTGAAGCTGATGAAGTCGATGCGCGGCCCCAGCCACAGCGTGAACCGCTGACGGGGTGAGAGGTGCCAGCGGAACCCGAATGTCGCCGGGTAGAGCGCGTGGTGCTCCGTCGCCTGGTGGTCCGACTCCCCGGGCTGCACCACCCGCCGCCGCAGCTCCCACCGCGGTCGGTAGCGCAGCTCGATCCGCCCCATGTAGGTGCGTGCCGGAACCAGAGCGGGGTAGGGGAGCTTCATGCGGAACTCCGCCCCCGCCGACAGCTTCATCTTCCAGGCTCGCAGGGCCACCGGGAAGGTGGACTCTTGACCGTCGATCGGCTGCGTGTGCTGGGGCCGCGGATCGACGTCCTGCGACACCCCGAGCGAGGTCGAGAAGGCCACGTGCGGCCGGATCGCGAGGTAGCCGTCGAGCTCGAACGAGGGGTCGAAGGAGAAGCCCAGCCCGTAGGGGGCGGCCTCGTCCAGCACGCTCGTGCCGCCCGGGGTGAGGCTCAGCACCAACGTGGGCGAACCCGGCCGATCCAGGACGGTGGTCTCGCCCCGGGGCGCCAGCCGCGCCGCCACCGCGCCCAGGCCCGAGCCCAGCAGCCCGACCGCCCCGAGCCCCATCATCTGGAGGAACGGCTCGCCTGAGCGGAGGGAGTCGCCGGCTGCCATGTAGACCGCCGCGCCGGCGCCCGCGCCCGCGAGGGACGAGACCGCGAGTACGCCCCGACCGGCGGCGGGGTGCACGCAGTACTCCTCGCCTTCGACGCAGCAGCGGCCCAACGACGGGCAGGCGTCCTTGGGCGCGGCAGCGGGATCTTCGACGGGACCGGCGGCGGTGAGGAAGACGGCGCTCAGCGCCGCCACGAGTGCACGTGTCATCGCCGCAAAGCCTACCGAGTTCGACGGACGTCGAGGAGGTAACGGTGGGGTAATTGAGGCGTACGAGTACGGAACCAAACTGTTGGCATGCGACACACCCTCTCTCTGACGCCCGCCCTCCTCCTCATCACCCCCGCGCTGATGGGCTTCGGCTCCTGCGGCGGCGTGCTCACCTCCGAGTCCCCGGCCCCCGACATGAACGGCACCTGGGACGTCGCCTACGAAGACCGCATCGACGTCGAGATCACGCTCGGTGGCGCGGTCTACACCGCCGAACTGGGCGTGCAGGGCGGCACTGTCGACATCGAGCACGAGGGGCAGCCACTCAGCTTCGACCTCGCCTGCGAAGACCCCGACATCGTCTGCCCGTCCGAGGTCTGGCCGGAGCAGGTCGAGTTCGAGCAGCGCGAGGCCCAGTACCCGCACCGCGTCTGGATGACCGTGCCGGGTCAGACCTGCGACGGCGAGATCGTGCCCGCCGACCCCGCCGAGTGCGGCGTCGACACCCCCAACCCCGAGTGCGAAGACGTCTGCGACGGTGAGATGATCACCGAGGACGCCGAGGCGTTCGGCGTCATCAGCGAGGAGGGCGACACGATGGCCGTGCTGCTCGGTGGCGGCGCCGCCACCAACGGCATCAACTGCGCGATGCTCGGCCTGTCGGTCGCCTCGGGTGAAATCGTCTCCACCGGCTCGCCCTCGGCCCGCGGCGGCTGGGTCGCCGAGGAGCTGACCAACGGCAAGGTGCAGGTCGGCTACGCCGGCGGCTGCCTCTGGGCCGACGACGTGGACGGTGACTCGGACCTGGAGGCCGCCGTGCTGAGCGCCTCCATCGTCTTCACCACCCCCGTCACCGCCGCCCGCGCCGCCACCGGCTGGTTCTAGACCGCAGTCCAGCGAATCGACGCCCGGGGGTCACGACTTGCTCGTGGCCCCCGGGTGCGCTTGGGCGAATCAGCAGCCCCCCGCCAGAGCGGCGATGAAGTTGCGCATCAGGTTGTCCACGTTGGGCACGGTCTGCTGGATCGTGTCCTGGTCGGTGTGGTGGATGACGTAGCCGAGGCCCACCCCCTGGCACCACGCCCAGCCGATGTCCTGGCCGCCGTGGTTGAGGATCGGCACCACCGAGCCGTCCGCGCTCGTGCCGGTCGCCCCGTACCAGTAGTAGGCGATGGTGGTGACGGGGTTGGGGGTGGAGCTGAAGCACTCCAGGGGGTTCGGGTTGAGCGAACCGCTGACGGTCCCGCCGGCGGTGAAGCTCCCTCCGCCGTTGTTGACGATGCTCGAGAACAGCTGGTTGGTCTCGTAGCTGTTCTGGTACTCGCCCTGCAGGTAGAGCCGGCCGCCGTTGTTGACGAACGTGTCCAACGTCGACTCGGCGCCCGCGCTGAGGGCGCCCACGCCGTTGGCGACGATGACGAGGTCGTAGCTCTCCAGCGTGGCGAGGTTCTCCAGGTCGGAGGTCGGCCCGATGGTCGCGGTGTGGCCGTCGGCGGTCAGCACCCGCTCCCACTCCTCGTCCATCGTGTAGCCGGCGCTGTCGATGATGAGCACATCCAGGCCGGTCGGGGTCGGGCCGCACAGCTCGATGGTGCAGCTGGCGTCGAGGCCGTTGCAGTCCTGATCGATGCCGTCTTCGCAGATCTCGGGGGCACCCGGGTAGATGGTCAGCTCCGTGTCGTCGCAGTCGCCGTCGCAGATCGTGATGGTGTCGGTGTCGCCGTCGATCTCGTCGGGGCCGAGGAACGTGTTGCAGTCGTTGTCCTGGCCGTCGCAGATCTCGGTGTTGCCGAACCAGTTCTGGTCGTCGGCGTCGTCGCAGTCGCCGTCACACTCGGTCTGCAGATCCAGGTCGTCGTCGATCTCGTCGGGCCCGAGGAAGGTGTCGCAGTCGTTGTCCTGGCCGTCGCAGATCTCGGTGTTGCCGGGGAAGTTCTGGTCGTCGCCGTCGTCGCAGTCGCCGTCGCAGGGGGCCACGCCGTCGATGTCGCCGTCGAGCTCGTCCAGCCCGAGGAAGCCGTTGCAGTCGTTGTCCTGGCCGTCGCAGATCTCGGTGTTGCCGAGCCAGTTCTGATCGTCGACGTCGTCGCAGTCGCCGTCGCACTCGGTCTGGAGGTCGCCGTCGTCGTCGATCTCCTCGGACCAGAGCTGCCCGTCGCAGTCGTTGTCCTGCCCGTCGCAGTACTCCGAGTTGCCGGGGAAGTTGAGGATGTCGTCGTCGTCGCAGTCGTCGTCTTCGTTCCCCTGGATGCCGTCGGGGCCGCAGATCGTGACGCCGTCGCCGTCCTCGTCGACGCAGGGGTCGGGGGTGGTGTCGTCGTCGTCGACCACGTCGTCGTCGTCGGTGGCGTCGTCATCGTCGACCACGTCGTCATCGTCGGTGGCGTCGTCATCGTCGACCACGTCGTCATCGTCGGTGGCGTCGTCGTCGTCCCCCGCGCAGGCGGTGGCGTTCTCGCAGCCCTCGTCGGCGCAGTCGGTGTCGCCGTCCTGGTCGTTGTCGACCCCGTCGTCGCACTCGCCGGCTTCGTCGCCTTCGACCTCGGGGGCCTCGCTGAGGCGCACCTCGGTGCAGCCGACAGACAGCAGGAGCAGGAGGGCGGACAGCAGCGGGGTCGTGGTCTTCACGGGCGGCAGTCTAGACTCCCGCGATGCCAGCCTTGCCGGACTTTTCGAAGATGTGGAACGCCTACCCCAGCGGCTCGGCCTCCAAGGTGAAGGCCGCCATCGGGGGGAACGTGGACGCGGCCTGGATCGCCAACACCTGCACCATCCGGATCAGCAAGTGCTTCAACGCCGCCGGCGTCCCCATCCCCCGCAACCACGACGGGCTGACGACGGTCCGCGGCGGCGACAACCTCCGCTACGCCTTTCGCGTGCGGGAGTTCCGGGCGTTCCTTGAGGAGACCTACGGGGCCGCGACGCGGACGATCTCCCGCGAAGCCGGGGGCATGGCGTTGGTGCATGGCTCGGCGTCTTGACCTGATGGGCCTGCTCGGCCCACGGTGCTCCTCGAGGATCAGCCTCCGGAGACGACCAAGATGGCCGCGCGTACAAAGAGCAAGGTGACACTGAAGTACAAGACGAAGTACC
>JAAESI010000265.1 GCA_024229515.1 Pseudomonadota bacterium | reverse complement strand
CGTCCGAACCGCGTCGGCGGGAGCAGCGTTGGTCGGCTCGCAAGAAGCAGGACCTGGTGCTTCGGCTGCTGCGCGGCGAGTCGTTGGACGCGGTCAGCCGTGAGACCGGGCTGCCGGTCTCGCGGATCGCGGGCTGGCGGGCCGCCGCTGCCCGTGAGCGGTGGTGAGGTTGTCCGCTTTCACGAACCTGAATCCCAGACCGGTTGCAATCGCCCCACCGGTCCACTAGATGGTGCGTCCCCATCGGAGAAACCATGCCCCGCTTCTTGACCCTGCTGACGCTGTCCCTGCTGTCTGTCGTGCTGCTGGCCCCCGCCGCGGCCGACGCGAAGAAGAAGAAGAAGAAGAAGAAGGGCAAGGAGCCCGTTGAGGAAGTCACCCCCGAGGAGAAGCCCCCCAGCATGTTCGAGCACGTCTCATCCACCGACTTCTTCGGTGACCTCAAGGTCGAGCGCTACGTCCTCAAGACGAACCAGCTCGAGGTGCTTCTCATCCAGGACCCGACGTCCGACACGATCGCGTACCACACGTACTTCGACGTCGGCTCCAGCGACGAGGTGGAGGGCAAGACCGGCCTCGCGCACCTGTTCGAGCACATGATGTTCAAGCGCACGGACAAGTACGACGACAGCCACTTCTCCAAGACCATCGAGAGCAACGGCGGCCCCGATCTGAACGCCTGGACGTGGCTCGACATCACCGCGTACCACGTGTCCCTGCCCAAATCGAAGCTGGGCATGATCGTCGACCTTGAGTCCACCCGGATGGACGGCCTCGTCATCGACGGCGAGCAGCTGGACGCCGAGCGTGAGGTGGTCATCAACGAGCGCCGCTTCCGCGTGGACAACAGCCCCGACGGCGCCATGAACGAGAAGCTCTGGGCGCTCGCCTTCGAGACCAACCGCTACCACTGGCCGACCATCGGCTGGCAGGCCGACATCGAGGGCTACACCGTCGATGACTGCATGGCCTTCTACAAGGACTACTACGCCCCCAACAACGCCACCGTGGTGCTCGCGGGCGGGTTCGACCCGGAGGAGGCGCTCGCCACCATCGAGGCCGCTTACAAGGAGATCCCGGCCAGCGAGCTGAGGCGGCTGGAGCACGGCGATGAGGCCGTCCAGGCGGAGGCCCGCCGCGCCGACATGGACCTGGAGATGGCGTCGGAGCAGGCGCTCATCGCGTTCAAGATCCCGTCGATCACCCACGAGGACCGCCCGGCGCTGACGCTCCTGGACGCCATCCTCACCGCCGGCGCCAGCTCGCGCCTGCAGCGCCGCTTCATCGACACCGGCTGGGCCTCCTCGGCCGAAGGCTGGCTTCCGCCGTTCCAGCACGAGTCGCTGTACGAGTTCTCGCTGACGATGCGTGAGGGCAAGGACATCGAGGCCGGCCTGACCATCCTCAACAACGAGATCGCCGACCTGCAGGCCAACGTCGTCAACACCGAGGAGCTGGAGCGCGCCCGCGCCCAGTACCTGTCGGGCCAGTACGAGGAGCTGCTCAGCAACGGCGGCCGGGCCGGCTTCGTGGGCTTCTACGAGGTGTCGATGGGCGACTGGACGAAGGGCACCGCCGGCATCGAGGCGGTCCGCACCGTCACCGCCGAGGACGTGCAGCGGGTCGCCGCCAAGTACTTCGTCGAAGCCTCGCGCTCGACGATCGTCGGTCACCCCAAGGAGGGGAAGAGGCCGGCGAAGTGGAAGGCCAAGGACCTCCCCAAGATCGAGAAGCCCGACGGTGAGCTCGCCTCCGTCGTCGACCGTCCGCTGGAGGGCCCGCCGCCGTACGAGGCCGGCACCGTCAACGAGCGCGAGACCATGGGCTGGACCCGCCTGATGGCGTACGACCCGGCGCTGCCGATGGTCTGGTTCACGATCATCGTCCCCTACGGCGCGGGCGTGGAGGAGGCCGACAAGCTTGGCCTCGCCAACGTCACCGCGGAGCTGCTGCTGCGCGGCACCCAGGACCGCGATCGCGACAGCTTCGAGCGCACCCTCGAGGGGCTCGGTGCGTCGATCTCCGCGGGCGTGTCCGCCGACAACGTCACCATCAGCGGCTCGGTGCTGTCGGAGAACTGGCCCGCCATCGCCAGCCTGCTGTCCGAGGCGTTCGAGTTCCCCGCGTTCGACGAGGACGAGTTCGAGGCCCTCATCGAGGAGATCGGCGCCCAGATCGTCGACAACCGGAACAGCGACCGGGCGCTCGCCCGCAAGTTCTACGGAGAGGCGCTCTTCAGCCCCGACAGCCGCTACGGCCGGCCGGTGCTCGGCACGGAGACGACGTTGGCGGCGATCACGATGGACGACGTGCGCGGCCACTACCGCAAGTGGTTCACCAGCCAGGGCGCCATCCTCGCGCTGCTGGGCGACTTCGACGCCGGCGCAGGCTCCGACCTCGCCAAGGTCGCGGGCAAGCTCGAGGGCGAGCCCGAGCCGATGGCGTACATGGGCGCGCCGGTTCCACAGGGCCGTCGGCTGGTCTTTGTCGACAAGCCGGAGCGCACGCAGACCCAGATGTACCTGGGCCACTTCTTCCTGCGCCCCGAGGGCGAAACCTACGCTCGCTCCTGGATCGCGAACGAGGCCTACGGCGCCGGCGGCTTCGGCGCGCGGATGATGGCCGAGGTCCGCGAGAAGCGCGGCTGGTCGTACGGCGCGTACGCGTGGCCGGTCCACCGCAAGGACATCAGCACGTACTCCATGTGGGTGTTCCCTGCGGTGAAGGACGCCATCCCGTGCCTCGAACTCGTGCTGTCGATGTACGAGGAGTTCGTGGCCTCGGGCATCACCGAGGAGGAGCTCGCCTACGCCAAGGGCTCCATCCTCAACAGCGCCGCCTTCTACAAGGACACGCCGTCCAAGAAGCTGGCCTACGAGACCACCCTGCGGCAGACCGGCTACGACCCGATCAGCCTGCTGGAGGCCGTCGAAGCGTCGACGCTCGAAGACGTCAACACCGCCGCTGCCGAGGCGTTCCACCCGAACGACATGGTCATCACGATCGTCGGCACCGCCGACGCCGAGGTGACGCTGGGCGAGGGTGACGATGCGACGACGACGACCCTGATCGAAGCCCTCAAGGGGATCTTCGGCGAAGAGGCCGTCACCGTCGTTCCGTTCGACCGGGAGTAGCGCGGACCCCGAATCACCCGGTCCGGGCCCCCTGTGAGCCTCCGAGCAGGCGCCTGACGACCCCCCTGCGACCGATCCTCCAAACGGCTATAATTCCCCTCGGTCGCTCGACTCTTGAGGTGGAATTTCATGTATCGAATCGCGCTCGCCGGGACCATGACGGTCCTGCTCTCGCTCGCCTTTGCTCCTCACGCGCACGCGGAGAACATTGACTCCATCGGTCCCACGGGGAGTTCGATCAGCTACACGGGCTGGTGCTTCGGTGTGCGTGTAGAGCCAGACCGCCAGACCACGGTGCTCCAGTACGACTTCTGGATGAAGAACACGCTGGGCAAGGCCCTGACGTTCTACGTCTACGAGAACGACGTGGACACCACGTCAGGCTGGGATCGCATCGAGTCCGCGACGATGACCAAGACGGGCACGGTCAGCAACTCCGCCCACGCCTGGGAGACGAGCCCGCCGCTGTACGCGGAGTTCGACCCCGACAAGTTCTACAGCGTGATCGCGTGCTGGCCCGGCTCGTCGGTCAACATCAGCTACACCTCGAACGTCACCGACGAGTTGAGCTTTGGGACGGCGATCGCCACCTCGTACACGTCGATCCCGGAGGAGCTCGACGGTGACAACGACAGCCTGAGCAAGTGGAACGCGTTGCTCCACGCCCGCCTGCACACCAGCGCTGGGGAACCGTTGGACACGGAGCCCCCCGATCCCGGCCTCTACGCGTCCACGTCCTACACCGGCCCCTACTTCCGGGGGCAGGTCTACACCGTCTCCGAAGACACGGTTCTCCTGGGCTTCGACCAGCGGTACCGCGTCAACGCTTCCTCCACGGTGAACTGGGCCGTCTACAGCTGCCCCGGCACCGGCCCTACGTGTGGCTCGTGGACGCTGCAAGACACCGGCACCACAACCACGGTCCACGACTCCAACAACCTCGACCAGTTCCTCGTCGCCGAGGACGTCCAGGTCCAGATGACCGCCGGAAACAAGTACTGGGTGGGGTACCTCGGCAACTCCTCGACCGGGTACTGGCGGTGGACCCACAGCAGCAACCCGGCGGCGGATCCTTCCTGGGGCGAAACGCTGGGCTTCTACTACTCGAACGACAACTCGGTTGAGCCGACCATGACGCTCAACGCCTCGACTTCCAACGCGATGGCCCAGCACCTCCACACCCTGGACAGCGACGGCGACGAGCTCGACGCGACCGGCACCTGCTGCGGCTCGGCGAACTACCACCAGGGCTCAGTCTTCAGCATCGACTCCGCCACCCGCATCGAGCAGTTCGCGGTGGAGATCGACCCCACGTCGGACGACACCATCGTGTTCGGCGTCTACACCGGCCTCAGCCAGACCGGTCCGTTCACCCTCAAGGCGAGCCATGAGGTCGACATCCAGGGCACCGACGGCCTGCACTGGATCGAGTCCGGCACCTTCGACATCGACGTCGTCCCCAGCGAAGGGTTCGTCAACCTCGCGGTGGGGTACTTCGCCACCGGCCATCCCCGCGGCTGGAACATCAACCTCCCCCCCGACCCCAACGTCACGTTCGGCCAATACAAGCGGCTGACGTACGGCACCGTCGTCGGTGGCGGGCTTCCCGTCACCCTGAGTCCCTCGAGCACCACCAACACGTGGTCGACCCGGGTGGAGAGCTGCGCCACCTGCGCCGACTACGACGGCGACGGCGTCACCGCGCTGACCGACTGCGACGACGAGGATGCGGACGCGTACCCCGGCAACACCGAGGTCTGCGACCTGATCGACAACGACTGCGACGGCTCCACGGACGAAGGGTTCGACAACGACGGTGACGGCCAGGCCTCCTGCGACGGCGACTGCGACGACGGCGACCCCGACAACTACTCCGGCAACACCGAGGTCTGTGACGCCCAGGACAACGACTGCGGCGGCGACGTCGACGAAGGCTTCGACGCGGACACCGACGGCGTTACCACCTGCGGCCCCGACGGCGTCACCGGGAACCTCGACGACGACTGCGACGACACCGACCCGGACAACTACCCGACCAACGACGAGTCCTGCGAGGGCTTCGACAACGACTGCGACGGGGACGTCGACGAGGACTTCGATCTCGACAGCGACAACTATCCGGACGAGAACGAGGCGGAGTGCGCCAGCAACCTGCCCAGCAGCAGCCTCGACTGCGACGACGGCTCCTTCTCGGTCAACCCGGGCGCCACGGAGATCTGCAACACCGTCGACGACGACTGCGACGGCACGGTCGATGACGGCTTCGACATCGACAACGACGGCTTCTTCGACGAAGACGACTGCACCTTCGGCGACGACTGCAACGACAACAACTTCAACATCAACCCCGACGCGACCGAGGCCTGCAACGGCATCGACGACGACTGCGACTCGGTCGTCCCCCCCAACGAGGCGGACGGCGACGGCGACAGCTGGCGCATCTGCGCCAACGACTGCCAGGACACCATCCCGCAGGTGAACCCCGGCGCCGCGGAGGCCTGCGACGGCTACGACTCCAACTGCTCCGGAGGCCTCGGCAACGGCAGCTTCGGCCAGGCCGACGAGCGCGACATCGACAGCGACGACTACTTCGCCTGCGGCCCCTACGCGGCGTGGGGGAACCTCTCCTTCGGCGGCGACGACTGCGACGACAATGAGCCCCTCGCCAACCCCGGCGAGGCGGAGGTCTGCGACGGCTTCGACAACGACTGTGACGGCACGGTCGACGAGGACATCGACGGCGACTCCGACGGGCAGACCACGTGCGAAGGGGACTGCGACGACGCCGACCCGAACGTGAACACCAGCGCCAACGAGATCTGCGACGGCAAGGACAGCGACTGCGACGGAAACCTCCCCGGCAACGAGCAGGACTCCGACGGCGACGGCTACATCGACTGCACCCTCCACGTGGACGCCAACCCGCCCGAGAGCGTGGAAGGGGGCGGCGACTGCAACGACACCGTGGCCGTCATCTACCCGACCGCCGAGGAGGTGTGCGACGGCTGGGACAACGACTGCAACGGCGTGGGGGAGACCGACGGCGACGGCGACGAGTTCCTGACGTGCGAGCCGTTCGTTGACAACGGCGCCCCCGACCTCAGCGGCGGCAACGACTGCAACGACAGCGAGACGCTGTCGTTCCCCGGCAACACCGAGGTTTGCGACGCCATCGACAACGACTGCGACGGCACGGTCGACGACGGCTTCGACAACGATGAGGACACCTGGTTCGCAGGGGCCGGCTGCGCTTCGGCCTACTCCGACGTCGACTGCAACGACAGCAACAGCGACGTCTATCCCGGCGCGACGGAGACCTGCAACAGCGTCGATGACGACTGCGACGCCGCCACCGACGAGGACTTCGACGACGACCTCGACGGCTACTTCGACGACGGTCCCTGCCCCTCCGGCGACGACTGCGACGACCAGGACGCCAACATCAACCCGTCGATCCTCGAGATCTGCGACGCCATCGACAACAACTGCGATGCCTTCGTCGACGAGGGCTTCGACGACGATGAGGACGGCTTCTTCGACGACGGCCCCTGCAGCTTCGGCGACGACTGCGACGACCAGGACTCCGACCAGAACCCGGACGCGACCGAGATCTGCAACGCCGAGGACGACGACTGCGACACGCAGATCGACGAAGGCTTCGACGCGGACAGCGACGGCTACTTCGACGACGTGGCGTGCGCCTTCGGCGATGACTGCGACGACACCGACGCCACCCAGAACCCCGGTGCGCCCGAGGTCTGCAACGGCGCCGACGACGACTGCGACGGCGTCATCCCCAACGGCCAGCCCGACGGCGAGGTCGACGACGACAACGACGGCTACTACGAGTGCGAGGCCGACTGCGACGACAGCGACGACACGGTCTACGAGGACGCCGACGAGATCTGCGACCTGATCGACAACAACTGCGACGGCACGGTCGACGAAGGCTTCGACGCCGACGGTGACAGCTACTTCAGCGCGATCGCGTGCAGCACCGGCACCGACTGCGACGACAGCGACGCCGCCATCAACCCCGCCGCGGCCGAGGTCTGCGACAGCATCGACAACGACTGCAACGGCACGGTGGACGACGGCTTCGACCTGGACTTCGATGGCTACTTCGACGGCGACGTGGGTGACTGCGCCGCTGCGTACGGCGATCAGGCCGACTGCGACGACGACGACGACACCATCCACCCCAACGCCGAGGAGGTCTGCGACACCGTCGATCAGGACTGCGACCTCGCCATCGACGAGGACTTCGACACCGACGAGGACGGCTTCTTCGACGTCGAGGACGCCGGCTGCGCCAGCTCGTACGCCGACACGGACTGCAACGACACCAACGACACGGTCTACGACGGCGCTCCCGAGCTGTGCGACGTGCTCGACAACGACTGCGACGGCTCGTCCGACGAGGACTTCGACACCGACAGCGACGGCTTCGTGGACGGCAGCGTCGACGACTGCGTGGCGGCGTACGAGTCCACCGACTGCGACGACACCCTGAACACGGTCAACCCCGACGCCCCCGAGGTCTGCGACGAGCTGGACAACGACTGCGACGGACTCGTCCCCGACGACGAGACCGACGGTGACGGCGACGGCTTCAACGAGTGCGCCGACAACGACTGCGACGACACCGACCCGGCGCAGTACGTCGGCGCGACCGAGTTCTGCAACGCCGAGGACGACGACTGCGACGGCACGATCGACAACGGGTTCGACCTCGACGGCGACGGCTACTTCGACGGCGACGACGCCTTCTGTGCCGCCACCTACGAGGAGGCCGCGGACTGCGACGACGGGGTCGACACGATCAACCCCGGCGCGGATGAGAGCTGCAACCTGCTCGATGACGACTGCGACGGCGAGATCGACGAGGACTACGACCTCGACTCCGACGGCGCGTTCGACGCGGACGAGTGCGCCGGCGTCTACACGGACGTGTTCCTCGACTGCAACGACACCAACGATCAGGTCAACCCGCTGCAGATCGAGAACTGCACCAACGGCATCGATGATGACTGTGACGGCACGATCGACGTGGACGAGGACAACGACGGCGACGGCGTCACCACCTGCGGCGGCGACTGCGACGACGACGACTCGTCGATCTTCCCGGGCGGCACGGAAGTCTGCAACGCGCTGGACGACGACTGCGACGGCGAGATCGACGAGGACTTCGACGCCGACGCGGACGACTACGTCGACGGCCTCGATCCGGGCTGCCAGGCGTCCTACGTGGACCTGGACTGCAACGACGGCGACGCGCTGACGTTCCCCGGCGCCGACGAGGTGTGCGACACCTTCGATCAGGACTGCGACGGCGTCTCGGACGAGGACTTCGACCTCGACGCGGACGGCTTCTTCTTCGGCGACGGCTGTGACGCGGCCTACCCCGACACCGACTGCGACGACGTTGCGCCGGGCACGTTCCCGGGCGCCCCGGAGTTCTGCAACGTGCTGGACGACGACTGCGACGGGGCCGTGGACGAGGACTTCGACGTCGACTTGGACGGCTTCTTCGACGGCGCCGACGGCGGCTGCGCGGCCAACTACGGCACCGACGCGGACTGCGATGACGCGCTGGACGACGTCTACCCGCTCGCCCCCGAGCTCTGCGACGGTCGGGACAACGACTGCAACGGCGCGATCCCGCCGGACGAGATCGACGACGATTTGGACGGCTACGTGGAGTGCGCCGCTCCCGAGGCGGACCACGTCGGCACCCCCACCGGCGGCGGCGACTGCGATGACGGCGAGGCCTCGGTCCTGCCCGGCGCCGCGGAGCTGTGCAACCTGGTCGACGACGACTGCGACGGTGCGATCGACGAGGACTTCGACCTGGACGGCGATGGGTTCGTCGATGGCAACGAAGCCTCCTGCGAGGCGGTGTACGAGTTCGACCTGGACTGCGATGACGCCAACGCCGACGTGTTCCCGGAGCAGGTCGAGACCTGCAACGCCGTGGACGACGACTGCGACGGTCTGACCGACGACGGCTTCGACCTGGACGACGACGGGTACGTCGACGGTGACAACCCGGACTGCGTCGCGGCCTACACCGACACCGACTGCGACGACGAAGAGCCGACGGTGTTCCCGTTCAACTTCGAGGACTGCACCAACGGCGTCGACGACAACTGCAACGGCGAGGTCGACGAAGACACCGACGACGACGGCGACGGCTTCACCACCTGCGACGGCGACTGCAACGACGACGACGCGACGGTGTTTGTCGGCGCGCTCGAGGTCTGCGATGGGGTCGACCAGGACTGCGACTTCCTCATCGACGAGGACTTCGACTTCGACGGCGACGGCTTCACCGACGTGACGGTGTGCCCCGACGGCACTGACTGCGACGACGGTGACAGCGCCATCTACCCGGGGGCCGACGAGGCCTGCAACGCCGTCGACGACGACTGCGACGGCGACACCGACGAGACGTTCGACCTCGACAGCGACGGCACGTTCGACCGCTTCCAGGGCGACTGCGTCGACACCTACGGCGCGGCCAACACCGACTGCGACGACACCGACCCGACCATCTCCCCGGACACCGACGAGGTCTGCAACGACCTCGACGACGACTGCGACGGGCTCAGCGACGACGGCTTCGACCTCGACGGTGACGGCGTGTGGGTGGACGACGCGGACTGCGTGACGACCTACGGCGGACCGCTGGACTGCGACGACGGCGACGACACGGTCTTCCCCGAGTTCGACGGAAACCCCGCGGCGGAGGAGATCTGCGATGGGCTCGACACCGACTGCGACGGCGTGATCGACGAAGACGCCGACGGCGACGGCTTCCCCGACGGCGACCGAGCCGACTGCGTGGAGAACCTCGAGCCCGACGAGCTGGACTGCGACGACACCGACATCGACACCAACCCGGACGCCGACGAGGAGTGCGAGGACACGATCGACAACGACTGCGACGGCGACATCGACATGGATGACGCCGACTGCATCGAGGGTGACGACGACGACAGCAGCAGCGACGACGACGACGACGCCACCGACGACGACGACGCGGTGGAGCCGCCGGAGATCGTGGACAACGACGAGTACGACCCGCCGTCGGTGTTCGCCGGCTGCAGCAGCTGCCGAAGCGATGTCGCCGGTTCGGGCTCCGTGCCCCTGGCCGGCTTCCTCGGCCTGGCGTTCCTCGGCGCGCTCGGCCTCGCCCGCCGCCGCCGGAACGCTCCCCGCGTGCCTCGCGCGGCGGTGCTCGGCCTGCTGGTCGCGACCGCGGCGATGACGATGACGGCGGCGCCGGCAGCGGCCCAGGGGGCGCTCGAGACGGAAGCCCAGCGGCAGCTCGACTTCGCCTGGAAGGAGCTGGAGAAGGGCGACTTCGACGCCGCCATCGCGTCGGCCGACTCGGCGCTTCGCCTCAACCCGGCGCTGTACACCGCGATGGTGGTCAAGGCGCTGGCGTACGAGGGCAAGGGTGAGCTGCGTCGGGCCGAGTCCTGGCTGCAGACCTATCTGGACCTGACCGCGAACCTGTCGCGCTCGCCGGAGGCGGTCAGCCTCGCGGACCGGCTCAAGGGCCAGCTGGACGGCGGCACCTCCGGGCAGGTGAAGGCCACGAGCACGGTGACGGTGTCCGAGGACTACGGCGCGTTCGGCGACGGCTACGTGCTGCTCGGCGGCCTCGTCGGCGGGCGCGGCTACAGCCACACGCCGTGTGCGGGCAGCGAAGACTGCGAGCCGGGCGACGAGGGCCGGCCGGGCTTCTGGTCGTTCGACAGCGGCGGCTTCGGGGGCGGCGGCTCGCTGCGCGCGGAGTACTTCTTCGGCGGCTGGTACGTCGGCGGTCGGCTTCGGTACGACATCGGTGCGGGTGAGCCCGTCAACCACTGGGACGTGACCGCGGGTCCACGGCCGACGCACCGGCTGGACGCCAACGTGGTGGGCAAGCTGCCGCTGACGCAGGGGCTGACCAAGCTCTACCTGCTGGGCGACATCGGCTACGGCCTGCGCAGCTGGACGGTCTACGAGAACGTGACCTCGTCGCTGGCGACCTCCTTCTCCTTCGGTGGATCGCACCTCGGTGGCGGCATCGGCGTGCGCGTCGAGCCGGGCCGCATCGTCGGCATCGAAGGCCGCTTCGGCGTCGCCGGGCTGCTCGGCGGAGCCGGCGGCCTGAACGACTACTCGCTGGAAGTCGGCGCCGTCATCCGCCCCGTGAAGCCGCTGATGATCCGCGCCGCCTTCGATCTGCGGGCGTCCCACTGGCTCGTGAACCGCGACGCCGACGCCGTGGAGGTCCGCGACATCACCGCCGGCCTCTGGGTCGGCGCGGGCCTCGTCTTCTGATTCGCCGCCCGCCCTTACGACGCGGGCGTTCCCGCCGGCCCTCTTGGGCCTCCTCGTGCTGATGGGCTGTGGGGGGACCCTCCCTCCTTTCGATCTGGTGGACGTCGCGCTCGAAGCGGGGGTCCAGGACCGCTTCCGCAGGAACCGCGGGGCGGCGGGCGCCGACTTCGATGGTGACGGGGACGTCGACCTGTTCCTGTCCAACACGCACGACGCCGCCAGCCTGTTCCTGAACCGGTCGGACGGATCGTCCGACGAGGCGGTCGCGCCGCTGACGACGGAGCACGACACCGCCGCTTCGGCGGCCGACTACGACGGCGACGGGGACCCGGACCTCTACGTCTCCTGCGGGGGGTGGGAGTACGGCTGTGACGACATCCTGCTGCGCAACGACGGCCCCGATCCCGACTCGAACGCCCCGGTCTTTGTCGATGTCACGGACGAGGTGGCGATTCGGAGGGGAGACCGGGCGTCGTTCGGAGCCGTCTGGGCTGCCCTGGACGGGGACCTCTGGCTCGACCTGTACGTGCCCGCCAAGACGGCCGCGGACGGCTCCAACCCGATCGACCTGCTGTTCATGGGGCGTGCCGACGGGGGCTTCGACGAGGTGGACGCGGGGCCGGGGGTCATCGGGATGCACGACGCCTTCCAGCCGGCGGTCTTCGACCCGGATCAGGACGGCGACCTCGACCTGTTCGTGGCCTCGTACCTGGACGAGAACCGGCTGCTCATCAACGACGGCACCGGCCTCCTGACCGCGGCCACGCCGGACCTGCTGCTCATGCCGGAGGGCGCGTTCGGGGCCGTGTCGGAGGACTTCAACGCCGACGGCTGACCGGACCTGTTGGTCTCTTCGTTCTCGCCCACGGGGGCGCTGGTGGACCCCGAGGACTTCGAGGGCGACCCGCCGCCCGGGCCGCATCGGCTGTTCCTGAACGACCAGGCGGGCGGCTGGGTCGACGCGACCCCGGATGCAGGGTTCCGGCCGCGGGGGCAGCCGGGCTCGCTGATCATGGCCACGATGGGCATGCAGGTGGGCGATCTGGATCTGGACGGCTCCTTCGAGGTGATGTTCGGCAACGGTGCGCCGCCGGGGGGCCAGGTCAACGCGCTCTACAGCCTGATCCCCGATGGGGACGGGGGCGTGGATTAGGTGGACCGCTCCGCCGCGATCGACGTGCCCCCCACGTACGCGGACGACGACGAGGACGTGCGCGCCAGCTTCCCGAACCCAGCGCCTACGAACCGGGCGACCGCACCCTGGGCGGGCATCGGGAACCCAACCGCCTCTTCCGGCACGACCAGGACCCTCCCCCGCGCTTCATCGGCGTGCGGGTGCTCGGGCGCTCGGGGCTGCGCGACGCCACCGGCGCGGCGGTGGTGGTGACTCCTCGGGACTCCGACGACTGGGCGCTGGTCCGCACGATCCGACGGAACTCAGGCTTCAACTCGTCCCAACCCAACCACCTCCGGGTCGGCCTCGGTGACCGCGAGGGCCCTTCACCGTGGAGGTGACGTGGCCCGATGGCACGGTCTCGACCACCGAGACGGTGGACGCAGGCCAGAACGTGACGCTGATCTGGGAGGACTGAGGTCCGTGGCCCAGGCGCTTCGGCCACCCTCGCGGCGAGGGTCGGCGTTACGCCTGCCTACCCAGGCGCTTCGGCCACGCTCGCGGCGAGGGTGCGGGTAGCGCCTGCCTACCCAGGCGCTTCGGCCACGCTCGCGGCGAGGGTCGGCGTTTCGCCTGCCTACCCAGGCGCTTCGGCCATGCTCGCGGCGAGGGTGCGGGTAGCGCCTGCCTATCCGGCCTTCGATGACCACGCCGCCGTCCGTCGAACGGCATTCCTCTAAGCTCCCCCCATGCATGACGCCATCGTCGTCGGCGCCGGCCTCGCCGGCCTCGCCGCTGCCCGGGACCTGAAGCGCGCGGGGCTCGACGTCGTGGTGCTGGAGGCCCGCGATCGCGTGGGCGGGCGCACCTGGACCGCGGAACTCGAGGGAACGCGGTTCGACTTCGGGGGGCAGTGGATCGGCCCCAACCAGGAGCGCATGCATGCGCTCGTGACCGAGTTCGGCCTGACCACCGCGCTGACGCCGCTGGACGGCAAGACCGTGCTGATGCTCAACGGCAAGCGGTCCACCTACTCGGGCCTCATCCCCCGCATCTCGCCGTGGAAGCTCATCCGCATGCAGCTGGCGCTCTGGCGCATCGAACGGCTCGTCAAGACCATCGACTCCGCCGCCCCCTGGGACTCGCCCGGCGCCGCCGCGCTGGACGGGCTGACCGTGCGCGCGTGGCTCGAGAGGTATGCCGGGAACCGGGACGTCATGGCCCTGGTGAACTCCGCCGTGCGGGTCGTCTTCGGCTCCGAGTCCAGCGAAGTCTCCATGCTCCACTTCTGCGCCTACGCGGCCGGCAGCGGCGGCTTCGAGCAGCTCATCGAGGCCCACGGAGGCAACCAGGACAGCATCATCGTCGGCGGTGCGCAGCCGATCTGCGAGGGGCTCGCGGACGGACTGGACGTGCGCTTCGACACCCCCGTCGAGGCGGTCGCGTGGGGCGACGACGGGGTCGACATCGACGGCCTGCGGGCCCGCCGCGTCATCGTCACGATGCCCATCCCGCTGTGCGACCGCGTGCGCTGGAGCCCCCGCCTCCCGACCCGCCGAGACCAGCTCACCCAGCGCGTCGGCATGGCCTCCACCATCAAGTTCTTCGCCCTGTACGACCGACGCTTCTGGCACGACGCCGGCCTCAGCGGCGAGCTCGTCAGCACCGACGGCCCCCTCGCCGTCGCCTTCGACAACACCGTCGGTGATCAGGCCTGCCTGCTCGGCTTCCTCGTCGGAGGCCCCGCCCGCGGCTGGTCCGACCTCCCCGAGGCCGAGCGCATCAGCGAGGTGCTCACCCAGCTCGAGCGCGCCTTCGGTCCCGAAGCGGGCACCCCCACCACCGTCCGCGCCGTCGACTGGGCCCTGGAGCCCTATTCCGCCGGCGCCCCCATCGCCACCTTCCCCACCGGCGCCCTCAGCATCTTCGGCGCCGCCGTCCGAGCCCCCATCGGACCCCTCCACTGGGCCGGCACCGAGACCGCCCGGCAGTTCATGGGCTTCATGGAGGGCGCCCTCGAGTCGGGTGAGCGCGCCGCGGCGGAAGTCCTGGCCGCCCTGCGTTAGGCCGGCCCCCGGGGTGTCTGGGGAGGCCGCCGCGGGAGGTGTCGTGGGCACGCGCAGGCCAAGAACAAGGGCGAGGTGCGCATGTACTTTGCCGAGTCGATCCGGCCCGAGCTGTCGATCGACGGGGCCGGGCGGGCACCCAACGAGGCGTTCGCGGACGCCCTCGCGGAGCTCACCGACGGGTAGCTAGCCGACGTCCTCGTCCCACCGGACGAACCGGCCTCCGCCCTCCCGCTTGGCGCGGTACATCGCCGCGTCGGCGCGCTCCATGAGCTCGGTGGCGGAGCTGCCGTGCTCCGGGAACGCGACCCCTCCGATGCTCGCGTCGAGGGTGACGGGCTTGCCGTCGATCGCCAGCTGCAGTCCGGTGATGCAGTCCCGCACGGCCTCGCTCAGCGTGCCCGCCGCCCCGTTGTCGGCGTGATGCCACAGGATCGCGAACTCGTCGCCCCCGATCCGGCCGAACCGGCCCTCGCCCGCGAGCCGCTCGGGCACCACCTCCGCCACGCGTTGCAGCACGAAGTCCCCGGCGCGGTGGCCGTGGTCGTCGTTGACGGCCTTGAAGCCGTCCAGATCGATGAAGAGGATCGAGCCGGTCTCGCCCGCCGCGAGGGCCTCCTCCAGACGCTCGAGGAAGCCACGCCGGTTCAGCTGGCCGGTGAGGTCGTCGTGGATGGCGAGCCGCCGAAGCTCCGCCTCCGTCGCCCGATCTTCGGTGACGTCCTGCACGAGGTGGGTGCGCTCGAACTCCTGACCCACGACCGTCAGGGACGTAGTCACCCGAACGACCGAGGTGTTGCCGTCGTCGGAGCGCATCGGTCCCTCCCACTCGGCGGCGGTGACGTCGATGCCTGGCATCAGGTCCTGGATCGTCAGGCCCGCGGTCGACTCGACCCCGAACAGCCACTGCGAGGCCTCGTTCATGAAGGTGACGCGGCCGTCGCGCTCGCTGATCAGCAGCGCTTCGGCGACCGCCTCGGCGACCCGCCGGAAGCGCTGCTCCGACAGCGACAGCCGGTCCAGCGCGCGACCCAGCTGAATCGCCTGGGACAGCTGCCCCTGGATCGTCCGCGCGAACGCGAACCCCCGCTTGCGGATGTCCGGCTGCAGCGACGCCAGCACGAGCGCCCCGAGGCGGTTGTCGCCCTGGAGCAGCGGCACCAACTGGAGCGCCCGCGCGCTGGTGAACTCCAGGAGGCGGTGAGCCCGCTGGAAGGCCGGTACCTGGCTCGGGAGGGTGAGGACTCCTGCTCGTCGAGCACGCGGTGGAGCAGCTCGTGGAAGCCGAACAGGTCCTGCAGTTGGGGCTGCACGGCGTCGGGGAAGCCGTGGGATGCGGTCAGGAGGAGGTCATTGCCTTCGACGAGGTAGACCGCGCCCAGCGAGAAGACCGACACGTCCATGCAGCGGGCGAGGGCTTCTTCCAGCGCCGCCTGCAGATCGAGCGTGCGGGTCAGGGTCTCGGACACGCCGGCGAGCACGGACAGCTGGGCCGCGCGCAGGTTCGAGATGCGGCTGAGCTCCGAGGTGATCTGCGCCTGACGCTCCAGTTGGCGGATCATCCGAGCGCGGTAGTCGGTGCTGTCGACCGACTGCTGCGGGCCCGAGTCGGTCTCCCCCAGCTCGGAGGTGATGCTCAGGTCTGAGACCGTGGGGGCCTCCGGGCGCTCCTCCAGCAGGGTGAAGACCGTGCTCAGCAGCTCCTTGCACGAGGTGCTCCGCCGGACGATGCCGTTGGCCCCGGCGGAGACGGCCATGCGGCTGTCCTCCTCCTCAATGGCGCCGGAGGAGACGAGCACGAACGGGGTCTCCGCCAGCACCGGGTGGGCGCGCACGGTCTGGCACAGCCGGATGTCGTCGATGCGGGGCATGAGCACGTCCGAGACGATGGCGGCGGGGGGCTCGATCAGGGCCTGCTCGAGGGCCTGGGCGCCGTCGGCGGCTTCACGCACCCGGAAGCCCTTGCGCCGGAGGCGGCTGGCTGTGACCCGACGTTGCAGGGCGTCGTCGGCCACCAGGATCAGGCGGCGCTGCCCGGGGAGCTCGCTGGTTTCGCCGTCGACGGGGAGGTAGGCCCGGACGACCTCCAGGAGCTGGCTGGGCTCCACCGGCTTGAGCAAGAACTCGCTGAACAGAAGCTCGATGTTGTTGGCGCTCTCGAGGGTCGAAGAGACGCTGGAGACCGCCAGGATCGGGAGGTCCTCGATGCTCCGGGTCTCGCGGATGACGGCGGCGAGGTCGATGCCGTGCATGTCCGGCAGGCGAAGGTCCTGGACGACGAGGTCGATGGTCTCTTCGTGCACGATCTCGAGCGCGCTCCGGCCGTCGGTGGCCTGGAGGACCTGGTACCCGGCACGGCCGAGCAATGCCCGAACCAACTTGCGCAGTCGGGGGTCGCCCTCGATGAGGAGAATCGTGGAACGTGCCACTAGACTCCCTTTCACGTCGTGCCCCCTACTGGATCCTAACCTCTCCCAATTGGTTGTGCTTGGCGGGATCGGCGCGTCAGGAGGGGGGCGGCCAGCAGGAGCAGGGCGAGGGCGCCGGAGGAGCTGGTCTCCTCAGCGCAGGAGCAGCCGTCACCCCCGTCGTCGGTCGGTGCGGAGTCATCGTCGTCGTCGCTGGCCGAGTCGTCGTCGTCGTCGGGGGTGACGTCGTCGTCGTCGGGGGTGACGTCGTCGTCGTCGGCTGAGTCGTCGTCGTCGGCCGAGTCGTCGTCATCATCGTCGTCGTCGCCCTCGGGGTCGGGCTCCCCTTCGAGGTCGTCCGACAGCCCCCAGCAGCCGTCGTCGTCGGGGAAGTCGGCGAGGCCGTCCCCGTCGTTGTCGGCGCCGTCGCTGCAGGCGGTGACGCGGACCTCGAACTGGATGACGTGGGTGTCCCACCCCGAGACGCTCTCCGCTTCGACCGCGAGTTGGTGCATGCCCGGCTCCAGCGCGCTGGCATCGAACGGCGCCTGCCAGACCGCGTCGGCGACCTCCTCCATCGGCTCCAGGGGGTTGGTGTCCAGCGCGAACCAGGCGAGCACGTCGGGGTCTTCGTCGAACACGACGGCGCGCACGAAGGCGTCGGCCTCGGCGGCGGCAACGGGGTAGGGGTGGGGGTTGGCCTCGCCCAGGGCGGCGTCCACCGGCGCGGTGATCTGCACGTACGGCCAGCCCCCGATGTCGGCGGCCTTGGCGGAGACGCCGTCGTGGTCGATGACGACGACGGCGAGGTTGTCGTCCTCGCCCTTGCCCGCGGTGCTGAGGTTGAACTGCAGGGTGTCGCCGACAATGTCGATCTCGTGGCTGTGCAAGTGCCCGTTGGACCACAGCGAGACCCCGTGAGCGTCGAGGAGGTCGTTCGCCTCATCTCCGCCGAAGTCCAGGGAGCCGCGGGGGTGGTGCGAGAACACGAACGCCAGATCGGCGTCGGCGTGCTCGGTCAGCGATTCGTCCAGGAACACCAGCTCGCCCTCGTTGAACCCGGCGGAGTCCAGCCCGGGGAACGAGCCGGTCAGATCGGCGCTGCAGAGGCCGACGAAGACGTACTCGCCGAAGTCCGTTTCGTGGGTCCAGGCTTCGTGCCAGGTGCCGTACGCCGAGCCGAGCAGGGAGTTGTCCAGGTAGTAGGTCGCCCCCTCGTCGCTGTAGGTGTCGTGGTTGCCGACGATGTCGTGGAAGTAGGTGACCTCCATGCCCGCCTCATCGACGACGCCGCGGTACTCGTCCCACTCGCTCTGGTACTGCCCGGTGGGCACGAAGAGGCCGTTGGTGCCGTCGACGATGTCACCGGTGAGGACCACGAAGTCGGGGTCGATCACGCCGACGGCGTCGTTGACGACCCACGCCAGGTGGTCGGTGTCCTGGGTGCCGTAGCCGATGTCCGCGCCCACGTGCGTGTCGCTGATCTGGATGAACCAGAACATCGCGTCGGGGTCGGGGAGGTAGCGCCCCCCGTCGGGATCGATGGCGTGCGCCGGCGCGGCGGCGAGCAGGAAGGCGGCGAGCAGGAGGCGGCGCGGCATCGGCTGGCATGCTCGCATGCCGGGGGTTCCATGGGTCAGCGTTTGTCCGGCCCGGATGCCGCTAGTTGTCGTGACCAGGGCCGTTGTTCCGGTTTGACGAGTCAATCCGGGAGATGGGCGGTTGATGCCCGATGCCTCCGTGGGGGCGCTGGTGATTGTAGTAGTTGAGCCAGTCCCAGAGGCGTTCGTTTCGCTCGGCTGAGCTCTGATAGACCCGGCCGTAGGCCCACTCTCGCTGCAGCGTTTGGATGAATCGCTCGGCTTTGCCGTTGGTCCGCGGCGTGT
>JAAESI010000264.1 GCA_024229515.1 Pseudomonadota bacterium | reverse complement strand
CCGAGCGTCGTCTACGACGCCCACCTCGGCCATCGAGAGTCGCCGCCTCGGCGCCGACCTGCGCGCAGGCCATGACGACGAAGCCCCCGACGAGTCCCGTCGTCATCCCGAATCTGGGCGATCGAATATTCGGACAGGACGAGGTGAAGAGCGGCTGGAACCGTGAACTGCTTGAGCAATACCCCAAGCTCGTCGGTCGGCTCCTGCGCTGGAATTCGTCCCGAAACGGACCAGCCGACCCATTCCAGGTCTTCGGGTTGCTGCCGAGGTTGGACCGCAAGAAGGCCCTTGTACTCCACGGCCACTCGGTCTCATTTGCCGGAACGCTGGAGGAACTCTCGACGAAGAATCGCCGAGACGCCCGTGCCGAGATAGGTGGGGCTACCGGGACGCTTACTGCTGACCGCCATCCCGGTGAGCATCACCGTGGTCGGTGCCGTGGGGCTGTACTGCGGCGTACTCGCGCTTTTCGGAACACTGTATCTGGGCCCCGTCGTGGGCCGATGGGTGCTCAGCGCCGGACTGGTGGGGGCGGCGGTGGTGGGCGGCTCCGTGGCCTGGTTCGTCCTCGTCCACATGCGCCAGATGCGCGCGATCCGGGACAAGGTCCTGGCGGAGTACCCCGACGAGGACCTGGAGAAGCTGCGCGAAGCCGGGTTGGCGCCTAGACGCCGGCGGTGAGCTTCTGGTCCAGGTGCCACGCCAACCGGGTCGCCAGGACCATGATCGTCAACTGCGGGTTCACCGCGAGGCTGCTCGGCATCACCGAACCGTCGGCGACGTACAGCCCCTGCCGCCCGCGCACGCGCAGGTCGCAGTCCAACGGGAAGGTGTCCCCGTCGGGGCCGAAGCCGCAGGTGCCGAGGGGGTGGAAGGCGGCCACCTCGAGGTCCGCGGCGCGGATGCCGGCGGCGTCGATCTGGGCTTCCACGTTCGGGCCCGCGTCCAGCTCCGGAAGGCGCCACGTCGGCAGGTAGAGCTTCGTCGCGCCCGCGGCCACGTACAGCTTCGCGAGCTTCTTGAGCCCCAGCATCATCTTGGCTTCGTCAGCCTTGCCGATGTCGTAGCGCACGAACGGACGGTCGCCGAGGCCCCGCATCACCGTGCCCGAAGGCTCGTCGCTGACCAGGAAGCCGAACGTCGACAGCTCCCGGCTGACCTCCATGAGCCGCTTGTGCTCCGGCCCCTTCCCCGGCAGCGCGACGCTCCCCATGTCGGGCGGCACGTGGGCCCCCTCCATCATCACGCCTTGCTGCTGGAACTCGTCGACGTAGTAGCTCTGGGGCACGCCCGGACCGTCGTAGAAGTCCTTCCCGGGGAAGTGCGCGCTGATCTTCACCGCCGGGTGCAGCGTCACCCGCCGGCCCAGGTTGCGGTGCCGCACGCCCGAGGCTCGGAGCAGGCCCGGCGTGTAGAAGGTGCCCGCCGCCACCACGACGGCATCAGCCTTGACGCGGAGGGTCCGCCCCTTCCCACCGGGCTCCACGACCCGAGCGACCACGCCCGTGGCCCGGTTCCCCTCGAAGGTCACCTTCTCCACCCGCGTCGCGCAGATGACCCGCGCCCCCGCCTCCACCGCCGACGGCAGGTAGGTGACGTGCATCGCCTGCTTGGCGTCCGTGGGGCAGCCGAAGGCGCAGCGGTTGCTGCCCACGCAGCCGCGGAAGTTGCGGGGCAGGTACCCGCCGCTCCAGCCCAACGCCTCGGCCCCGATGCGAGCCATGTCGTTGTTGCCGCCCAGCAGCGCGGGGGTCACCGGCTTCACGCCGATGATGTCCTCGACCCGCTGGTAGATCGGCGCCAGGGACGCCTCCGACAGCGCCTCGGGCATGCCGTAGCGCTCCACCCACTTGGCGTGCACGAAGTCCGGCACGCGGAAGCAGGTGCCACTGTTGATGACGGTCGTACCGCCGACGAGCTTGCCGATGGGGACCATCACCGGAGGCACCCCGACCGTCACCGTCACCCCGGAGTCGCGGTACAGCTGCGACAAGGCGTCGAACGCCAGCGGAGGGAACGTGGTCGCGGGCCGGTAGCCGCCCTCCTCGAGCACGATCACCGACCGCCCGAGCTCCGCCAGTTCCTTGGCCAGGGGGGCCCCGCCCGCGCCGCTGCCGACGATGACGACGTCCGCCTCCAGGAGCTCCTCGACCTCCCCGCCTCGCTCGACGGGGAACGTCTTTGCCTGGGCAGCGACGCGACCCTGGGTCTGATCCCCGAGCCGGGCCCGCAGGGACTCGTCCGCGTAGAAGGCGGGCAGCAGCAGAACCAGCGCGATCTTGGCGGCTCCCCGCAACGGCAGGAGCTTGCTGTCCCCCAGCCGCCCGAAGAAGGCACTGGCCTGCTCCGCCGACAGCTTCGTCAGCCGACGGCGGTGCGGTCCGATGCTGATGGGGAGCCACTGCAGCAGGCTCAGGAACAGCGCGACCCCGAACCGCTCCGGCCCCGGGAGTCCATCCACGAATCCGGACAAGCGGGGGCCGAAGCCGACGGACGCCGGCGTGTCGGGAAACTCTGGGGTGGGGGGCGCGAGCGCCGCGACGGCCGCACAAGCAACCTCGATGCGGCGCGCGCTGAGACCCATGGCTAGAGCGGCTTGCGTCCGAAGACGAGGGCCGACATGCGCATCGACTGCTCGACGACGGTCACGTCCTCGAGGCCCGCCTTGATCATCTCGGCCTCAAGGGTCTCGATCCAGGTGGACTTCTTCAGGACATCGGGGAGCAACTCCCAGACCTCGTTCCAGTCCGGGTGGTCCTTGCAGCGCTCCTTCATGCGAGCGAAGTGATCATCGAAGACGACCTGGACCCACGGGACCTTCGGGTAGGCGAAGTCCTGCATGATGAACATGCCGCCGGCCTCCAGCATCTTGACCATGTTCGGGACCACGATCGTCAGGTCGACGTACTTCGGCAGGTAGCACGACGTGATGTGGTCGAAGGTCTCCTCGATGCCGAACTCTTCGGCGTTGGCGCAGAAGAAGCGGGTGTCGTCGAGGCCCCGCTCAGCGGCGCGCGAGCGGCACAGGTCGAGGTACTCGGGGCGGAGCTCGACGCCGGTGACGTGGCAGTCGAACCGCCGCGCCATCTCCAGGCTGAGGATGCCCGTCCCGCAGGCGAGGTCGAGGATCCGCTTGGGCGAATCGAGGCGCCCCAGCAGGTCTTCCTTCCACTTCTTGTCGCGACCCCAGGTCGCCAGATGCGCGATCTCGTCGTAGGTCGTGCCGGTTCCGTGGAACAGGGTCTCGACGAGGCCTTCGCGGCCGTTCTGCTTGGTGGAGTCGTGCGGGGTGTTCATGTGCATCAGGTCATTTTGTAGTTGGGGCCGCCGCCACCCTCGGGCGGGGTCCAGGTGATGAGCTGGTAGGGATCCTTGATGTCGCAGGTCTTGCAGTGGACGCAGTTGCTGAAGTTCACCTGCAGCTTGTGTCCACCCTGCTCCGCGTCCTCGACCATCTCGTAAACCTGCGCCGGACAGAACCGGGTGCAGGGATTGCCGAACTCCTCGGTGCAGCGCGTGCGGCACACATCGGGGTCGGCGACCTTCAAGTGACTGGGCTGGTCCTCCTCGTGGAGGGTGCCCGACAGGAACAGGTCATCCAGCTTCGGCTTCCACGTGGGGATGTCGAGCTTGGGCTGCTCCGATTTGCTCGTCCCGCCGTTCATCTGCACGGCGATGGGGTTCATGGCGGCGTGGTCGTGGTGGCCGTTCTTGCGCCCGACGGTGCCGAAGAACATGCCCAGACCGGTGCGCGCCATGCCCAGGTAGAGCCCCTTGTCGAAGCTCTGATGGAAGTTCCGCGCCTCCCACATCTCGTCGTAGATGTAGGAGTCCTTGATGGCGTCGGCGTAGCTGCTGAGCTGCTTGGCCGAGCTGTCGCCCGCGACGAGCGCATCGAAGGCCGTCTGGGCCGCGAGCATGCCGCTCTTCTGGGCCAGGTGGAGCCCCTTGAGCGACTGGATGTCCATGATCTGGGCCGACTCGCCGATGAACATGCCGCCATCGAAGTACGACTGCTGCATCGCGTACAGGCCGCCGGCGCTGAGCGCCTTGGCGCCGTACTCCTCGACCGTGCCGCCCTCGATGAGCTTGGCCACGCGGGGGTGGCTCTTGAACCGCTGCAGCATGTACTGCGGGTCCAGGCCGGGATCGCTCCAATCGGTGGAGGCGACCAGCCCGACGGAGATGTAGTCGTCGTCCAGGCCGTAGACCCAGGTGCCGCCGAGGGTGTCCGTGTCGAACGGCCAGCCCAGCGTGTGCATCACGTAGCCGGGGCAGCCCTTGCCCTCCGGCATCTTGATGATCTCTTTGACCCCGGTCTCGAACTGCCAGGGGTTGCGCCCCGCGTCCAGACCCAGCTTCTTGGTGACGATGCGGGTGCAGTGACCCAGCACGCCCTCGCCGAAGATCGTGACCTTCGCCTTGAGCAGGATGCCCGGCTCGAAGTTGGCCTTCTGCTCGCCCTTGGCGTCGACGCCCTTGTCGCCGGTCTGCACGCCGACGACCTTGTCGCCGTCCCAGAGCACGTCGACCGCGGGGAAGCCGCAGAAGATGTCGATCCCCAGGGCTTCAGCCTTCGTGCCGAGCCACCGCGTCAGGCGCGAAGCCGACAGGATGATGTTCCCGTGGTTCTGCAGCGGGGGGGGGACGACGGGAAGGTTGACGGCCCGCGTGCCGTTGAGCAGCGCGACGACGTTCTCCTTGTCCACGACGGGGCCGATGGGGGCGTCGTCGCGCCAGTCGGGGCCGAACAGCTCGTCCAGCGCCTTGGGCTTCATGACCGCGCCCGACAGCACGTGGGCGCCGACCTCGGAGCCCTTCTCGATCACGGCGATCGCGGGCGGCTCGGGGAACGCGTCGGGGTTCTCCGCGACGAGCTGGGCGAGGCGAATCGCGCCCGCCAGGGAGGAGGAGCCGGCGCCGACGAAGAGGACGTCGACGTCGAGGACTTCGCGCTGGATGTCGTCGCTCATCGCTGGATGGAAATGACGCCGGTCTTGCTCTTGGAGCCGACGAGCTCGCCGTCGATGGACGCGCCCCAGTAGCCGTTGGCCTCCACCTCGAAGGTGTCCGCCGGGAGGATGTCCGGGGGCACGAGGAAGAAGCGCAGGTCGTTCTCGGTGATGACCTCGCCGTCCATCTTCTCCACGGTGAGGAGGCTGGTCAGCCGGCCGCGGCGCGCGCACTCGATGCGCTGCTCCTCGGTCAGGACCGGCAGGCTCTTCCACTCGTCGCCGAGGGTGTCCCAGCCTTCCTCCGGCTCGACCAGCTCGTAGCCGTCGCACTCGTGGTCGGGGATCTTCGTGACCTCCACCTTGGTGCCGTCGGTGCCGCTGACGAACTGCTTCTCGTCCTCGTACTCGAGGGCCTCACCCTCGGCCTCCTCTTCCTCGTCCTTGACCTCCTCCTCGAGGAGGAAGGCCTTCCACTTGCCTTCGCCGTCGACGGAGACCATGTAGAGGAGCTTGCCGCCCTTGGGCTCGCGGATGAGGAGCCAGCAATCCCAACCGGCCGAGCACGACTCGAGGCCGCCCTGGACGTCAACGCGCAGCGGCTGACCGACCTCCAGAGGGGTCTGGTGCTTGACGATGTGCTTGGACTTCTTCTTCGCCAGGGCGAGGCCGGGAACGACCAACGTCGCCGCGATGGCGAGGAGTAGCAAGAGCCGGAACAGACGGGGCATTTCTTCTCCAGGGGCCGAGGACGGCGCACCGTACTCCAAGGGTGTGCACGGGACAAGCGGCTGTTGCCGTCCCAAAATGTCGGCGTGTCCGATCCACCCAAGGTCCTCGAAATCGAGGAGCCCGACCCTGAGGCCCGCCGACCCGAGGAGCTCCCCTCGCGGTTGGAGGACCCGTTCGAACTCGACGTCAGCCAGTTCAAGTTCCCCGAGCAGCACGACAAACCGTTCAAGGCGGGGGTGTTCCTCAGCCTGTTCGGCTACCTGTGGGTCTTGTTCGGGGTGCTGGCGATGGTCTTCTTCGGCCCGATGTGGGGGCCCGTGAACGCAACCCTGGTCGGCACCCTGATGTGGATGCTGTGCGTCGGCAGTTGGGCCGCCCTGGTCGGAGGGCGGGCGTTCTGGATGGGCTCACACTCCCCCATCGACCAGCTCTGGGACGACTTCGTCCGCCGCGAGGTCCCGGTGCCCGACGTGGATGAGGCGCCCGCCCAACTGCTGCGCCGGCGGGGCCGGTCCGGCGAGGCGCTGGCGATGTACGAACGCTGGGCGAAGGAGCATCCGAAGCTGGCGATCCTGGTCTTTCGGATGGCCGAGATCCAGCACCACGACCTGAAGAACCGGGCCGAGGCGGCGAGGCTCTACCGTCGTTTTGTCGCGCGCGTGCGCGCGAAGGGCTACCGACCGTCCGAAGAGGACCGGGCCAACCTCGGAATCGCCGAGGGGCTGGCGGAGGAGCTTTCCAGCGTGTAGATACGCCGCCTCATGGCGAACGAATTTGTCTACACGATGCAGGGCCTGTCCAAGACCACTTCCCGCGGGAAGTCGATCCTGAAGGACATCTGGCTGTCTTTTCTCCCCGGCGCGAAGATCGGGGTCCTCGGACTGAACGGCTCGGGCAAGTCCACGCTGCTGCGGATCATGGCGGGTGAGGACAAAGAGTTCACCGGCGAGGCGTACCCCCTGGCGGGCGTCAAGATCGGCTACCTCCCGCAGGAGCCGCAGCTGGACGAGTCCAAGACGGTCAAGGAGAACGTCGAGGAGGGCGTGGCCGAGTTCCGCGCGATCGTCGATCAGTTCAACGAGGTGTCGATGAAGTTCGGCGAGGTCAGCTCCGACGAGGAGATGAACGCGCTGTTCGAGGAGCAGGGGCGCCTGCAGGACATCATCGATTCCAAGGACCTGTGGGACCTGGACCGGCACGTCGGCATCGCGATGGACGCGCTGAACGTGCCCGTCGATGCGGAGACCTCCACGCTGTCCGGTGGTGAGCGGCGACGCGTGGCGCTGGCCCGGCTGCTGCTGGCGCGGCCCGACATGCTGCTGCTGGACGAGCCCACCAACCACCTCGACGCCGACTCGGTCGCCTGGCTGGAGCAGTTCCTCGCGGAGTACCCCGGCACCGTGGTGGCGGTGACTCACGATCGGTACTTCCTCGACAACGTGGCGGGCTGGATCCTGGAGCTCGATCGCGGCGCCGGCATCCCCTACGAGGGGAACTACACCGGCTGGCTGGAGCAGAAGAGCAAGCGCCTGCAGCAGCAGCAGAAGGAAGAGAGCAACCGCCAGAAGATCCTCGCGCGCGAGCTCGAGTGGGTGCGGTCGAGCCAGAAGGCGCGGCAGTCCAAGGGCAAGGCCCGGATGAACGCGTACGACTCCCTGCTGACGAACGACGGCGCGGAGAAGATCCAGGCCGGCGTCATCTTCATCCCCCCGGGACCGCGGCTGGGCGACATCGTCATCGAGGCCGAAGGGGTCACCAAGGGCTACGGCGGGCGCACGCTCATCGATGGCCTGAGCTTCGTGATGCCCCGAGGCGCGATCATGGGCGTCATCGGCGCCAACGGCGCCGGCAAGACGACGCTGATGCGGATGATCACGGGAACCGAGACGCCCGACGGCGGCAAGCTCGACCTCGGCGCGACGGTGCAGGCGGCGTACGTCGACCAGTCACGCGGAGGGCTGGACCCCGACAAGACCGCTTACGAGGAGATCTCGGGCGGCTACGACCGGCTTCAGCTGGGGCAGAAGGAAGTCGCCACGCGCGCCTACTGCACCTGGTTCAACATCCGCGGGGACATGCAGCAGCAGAAGACCGGGCAGCTGTCCGGCGGTGAGCGCAACCGCGTGCACATGGCCAAGCTGGTGAAGTCCGGCGGCAACCTGCTGATCCTCGATGAGCCGACCAACGACCTCGACGTCGACACGCTCCGCTCGCTGGAGGACGCCATCGCGGAGTTCGCCGGCAGCGCCATCGTCATCAGCCATGATCGGTGGTTCCTGAACCGGATCGCGACGCACATCCTGTCGTTCGAAGGCGACGGGCACTGCGAGTTCATCGAGGGGAACTACGACGACTACGTCGAGGACCGCAGGCGTCGCCTCGGAGACGACGCGGACAAGCCGGGGCGGAGCAAGTTCCGCCGGTTGGCGCACTAGCTGGGCCGAGTCCCCTGATCGATCCCGGCTTCAGTCCAGCGGCCGTATGTCGGGCTCGACCCAGGCGCGGCGCGACTCCCACGACTTCAGGCAGTCGCGGCTCCAGTGATCGAGGAGCTGGAGCTTGTTGCCCAGGTGCAGGGCCGCCCCGAGCACCGCGTCTTCGAGGGATTCGGCCGGTCGAGATCGCAAGAACCGAGCGGTCAGTTCGAGCCAGCCGCGGGTGATCGTCTCGTGGTAGCCGGCGTCTTTGGTGGTCTCGATGCCGTGCGCGGCGAGGTACTGATGCAGGTCGGTGCGCATGCGGTCCATGGCGGACGGGACGTCGAGGTCGGCCTCGCGCAGGAGCTGCACGGCGACGGTGACGTGCTCCCGGTGGTGCCAATCGGCGACGGGGAGGGTGCCGGCTTCGAAGGCGGCGGTGAGCGTGAGGATCTGGGCTTCGTCGCGGGGGGCGGGGCAGCTGACCGACCAGGTGGTCGTGTGCTGGCGGAAGCCGCGGCGGCGGTAGATGCCCGCAGCCGGGCCTTCGGGGTCGACGGAGATCCACACCGGTTCGCCGGGGTGCCGGTCGCGGTGGTCGGCGGTGGCGGCGGCGAGCTGGCGTTGCCGGCCGACGATGACGCAGTCGAGGTAGCGCTTCCCCGCGTCGTCGTTCTCCCATTCGTTGATGGCGACGGCGGCGGTGTGGAGGGCTTCCCACTCGTCCGGTTCGATGAGGCGGAGGTCGTAGTCGTCGGCGGGAGGGCGGGGCGGTTCGGCGGGCCCGTCGAAGCGGCCGACGGTGTTGAGTTCGAGCTTCAGGCCGGGGGGTAGATCGGGCGCCTCGGGGGCGAGTTCATCGAGCTCGAGATCGACCCACGCGGTCTTGATCCCCTTGCCCGCGTGGGTGTCGCGCCAGAGGCGGAACTTCGCCTCCCAGTCGGTGGGCCGTCGGGCGAGGGCGATGCGGTGGCAGTAGTTGGACTCGCGGCACTCCGGGGTGTCACTGACGAGGTCCTCACCGACGCGGGTCCAGGAGGTGTCGAACGCCTGGGCGAAGCGCTCGGTGCGGGAGGAGGGGAGATCGTGGCCGGGCATCCGGGAACAGAATGCCGAACGGGGCGATCGTATTCACGGCGGAGCCGGTATACCTGCGACGTGAAGCTACCCCGGCACATCGCAGGCTACGAGTTCGTCGAGCTCCTCGGCACGGGCTCCTTCGGCACCGTCTACCGGGCGATCCTGCGCGGCGAGCTCGGCTTCGAGCAGGAAGTCGCGATCAAGGTGTTGGACTCGGCGCGAGCGCACTTCGATCACACCCTCATCGCCTCGTTGGCCAACGAAGCGCGGATCCTGAGCCACGTGCAGCACCCCAACATCGTGCAGGCACGTCACTTCATCGCGGTCGACGACCCCGCCCTGGGGGAGACCCATGCGCTCGTCCTGGAGTACGTGCGCGGCCAGTCGCTGCGACGGCTCCTGGACGACGAACACCGCAAGGGCGGGCGGCACCTGCCGATCACGGCAGCTCTGCAGGTGATGTCGGAGGTGGCGGACGCGCTGCACTTCGCCCACCGGCTGACCGGCGACGACGGCGAGCGGGTGGGACTGGTCCACCGTGACCTCAAGCCGGACAACATCCACGTCACCAACGAGGGACGGATCAAGGTGCTGGACTTCGGCATCGCATGGGCGCGGAGGCGGCTGGGTGAGTCCACGCAGGGCGGCTGGACCAAGGGCACGCCGGCGTACATGAGCCCCGAGCAGCTGATCGGCACGCGCCTGGACGGGCGGTCGGACCTCTACTCGCTGGGCCAGATCGGGTTCGAGCTGCTGACCGGGGAGCGCTTCATTCCACCGATTCGAGGCGCCGGGAACCCATTGACGGCGGCTGCCCAGATCAAGTTCGAGGATCGGGAGCGCGTGCTCGTGGACGCCTTGGAGGACCGCTACGGGCTCGATCCCGAGGCGGAGCACACCTGGGAGCTCATCCGCCTGCTGAAGGACTTGCTGCGAACCAACCGGGAGGACCGCCCCGCAACCGGCGGCGAGGTCTTCGACCGGCTCGAGGATCTGCCCTCACTGCATCGCCCGAGCTCAGGGCGGGGGCACCTGCGGCGGTGGGTGGCGAAGCGAAACAACCTGATCGTCACCGACGCGGAGAGTCAGCCCGTCCAGGTGTCACCGACCGTGTTGCTCCCCCGGCGGGGTGCGGTCGAGGACGAAGAGACTGAAGGCTAAAGAGGCGCCAGGCAGGAGATCGGCGGCAGCGAGGGTCCCGATGTAGCCCGGCACGGAAGTAGCAAACGCCTTGAGGGTCCACGTGGCGCCTTCGTCCTCACAGACCGCGAGGGAGATGTCCCGCCCGCCCGCTTCGTACTCCTCGTCGCTGAGCACGTAGACGATCCCGCACGAGTCCACGGCGATGTTGTCCCCCACAGCCCCCGTCTGGCGGTAGTCCAGGGCGTCCACCGGAACCGGTGCGGACCACGCCCCGCCGGTGCTGTGGGAGTCGTCCGCGAAGGCGAAGCCGGGAGTGAGGAGTGCGGCGCTTCATCGCCCTGCTCGCCACGTGACGCTCACGGGACCTCCCGGCGTGGGCAAGTCCCAACTCGCACGGGCGCATGCCTCGCCCCGCGGGGCGGCGATCCTGGAGGCCTCCCATCTCGGCCGGGATGCACTGCCTCCGGTCGAGGTGGATCTCGTCGTGCTCGACCACGCGGACGCCGATCTCCCGGCAGCGGCAGCGCTGGCGCGAGCCTGGCTGGAGGACGATTCAGACCTCCGCGTGGTCGTGACGTCCCGGCAGCGGTTGGGGATCCCCAACGAGCACGTCGTCGAGGTCGCGCCGCTCGATCCCGAGGCAGCGGTCGAGCTGTTTCTCACCACCGCCCGCGCCGCCCGACCCGGCTACGCCTCCGCCCCCGAGGACGCCGAGCGCGTCGTTCGCATCGTCGACTTGCTCGACCGGCTTCCCCTGGCCCTCCGACTCGCGGCCGCGCGGGCGTCCCTGCTTCAGCCCGCCGACTTGCTCGACCGGTTGCACTCCCCGCTCGAGGTCCTGCACGACGCAGCCGAGCCAGACCGCTCCCTGCGAGCGCTGTTGGACGCCTCCTTCGACCGCCTCCCCCCCGATGCCCGCACCGCGCTGGCCTGGCTCGGCACCTTCGACTGCCCCTTCGACGTCGCCGCGGCCGAGGCGGTCGCCGGACACGCCCCGCGGGGCGACGGGACGCCGGTGCTCGACCTCCTCCAGCTGCTCGTGGAGCGTTCGCTCCTGGCGCGAGCCGAGGATGCTCCTTCGGGGGGCGCGCGCTTCGAACTCCTGCGCGTGGTCCGGGCCTACGCCCGCGCCGCCCTCGCCACCTCAGAACAGGCCGAAGCTGCGGCGGGGGCCCACGGCGCGTGGCTCGCTGACCGCGCCACCGCCCTCGCGAGCACCCTGGGGGGCCCTCGCGGCCCCGCAGCCATCCGCGCCCTCAAGTCCCTCGGCGGTCTCACCGAAGCCCTCGAGCACCCCGAGCGACTGCCCCGCGACGCGGCGGGCCGGCTCGACCTCGCCTTCGATCGGCTGTGCCAGCACCGAGGCTCCGGCACCGATCACGCCTTCCTCCTGGACGGAGTGCTCGCGGCCGCGGGAACCCCCGCCGACCCCCGCCTTCTGGCTGCCCGCGCCCGCATCGACCGACGCCGCGGCGATGTCGCCGACGCCCTGGGGCGCCTGCCCGACTCCGACCTCCCCGCGGTCCGACTCGAACGCGCCGCCTGCCTCGCCGCGGCCGACCGCATCCGCGACACCGCCACCGAGGCGGTGGAGCTGCACCGCTCCCTGGCCCGACGGCGGGACGATCCCATCGTCGAACTCAACGCCGCGGCTCGGGCCGGCCAACTGCTCGCCGCCCGCGGCAAGTTGGAGGAGGTCGCCGACCTGCTCGACGACGCGCTGTCCGCCACCTCCACTCGGGTCGGCCCCCTTCCCCTCGTCGGCTGCTGGCTGGAGGCCGCCCGGGTCGAGCTGCTGCGGGGGCGGGGCGACCGGCGTCGATGCGCGCCTGCAGGTCCGCGACCTCGATGAGCTCGTTTCTCCGCAGCGATCCCGTCTCCTCGTACCGGGTCAGCAGCTCCTGGGCAGCGTCCCAATCCCCGAGCTGCGCGTGGCATGCGGCCTTGTAGTAGAGCGGGCGGCGCGCGTCGGGCCGGACCGCCATCGCCGAGTCGAGCAGGCCGAACGCCTCCGGGCAGCGTCCATCGGTCAGGAGTTCAACCGCCTGCGCGAGGTAGACCCGGTAGGGATCCGGCTCCTCCTCCTCCTGGGCGCGAACGGCTCCAGGGAGAGTCAGGCTGAGTGCTACCAGCAGTGGGGTCGCCGAAGCCGACCGGGGAGGTGACGATCCCGTAGTCGATGATCGGATCGCCTTCGGAGGTCACCCCGAGGGTATCGGGCAGCACCTGGGCCGAGGCGATGGCGGGAACAGCGAGGGCGAGGGTGGCGATGAGGAACTTGAGCATGGGTGAATCTCCTTGCCCCCCACCCTGCGCCCGGGCCCGACCGAACACGCCTGAATCGGCCTGACTTCTCCCCAGAACGCACGAAGCGGGCCCCAAGACGGGACCCGCTTCGCTCGCTTCAACCAGCCTGAGGTCGACGGGGATCGTCAGCTGGCGTCGGTCTCGTCCAGGTGCACCGCGTCCTCATCGCACCGGCTCCAGTAGCCGACGAACACGCCGCGCCCGTCCCGCGTCGGGTGCCACACGCCGCCGATGTTGCCGCCGTCGTGGCTGGCGTCCTCGGGGGCCCAGGTGCCGACGAAGCTGCCGAGCCGGTCGCTGTGCGCGGGGTCGCGGGGGGAGTACTCGCCGTCGATGAGACCGTGGCTGCCTTCGAAGTTCTCGTACCGGCCCTCGAAGAAGCCGCCCGGCGCCTCGTCGTAGCCCTGCCAGATGCCCTGGCCCACGGCGACGAGCTTGCGGTTGCGGCGGAACGCGCGTCCTCGGAAGACCCCGTCAGCGTCGACGTCGGCGTCGGTCAGTTCGGTGCGGGCGTACCGGCCGGCGACCGCCCCGCGCAGCGCACACTCCTCCTGCTCGGCCATGCGGCGCACGATGGCGCGGACGGCGGCGCGGCGGGTGGGGCGGTCCATCGACTCGTCCTCAGGCTCCACGTCGAGGTCGTCGAGGATGTCCTCGGACGGCGCGTCGACTTCGTCGCTGAGCTCGTCTTGCAGCTCGGCGTCGTCCAGCGCTTCGTCGATCGACGCCTCAAGTTCGGCCATGCCGATGACCTCGTCCGTGCCGTCCTCGGGGGCTTCGCAGCCCACCAGGGACAGGGTGACGATCGCGGTCGCGGCGAGGGTGTTGAGGAAGTTCTTCATGCGTTGCTCTCCAGTGATCGGACGCGGCAGCGATGAGGGAAGTGCCGTCGCCCAGGTCCGAGGGGATGGACACACCACCGCCGAACAGAGAAAACTTTTCCGACATGGCCGAACCCTGGAACGAGCTGAACGCCTTCGCGCTGAACCGCCTCAATGCGTCCGCGTACGCCGATTGCAGCCACCGCTTCCGGTTGCTGTCGTACGAGCAATGCAAGGAGTTGGCGCTCCGCCTGACCGTCGAGCGGCACGCCGGCGACACCCCCGGCGACTTCCAGGGACGGCTGCGCTACCTCTGCGTCGCCTGCGCCCACTGCGGCTTCGTGCTCGGCTCCGTGGGCATGCGCCCGGCCGAGGTCCTCGACGTCAGTGACTGGGCCTGCCAGGCCTGCGCCCACGACATCTGCCTCGCCGCGTCCGTGGATCGCTGGGATGAGGGCTTCTTCGACGAGGGGACCGTGGTCTCACGCTGCGAGAAGTGCGAAGCGCTCGCCCCGGTCGTCGACACCGACTAGTTGGGTCACCACAGCTCGCACGTCGTCGCCAGCACCATCCGGTTCCGGTACTCGCAGCCGAAGGTCTCGACGAACGCCGAGTGGTTCCGCACCGCCATGTTCACGCGCGCCCGGTTCGGCAGCACGTGCGAGCCGTTGGCGGTGTAGGCGGCCGCCATCTCCGGCTGCCAGGCGCACCACTGCTGCGCGTAGGCGACGAAGAACTGCTGGTCGGGGTCCATCGGCCGACCGGCGATCCGGAACCGCTGGCCGTCGGCGCCGCTCGCCTTCCATGCATCCCACGCCACCTGCAAGCCGAGGATGTCGGGGAGGGACTCCTCCAGCGCGGCCGCACCGTCGGTCCTCACCCCCGGCGCGACCGTGATCCCGTCCAGTTGCTCGTCGTAGCAGGCCAGTCGTTCGTCGTACGCCGCCTCGTCCGCGTCGGCCCAGAACACTCCGGGCCGGCCGGAGGCGTCCACGTGCCTCCCCGACGGGTCGATCGCGTACCCCAGTTCGTGCCCCACCACCGCCCCCAGACCGGCGTACGTGGCGAGCATCGGGAGCGCCGGATCGACCCAGGGCCGCCCGACCATGCCGGGCGCCACCGTCACCTCGTTCCGGCGCGGCTGGTACCAGGCGTTGATCGACAGCGGAGAGGCCGCGCCAGACGGCTCGATCGGCGTACCCGCCCGCCCCAGGCGGGTCCGCTCGTCGGTGGCCCGGGCGTGGAGCACCTCCTCGAAGAACGTCGCCGCCGGCAGGTACGTGGGCACCTCGTCCTCGGGAGGGGGCGCCAGCTCGAGGGTGATCGCGGCGGTCTTGCGGGCGGTCCAATCGCGCGCCTCGGGGCCCAGCCAGAAGGCCGCGCGAATCCGCCCCGTGAGCGCCGACCGCACCGCCGCCGTCACCTGCTCGGCCCGCGCGCGCGCCTCCGCCGACACCGCCTCTCCATGCAGGCGCGGCCAGAGGACTTCGCTTCGGAAGGAGATGGTCAGGCGGCGGCACAGGGCCCACCGGTCGGGCATGCCGCCGTACCCCACCAGGACGCTGGTGAGGGGGACCCGGGGGGCATGGAACTCGTTCGGCAGGGCCGGGAGCATGGAGTCCACCCAGACCCGCCGCAGGTACGCCGCCAACACCGCCGGATCAGTCTGCGCGACCAGTGCGGAGACCCCGACGAGGTAGTCCGGAGGCCCGGCCTTGATGCGGGCCAGATCGGGCAGGTTCGCCGCCCGTCCCCAGGCCCCCCACGCGACCCCGGGGGCGTCCTGGGGGAGGGCCGCGACGTCGAGCACGCGCGCCCCCTCGAGCGGATCCCGGGGGTCCTGGGGGCTGCCGTGCAGCTCCGCCAGCGCAACCTCGAACTCGACCACCCCCCGAGCGAGTCGGCCGCCCCCCCGCTTGACCCCCGTGTTCCGCAGTTGGCGGGCGACGTACGCGCGGTAGGCGCGCAGGGTGGGACCGGAGCGCGCCCCCAGGCTACCGTCGTAGGCCCCCTTCAACCCCAACCCGAGATCGCCCTGGCTCAGGCGAAGCCCGTACCGCTCGGGATCCTCGATCGACGGCAGGACGGTGACGCCCCACAGCGGTGAGAGGCCCAGGGCATGCATGCGACCGACGGTGCTCCACAAGGCGTCGCCGGTGAGGCTTCCGTCGACCGGTGGGAGCCGCTCCCGCAGTGCTCGCACGTCGTCGTCGCCCACCGCTCGGCAGCGCTCCCCGAACGCCGCCGCTTCCTCGCCCGCGGGCCCCATCTCACCGTTCTGGGCAGAGTCCAGGAGCCGACCCGCGTTGCGATCGAGCTCCCGGCCGCGATCGCCGTAGGCCCAGTACTGGGGCACCCCCGGACCGCTGATCGCCGCCGCCGCTGAGATGGGATCGGTCCAGCGCGCGCAGGCGTGGTCGAAGAAGTCCTGGCAGGGACCCGAGCCAACTCCGGCCGTCTCCCGCAGCCGCGCGTGGAGCGCATCGACCGACGACGTCGCCGATCCCGACAAAGGGAGGAGGCTGAGGAGGGCGATCAGGGGAAGGACGATCCGCATGCAGGAGCCAGGGATGGGCTCGCCCCCCCCCCACCAAGCGTACCGGTTGGGGCTCCCTAGAGGGCCGTCTCCGACGGGGGCGCGCCGGTGCCTCCGGCGAATCCACCCCGCAGCATCGACACCGCCGCCATCCCCATCGTGAGGATGTCCTCGGGGTGGTCCACCTGCTTGAGCAGGCGCAGGCAGCGCGTGGGGTGGAGGTAGAACTTCTTGTAGGCGAGGTCGACGACCTCCTCCATCTCCGGGTTCGTCAGCGTGTACGACGGATGGGGGATGCGGCTGAAGCGCCGGTGGTCGTCGTCCCAGGGCAGGCCAAACTGGTTGGCGATGTCCGTGCCGGGGTACGGCTGGAACATGAAGAAAGCGGCGTACTCGGGGTCCAGCTCGACGGCGAAGTCGATCGTCTCGAGCATCTCGTCCCGCGTCTCCGTGGGGAAGCCGAGGATGAAGTTGCTCAGCACGCCGATGCCCGCGTCCTTCGCCTTGCGGAAGCCCTCGACCGCCGACTGCTTGCTGATGCCCTTCTTGATCAGGTCGAGGATCCGCTGAGACCCCGCCTCGACGCCGGACTCGATCCGGAAACAGCCCGCCTGCTTCATCTTGGCGAGCAGGCGCGCGTCCAGACGGTCGACCCGTTCGGCGCAGAACCAGGTGATGCCCAGGTCCTCCTCGATCATCATGTCCAGAAGCCGCTCGGAGCGGCGCGGATGCACGAGGAAGCGGTCGTCGTGGAACCGGAACTCGTTCACCCCGTAGGTGTCCATCAGGTACCGAATCTCGGTCATGATCGACTCGGCCGAACGGAAGCTCATCTTCTGGCCGAAGATCGTCCGGTCGCAGAAGGTGCACCGGTGCGGGCAGCCCCGGTTGAAGAACAGGCTCGTCGCCCGCGGGTTCTGCCGGTAGCCGGGCGCCAGCTTGTAGGCGTCCATCCGCACGAGGTGGCGGGCCGGGTAGGGCAGCGAATCCAGGTCCAGGTCGCGCTCGCGGTGACAGGTGCGGACCAATTCCCCGTTGCGGAGGAACGCGATGCCCGCGACGTCGTCGATGTGCGGCCAATTCTCGACCACTTCGGTGGCGCTGAACTCGCCCTCGCCGACGACGACGACATCGGCCAGACCACGCTCCAGGTAGACCTCGGGGCGGGAGGTGGCGTCGTACCCGCCGCATAGGATCAGGGCGTCGCAGCCCATGTCGCGGATTTCGCGCACCATCTGCTGGACGTTGGGGAGGCACGGAGCGGTGCAGGAGAATCCGATGACCGCAGGGTCGTACTTCTGAATCGCGCGCTGGAGCCGGCCATCCATCGGTTCCACCGAGAAATCGATGGCGTGAACGGGGTAGCCCTTCTGTTCGAACATCGCCGCGACCTGCAAGATCCCCAGGGGAGGCATGGTCGACGTGGCCAGTCGCTCGATCAACGAATCCGGGATGTACCCCGGCTCGATCAGCAGGATGTCGGGCTTGCCCATCGCTTCTCCGAAAGTGCTCGATTTCACGCCGAACCACCATAGCCGGGGGGGATCTGACCCGCCACGAATGCCCCCCCACGCGCGGGAGTGCCCCTTGGCCGGCTAGGATCTCGGCGTGGCGGACCGGTCTGCGGCTCGAAATGCGATCGCAGGGCTCGGCGGAATCGCCGTCGCCGCCGGGTTGCTGTGGTGGTGCTTCTCTCGCGCTGACATGGACCAAGTCTGGACCGCGCTGGCCGGACTGACCCTGGTGGGGGTGCTCCCCGCCCTCGCCTGCGAAGCCGCCGTGCAGCTGAGCAAGGCCTTCAGGTGGACCGCCATCCTGCGCGCCATCGGCCCGGTCAAGTACCGCAACGCCGCCTCCGCCGTGGTCATCGGCGCCGCCGCCACCCACCTCGTGCCGCTCCGCCTGGATGAACTGTTGCGCGCCGCGGTGCTCGGCCGGCGCGAAGGGATCGACCCCGGCAAGGTGCTCGGCACCGTCGCCATCGACCGCGTCATCGAGGTCTTCGTCGCCGGCATCCTGCTCGGCATCATCGCCCTGTCCGGGGAGCTCCACGGCTGGATGCAGGAAGGCGCCCAGTACCTGTGGGGCGGCTTCCTCATCGGCATGCTCCTGCTCGTCACCTTCGTGCGGTCCGAGGAGCGCGTCCGCGAACGGCTGTCGGCGTCCACGATCCCCGGCGTCGCGGCGGCCTCGGGGGTGCTCGGGTCCCTCGCCGAAGGGCTCCGCAGCCTCCCCCGCGGCGCTGCCCTCATCGGCGTGATCGTCGGCTCGGTGGGCGAGTGGAGCGCGACGGTTCTGTTTTACGTCTGGACCCTCCACGTCTTCGGGGTCGACGCTCCGCTGTCGGTCGCGCTCTTGATGGCCCTGGGCAACGCCGTCGCCTACTCCGTGCCCAACGTGCCCGGCGCCTGGGGCCCCTTCGAGATGGTGCAGACCTCCATCCTCATGGCCGCCGGGATCGCCATCACCGAGGAGGGCGCCATGGCCGTCGCGCTCGCCGCTCACGCCGTGCTGATGATCCCGGTGACCGTCATCGGCGCCGTCCTCGGCGTGCTCGAGTGGCAGCGGCGGGGCCCCATCAAGCTCGCCGAGGCGTCCGCATGACCCCCGAACAGCGCCAGCGCTACGCGCCCCTCGCAGCGGCCGTCGGAGGCATCGGCGGGTTCTTCCTGTGGCTCGCCGTCACGTCCGCCGTGCTCGCGGCGCGGGTCGAAGGGATCGCCCCCGCGGTGGCCGAAGCCCGGGAGTTGGGCCTCGTCTCGTTCACCGTGATCTCGGGCTACGACAAGGCCCAGGAACCGCTGGCGTGGCTGCTCGGCTGCCTGATCGTTCCGCTGTCGATGTGGGTCCTGTGGGCCGCCGTGCACCCGACCCAGGACCCCGCGTTCCGGGTGGGACGGCGTCGGAAGGGCCCCCGACGGGCCGAGGACGGCGCGGCCGAAACGGACGAAGACGGCGACAAAGCCGAAGACGCCCCCGCGGATCGACGGCGCGGCCCCCCCGTGTGGGTCCCCTGGGCCGGCCTCGGCGGCACGCTCGCGGCGGTGGCACTGCGGCCTGGCTTCCTCCGCGGACCGAGCCCCTGGGGCTCCTTCGGCCTGCTCGGCGAGGAGGGCGTCTACCTGGGCACCATCCAGGCGCTCCGCACCGGCCGAACGCTGTACGCCGACCTGGAGTTCCCCTACGGGCCGCTGATGATCTACCCGCTCGACCTGTGGATGCAGATCGCGGGGGACAGCGTGGTCGTGGCCCGCTCCTGGGTGCTCCTGCTGCACCTGCTGGGGCTGGTCGGCGCCGCCCTCACGGTGCGCTGGATGCTCGGCCCCAAGGTCGGCCCCTGGGCGGGGCTCGGCACGGCGATGATCCTTGCCATCATCGCGCCGCTGTTCCTTCCGAACCTGAACGCGGCGCTGCTCCGCCCGGTGCTCGCGCTGCTTCCGGGCGCGGCCCTCTTCGCCGCGGGCCGATCGGCGTGGTTCCGCCGACGCGACGGCCAACCCGAGCCGAGGCCGTGGCGTGACCCGATACTCGGGGTGGGCGCCCTCGCTGCTGTCGCGGCGCTCTTCTCGTTCGAGATCGGACCGGCCGCCGCGGGGGGCTTGATCGTCGCCGCCCTGGTGGTGCGACCGTCGGGCCGAGACCTGGGCATGGCCGCGGCGGGCGGCGTGATCGTCGGCCTCATCGTGCTCGTGCCGATGGCGTTTGCCGGCGCTCTGGCCGGCCTCATCGACCAGATGGGGACCATGCTGACGCTGCCCACCCTGGGCTACCAGGCGCTCCCCTACCCCGACGCCCTCGGCCTCTTCCGGGACGGCAACGGAGCGGTCGGCGCCTACCCGCCGGAGGAGTCCGCCACCGCCCTGTGGTCCACGCTTCCCCCGCTGATGATCTGGCTGGGGCTCGGCATCGGCCTGTGCGGTCCCCGGCGTGCCGGCGTGCCCACCGCGTTCGGGGGCGTGCTCATCATCGCCGCCGCCTCCGCGGTGCTCTTCCGCGCCTCCTTCGGCCGCTCCGACCTCTACCACCTGTGGTTCTACGGAGCCGTCCCCTCCATCGCGCTGGTGTGCGTGCTGCTGGGGGTGCTGTGGGACGTGGTTCGATCCGAGTGGCGTCCGCTGGTGCCGTGCCTCGCGATGATCATCGCCATCGGCTTCGCCGCCATCGGCACGGAGACCCAGGTCCGCTTCCCCGACGACGAGGAGACCCGCCTGGGCGCCGCCGCCGGCATCGACAACCCGCTGGTCCCGGTCCGCCTCCGCCATCCCCGCCTGGGGAACCTTGAGGTGCTCCCCCGCCTCGCCCGCGAGATCGAGTCGATCGCCAACCGCACCGCCGCGCTGCCCCTGGATGACGGCGTCTGGTTCTACCCATCCGAGGCGACGTACTACTTCATCACCGGCCGGCCGCTCCCCACGCGGTTCCTGTGGGCCTACGACGCCGCGACGCTCCAGATGCAGGACGCCGCCATCGTCGAGCTCGAGCAGACGCGCCCCCGGTGGCTGTTCCGAAGCTCCGACACGTTCCCCATCGACCACATCCCCCAGAGCCGGCTCGTGCCCCGCCTCGACAGCTACCTCAAGGCCAACTACCGGCCCGTCGAGGTGCTCCCCGGGGCGACGCTGATGGAGCGGATCGAGTGAAGGGCTCCGGGAGGAGGGCCGACCGGATCGCGCTGCTGGCAGTGGTCGCGGCCGTCCTGTGGCAGCTCGCGCCGCTGCTGACCCCGCCGTACGCGACGCAAGCGATCGTCGGCACCGACACCTACCGCAGCCACGACTGGCTCGAGGTCGCCAAGCTCGACTTCTACGCCCGCAAGTCGCTGCTGGAGTGGGGCCAGATCCCCTGGTGGAACCCGCTGCTGGCGGGCGGCACGCCGCAGTTCTCGCACCCCTCGGACGGCACCGCGGGGCCGATGATCCTCCCCAGCCTGCTGGTCGGCGAGACCCTCGGCATGAAGCTGAACCTACTGCTCGTCGCGCTCGCCGGAGCGCTGGGCGTGCTCCTGCTGCTGCGACGGGTGATCGGGGTCTCCCCCGCCGCCGCCGCCGTGGGTGCGGTCGCGTACGCGTGGAGCGGCTGGCTTCCGTCGCGGGCGGCGGTGGGGTTCTACGAGTCGTGCCTGATGGCGGCGTGGCCGATCGTGCTGGCGTTGTGGCTGATGCCTGGCGAGATCAAGGAACGTCGACGCCGGTGGGCCGTCGCTGCGGTCATCGTCTGGGCGCTGGCGGTGCAGCTGCAGCTGGCGCTCCCGGTGCTCGTGCTCTTCATGATCGTGATCGCCGCGACCGCGGCGGTGCAGCGTCGGCTCGCCAAGAAGCCGATCGACAAGCAGAACCCCGCCGCGGGGCTGACGATCCTGGCCCTCGGGGGGCTGCTGGGGGCGATCAAGTTCCTCCCCATGCTCGACCTGCTGGGGCGGGGCGACTTCCGCGAGGCGCGGCTCTACCCGACACACCCCGACGCCTGGTACCGCAGCTTCGATCAGCTCTGGTACGCGCTCTTCCACCGCGTCCCCGCGGTGCCGCTGTACGACGCCGACGGAGCCCCTCGGGTGCAGGAGTACATGACGCTCCAGCCGGGCCTCGGAGCGCTCGTGCTCGCCGCCTTCGGGGCGGTGGTGGTCGCCCGCCGGTGGCGCATCCACAAGGCCACGCCGTTCCTCGTCGCGGGGGCGCTGTTCCTCTACTTGAGCTTCGGCCCGTGGGCGCCCCTGGACGCCTTCCGAGGGATTCGCCTGCTCCCCCTGTTCGGCTCCATGCGCGGTCCTCTGCGTTACTTCAACTACCCGATCTTGTTGATGATCTGCCTGCTCGCAGGCGTGGGCATGCACCAGGCGGGGGCGCTGCTGCGGCACCGGAAGCGGGCGCTGTGGGCCGCCGGGATCGCGGTGCTGCTGTGCCTGCCGGCGTCGCTGGACAGCCGGTCGCTGTACCGCAGCTCGTTCCTGTACGCGGCCGAGACGCTGCCGACGCCGACGCTGTGGCGCAGCGAGGGGCTGTCGACGCGGAGCGGGGCCCGGTCCCCGACCCTGAACCTGCGCAAGTACGGCAACGTCCGGCGAGGGGTGCCGACGATCTACGTGCCGGAGGACATCCCGATGGAGGTGCCGCTGCTGCCGGCGGTCTGGATCGAGGCGGACGGCAAGACCACCCCGGAGCCCAAGTACATCGGCGAGGCCTGGGTCCTGGACGCCACCGCGGGGCGCGCCGAGGTGGTGGCGTGGCGAGGCGCCGAGCTGGAGACGGCCCACACGCTGACCCGACCGGCGACCGTCGTGCTGAACCAGAACACCTGGGACGGCTGGACCTGCGGGGACCGCGCCGTCACCGCCCACGCCGGCCGGTTGGCGTTCGAGGCGCCCGCTGGCGAAGGGCTCACCACGACCTGCCGGTGGCGTCCCCCGGGCCTCGCGGTGGGCGCTTCGCTGAGCCTCCTGGGGCTCGTGGGCACGCTCGCGCTGTGGCCCTGGACCCGCCGCCGCCCGGGGAGACGGACGCTATAGTCGCGGACCGTGAGCGAGCATCCGCATTACTTCGAGGCCGACCTCAAGGTCGATCACACCCGCTACTCCCGGTACGAACGCATCTACCTCGTGCTGGCCGCCTGCTTCGTCACCGTGTTGGTGCTCACGAACGTGATCGGGCTGAAGCTGTTCCAGGCTCCGTTCAAGCCCGAAGCGGCGCTGACCACCGGGATCATCACGTACCCGCTGACGTTCCTGTTCACGGACATCGTCTCGGAGATCTACGGCAAGAAGCGCGCGGACTTCATGGTGATCATGGGCTTCGTCTGCAGCCTGCTGATGCTGGCCGTCGTGCAGCTCGCGATGGCAGTCCCGCCGCACGATGCGTGGTCCTCGGGCAACCCGCCCTTCTACGCCACCACGGCGGAGTTCCAGACCGGGTTCGAGTCGGTCTTCAGCATGGGCCCGGTGCTCGTGTTCGGGTCGATGCTCGCCTACCTGTGCGCGCAACTGACGGACAACTTCCTGTTCCACTGGTGGAAGAAGAAGACCGACGGCAAGCACCTGTGGCTGCGGAACAACGGCTCGACGTGGATCAGCCAGCTGGTCGACACGGCGATCGTGAACTCCATCCTCTTCTACGTCGGCTTCAAGATGGACTTCGCCCTGGGCGTCTCCATCATGGTGACCATCTACATCTACAAGCTCATCATCGCCGCGCTGGACACCCCGTTCATCTACCTGGGCGTCTACCTCGTGCGACGGCTGCTGGGCGACGAGCTGCCCTCGGAAGCGGCGGCGCACGCATGATCGGCACCATCGGCCTGCGGGACCTCAAGATCACCTGCATCGTCGGGATCTACGACCACGAGCGCAGCGCCGAGCAGGATCTCTTCCTGGACGTCGAGGTGGACCACGACTTCGCCGATGCGGCCGAGACCGAGCACGTCAGCGCGACGATCGACTACGACCTGATCGCCGCCGCCCTCACCGCGCTGGCCCAGACCCGGCGCTACCAGCTCATCGAGACTTTCGCGGAGCACGGCGCGGCGCTGCTGTTCGAGCAGCACCCGGCGATCACGCGGGTGGCGATGGAGATCCGCAAGCCTGCGGCGGTGCCCGCGGCGGCCTGCTCCCTGGTTCGCATCGAGCGGCATCGGTGAGCGCCCGAAACTCCTCGACGGCGGTCGATTCGACCCTGTCGCGCATCGCGCTCGTGACCGGCGGGAGCAAGCGGCTGGGGCGGCACCTCGCGCTCGCGCTGAGCAAGGCCGGGTACGGCGTCATCATCAACTACCGGAGCTCGCAGAAACAGGCCGAGAAGCTGGCGGAGAACATCGCCAAGCGCGGCCGGTACGCCCGGGCCGTGCGCGCCGACGTCTCCGACAAGGTGGACGTGGCGACGATGTTCGCGTCGATCGAGCAGCACGAGGCGCGCCTGGACCTGCTGATCAACAACGTCGGCAACTACGAGCCGGAGCACCTGCGCCACGTCACCCCCGAGGACTGGGACGAGTGCATCCAGGCGAACCTCAACGGCTCCTTCTACTGCTGCTACCACGCCCGTCCGCTGCTGGAGAAGACGCGCGGCCAGATCATCAACATCGGGTACGCGGGCGTGGACGCGCTCGTCGCCAACCCCTGGGCGACCGCCTACCAGGTGAGCAAGACCGGCCTGCTGGTGCTGACCAAGTCGCTGGCCGAGGCGCTCGCGCCGGAGGTGCGCGTCAACATGGTGAGCCCGGGGCAGCTGGAGAACTCAATCGACCTGCCGGACGACCTGCAGCGGGCCATCCCCCTGCACCGGGCGGGCACGCTGAACGACGTCGCCGGCGCGGTCGAGTACCTGCTCGAGGCGGACTACGTCACCGGCGTGAACATCGACGTCGCCGGCGGCTACCGGCTGGGCGGCAACTAGCTCCCGCCGAACGGCCAGATGATGGCGTAGAACCAGAACTTGTTGAGGAAGACGAACTGCTGCCCCTGAAGCAGCAGGTGAGCCTGGCTCAACACCAACGCCGAGCCGGCGGCCGTGGCCACGATCGGCCACGCCTTGCCCTCGCGGGAACCGATCAGGAACAGCCCCCAGGCCGCGCAGATCGCCATCGCGGGGTCGACCAGCTCGAAGTAGTGGAGGCTGTAGGGGTAGGGCTGACCGTCGGCGATCTGCTTGTACTGAAGCGCCACCGTCACCGCCGAGAACAGCCCGATGCCGGCCGCCAATGCCGCCGCCTCCTTCGCCTTCATCACCATCGGCGGCAGCAGCACGAGGGCCGCGGCGCCCAGCAGCCAGGGGTTGGTCCACTCAATGGAGGTGACCCCGGCGGTGTGCTCGTCGGTGTTGCCCATGCCCTGGCCGAGTACGCGCCACAGGCCCGGGATCGTCGTCAGCATGAACACGCCGATCATCGCCGTCGAAGCGATGGCAGCGTCCCGGCGGCGCTCGGACATGACGAAGAAGATCGTCGCCATCGCGCCGCCGATGACGAACCAGTTGGACAGGTGCAGCTCCACCGCCACGAGCACCGCGCCCACGGCGATCCACTTGCTCCGATCGCTCCCCTCGCGGGCGAACTCGACGATGGCGATGAGCGCGATGGTGCCCAGCACCGTGGCCAGGGGGTAGTGCTCGAAGGGACGCAGCGCGTTCGGGCTGAAGGCCACCAGCGCGGCGGCGAGCATCGCCGTCCGGGGCCCCGTCCAGCGATCCATCGCCCACGCCACGAGCACCACGAGGGCGATCCGGCAGAGCCAACCGTGCACCAGGACGTGGGCCGCCGGGTCGATGCCGACGACGCCGCTGCTCCAGTCGACACCGTTCATGAACAGCGAGTAGCCCGGCGGGTGGATGAACGGCACCCACGCCAGCGCCGGCTGCGGCCCGTGCACCCAGAGCTCCATGACGCCCCGGGCGAGCACGGATTTGGTCCAGCCCTGCCACTGCACCCACATCAGGACGACCTGGAGCGGAACGAGGAGGCCCAGCGTCAGCGGCCACGGGGACTGGAGGAGGCGTTTCAAGAGCTGCCTTGATCTTATCTGACAAATTACTGTTGACAGTAATGCTGACAGCTCCTAGATCTGGAGCATGAGCAACCGCCTCTCCCCCGACCAGCTGCCTTCCGAGCTCACGCTCCGCAGCCTCGTCTCCGAGACCGCGCAGTACGTGGACCGCATGGGCCTGGTGCCCGCCGACGGCCGCGCCAGCAAGCACCCCGATGCGCGGGCGATTCGCTACTACGTGAGCCTCGGGCTGGTGGACCGGCCCCTGGGCTACCGCGGCAACAGCGCGCTGTACGGGCGCCGCCACCTGCTTCAGCTGCTCGCCATCAAGGCGCTGCAGGCCTCCGGCACGGGGCTCCCGGACATTCAGCGGATGCTGTTGGGGCGAGGCGACGACTGGCTCGCCAGCCAGCTGCCCGAGCTGGTCCACGCCCCCGCGCCGCCGCCTTCGATAGCCCCTCCACCGATGGAGGGAGGCCGCTGGAACCTCGAACTGAACCTTGCCCCCGGCGTCCGCGTGACGCTGGAGGCGGGCGCCCTTGTCCGCCTCGACCCCGACGGCCTCGCCGACGCCCTGCGCGCAGCCCTCGGGAACCTCGCCCCAACTTCCGTGCCGAACCAGGAGGAGAACGCATGACTGCCCTTGCCATCCGACCCATGAACGAGGCTGTGTACAACGAACTGCGCGGCTGCCGCGTGCCCACCGAGATGGGTGCGGGACGCCTCGTCGCCGAGGACGTGGTGCTGCCGTTGCGCGGCACCGACGTGCACGCCGAGCTCAGCGGCCCCGCCGGCGCCGTGACCGTGACCCAGACCTTCGCCAACGACCGCGACGTGCCCCTGGAGTGCGTCTACATCTTCCCCCTGCCCCCGGAGGCGGCGGTCACCCAGTTGGTGTTCGTCGTCGGCGAGCGCCGGCTCGTGGCCGAGCTCCAGGAGCGGGCCAAGGCCGAGCGGGCCTACCAGGCTGCTCGGGACGCGGGGCAGCGGGCAAGCCTGCTGACGTCGGAGCGCGCGGACGTGTTCACGACGAACGTGGCCAACATCCAGCCGGGCGAAGAGGTCCGCGTGGAGCTGACCTACGCCCAGACCCTGAGCTTCGACGACGGCGGCTTCGTGTTCCGCTTCCCGCTCGTGCTCGGCGACCGCTACATCCCCGGCGCGCCCATCGGCGACGAGCTGTCCGTCGACACCGACCAGGTCGCTGACGCCCATCGGATCAAGCCCCCTCGGCTGCTCCCGGGTGTCCGTCCCGCCCACGATCTGACGATCTCGGTGTCCGTCGATGCCGCCGGGCTGCCCTTGACCGACCTGACCTGTTCGCAGCACACGACCTCGACGTCGGTGGCGGACGGCAGGGTGACGGTCGAACTGGCCCGCGCCGACGAGCTTCCCAACAAGGACTTCATCCTGCGGTGGCGGACCGGCGGAGACGGGGTCCAGGGCGCGATCTGGACGCACGAGGACCGCTTCTGCGCCGTCGTCGTCCCCCCCGCGGACCTGCCGGAGGCGGACGTCGTGCCTCGCGAGGTGGTGTTGGTGGTCGACACCTCGGGCTCCATGGGGGGCCCGAAGATGCCGGCCGCGATCGAGGCCGCGCGCCTCGTGCTGCGCGGACTGCGGGAGGGTGACGCCCTCCAGGTGGTCGAGTTCAACACCCGCCACCGGAAGCTGTGGCGCAAGCCAAAGGCGGCGGTCGACAAGACCATCGCGGAGGCGGACCGCTTCCTGTCGGGCCTCGGGGCCACGGGCGGCACGGAGATCCTGTCGCCTCTGAAGGACGTGCTGCGCAGTGCGCCGGCGTCGGGTCGGGTGCGGCACCTGGTGCTCATCACGGACGGACAGGTCGGCAACGAAGCGGAGATCGTGCGCTGGGTCGGCTCGCTCGACCAGAACCTGCGCACGTTCGCCATCGGCATCGACACGGCCGTCAACGAGGCGTTCCTCAAGTCACTGGCGTCGCAGACGCGGGGGCTGGCGAGCTTCATGACGCCGTCCGATCCCATCGCCGAGCGAATGACGCGGTTCCTCGCGACGGTCGGTGCTCCGGTGCTGACGGGTGCGTCGATCGACGGCGTGGAGCCGACCTGCGCCATCGCGGACCTGTACCAGGGCCGTCCGGTGGTGGTGACGGGCACGCTCGAGGGCGAAGCGCCGGCCTCCTTCACCCTGCGGGCGACGGGCTCGGACGGCGTGGTGCGCACGGTCGATCTCGGCGCTCCCCGGGCCGGCGGTGCTCCGGTGGCAGCCGCGGTCGGCAAGGCGCGGGTCGCGGAGTTGGAGTCGGCGTGGCTGCTTCAGAGCCGGGACGGCGACCGGCCGGCGTTGCTCGAGGCTTCGCTGGCGGAGGGGATCCTCTGCACGCTGACCGGCTTCGTGGTCGTCGATCCGACGGAGACCGACGGGGGCGAGGGGCAGTCGATGACGGTGCCCGTGATGCCGCCCGCGGACTGGGACATGTACGGCGCCGCGAGCATCCAGCCGTCGACGTACGTCGGGCGCCCGGGCGGGTCGATGATGCCGCCCCCGCCGCCGATGGCTCCGGCCCCGATGCAGTCGATGCCGAAGATGCGGCGCGCATGGAAGAAGTCGGCGCCTTCGGTGACGTTGGCCAAGAGCTTGTTCAAGCCGGTGGCGGGCGCGATCGACGCCTTCCGAGGTGGCGGCGGTGACCCCGACGGGTTCGACGCGATGGACAAGGCGGAGGCCATGGACCTGGGGAGCGACGACGACCTCGACGAGTTCGACCTGATGCGCTCGGCCCCCGCCGAGCCGGAGCCGCTGGCCGAGGTCCGCAAGGAGGAGGCGCCGGTTTCGCTGGCGGCCTTGGCGATGCGGCAGCGGCTGGACGGCTCGTTCACCCCGATGTCGGGTGAGTCGGTGATGGCGGCGACGGCGGAAGCGCTGATGCGTTTGCTGGATGCCGGCAACACGGACCTGCGCGGCACCTACCGGCAGGCGGTGACGAAGGCGGTCGCGTGGCTGCTCGGTTCGCTCCCCGGGATCCCCGGCGGGCACACCGACCGGGTGGTCGTGATGGACGCGCTGAAGCAGTGGGTCGACTCGACCGGGACGACGTCGGCGCGCGAGCGGTTCGAGGCTGCTGCGGGGGCTCTGTCCGCTACCCGCTGAGGAAGCCCGGCCAGAGCTTGTGCAGCGCCGATTCGGCGAACTGAGGGGCGGTGACGGGGTCCGGGCAGTCCTGGCAGATGGTCAGGCTGTAGGTCCCGTCCCGCACTTCGCTGCGGAGCTTGCGGAAGGTCTCGCCGCGCCACACCTCGTCGAAGGTCCCGTCCTTGCCGACCTGGCCCATGTGGCCTTCGTCGGGGTGCCAGGTGCAGTTGCAGCAGGGCAGGAGCGTGCCGTCGATGCGGACGAAGACGGAGATCCAGGGAATGAGGCAACGCCCGCGGGGCGTGGGCCGTTGGTCGGGGGGTACGTCGCCGATACGGGCGATCTCGCGGGTCCACCGCGGGAGGTTGGTGTCGATGCCGTGGTGCTCGGCCAGCGACGCGGCCTCGGCGACGGAGTCCTTGAGCTCTTCGATGGGGTGCTCCCCGGCGAGGCCGGAGTTGCGGCCGGCGGTCACGAGCGCGCCCTTGAAGTAGACGGCCGAGACGCCGAGGCGGGCCGCCACCCGAATCGCTTCCCCCAGCTCGGTGTAGCTCTTGTCGGAGACGACGTAGTTGAGTCGCACCTCCGGGCCGCGGCCGAGCCTCTTCTTGGCCAGCAGCAGCGCGGCGATGCCGCCTTCGACGACCTCGAGCTTTCGACCGGAGGCGAGGCGGCTGAAGGTGCGCGGGCGGGCGCCGTGGAAGGAGACCTTCACCAGCCCGACACCGCTGGCGCAGATGCGCTCGGCCTGGTCGGCGAAGTGGGTGCCAGTGGTGGCGAACCCGACGCTGGCGCCGTGGCGGTCGATGGCATGCCGAACGATGTCGTCCCACTGCGGGTGCAGGAGCGGTTCGCCGATGCCGTTGAGGCTGAGGAACCTGGGGCCGATATCGTCGATGTGGGCGCACGCCTCGTCGACCGGCATGTGCACCTCGTCGTCGATGCGCTCGGCGCGGATGCAGGTGCTGCAGACGTGATCGCAGACGGTCGTGTGCTCCAGGTGCATGTGCACCGGTCGCGCCCGGGGGGTGTCGTTGGCGAGCAGCGCGTCGGGGATCACCCGGAGGGCGCGGGCCCGGCCGAGGGTCTTGCGGACGGCCATCGGCGGGAGGGTAGCAGCGGGGATCGAAGCCGCTACCGAAGGAGGGCGCAACGCCGACCCTCGCCGCCAGGGTCCCCGAAGCGCCTGCCTGGCCGCGCGCAACGCCCACCCTCGCGCCCAGGGTCCCCGAAGCGCCTGCCTGGCCGCGCGTAAGTCCGACCCTCGCGCCGAGGGTCCCCGAAGCGCCTGCCTACGCCGCTACCGATGCCAGTCGGCGACACCCCTGCGGCACGCCGCCGCGTCACGACCGCCGATGCGATCGCAGAGCCAGTTCGCCATCGCCGGCGTGCCGTAGCTGCGGGCGATGGCCAGCCCCATGCCTTCGGCGACGAGCGCCCGCCGGTCCTGCGGGACCCGGCCCAGCAGGCCCACCGCCTTGGCCGGCGTGGGATGCAGGTGATCACCCACGGGGAAGCCGACGCCACGCCAGCAACCGGCCCGGTCGGCCTCGTCCGCGAAGCTGTCGCAGGCCTTCAGCGGCCACGGCCCCACGCCCCAGTTGCTCGCGCCCGCCGACCAGCCCACGCCGAGCAGGCAGTCCGCTCGTGAACCGTCCGGCAGGGAGTCGCAGACCGCCCGCCCCTCCGCGGTGAAGCCGATGGCCCCGGGCTCGAAGTCGACCGGCCGATCCGCGTCGGCGACCGCCCCCAGGCGCCCCCCGAAGAAGCCCGTCCCCCAGGCCACGCCCCGCTGACACGAGGCTGCCCGAGCCGGATCCCGCAGGCCTTCGCAGACCTCGTGCCCAGCCGCCGGATCGCCCCGGAACGCACCCGCGGCGAAGTGCCCCAGCGCGTCGAAACAGACCGCCCGGTAACTGCTCACCGTCGACACCGACGCCGGCGCATCCGCCGGCACGAGCGCCAGCATCGTCCCCGCCCCGATCACCGCCGGGAGCGCTCCCAGCGCCAGCATCACGCCCCGGACCCGCGGCCACCGCTCCGCCAACCGCGCCCAGCCGATCCCCGAGCCCACCGCCAACGCCGCCAGCAACGGCGGAATCGTCCGGTGCGACGCCTCCCGCACGTTCGTGAAGTCCAACGGGAGCATCCGCAGCTTCGTGTCCAGCACCACGTACGCACCCGCGAACAGCAGCGCGAACAGCGCCGGCACCAACGCCACCGGCAGATGACGGCGGTTCGTCTTCCAGAGCCCGACCCCGAACACCACCGCCGCACCCAGCCCCAGCCAGGTGATCACCACCCACGCCGTCTCGATCCGCCACGTCACCTGCCCCGACCACGTCGGCAGCGCGTCGTGGATGTGCAGCGCCCACGGCAGCTCCGGGTACACCAGGTCCAACGCCTTGCTCGGCTCCACGCTCAACCGCGACAGCCGGCCCAGCGTCTGGTCCCCGGGCGACTCGGGGAGCCCGAACGGACGATGGATCAGCAGCTTGTAGAGGAACGGCGCCCCGCCCACGACCGCGCCCCCTACCGCCGCCCCCAGCTTCGGCGCGACCCCGCGCGCCCCCGCCGCGACCAGCAGCGCCAACCAGCCCACCGCCATGAACGGGAGCGAGCCGATGCAGTTGAAGATCCCGACCCCCGTGGCGAACCCGAACAGCCCCCACGCCCACGCCGGCCGTGGCTGACGAGCCAGCTCCAAGGCCAGCAGCACCACCCCGTAGTCGAAGAACAGTTGCGTCCAGTGCCAGTTCCCGAACACCGCCTGGACATGGAACAGAGCCGGAGGCCCGAACGCGATCCCGGTCGCCCCCAGCAGCGCCGCTGTCCGCGATTCGTGCCGGTCCAGAAGCGCGTACACGACCCCGATCACCACCACCGCCGTCAGCCACGCCAGCAGCTTCAGCGTGCCCGCCTTCACCCCCAGCGCGGCGAGCAGGGGAAGACCCGCGCTGGCGCTGACGAACATGCCGCCCAGAGCTCCGTGAAAAGTGTCCCAGATCGACCAGTCGGAGCCGTCGAGCATCAGCTCGGCCATCGCCCCCGGCGCGCACTCCAAGGGGGCCGTCGCCCAGGGGCTCGCCGAGCCGACGATCCACGCGTACAGCGCCGCATGAACGGCGAGGAGCAGCAGCAGTCCCCCATGCGTCGGTCCGCTCCGCATCGCGCGGCACGGTAGCATTCGCGGCCGTGAGCGATGAGCAGCACAGCAGGCGGGAACAGTGGCTGTTTCTGGGCGAGATCTGGCTGACGATCTTCGCCGGCATCGCGCTCTTGCCCATCCTTCTGGACCTCTGGCTGACCCACTTCACCGAGGTCGCCGCCCGGATGGAGCACGGCCTCGCCCTCGCCGTCACCCTCCCCATCGAGTGGCTTCGCGGCAGCGGATTCCTCCCCCAGGCCGGCGAGACCCTCGCCGTCGGCATGCCCCTCGGCGTCTGCGCCGGGGTCGCGCTGATCATGGTCGCTTTCGCCGCGCTCCTGGATCCCCGACCCGGCGAGCGCCCCGGCTGGGGCCGGCGGATCCTCGCGCTGCCCTGGGTCCTCACCGTCGGCCCCATCGCGCTGGTCGCCGCCCTCGCCCTCGTCGCGCTCGGCGCTGCCCTCGATCCGCTGCTGTTCGGCACCCTCCTGCTGCTGGGCATCGCCGGGAGCCTCATGGGCCGCCGGCGACGCCGCGATCCCATCCCCTACGAGCGCAGCCTCAGCGGCCTCCCCCCGGCTTCCTGGAAGACCGACCACCTCGTCCGCTACGCCCTGATCTTCGGCGCCCTCGCCACCGGCGTGCTCCTCGGCGCCGTCGGCGCGCTCCCCTGGGACGAGGCCCCCCTCCAGCTCTTCGTCGCCCTCGACGAGCGCTCCGGCTGGGCCGGCGTCGACGCCCTCCCCTGGTGCTACGGCCTGATCATCGTGCTCGTCCTGCTCCTAACGCCCTACACGCGACGGGCGTTCGGGGTCATGACCTGGGAGCCATGGGCCGCCTCAGCCCTCGGAGGCGTCGTCGCGGGCGCACTCCTGGCCGTGCTCCGAGGCCCCGCCGCCGGCAACGCGGCCCTCCCGTTGGGGTTCGCCCTCGGCCTCCTCGGCACGCTCCTCAGCGGCGCCGGCGTGCCCTGGCTCCCCCGCCTTTCCCTCCACCCGCTGCGCGCCGTGGGGCGCATGGGCCTCCCCATCGCGGCCGCCCTCGGCGTCGGCGTGCATGTCATGGCGGTCACCTTCCTGGGCTGCGACGACCTCGACGCGGACCCCCGGATCCACCGCATCACCCGGCAGCCCGGCGCCGTCGACGTCGCCTTCGCCGCCGGTGAGGTCCCCGGCATCCTCGCCGCCTTCCGCGCCGACAGCCACGTCATCCGCCTCGCCCTGGACGGCAGCTCCACCTTCATCGTCGAGGGAAGCAACCTCCCCCTGCGCGCCCTCGACGCCAAGGGCTCAACCGTGCGCCCCGTCGGCTTCGGCGAAGGGAGCCGCGGCGAGCTGTTCCTCCTGACCTCGGTCGAGCGTCCCGGCGACACCGCCACCACGGCCCTGGTGCAGCTCGATCCCGCCGACGCCGGCATCCTCGCGGTCGCCGAGGAGATGGAGCCATGCGGGCCCGCGACCTTCGCCTGGAACCCGATCCTGAGCATCGGCGTGGTCGGCTGCCGGGACGGGGGCGAGGTGCTGCTGTACGAGCCGCACCTCAAGCAGTTCATCGCCCGCGAGGCGATCCGCGGCGCCGAGGAGTTCCAGAGCCTCGCCATCGACCCCCTCGACGGCAGCATGCTCAGCCTCGCCCGCCGCAAGAGCCCTTTCCTGGTCCGCCTCGACCTCCGCGCCCGCAAGCCGGTGGCGTGGCAGTTCCTCGGCATGGGGAACACCGACCTGCACCTGGACGACTTCGGCGTGCTGCACGTCGCGCGCTTCCTCGGCCGCCAGGTGCTGAGCTTCGACGCCACCACCCTCGAGCCGCTCCGGGCCCGCCCCGCCGGCTTCGCCGTGCAACGTCTGGAGGAGGCTCCGCTGCACGACCGGGCCATCACCGCATCGGCCGTCGACGGCCACCTCTACGCCGTCGACACCGTCGGTGAGGAGCCCACCACCCGCCTCAAGGTGGGGGGCCTGGTGCACTCCCTGGCGTTGTCTCCAAGCGGTCGAACTTTGTACGCTGCAGGTCTGTGCGGCGTCATGTCCGTGGATCTGAATCGTTGGCTGAAGCAGTAGGAGCGGTTATATGTTGCGCATGATCCGCTCACTGCTGATGGCCCTGGCCCTGCTCGTTCCGGGCGCCGCCGTGGCCGACGACGAGCCCGCCGAAGCGGCTGAAGCCGCGCCCGAGAAGCTGCCCACCCCCGCCGAGCAGCTGCATCAGCTGAAGGGCGAACGGACGGAGATCCTCGAGGAGCTGACCGCCCTGGAAGAGGGCTACAGCGAGCTCGTCGACGCCGACGCCAAGTCGCTGGAGATTCGCGTGCAGGGTCTGATGGACCGCCTCGGCGCGGTCGACAAGCGCATCGCCCTGCTCGACACCAAGCGGTAACTACTTCAGCTTCACCACGGTGATGCCGTCCCCGCCCTGCGATCGCGTTCCGCGGTCCCACTGGGCGACGTAGTGCGACGACTTCAGCTGCTTCCGGATCGCCGACTTCAGCACCCCCGTGCCGTGCCCGTGGAGGATGAAGGCGAACGCCCGCTGGCGTAACGACAGCTCGTCCAGGAACTGCTCGGTCCGCTCCAGCGCCTCCTCCAGCCGCTCGCCCCGCAGGTCGAGGGTGTTGTCCGGCGTGCGGAACGCGGTCGAGGGATCGCCCGAAGCGACCTCTTCGGTGGACGCCGTGGCTGATCGCGGCGGCTTGGACGGCTTCTTCGACTTCTTGGACGCCTTCTCCGGCTTGTGGGGCACCCGCGCCGGGAGCAGGTCCGAGGCTTTGACCTGGACCATCATCCCGCCGACGTTCACCTGCAGGCGGCCACGCTTGTCCGGCACCGAGACGACCTTCGCGTTCTTGCCGATGGTCGCCACCCGCACCTCGTCCCCCACCTTCAGCGCGTCGAGGTCGAGGCCGCCCGCCGACGGTGGAAGCGGCGCCACGTCCCCCACTGCGTCCCGGACCTCAGCGGCACCGTCCGTGATCTTCTGGCGGGCTCGTTCGACCGCCCGGTCCGAACGCTCGGCCTTGATCTTGTGCATCGCTCCGCGCACCGCCGCGCGGTAGCCCCGGACCTCCTTCTCGAAGTCCGCTCGGACCTCCTTCTCCGCGTCGCGCAGGCGCTTCTTCAGCTCCTCCCGCTCGCGGTGCACCGCCTCCAACTGCTCCGCCGCGGCGGCCCGATCCGCCTCCGCGGCAGCCTTCGCGTCCCGCGCTACGCCGAGCTCCGCCTCGAGGCCGGCGAGCAGGTCTTCGACGCCCTTCGTCGTCGGGTCGAGGAAGCTGTGGGCCATCGTCAGGATCGCCTCGGGGAGGCCCACCCGGGCGGCGACGTCCAGCGCGTGCGAGCTGCCCGGCTTGCCGATGGCGAGGCGGTACGTCGGCCTCCCCTCCTCGGCGTCGAACTCCACCCGACCGCTGGTGAACCGCTCGTCGGTCGCCGCCAACGCCTTGAGTTCGGGGTAGTGCGTGGTCGTCGCGAGCAGCGCCCCCCCCTCCAGCAGCGACAGCAGCAGCGCCCGACCGAGGGCCGCCCCCTGGACCGGGTCGGTGCCCACGGCGATCTCGTCGATGAGGACCAGGGCTCCGGCACCGCCGCTCCGCAGCGACTCGAAGATCTCGCAGAGGCAGAGCACGTGCCCCGAGAAGGTCGACAGGTCCCCCTCGACGTCCTGCTGATCCCCGATGTCGGTGAGCACGCGATCGAAGAAGCCGACCTGGCTCGTCGCGTCCGCCGGCACTGCCATGCCCGCCCGCACCAGCAGCGCGGCGAGGCCGAGCGTCTTGAGCGTGACCGTCTTGCCGCCGGTGTTCGGCCCCGACAGCACCAGAGCGGGCTTGCTGCCCCCCAGGCTGACGTCGTTGGCGATGACGTCGAGGCCGCGCAGCACGAGGATGGGGTGGCGGGCGGTGGTGAGCTTGATGATCGGTTCGTCGGGCACGGTGACGACGGAGGCGCCGAGGTCGACCCCGAGTTGGCCCTTGGCGGCGACGACGTCCAGGTGCGTGGCGGCCGTCAGGCTTCGGCGGCAGTCGCCCGCGGACATCGCCACCCGCTCGGACAGGTCGCGGAGGATGCGCCGCTCTTCGGCGAGCAGCTCGGCGTCCGCCATCTTGAGGTCGTTGTTGAGGTCGACCACCTCGAACGGCTCGACGAACACCGTCTGCCGGCTGCCCGAGGCGTCGTGCACGATGCCCAGCCCGGACCGCTTCGCCGACGCCTTCACGGGCACGACGTAGCGGTCGTTGCGCATCGCGGTGAAGTCGTCCTGAAGGGCGCTGCCGTAGCGGTCGTCACCGCGGAGGCGGTCGAGCGTATCGCGGATGCTGGCGTGGAGGCGCGCCTTGCGGCTGCGGAGGTTGCTGAGCTGGGGGTAGGTCGCGACGCTCAGCTCGCCGCGGGGATCGAACGACCGGATCAGCCAGGCGGCGAGGTCGGGTTGGGGGTGGATGCGGTGAGAGACATGAAGCAGGCGGGGGGCGACGTCGTGGCAGTCGCCGAGTTGGCGGTGGAGGCGGGTCAAGCCTTCCAGGGTGTGGGCGAACGCGATGAGCTCGCTGCCGTTGAGGATCTCGCCCTTCTGGGCCGCATCGAGCAGCATCCTGACGTCCGCGATGCCCCCCAGGCTGGGCGCCCGCCCCGCCGTGATGAGCGTCATCCACTCGCGCACTTCGACGAGGGCGGCGCGGGCGGCGACGACGTTGTCGAAGAAGGGGAGATCGACGCAGATCTCCTGCCCTATGGCGGTCGATGCGCGCTCCGCCAACGCCTCCAGGATCCGGTACCAGTCGAGCGACTCGACCGACCGCTCCTGAACGTCGGGGCGCTCAGACGAGGCTGGCGAGGATTCGGACATCGTCATGGTTCCAGTCGATCGGCGGCCGCTGAAGCTCACCGGGTCCGCAGACGCGGCTGACCCCGAGGGGGGCGAGGGCGTCGGCGTACGCGGCCCGTCGCTCCTCGGGACCGAGGACGGCGACGGCTTGTAAGCGGGAGCCGAGCGGACGCAGCAGCTGGTGGAGGGCTGCCGGCTCGGGGAGTGGCAAGAAGCACATCACCCGAGGGGGAGGCGCGGGGTTGAGCCGCGCCTCCGGCAGCGAGGCGACGCCCCACCCCGGTCCGTGGGCGGACCAGCCGGAGAAGGCGGCCTGCGCAAGCCACGACGACCGCTCGGCCCCCGCACCCGCAGAGAGCGGCAGCGCCGGCAGTTCATTCACGATCGTCGGCGCGCGGGTGGCCGCAGCCCGGGCGAAGGCCGTCGGATCGCCGTCCACGAAGACGTACCGCGGGGTCAGGCAGCCCGCCCCATCCCACGCCAGGGCGTCGGCGATCAAGCCATCGGGAACCTCGTCGCCCACCACCACGGCGATCGAGTACCGGTGGCCGAATCCGTGGAGGCCCGGCCGTCGTTCGCGCAGAGCTGCCACCGACTCGTCGCTGCCAAAGGCGAAGACCACGTCGACGCCCTCCAGCAGGGCCTCAGTGGCCCGTTCGTCCGCACGACTCCAGCCTGCCGCGGCGATGCACGGTCCTAGCTCCGGGGCGTGGATCGCGAAGGACTTCGCCAGCAACGCGGGGAAGGTCGGCTGGTCCGCCGGAGCCTTCACGACGGCGGGTACACCCGCCAGGACCGACGCCACGACCGGGGGGAGGCCCGAAACGAACACGTTGCCGGCGAGGATGTGGCCCGAGAGTCGGGGACCGTCGTCGCGAGTCGGCGCCCCCTCATCCTCCCACCAGGCCCCCAGGGACTCCGCCGTGATGACCTCGAAGGCACGATCCAGCCCCCACGCGACCATCGGTTCGCTCAGCCCACACTCCTCGGGGAGCAACTCCATCGCCTGCTGACGAAGTTCGTCGTCGTGATCGAGCCAGGAACGCGCGACCCGGCAGATTCCCGCGATGCGCGCCTCGATCGACGTGCGCCGCAGCCCCTCGCCGGCGCGCCGAAGCGTCGCTATGGAGGCCGGAAGCGCCAAAGCCACCGGAACGGGAGGCAGGGGCGGGGGGGCCGGGTCGCGATCGTGGAGGTGGTCGACGGCCCCATGGTCGGGGCGGGGGAGCGGCGTGTCGGCTTCGTCGTCGACTCCGGGGAGCCAGCGCATCAGGCCTTCGCCGCCCCGGCGAGGATCTCGTCGACGGCCAGCGAGCAGCCCCGCGGGGTCGCCCCCGGCGCCCGTCCGTGAAGCTCCACGCAGCCGTCCCGCACGAGCCCCACGTCCGCCGTCTGCACCGCCAACACCGAGTCGACGTTGCTCAGATCCCAGAAGGCGAGCAGCCCCTCCTCGCCCTCCGGGAGCACCTCGAGGGTGTCCGGATCCACCGCTCGAACGCGGCACCAGGGCGGGAATACGAACCGCCGCGACGCGGCCCCCAGCCGGCGGCGGGTGGGCTTGTCCAGCGCCATGCGGAGCACCGGGTGGTAGCCCTGGCTGCCCAACTCGGTCATGCCGTACTCGGACACGATCGCGCCCGGCTTGATCGCGAACGCCCGGGCCAACTCCTCGCGAAGCTCGCCGCCGTCCATCGACTGCTCGGCGCCCTTGAAGCCGCCCGTCTCCATGACGCGGGAATCGCGGGGCAACGGCATCAGGCGGTCGCCGTCCAGCGCCAGCTCGAACAGCACCTCCAGCGCCCGGGCCGTGCCCAGCAGCATGATCGGCTCACCGGAGGTGCCCGCCCGCCGCAGTTCGATGACCGCCTGCTCGAGGTCGGGCCCGTCCTCGGTCCAGAGGAACCGGCTCCCCGTCGCCCCCCGGTGGTCGACCGCCCACTGCAGCATGTAGCTGAGGCTGCTGGTCGGATCGACGGCCCGCGACGGCGCCAGCACCAGGGTGCGGAGCCGGAGACCGTCCGGGAGCATGAACGCGTCGAACCACGGCCCCAGCGACTCCATGTACGACACCGGGCGGCGCAGGTGGTGCTTGCCCCGGGTGCCCACCGTCGTCCCCGAGGTCATGAACGTCAGCGCCGCGTGGTTGGGGTCGAAGGTGCACAGATCAACCGACTTGAAGACGTCCGTCGGCACCGTCGGGATGCGGTCCCACGACGGCAGCGACGTCGGCGTCACGCCGCGAACATCGCAGTAGTGCCGGTACGGCGCGCAGTGGTCGTACTGATGCATGAACAGCGCGCGCGAGAGCATCGAAAACGCCGCGTCGGGCCAGTTCCAGAAGCGCCCCGACGCCGGCTTGCTGTGGCGGATCATCCGCCCCACGCGCTCGTGGAGGTGGTCGCTCACATCGACTCCGCGATGGCGGTGACGGCACCCATCCACTGGACCTCGGTCATCGTGAGGGCGGGCGACAGCGCCAGGACCTCGCCCTCCATGCCCGACGGGAGCACGAGGTAGCCCTTGGCGAGCAGTCGGCGGCACAGCGCCATCGTGTCGCCTTCGATGACGAGTCCGCGCAGCGCGCCGGCGCCCCGCACCGTGCCCAGGCGGCCCAGGGTCTCACCCATCAGTTCCCCCAGCGCCCGCGCCCGCTCCAGCAGGTGGTGGTGATCGAACAGGTCGATCACCGCCAGCGCCGCCGCGCAGCCGACGGGGTGGCCCAGGAACGTGGAGGTGTGCAGCGATTCTCCGTCGCTGCGGCCCCACCGCGCCATCACCGCCGCGGTGCCGACGCAGGCCGACAGGGGGAAGCCCGACGTCATGCCCTTGCCCAGCGTCACGAGGTCGGGAACGACGCCGTCCATGCGCTCGGTCCCGGACGCGAACAGCTCCCCCGTCCGGCCGAAGCCGGTGAAGATCTCGTCGACGATCAGCAGCGCGCCGACCCGGTCGCACTCGGCCCGCAGCGCCGCGAACCAGCCGGTCGGAGGGACCCGCTCGCCGCCCCGGCCCTGGATCGCCTCGACGAGCACCGCCGCCGGCGGATCGCTGGCCTCCAGGGTCACCGGCTCGCCGTAGGGGCGGAACTCCACGAAGTCGCCGGTCACGCCCTCGAACGGAGCCCGGAAGCCCGGCCGGTAGTGCGACATCGGCAGCACCCCGAGGGTGAGCCCGTGGTAGCCGCCTTCGAACGCCACGATCCGGCTGCGGCCGGTCGCGATCACCGCCGTCTTGAGCGCCGCGTCCACCGCTTCGGCCCCACCGCTGGCAAAGATCACCTGCGACAGGTCCCCGGGCAGCAGCCGCGCCAGCTCGCGGGACAGCTCGATCCGCACCCGCCCCGGGAAGGCGTCCCCGAGGCCGTGCACGAGCTGGTCGAGCTGGGCCTTGACCCGATCCATGACGAACGGGCTGCCGTGGCCGGCACTGCACACGCCGAAGCCGCCGGTGAGGTCGACGTAGCGGTTGCCGTCGGGGTCCCAGACGTTCGACCCCCGCGCGCGCTCCCACACCACCGGGTCCTGGCCGACGCCCGTCGCCTCGGCCCGGCGCGCGCGGCGAGCCGTGATGGCGGGGCACTCGTGGTCGGCGAGCACGTCGATCCAGCGGCCCCCTTCGGGGCCGGGCACATCCGTCAGCAGCTCCGGGAGGGCTGTACCGAGGGCGGGATCGGGGGGCGCGTCGAGCGCCGGGAACGGACCCATCAGCTCAGAACGCGAAGGTCCAGCCGAACGACGTGCGAACCTCGTCCCGGCCGTGGCGCGTCACCGAAATCCGCGGCCCCAACGAGTACACCGACGCTTGCTTCTGCCGCATCGGATCGACCTCGTCGAACACCGCCTCCATGCGCTCTTTGCTCTTCTTGTTCAGGGCCAGCCCGCTGCCCAGCATGGTGCCGCCGCCGACGAACATGCCCGCGGGGATCAGCCAGTACAGCGGGTCGTAGCGGTCGGTCGCGACCAGCGCTCCCACCGCGACCATGCCCAGGGTGCCCAGCAGGATCGACCCGCCGCCCCCGACCATCAGCGTCTGGGCGAACATCTTCCCGATGTAGGCGTTCCAGTACCGAGCCTCGTTGCCGACCGTCCGCGGGATCTTCTCCGCTCCCTTGATCGTGCGCCGCAGCTGCTTGTTCATGTACAGCCCGGCGGACACCGTGGGGATGCCCACGAACGCGAACACGACCCCCGCGCCGAACAGCGTCAAGGTCGGCACCAGCGCGCTCTGGGTGGTGTTCAGGTTCCCGATCGTAGGCGGCGTCAGCTCCCCCCGGGCGTAGCCCGAACCGAGGAACAGACCCGTCACCAGCATGCCGCTTCCGGCCGCCGTGAAGCCGATGCCGAGGCCGCTCCAGGTGCGGCTGCGCTTGAGCAACTCGGGGTTGGGGTACTCGCGCCCCAGGTCGTCGACCTTCTTGGTGGGGGCTGGCTCCGGCGCGGGTTCAGGCGCCGGCAGCTCCGCCGAGGCCCAGGCCGGGCCGGCACTCAACGTGATCGCGAGGATGAGAGGCAGAAGCAGCCGCACGGGGCTCGAACCTTAGCTGCTCTTCTTCTTCTTTTTCGGCCGCATGTTGGCCTGCAGCACCTTCTTGCGGATGCGCACGACCTTCGGCGTGACCTCGACGAGCTCGTCCTCGGAGATCCACTGCAGCGCCTCTTCCAGCGACATCAGCCGCGGCGGCGACAGCACCACCGCCTCGTCCTTGCCCGAGGCGCGCACGTTGCTGAGCTTCTTGGGCTTGCACGCGTTCACGTCCAGGTCCTGCTCCTTGGCGTGCTCCCCGATGACCATGCCCTCGTAGACCTCGTGCTGCGCCCCGATGAACAGGATGCCGCGCGGCTGGAGGTGGAACAGCGCGTAGGGTCGGCTCTGGCCCGCGCGGTCGGCGATGAGCGCCCCGTTGCCGCGGTACCGAATCTCGCCCGCCCACGGCGCGTAGCCGTCGAACAGCGTGTTCATGATCCCGGTGCCCCGGGTGTCGTTGAGGAAGTCTCCGCGGAAGCCGATCAGGCCCCGCGACGGCACCCGGAACTCGACGACGACCCGGCCGCTGCCCATGGTCTTCATCTCGCCCATGTACCCGCGCCGACGCGCCAGCCGCTCGGTGACGACCCCCAGGTACTCGTGGGGGAGGTCCATGACGAGCTTCTCCATCGGCTCCAGGAGCTGCCCCGTCTCGTCGGTCTTGGTGACGACCTCCGGCTTGCTCACGGTCAGCTCGAAGCCTTCGCGCCGCATCGTCTCGATGAGGATCGACAGCGCCAGCTCGCCCCGCCCGATGACCTTGAAGGCGTCGCCCGCCTCCTCGACCTTCAGCGACACGTTGCCGCGCAGCTCACGGTCCAGCCGGTCCTTGACCTGCCGCGACGTGACGTACTTGCCGTCGCGCCCCGCCAGCGGCCCGGTGTTGGACATGAAGAACATCGCGATGGTGGGCTCGTCGACCCGCACGCGCGGCAGCGCTTCGGGGTACTCGATGTCCGCGAGGGTGTCGCCGATGTCGATCCCGTCGATGCCCGCGATGCTGTACATCTCGCCCGCCGGGGCCTCCTTGACGCGCTTCCGCTCCAGCCCCTCGAAGATGTAGAGCTGGCTGAGCTTGCAGTTCTTGACGCCGTCTTCGCTGATGAGGGCGATCGGCATGCCCTCCCGCAGCGTGCCCTGGCGCACCCGACCTACACCCAGACGGCCGATGTAGTCGTTGTAGTCGAGGTTCGTGATCAGCGCCTGGACCGGCGCCTCGGGGTCGCCGACAGGGCCGGGGATGTGGCTGACGATGGCGTCCAGCAGGCACTCGAGGTCCGGCCCCTGCTCCTCGTGGTTGTCCGACGCGGTGCCCGCCTTGGCGTTGGTGAAGAAGACCGGGAACTCGATCTGCTCCTCGTTGGCGCCCAGGTCGATGAAGAGGTCGTAGACCTCGTCCAGGACCTCCTCGGCGCGCTGGTCGGGGCGGTCGATCTTGTTGACCACCACGATGGGGCTGAGCCCCTCGTCCAGCGCCTTGCCGAGCACGAACCGCGTCTGCGGCAGCGGACCCTCGGACGCGTCCACCAGCAGCAGCACGCCGTCGACCATGGTGAGCATGCGCTCCACCTCGCCACCGAAGTCGGCGTGGCCGGGGGTGTCGGCGATGTTGATCTTGACGCCCTTGTGGCGGATGGAGGTCGCCTTGCCGAGGATCGTGATCCCCCGCTCGCGCTCCAGATCATTGGAGTCCATCACGCGATCGACGACGTCGCGCTTGCCCTCCAGTCGCCCGGATTGGGCAAGCATGGCATCGACCAGAGTCGTCTTGCCGTGGTCGACGTGGGCGATGATCGCCACATTGCGGAGGGCTTCGTTGTGCACGGCGGCGGAAAGTAGGGACCTGTCCACCACCTGTCAATCAGTGATCGAGGAGGGGGTCTCCGGCAGGCGCGAGATCGGGGTGCACGTCGGCTCCCGCCTGCTGCGCCGCGCGCTCGGCCGCGGGGGCATCCACCCACTGACGCTTGAACATCTCGACGGTGAACAGCAGGACGAGGATCGCGACCCCGATCAACAGCCCCTTGAGCACGTTGCTGCGGTCCAGCCAGCCCTGGAGCTGCCAGGTGCGCACGATGCCGCTGGCGCTGAGCTCGCCTTGGCGGCGGCGGCCGTTGCGGGGGATCTGACTCTTGAGGGTCCAGCCCGAGCCGGCCGGCTGACGACGGCGCGCACCTGAGCGGCCGCCGCGCCTGCGCTTCCGCTTCCGTCGGCGCTTCACCGCCTGGCCGGGGATCGAGACCGGAATGTCCATCACCCGGTTTCCGTAGGGATGCGTCGCCTCCGCGGGTGCGAACTGCTGCGTCGCCTCGGGGTCGTTCTGGACCGGGATCGGGGCGGTTTCGCTGGAGAGCACCCAGGCGGGCACGCTGCGCGTGAACGTCCCCGACTGAGCCGCGTAGGTCGCCGCGAACGGGAGCGTGCCGGCGGTGTCCATGGGGTTGGCCGACGCCATCATCCCGTCGACCCGCATGGCGTGGGGGGCCGGCGGCGGCGGTGGGGCCGCGGCGAGCACCGGCGTGGGAGGCAGCACGGTGGGGGTGTAGACCGGGGTCTTGCTCGCCTCCATGAACGGGTTCGAGCAGTACCCGGCCGTGTCCATCGCTGCATCCAACGTCGTGGAGCGGGGCATCGGCCGAGGCGGCACGGGCATCGCCATGGGCGTGTCTTCAGCGACGTAGAACCAGGCCGCGCGAGGCATGAAGTCGTGCGCGAACGGCACCGTCTCGGACGTGAACAGCGGCCCTTCGCCGATGGTCAGGATGAGGTCTTCCTCCTGGCCTCTGGGCAGGTCCTCGAGCCACTCGCTGGGGTTCTCGGCGGCGTTGACGCCGGGCTCCAGTTCGGTCTCGTTGCAGTCGTCCCGCCACACCGCGGCGACCTCGGCGGCGGCGAAGCCGGCCAGGACGGGGCCTTCGGGGTGGGCGCTGCGCAAGCGTCGGAGCTCGGCCGCGGCGAGGTCACACGATTCGAAGCGGTCGTCCGCCAGGGGAGCGAGCAGGCGCAGCAGCACCGGCAGCGCGGGGTGCGCCATGGGCAGGCTCCGCACCGCTTCGTCCAGCGTGCGGGACCAGCGCCCCATCGACGGCTGCAGCGACTCGTCGAGGGAGACCCGACGGCCCAGGAGCAGGTCCAGGAACACCAGGCCGATGGCGAACTGGTCGGCCTTGGGACTGAGCCGCTCGCGGGAGCGGCGCTCGGGGCGGCCGGAGGCGCGGCCGAAGCCGACGAGCTTCATGCCCCCGTCGGCGGTCAGCAGGATCTTCGAGGCGACGATGCGTCCGTGGTAACCGGGCGCCCCCTCCGGAGTCTCCAGACCATGGATGTGGTCCGCGGCCTCCAACAGGTGGGCGATGAGCTCGAGCGTCACCTCGGGGGGGGAAGTACTCCTCGCCGGCGGCGCGGCGGTCCAGGATCTCTTCCAGGCTGTGTCCATCAACGTAATCGGTCACCACCGCGGCCTGCTCCCGTTCGAAGATCACCTCGTGCACCCTCACCAGGGCTGGATGATCGACCTGGCCGCCCAACGCGGCTTCCTTCAGGAGGCGAGCCTGGAACGCCGGATCACGGGCCAACAGCACGTCCACGTGGTGGATCGCGTAGTGGCCGCGCGCGCTGATGGGCAGCTCTCGCCACCCCAACCAGAGACCCTCGCTGTCTCTGCCGATCGTCCCCACGATCTCGTAGTCGTCAAACGCCAAGGTTTCGGCTCCCCTCCTGGCTATCTAAGGTAAGGCTACGGAAAGCGGCTCCACCAATTGACCCGAACTGTCCCAACCCTCATCGGCTTCCTTGCTGCCTTACTTTATGGCTGCACGCCGTTCGCGGAGGTAACAGACCCGATTCCGGCAGGGCCAGCGTCGGCCGAACTGGTCCCCAACAGCGCCTCAGCGGGGGTGCCCCGGGCGATCTCCATCCGCGGATCCAACACCGATTGGCGCCCCGGAGAGGTCGATGTGGACTTCGGGGACGGGGTCCAGGTCGGCGCTTTGATCGTCGATTCGAGCTTCCACCTGACCGCCCAGGTGCTCGTCACGGACAGCGCCATCCCGGGGGCTCGGGACGTGCACGTCACCTGGAACGATCGCGAGGTCTTGCTGCGCGACGGCTTCTACGTGGAGGCCGGGAGCATCGCGCTCAGCCCCGCCCGCGCCGCCCTCGGCGACACCACCGAGGTGGAGATCACGGGCTGGTCCACCGCCTTCCAGCCGGGCCACACCATCGTCAGCTTCGGGCCTCGCGTGGACATCGAAGACGTGGAGGTCCTGAGCTCCTCCCGCATCAACGTGACCGTGCACGTGCCCCACCGCAGCCAGCCGGGCCCCGTCGACGTCGCCGTCTACAACCCGGGGCTGGAGGTCTACACGCTCAAGTCGGGCTTCTTCATCGACCGCGACGCCAACCAGATGTCCATCGAGCCGGCCGAAGCCGACCAGGGGCAGACGCTCCAGGTTCGGGTCTACGCCGAGGACGCCAGCTTCCAGGACAACGTGACCGAGCTGGACATGGGCACCGGGGTGGTCGTCGAGTCCGTCGAGGTGAGCAACGCCGAGCGGCTGATCGCGACCATCCGCATTGGCAACAACGCCCTGGTCGGGTTGCGGGACGTCGAGGTGCGAACCGCCACCCCCCAGGGAACCGAGACGCGCATCCTCCTGGACGGCTTCGACGTGCACCCGGTCGCCGCCGACCCCCTGCGGGCGCGGGTCTCCCTGTCGTTCGGCATCTCCCGCAGCCACGACGCCGAGGCCTGCGACTTCAACACCAACGTCTACGCCTCGGCGGTCTTCTACGAGCCCAACGACTTCCCGTGTCCGAGCTCGGGGGCGATGTCGAGCCTGAGCGTGCCCCCGCACTTCGACACCCCCGGCACCGGCTTCACGATGACCGGCGGCGCGACGGACTGCCCCGCCTCCAAGACGTTCGACGCGGGTCCCTACGTGGAGTTCGTCAGCGACGAGAACACGGTCACCCTGGAGCGCTACGTCCACCCGTACACCGGCCGGGTGAACTACCGCGCGGAGGGGCTCGACATCCCCGACTACGTCGTCGGCACGAGCTACGACCTGCACACCCCCGGGGGCACCCTCGGCATCGCCGACCTGCCCCCCTGGGAGATCCCCGAGGTGCTGATCACGCTGCCCCGCGTGTACCTGCAGCACGGCCCCGAGTACTGCGATCTGCAGCACGACCTGGCCGAGCCGCTGGAGGTCAGCTGGGACCCCGCGGGGACCTACGATCTGGCCGACATGTACCTGTACCTGCTCGGTCCGGCGCAGGACGCGGGCGTGCCGATCATGATGCTGTACCCCTGGGACGATGGGCTCTACACGTACACCCCCAGCCAGCTGGGGTTCTTCACCGAGGGGCCGGCGATGCTGCTGCAGAACGCGTACCGGCAGACCCGGTTCGATGTGCCCGGCTCCGAGTTCGTCAACGCCGGCTTCGGCACCTCGCAGATCCTCTGGCGGGGCTCCTTCTACTTCGTGACTCAGGACTGAGTCACGAATCGTTGGTCCGTGTTATGACGGACCCCATGACGATTCGACGGGTTGCGATTCTCTTCAGCGGCGGGCCGGCTCCCGCGGCCAACGCCGTCATCTCTTCGGCGGCGGTCTCCTTCATCGATTCGGGGCGCCAGGCCCTGGGCATCCTCGGCGGCTACAGCAACCTCGTGCTGTACGACGCGGAGGCGCGTCCGCTGATGCGGGACCTGCACTATCGGACCTTCACCGAGCGCGACGTGACGGGCATGCGGAACGACCGGGGGGTCGTCATCGGCACCGCCCGCGACAATCCCGGCAAGGGGATCCGGGGGCCCAAGGACCTGGACGACCCGGTCAAGACCGCGCGGCTGCGGAAGGTGTGGGCGGGCCTGACGGACCTCGGGGTCGACGCGCTCGTCAGCATCGGCGGCGACGACACGCTCAAGACGGCGAACTTCCTCTACGAGTTCCAGCAGCGGCTCCCGAAGGAGGCGCGGCGGTTCAAGATCGTCCACCTCCCCAAGACCATCGACAACGACTACCGGGGCATCGACTTCACCTTCGGCTTCTTCACCGCCGTCGACTTCATGGCCAAGGAGCTGCTGAACCTGCGGGCCGACGCGATGGCGACGCGGACGTGGTTCATCGTCGAGACGATGGGGCGCAAGGCGGGCTGGCTGAGCTACGGCGTGGCGGTGGCGGGCGAGGCGAACCTCGTGGTCGGCGTCGAGGACCTCGAGGACGGGCTGCTGACCGAGGACGGCACGCTCGATCTGGACGCCCTCGCGGACAAGATCGTGGACCACATCGTCGTGCGGGAGACCCGCGACCGAAAGCAGTACGGCACGGTCGTGCTGGCCGAGGGGCTGGCCGAGTACCTGCCCCCCGAGATGCTGAAGGACGTGGGCCGCGACGAGCACGGGCACATCTCGCTGGGCAAGTTGGACCTGGGCTACATCGTCAAGGGCGCGGTGGAGGCGCGGTACCTCGCCCGCATCGGCCGCGAGCGGAAGATCAAGCCGGTCCAGCTGGGCTACGAGTCGCGGTGCGCGCAGCCCCACGCGTTCGACGTGCTGCTGGGAAGCCAGCTGGGCGTCGGCGCCTACCGGGCGTTGGTCGAAGAGGGGCTGGACGGCCACATGGTCAGCTGCAGCGGGCAGCTGGACCTGGAGTACGTGCCGTTCAAGGACCTGGTGGATCCTGAGACGCTGGTGACGGGGGTGCGGCTGATCGAGCGGGGGAGCGACTTCCACCGGCTGGCGCGGTTCATGGAAACCCGGATGGATCTGTGAGGGGTCAGGCGTCAGGCGTCAGGTGAGCAACCCTGATCCCTGATCCCTGATCAGAAGCCGACCTCGACGGCGCCGCCGAAGCGGTGCAGGAGCTCGACCTTGGCCTCGCCGCCGCCCTGCAGGCCGACGTTGTAGCCGCCGATCATGTACTGGAACTGCACGCTGAATCGGTTCACCGGGCGGAAGCCGACGGCGAAGTTCGAGCCGATCGTCCCGAACAGCCAGTTCAGCCAGTCACTGCCTTGGATGACGTTGTTCCGCATCAACGCGGTGACGCCGAAGCGCGGCTGGATCGAGAACAGCACGTACGGCAGATCGAACCGGATGATCGGGCCGACGCCGAGGTCGAGCACCGCGGTCGGCGGGGACAGCCCGAGCACGTTGGTGTCCTGCTGGGGGATGCCGCCGGCGACGAAATCGACCACCACCCCGAGGCGGCGCAGCAGCGGCACCTTGCTGGGGAATCGGAACGAGTAGGCGAACCGGAACGCGGGAGCCGCGGGGATGGGGCCGTCGGTCTCCTGGAGCGAGCCGCGCATGAGCTGATGGGCGTAGCCGAAGCTGAGCAGGTGGCGCCCGCCGTTGAGGCCGTCGCGGATGTTGGTGACGTTGTAGACGCCCTCCTTGCGGAACATCACGCGGCCGCTGTCGATGGTCTTGCCTTCGAGGTTCTTGAACTCGACCTTGCGGCTCCCCGGCTTGACCAGGACGGTGCGGGGGAAGACCCCCTTCTCTTCGCCGTCGACGAACATACGGAGCCCCTGCTGGGGCCCCTCGTAGGCCGACACCATCGCCATCTCCACGCGCTCGCGGGAGTTGGGATCGCCGGACAGCAGCAGGTCTTCCTTGCCGACGATCTTGTAGAAGACCATCGGCACCTGGAGTTGGCCCGTGCCCTCCATCGTGCGGTCGCGAGCGTAGTCGTGGGCTTCGCTGACGGAGACGACGTTGTCGTCGTTGATGTCCGCCTCGTCGAACCGCTCCGACAGCGCCTCGATCAGGTGCGCGGTGTAGACGCCGTGGCCGAGCGTGTCGCTTTCCAGGGCGGGCCGGCCGTACGTGGTCGCGAACAGCCGCGCCTCCTTGTCGGCGACCTTGTCGCTGAAGGGGAGCTTGGCGTCGATCATCGCCCGCGCGGCCCCCTCGGCGTCCGCTTCGCTCGTCTTGCCGTCGCCGGTGAAGCAGGCGTCGATGATGAGGATGCGGCGCTGGGCGGGGAGGGATTCGAGCAGCTCCTGAAGCGCGTCCAGGGCGATGCCGGTGTGCACCGAGTCCTCGCGGCGGGTGTCGGCGGCGGCGAGGAACACCCGCGAGCGGTTGCGCTCGTCGATGAAGCGCGTGCCGTGGGCGCTGAAGTAGATGAGCGCCTCGTCCTCGGGGGCGAGGGTCTGCGACCACGTCACGAGGGCGTCCACGATCTGCTTGGCGCCGAGGTTCCCCGACACCACGAGGTCCACCGATTCGAAGCCCCCGAAGGCGCTGTCGGCGAGCACCTTGCCGAGCCCCTCGGCGTCGTTGCGGGCGTAGGCCAGGGGGGAGAACGACTCGTCCTGGTAGTCGTTGATTCCGATGAGAATGGCCTTGCGGGCCCCCTCGGAGGTGGCGGGGGCGTCGGTCTGGGCGCCGAAGCGGCCCTGCGCGGACGCCAACGTCGGCACCAGCATGGCGATCACGATCAAGGCTCGAATCATTCGGCCGGTTCCTCCCAGACGATTCTCACCGAATCCAGCACGTACGTCGCCTCCTGGCCGTCGATCAGCGCCTCGGGCGAGGCCGTCTTGCGGTCCGGGGGCACCGGGATGGGGGCGTGCGTGGGGCTCGCCAACAGCGTGTACGTCGCCTCCCCTGCGGCTCCCGGCGTGTAGGCCGAGGAGGAACCGTCGGGCTCCAGCAGGTTCGAGCCGGAGTTGGCCCGCCAGACCTGCCCGGGCTCCGGGTAGAGCACGTAGGTCGTCCCCCCCTGGGTCTCCAGGAGCACGAGCGCGCAGGGCTTGTCGGGCACGCCCCGGAAGCTCACCGGCTGGTCGGCCGCGCGGACGGCGCCGGTCTCGAGCTTCGACTCCCCGTAGATCCACAGGCTTCCTTCGATGCGGTCCGGATCGGACGAGTCGTCGTCGTCCCCCTTGAAGGTGTAGCCGGGGGGATCGGGGGTGAACTGGTCCGCGACCATGAAGCCCGTGGCGATGAGCAGTCCCGCGGCCAGCGCCTGAGCGGGACGGCTGCCCCCGAGCAGGCCTCGTCGGCGGCGGGCTTCCCCGAAGTCGACGACCTTGCCGGACGGCGTCGCGCCGCCCGTGGACCACGCCTGGGGCGCATCGGCGGCGGCTTTCCCCGACGGCGTCGCGCCGCCCGTGGACCACGCCTGGGGCGCATCGGCGTCGGCTTTCCCCGACGGCGTCGCGCCGCCCGTGGACCACGCCTTGGCTTCTTCGAGCTTGGACTCGAGGCGCTTGCGCCCCAACTCCGACAGCCTCGGCTCCTCGGGCACGCCCGCGAGCTCTTCCTCGATCTCCATGAGGCCGTCGATGGCGACCTCGATCTCGGGATCGGCGTCCGCGGCGGCGCGCAGCTCGGTCAGTTCTTCGTCGCTGAGGTCGTGGGGGTACCGCGCCAGCAGGTCGGTGATGCGTGGATCAAGCGCCATGCGACACCTCGTCTTCGGCCTGGCGGAGCTTCGCCCCGACCGCGTCCCGCGCTTGCAACAGCGCCCGTCCGACCCACGCCCGAGACTTGTCCAGCTGCTCGGCTACTTCCTCGTACGTGAATCCCATTCCGTAATAGAGACGAACTGCTTCACGGATCGGTGCCGGCAAATCTGCGATCGCGGCGACCGCGATCCGATCTTCTTCGACCCCGATGACCTTGTCGTCGGGGAGGGTTTCGTGGGACGGGATGGCCTCGATGGGGGTCCCTTCGCCTCCGTCGAGCACCCTCAACGAGGCGGTGCCCCGGAGGGCGCGGCGGGAGTCCCGGCGATCCCGACGGCGCATCAGGTCGATGCACGCGTGGCGGGTCGATCGGCGGACGTAGGACTGCAGCGCTTCGGGGTCGATCTCCGACAGGCGGGGCACCAGATCGATCATCACGTCGACCACCACGTCCTCAGCCTCGATCCGGTCGCGCAGCAACGCGCTCGCGAGTCGGAGCATGGTCGGCTCCAACCGTCCCAGTAGAAGGCTCGTCGCATTGCGGTCGCCCCGAAGGTGCCGCGCGACGAGGGTGGCGAGTTCCTCCCCCGACATCCACGACAGGAAGGTTAGCAGGCAAGGGTCCATACCCCCCCAGACGGAAGAAACCCGGGGGGAGTCTCAAAGTTTTTCAGATTCTTTTTTTTGAATCGCCCCCAGGAAGCCTCGTTGACGCATGAGCAGGCGACGGTCTGGGCATTGCCCGGAGGGGCCAGGACGGCCCCGCGACCGTGGCAGGAGGCGTGATGGCTGGCTTCTCTTGGGATGGGCCCTGTAGGGGCGACCTGGTCGGTGGACGATTCCTTCTCGGTGAGGTGATCGGCCGCGGTGCTCAGTCCGTCGTCTTTGCCGCTCGGGATACGGACCGAGCCGGCGACCCCGTGGCGGTGACGATCCTGTCGCCGCAGGGGCCGCGATCGGCCAGCGAAGCGAGCCACGCCCGCCCCAGCGACCTGCTGCGGATGCGGCACGAAGCCGCCGCGCTGTCGGCCGTCGGGCACCCCGCGATCGTGGGGCTGGTGCACGCCGGGATCGACGGATCGTCGGTCTTCCTGGCGCTGGAGTACTGCTCGGGCAAGGGGCTGGACCAACTCCTCGCCGAGGGCCAGGTGGGGGAGCCGCGAGCGGTCGCCCGGTGGGGCGTGGAGTTGTGCGAGGCGCTCGCCCTGGCCCACGACCAGGGGATTCTTCATCGCGACATCAAGCCCGCCAACGTGGTCGTGGACCAGGGCCGGGTGAAGTTGCTGGACTTTGGGATGGCGCGCATCCGCGGGCTTCACGCCGACCTCGATCAGGGCGTGATCCTCGGGACGCTGCCGTACCTGCCGCTGGAAGCGTGGGGCATGGGGGTCCACGAGGTCGACGGCCGGGCGGACTTGTACGCCCTGGGCGCGACCTTGTGCGAAGTGCTGGTCGGCCGAACGGCTCCTCAATCAGGACCCCGATCCCCTGGCTCGCGGCCTCGTCGCCGCGTGGCGCGGCACCGTCGGCCTGATGGCCGGCCGCCTTGGGGATGCGCGGCGCGATCTGGGTGATGGCATCGGCCTGCTCCGCCGCAGCCGCAGCGAGGTCGACGTCACCGGCTTCGGCGTGCTCCTGGGGCTCGTGCTGCGCGACCAGGGCGATCTCAGCGGCTTCCGCCGCGTGATGGAAGAGTCCTGGCCGGGCTGGCAGGAGACGGGCACCACCGCCTCCCGCGCCGCGCTCGGGTTGGCCTGCGACGCGCTGCTGTGCGGCGACGCCGACCGCGCGCTCGACTGGGCCACCCCCGCGGTCCAGGGCGCACGCACCGATCAGGACTGGCGCATGCTCGCGGTCTGCCTCGGGCACCGGGCGCAGATGCACGTCCGTGCGGGCCTCAAGGGGGCCGCCGTCGTCGACGCCCGCGAAGTCGCGATGCTGGTCCGCGACCACAGCCTGCGAGGCTGGCTGGCGGCCGAGGCGCGCATCGTCGCCGCCCGCGCCTGCCTCGACGCCGGCTACCCCGAAGAGGCCCGTCGGCTGCTCCCCGCGAGGCGGGAGCTTCGCGGCTTCGGCGTGCTCGCCCTCCGGCGGGACGCGGTGGCGGGCCAACTCGCCCTCGTGGGTGCGGACGCCCCCCAGCTGCTGCAGGAGACGGCGACGTCGATGGCGGCCCGGGGCATGCGCTTCGACGCGGCCCAGGCGTGGGCCGAGCTGCACGCCCGCACCGGTCGCACCGGCTCCCTGGAAGAGACGACGCGGGCCCTCGCCGGCTGCACCGGGGTGGGGGACACGTCCCTGGTCCGGCGGCTCGGTGGGGAGCCCCACGACACGACCGAGATCGAGCAGACGGCAGGCCGATTGGCGGCGCGCCTGAGCGCGGTCTGCCCGGAGACGTCCTTCCCCACGGCGGCTGCTACGCTCCGGGCTTGAATCAGGCTCCACAGGCGGTCGCGGCGTGCGAGGTCCACCCCACGGTGGCGGCCGCGCGACGATGCATCAAATGCCAGCGCGCGCTGTGCACCGACTGCACCACACCGGTCCTGAACCGGCCCCCCGAGTCGGGGCACGGGGTCTGCGTCAAGTGCCGCAAGAAGGTCGCCCCCTGGATCTGGAACCGCTTCGGGGCGGGCATCGACGACTCCCCCGGAGCGCACCTCGGGCAGGCGATCACGATGCAGCGCGCGGCGTGGCTGCGGGCCGGCTTCGGCGAGGTCTCGGGCGCGGCGCTCGCGACCGTGATCTGGCTGGGCTGCCTGGGCCTCGGCTGGCTCGGGGTGGAGGTGCGCGAGCTCTGGCTGGAGGAGCACGCCGCGGCCGCCCGCTTCGGCTACGGCTTCCGCTGGAGCCTCGGCTTCGCCGGCGCGGTGGCGGCCTTTGCGGGGGTCCTGCACGCACTCCAACCGCAGGGGCCGGGCACACCGGCGACCGCTCGACAGACGTTCCAGATCGTCGGCACGGCCCACGTCGGGCCGGCGGTGGCGTGGCTGGGGTTCGGGATCTTCGGCTTCCTGGGGTCGGCAGCCCTGGGCAGTGAGATCGTGCTCTGGCTCTGCGTCGTGGGGGCGGTCGGGGCCGGCGCTCTGGCCGTGCTCGCGACGGGCCGGGGCTATGCGCTGCGGCGGGGAGCGGGGACGTTCGTCGCCATCGCCTCGGCGATGATGGCCGCGATCGTGGCCGCAACGTTGCTGGCGGTGGCGTTCTGGATCGGCGTCGATCCGCCCTGGGGTGATCCCTACAACTGAGCCCGGCTGGCGTGGGGCTCCTCGTTGGCGTCGTGCGTCGCGTTGATCGAGCCCGCCTCGGACGTCGCCCCTTCGGGCAGGTACAGCAGGGAGCATTCGACCATCGCCTTGAGGCTCCACGGCACCGACGGGAGCGCCAACGGACCGCCGGGCCACGCCAGGCCGAAGGCCGCCATGCCGAACGCCAGCGCCATGAGCAGGGTCCCCACGGTGCCGCCGAGCACGTAGCCGCCGACCGCGAAGCCGGCCATGAAGAGGGTCACCAGGAGGGGGAGGGGCCAGCCCAGGGCGGTGCCGTTGGAGAACGCGACCCCCGGGCGGAGCATGCTCACCCCGGTCTCCTCGTCGTGGTCCAGTTCGACCCAGATCCCCAGTTCGCGGATGTTCCGACCGGTGAAGTACCGGAGGATGCGGCTGAGGCGACGCTGCCGGGCGATCGCGTCGACTTCGACGTCGAACCCGCGCAGCCCGACGGCGGCGCAGCGCTCGGGGCGCACGCCCGGGGGACAGCCGACGCGCAGCTCATCGGTGCGCTCGACGGTGAGCCCCTTGAGGACCTCGCACTCCCACCGGCGGGGCTCGATCGGGAGCACCTCGGGCGCTGCCACGACCAGCGTCCAGTCGACCTCGATCTCGTACGTGCAGTCCCGGTCGTAGCTCCAGCCCCGGTTTCCGATGTGGAAGATCTCCGGCGCCTCGGACGGGCGCAGCACGACGTCGATGTCGAACGCGAGGCCGTCGGGGACCTTGCGGACTTCGCCGAGGGTGAAGCCCAGCCGCCCGAAGTGCCAGCCCGACCGGTTGCCCACCGACTTGATGCGGAAGCCCCCCAGCAGGGCGGCGCTGTGGACCGGAGCAGCCCCGCCGCCCAGCGGCACGGTCACGGTCGTGCGAGCACGCGCCGGCTGGCCGATGATCCCGCTGGGGGTCAGGCCGGTGGCGATCCCCTGACGGACGGTGACGTCCGGGCTCTCGGGGATCCGGGTGAACCAGGCCGTGTAGTCGGCGACGTCCGGCGGGAACGTGCCGATCTTGAGGCTCATGTCGTGCGTTTCACCCGAGAAGCCGGTGCCGAACCACGCCAGCCGATGCGACGTGCGACGCCAGCGATAGCGAATGCCATTCCACAGCAGGTGGGCCACGAACGTCGGTCCTCGAGGAGCGCTAGGAGTACAGCAGGGAGGCGTAGCCCACGAACATGTCGGGGGAGCCGGTGGGTCGCACATCGTACGACGTCGTCTGGTGGAGCACGCGGGAGTGGTCTGCGCCGGACGCCGTGAGGGAGGAGATTCCCGCCGCCAGGGCGCCCGCGCCGCACGCGTTGTGGTGGTTGCGGGCTTCGGTCAGCACGCCGGGAGCGTCGAACTCGAGGGCGCGGTCCAGCAGCCGCTGGTCGTTGGCCTTGCTCCACTTCAGCGCCTTGTCGCCGGTGCCCTGGGGGGCGAAGCCGTACCGCTCGCCGTAGTGGGTGAGGTCGGAGGAAGCGACGATGGCGGCGGCGCGTCCGTCGTGCTCGAGGGCGCGGGCGATGGCGGCTCCGAGGGCGACCGCGCGATCGTCGGCGGGGACCGCGATGGGCACGATGGGCGTGCCCGGCATCAGGCGGCGGATGAACGGCGCCTGGACCTCGAGCGAGTGCTCGCCGTCGTGCTGGACCCGGCCCGAGGCGATGCTCCCCTGCCCTTCGAAGACGATCCGGGAGCCGAGCCGCCGGTCCACGTCGATGGTGCCCAGCGGCGTGTCCCAGGCGTGCCCTGAATAGACGGTCGGCCGATCCACTCCTCGGACGTGAACTGCGCCCAGCAGGATCAAGACTTCCGGCGGTTCGTCCGCCTCGGCCAACGCGCTCCAGAGGTACGCCGCGGTCAGCCCCGAGTAGACCCAGCCCGCATGAGGAACCAACCCGCCCCGGGGTCGCGGGGGCAGATTGGCGGGCAGGTGCACCATCGCAGTCATGCGATCAATGGCCTCGGCGCAGGCCCTCCGGGGGGAGGGATAGAAGTGAGTCGCAAAGCGAGGCCTGATGACGGACATCGCCTTGGAGAATACCGCGACTTGACAGCCTGTTTCCGGCTGTCTATCTATTGCCGCCCCGCAAGGGGTTGTTCTTTTTGAGGTGTAGCTCAATTGGCAGAGCACCTGACTCTGAATCAGGCGGTTCGAGGTTCAAGTCCTCGCACCTCAACCAATTAAGATTCGTACGTTTCTGCGCCCTTCGTCTAGTGGTTAGGACGCTGGCCTCTCACGCCGGAAACAGGGGTTCAATTCCCCTAGGGCGTACCAAATGAGACAAGCCCCCTTCGAGTTCGCTCGGAGGGGGCTTTGTCGTTCGTGGCACCCTCGGGCCCGTGCCCCGCCTGCCCACCGTGCTCTGCCTCCTCCTGACCGGCTGCGTCTACACCCCGCCGGGCGACGGCACGCCCAAGGGCTGCGTGGAGGACGTGACCTACCCGGGGACCCTCGCCGAGGGCTTCGGAATCTCCACCCACCTCGAACCTGGCAACAGCGACACCGACGTCGCCCGACGGGCCTTCGAGACCGCCGCGTGGCAGGAGATCGGGGTGGGGACGGTGCGCCGTGACTTCGCCTGGGCGCAGATCGAACCGGAGCAAGGCGCCTTCGACTTCTCAGGGACCGACCGGCTGGTCGACGCCGCCGAAGCCGCCGGCGTCGATCTCCTGCCGATCCTGGACTACGGCGTGCCGTGGGCGTCGGCCGACGGGAGCCACGGTCCCCCGGAAGATCCCGCCGACTTCGCCGCCTTTGCGGGCGTCGTCGCGGAGCGGTACCGGGGTCGAATCTCCGCGTACGAGGTCTGGAACGAACAGAACGTCGGCCTCGTCTTCTGGCCGCCGCAAGAAGACCCGGAAGCCTACGGGGCGCTCCTCGCCGCCACCTCGGACGCGATCGCGGAGGCGGACCCCGACGCGACCGTCTCCTTCGGCGGCGTCTTCGGCCCGGAGTTGGTGCTGAACACGGACGGAGAGACGTTCATCCAGCAGACCGCAGACGCGCTCGGGGACCTCGGCGATCACATCGACGTCATGGCCTTCCACCCCTACCGGTACCCCTTCTCAGCGCCCGAACACAGCGATGAGAACCAGCGCTCGTTGACCGACGACATCTGCTCCCTGGCGGAGCTGATGGACGACCTCGGCGCGCCGGAACACCCCCTGTGGATGACGGAGTTGGGCTGGCATACGGCCCCCGACGCCCTCGTCGCCGGGGTCGACGACACCACCCAGGGCGCGTACCTCATCCGGTCCGCGATGATCGGCTGGTCGCAGGGGGTGGAGCGCTTCTACTGGTACACGTTCCGCGACTCGGGTCTGGACCTGGACGACCAGGAGCAGCGGTTCGGCCTGTACGACTACGACCCCGATCCGCTCGACGATCGGGATCCCGCCTCGAAGTCCGCCGACGCCTTCAGGACGCTGTCGTCCGCGCTCGCCGACCACACCCGGGTGGAGGACCGCTCGACCGAGCTCGGCCTCGACGGCTCCGCGTGGGCGCTGCGGGTCTCCGGCGGCAGCGAAGCCCCGGTCACGGTGCTGTGGTCCACCGATGGGCAGGAGCATGAGGTCCTGGTTCCTCGGCAGGGTCCGGCGACGCTCGTCGACGCGACGGGCGCCGAGGTCGAGCTGTTCAGCAGCGGCGGCGCCTGGGAGGTCCCCTTGGGACCCGTACCGCGGTTCCTCTCGGAGCGCTGATGCTCCTCCACGCTGGCCTCTCACACCGGAAACTCCGCTGGGGCGTACCGATCGACTCCAGAACGACGACGCCCCCGCCGACGCATCGGCAGGGGCGCAGTCCCTCGACCTCGTGTGTCTGCTCTAGAAGAGCTCCCAGGTCATGCCGTCGGGGGTGACGGTGACCCAGCCGTGGACTCGCGAGCCGTCCGCGAGGACCTCGGCGTTGATGACCCAGACGGTGTAGGTGCTGTTCTCCGGGTTCGCGATGTCGATCGTCCCCCCGACCTTGCTGTTGCCCGGCTCGACGATGCGGCCATCGGGCAGCTCGTACTCGGAGCCGTCCAGGCGGCCGAGGAACTCCAACGCGTGGGCGCTGCCGTTGGCCACGCGCCCCCAGTCGGCGTCGCCGTTCTTCATGGCGACGGAGATCGTGTTGCCACCGCTGTGCACGGAGACCGTCATGTCCCCCTCGAAGGACGAGCGCGCCATCGTCCGCATGGCGAAGCCCTGGCTTTCGTTGCGGTTGCGGTAGATGGCAGCGCGCTGGCTTCCGTCCATCGCGACCTCGACCTGGCCGCCGTTCAGCGAGGTGCCCCGGACCCCCGTGGTCCAGATGTGGGGGGTGTAGTCCCAGCTCTCAGTCCCGAGCGGGTCGATGAACTGCTCCTGCTGCACATCGCCCGCGAGCAGCGCGAACGTGCCGTAGTACTCCGCGCTGAGGAAGTCGGTCAGCGCGTTGCCCCACAGGTGGCCTTTGCGGTGGTCGAAGACCAGCAGCGCCTCGTCCCCCTCGGCGACCACGTCCACCGACCCGAGGCTGAAGCCGACGTCGTCCCGAATGGTGACGTAGTCGATGTGCTTGGGGAGCCCCGGGCCGCCCGCCTGGGTGCAGTCAGGCATCTCGAAGTCACGCCCCTTGTTGCCGTCGCGCGTCCCTTGCCCACTTCCGCGCGGCCGCTCAGGGGGATGACCTCGCCCATGCTGCGCTCGACGAGGGCGTTGCCGTTGTTGATGACCACGCTCGCGACGTCGCCGGCGAAGGTGCGCAGCGTTCCGTCCAGGTCCCGGTTGACGTGCCCGTCGAAGTCCATCAGCTCGATGGTGTGCCCCGTGTCGCCCACGACCAACAGGTCCGTGCCTGACTCCGCCCACATCGGGGTCTCGTTGTGGAAGCTGATCTCCCGAACGCGGAACTTCGCGTCCAGGTCCCGAGTGTCTGGGGCCGTCGCGGTCACCTCACCGTTGACCACCTCCAGCCACTGCCCGTTCTTGGCCTGGAACGAGAAGGTTCCGTCGACCGAGTTCGGCAGCACCGCGTACCTCAAGGCGTCGACGCAGCCGCGCCCGGTGGGAGAGCAACGCCCCGACGTCGCGCAGCGGCTGCAGGACCTGTGTGTGCGGATGCTCGCCACCGCGCCCGAGGCCCGCCCCGCGTCCTTCGATGAGGTGCTCGAGGAGCTCGCCGCCCTCGCCGACTTCGGCGAGGGCGCCGCCCAACTCGGCCTGCTGGAGGGCGACGTGCTGTTCGAGCGGGGCGACGCCGGCACCACGGCGTTTCAGATCCTGGAGGGGACCATGTCCATCTCCGTGCCCGGCTCCGACGGCCCCCGCGTCATCGCCACCCGCGGCCCGGGCGACATCATCGGGGAGCTGGCGATGCTGTCGCCGAGCCCCCGCACCGCCACGGTCACGGCCGCCACCCGCGCCGTAGTGCGCGCCCTGGACTGGGAGGCGCTGGAAGCCGAGCTGGCGAAGGTCAACCCGCTCATCGGGCAGATGATGCGGAGCCTGGCGGACAAGCTCGTGGAGTCGACCGAGCTCTGAGGCTCAGGCCGGGTGACGCCGAAGGAAGGCCGCGATGCGGTCGCGCCATCGCCGGCAGTCTGCGGCGGCCGGGCCCTCGGTCGTGCTATCCGTCCCCCGGATGCCCACCCCGAGCCCTCCACCCCGCCGCGATCTGGCGGGGGCCCTCGTCGCCGCCCTCTGCGTGCTGCTGGCCAGCTCGGCAGCCTACGCGCACGGCGTCGCCGACAGCGACAAGCTCTTCCTGGAAGGCAGCTCGGGGAGCCAGCTGATCCCGTTCGTCTACCTCGGCGCCAAGCACATGGTCACCGGGTACGACCACCTGCTCTTCCTCGTCGGCGTCATCTTCTTCCTCCACCGCATGAAGGAGGTGGCGACGTACGTGTCGCTGTTCGCGGTCGGCCACAGCGTCACGCTGCTGTACGGCGTGCTCAGCGGCACCGACGTGAACCCCTACTTCGTGGACGCGATCATCGGGCTCTCGGTGGCCTACAAGGGGCTCGACAACCTCGGCATGCTCGAGCGCTGGTTCGGGTTCCAGCCCAACACCAAGGCGGCGGTGCTGGGGTTCGGGCTGATCCACGGGTTCGGCCTGGCGACCAAGCTCCAGGACTTCGAGCTCGACGACGAGGGGCTCGTGGGCAACATCATCGCGTTCAACGTGGGCGTCGAGCTGGGCCAGTTCCTCGCCCTCGCGGCGATCCTCGTGGGCATGCGCTACTGGCGCCGCAGCGAGTCCTTCGAGGCGCAGGCCAAGACCGCCAACAAGCTGCTGATCGCCGCCGGCGTCGGCCTCTTCCTCTTCCAGGTTCAACTCGGCCTCACCGCCGAGCCGCCCGCCCCGGTGGACACGTTCCAGAGCGACGAAATCAGCGTCACCCTCGAGCCCGGCCACACCACCGAAGTGAAGGCGGTGATGACGGAGGGGAGCCAGTTCACCTGGTCCTGGGCGGTCGAAGGGGGCCGCGTCTACTACGACTTCCACGGCGAGCCCAAGGGGGCCGCCGCGGACGTGTTCACCAGCTTCGAGACCGGCACCGCGGACTCTGCCGACGGCGAGTTCGAGGCTCCCTTCACGGGCGTGCACGGTTGGTACTGGAAGAACAAGGGGCTGATGCCCGTGACCGTTCGGCTGAAGACGAGCGGGATGTACTCGTCGATCTCCCAGCTGTACTGACCCCCAGCCTCAGCAGGGGTCGACGATCCAGACCGCCGCGTTGTCGGCGGGAACGCATTCTTCGATGACGATACCGGTGCCGTCGTCGCCCACCCGCACATACAGGTTCCCGTCGCCGACCTCGGCCCGAGTGTAGGTGCGCTCGACCGCCGCCAGCGTCGTGCCGGCGAGGATCGGATCCAGCTCGAAGACGTCCAGGAGGGAGTCCTCGCCCGGGAAGCCTCGGTACACCGCCACCGGGAAGGGCTCGTCGTAGTCGGCGCCGGCGTTCCCCACCTGGACCGCAAGCCGCACGAGGCTGGCGTCGGTGCAGCCTTCGACGCAGCCGTCCAGGTAGACGACGAGGTCGGTCATGGGGACGAGGTTGTCCCGGGACAGACCCGCCCTCAGGATGTTCTCCGCCTCCCAGGTGGGGATGGCGTCGGGGGGGACCTCGCCGGAGGTGGTGACGTTGCGCAGCGTCCAGTCGTGCACCGGCCAGGAATCGTCCGCCCTCACCCAGCGGTTCTGAGCATGGCCACAGACCGTGATCCCGCTGTTCTTGGTGGGGTTCCACATGTTGCTAGAAGCGACCACGACCTCGGCTGAGCCGTCCCCGTCGAGATCAGCGACCGACGGGGACTCCAGGATGGTTCGTGAGGTGTGCTCGGGGTCCGAGTAGAGGGTCGCACCGGTGCGACCGTCGAGGATCTTGAATTCGTCCTCACCACCATGAAGGACCTCGTGAGCGCCGTCGCCGTCCAGGTCGTATGCGGAGCAGCCCGCGGCGCTGCTTATGTCCGTGATCGGGACCTCCCAGACCGGATCGGAACCGTCCAGGTCGAACAAGAGGAGGCGGGTCCGCGCAGGCACCGCGATCTCGGAGCCGCCGTCGCCGTCGAAGTCGGCGACGCAGGGGGGGCCCCCCCGGCCCGGGAGACCGTGGCTGAACAGCAGGGCGCCGGTGTGGTCGTAGGTCTCGATCCCACCGTCCCCGACGAGGACCACCTCCGGATCCGCGTCGCCGTCGATGTCGAGGATCGCGCTTCGCCAACCGCTGGGTCCGCCGTCCGAGGAAGGAGCCCAGAGGAGGGCGCCGTTGGCATCGTGGACGACGCCGTTGAACAGGACCTCCTGGATGCCGTCCCCGTCCAGATCGCCGACCGTGGGCACGGTCGAGTAGAGCTGCTGGACCTCGGCCTCGGCGATGCGCACGCCGGTGGCGCCGTCGAAGATGGCCCAGTCGACGATCACCTCCGGCTGACCGTCGCCGTACAGGTCGGCGACGATGATCTGGTCGCTCCCGAACTCGTCGGTCCGGTGGGAAGCCGTCCACTCGATCGTGCCGTCGAGGTTGACGGCGATCAGGAAGCCGTCCGCGCCGTGGGACCACTCGGTGTCGTCGTTCTTGGCGAGGATCTCGACCTCTCCGTCGCCGTCCACGTCGACCAGGGCGGTCCCCGCCGAGTTGTTCATGTCCAGGAGGTGCCAGTGCTCGGCTCCGGTCGCGCCGTCCAACACGACGAGGGCGGCGTCGTCGCCCCCCCCCCCGGGTTCTCGTTGGACTCGTGGAACGCGATGAGGGCGATGTCGGGACCGTCGTTCCCGTCGATGACGCCGTCGCCGTTGTCGTCCGTGAGCTGCCCGATCGTCGGCGTGGACCAGACGTCGTTCAGCTCCGGCACGGCCGCGAGCCCGGTCCAGGTCCACTCGATGACGACGTCGTCGAAGTCGCCGATCTCGCCCTCGGAGGCGCAGCCGTGCAGCTTGTGAAGCCCCGCGGGCGCCAGATCGAGGGCGCAGCCGTCGTCCACGCAGTCGGCGAGTCCGTCCTCGTCGCTGTCGTCGAAGTCCTCGTCGATCAGCCCGTCGCCGTCGTCGTCGATGCCGTTGCACTCCTCGCGGGGGGGCCCTCGTTGTCCTCCTCCTCCTCCTCCTGGGCCGGTTCGTCCGACGTGGCGTCATCCTCGGCTCGCACGTTGAGGCGGTAGTCGCTGCAGCCCAGGACGAGGAAGCTCAGAAGAAGGACGAGGTGTCGCATGCTCTCAATGTGGCCGGCCGAGGCTCGGACCGACGATCGCATGAGCATGTGATGCGGCGCCCTGGGCGGAGGAGCGGGAGCAGAACCGACACAAGTGTGTATATAGTTGATCTATTCCGTCGAAGATGGTCCTATGCCACTGGCCGGGGCCGGCGAACGGAGTTCCTATGTTCAGGCTCGTGCTGTCCCTCCTTCTGCTCGGCCTGACCGCCGCTTGCGCACCTTCCGCCGGCAGTGGCCCAGACGTGGACGACGGCCCTTCGGACGCCGAGATCATCGAGTCGTTCCCTTCGACCGTGATGTGACCTACGAACAGACGCTCAAGTGCGACGATGGGGATGGAGCCGTCTTCACGGGTGATACGACCCTGTCCTTGACGCACCTCGGCGATCACGAGTTCGAGATCGGGATCGTCGGAGAGTGCGCCCTGCTGGCAGCGGCGTCCGAGATCGAGCCCTTCGGAGCCGACTTCGACGTCCAGGTACCGTCCGGATGCAGCGTGAACGGGAGCGAGTCCACCATCGAGGTCGAATACGAAGCGGCCTCCGGGAGCATCACGCCCGACAGCTTCTCCCTGGATGTTGTTGGCACCTGGAACTTCGTGTGGGACGAAGGCGGCGCGACGCCTTGCGATATCGAGGAATCGTATCGCTAGCGGGGGGCAGCGGACTCAGGACTTCGCGCGCACCCAGACGCCGCGGCCCTGCTTCTCGAACTCGACCTTGCCGAGCCGCTCCAGCACCCGGCGTGACGTAGCTCGCGAAGCGACCGCGGTAGCCCTTGCGGAGGCCGTACCAGCCGCCCACGGGGTTGTCGGCGGAGCGTCCCCAGGCCTCGACCGTGCCGGGCTTGGTGTCGACCTTCTCGTCCTTGTTGCCCAGCTCCATCCAGTCACCGTGGGCCACGAGCATGGCGTGCAGGTCGTCCAACGCGCTGATCTGGTAGTGCAGCCACGTCTTGCCCACCTGGCAGTGCAGCACGCCCTTTTCGGGTTCGCGGTGCATCTCGAACTGGGCCTTGCCCAGGGGGGTGTTCAGGACCCAGGGGTCCTCGGGGGTGCCGCTGCCGCTCATCGATGTCTCCTCGGTCGGGGTCGGAAGTCTGGCAGGATTTCGGCCGATGCGGGACGGACCCATTCGACGGAGCGTCAAAGCCCTCGTGCGCGGTTGGTTCGCGCTGGAGACGCGGCGGGCCCGATGGGTGCTGAAGCTCCGAGGCGAGCCTCGCTACCGTCTGGAAGGCACCTGCGAGGGCTGCGGTCGGTGCTGCGAGAAGCCGTCGATCCGGGTCGGGTTCGCCACGTTCCACTTCCCCCTGATGCGGTGGCTGTTCCTGAGCTGGCAGCGCCGGGTGAACGGGTTCGACTTCCTGGAGTCCGAGCGCAGTCGCGTGCTCGTGTTTCGATGCACCCACTTCGACCCCGCCACCAAGCTGTGCGACAGCTACGGCTCCCGCCCCGCCATGTGCCGCGACTACCCCCGCATGCTGCTGTACCAACCGTGGCCGGAACTGTTCGAGGAGTGCACCCACCGCGTGGTCTCCATCGGGGATCAGAAGCTCCGCGAAGCCCTCGACGAAGCCGCCCTGGGGGCCGAGAAGCGGGCGGGGCTGGAGCGGCGGCTGCGGCTTCGCCAGGCAATCGGTCCATCGGCGGCAATACTCCGCCGCCATGAGCACCACCCTCACCTACTTCGACTTCGATGGCTCCCGCGGACTGGAGTGCCGGCTGGCGCTGACGATCGCCGGGGTCGAGTTCACCGACCACCGCATCGGTCGCGCCCAGTGGATGGAGCTCAAGCCGAGCCTCCCCTACGGCGCGCTCCCCGTGCTCGAGCATGACGGGAACCGCATCGCCCACTGCACCGCGATCCTCAACTGGGTCGGCCGCAACCACGGCCTGCTCCCGACGGACTCCTGGGCCGCCGCCGAGCACGACGCGGTGATGCACGGCGTCGAAGACCTGAGGAACAAGATCCCCGGCCGGGGGCTGTCCGACGAAGAGAAGAAGACCGCCCGCGAGGAGTTCGCCGCCGGCTGGCTCACCCGCTGGGCCGAGACCGGGTCGGAGCGCATCCAGGGACCGTTCCTGGACGGCGACGCCATCGCTGTCTCCGACCTCAAGGTGTACGTCATCACCCGCGCCTACCTGAACGACGGCTACGACCACATCCCCGCGTCCTTCTTCGACGCGTACCCGAAGATCACCGCGTTGGTCGCCGCGGTCGACGCCCACCCCGCCGTCGCCGCCTACTGGGCCTCGCGGAAGGACTAGAGCACCGATCGGGCGGTCCCAGTTGAGCAGCCTGAGGGCGAGGCGCGGGGCGGCCTGATGACCGTGAGATCGTTGCTCTAGACTCCGGGCTCATCCCACGGGGGAGCCGCAGTGGAGAAGATCGCTCGCATCCTGGTCACCAAGAGGCACCCGGTGATGGGCCTCACGATGCTCATCACGCTCACGAGCGTGGTGATGCTCTTCCGCATGTCGTTCAACGCCGACATCACCTCCTTCATGCTCGACGGCAACGAGCGCGGGCAGGCGTTCGCGGACCTGCAGACCCGGTACGACGCCGGCGATCCGATCACCGTCCTGCTCGAGCGCGAAGGCGGCTGGTCGAACCGCGCCGGACTCGAAGCGCTGGTGGACGTGCAGACCCGCCTTCAGGGCGTCGAGGGGGTTCAGTCCGTCGGCACGCTGCTGCCGCCGATCCACCCGCTCACCGGCGAACCGTTCGATGCGGCCGCGTTGGCGGCGACGCCGACGATGATGCTCGATCGCCTCTCCTCGGGCCCCTCGGCCCGGCTGCTGCTGAGCGAAGACGGCAAGTCGACCATGGCCGCGGTGCTCCCCACCGGCGATCCGATCAAGCTCGCCCGCCGGGTCACGAAGGTGGAGATGCCCGAGGGTGTCGACGCGGCGTTTGCAGGCAACCCCATCGTGTTCGCCAGCGTCATCGACATGCTCGGCTGGTTCCTGCTAGCGATCCCGCCCAGCGTGATCATCCTGCTGCTGCTGGTGTTCGCCGCGAACATCGGGAGCCGCAAGCTCGCGGCGCTGTCGATCTTCCCCGCGATCATCGGCTCGATCTGGACGTTCGGGCTGATCTTCGGCCTCGGCTTCGAGGTCGACATCGTCACCATCATCGTCCCCATCTTCGTCATCGTGATGGGCAGCGCCGACGGCCTGCACTTCGTCACCCACCTCCAGGCCAAGGTGGAGACGACCCCCGACCCGGTCGAGCGCACCGCCAGCGCGCTCAAGGAGGTCGGCGTGCCGATGATCCTGACGACGATCTCGACCGCCGCGGGCTTCCTGTCGCTGCTGGTCACCGACGTCGGCCCGATCCGACAGCTCGGCGTGTTCGTCGCCATCGGCATCTCGTTCGCTGGGATCGTCTCCTTCTTCTCGCTCCCGGCGCTGCTGTCGGGGATCGAGATCCCGCCCCCGTCGGAGCACGCCATCGGCGGCAAGCTCACCGGCGGCCTCAAGAAAGCGGCGGGCCGGCCCGCCATCGCCGGCGTCGTCGCGCTGCTGCTGATCGGATTCTCCGCCGCCACGCTCCCCAGCCTCGCAGTGAACCCCGACCAGCTGTTCTTCTTCAAGGACGACCACGAGGTGCGCACCAGCTTCGAGAAGCTCGCCGACACCTTCGGCGGGGCGACCCCGCTGTTCGGGGAGCTGGCGGTGGACCCGAACCGACCGCTGGAGGACCAGATCCCGGAGCTGCGCGCGGTCACCGACGAGCTCGCCGCGCTCGACGGGATCCAGCGCGTGTTCTCGATCCTGGACGTCGTCGACGAGGTCCCCCCGCCGATGCGCGCCGACGTGCTCGCGGGCAAGACCGAGGGCGCGATGGGGCCGATGGTCAGCGACGACGGACTTCGATTCATCGTCTTCCCCGGCTCGTTCACCACCGAACAGCTCCAGAGCTGGGTGGGGTGGGCCGACGGCAACGACAAGGTCCGCGTGCTGACGGGTATGCCGGTGCTCTTCGACGAGATGAGCCGCCTCGTGCTTCGCGCGCAGGTGAACTCGCTGGGCGCCGCCTTCCTGCTCGTGTTCGTGATGCTGCTCCTTGCGTACCGCCGGCTCGGCCAAACGCTGGTGGCGATGGTCCCGCTGGCGCTCACCAGCGCCGTCCTGCTCGGCTTCATCGCCGTCTCCGGGATCCAGCTGCACCTGCTGACCGCGGTAATTTCGTCGATCGTCATCGGCGTCGGCATCGACTACGCCATCCACCTCGTGGCCGCCATCGAGCACGCCCGCGCCGAAGGTCCCGGCTACGTGCTCCGCGGCATCGACCACGCGGGCCGGCCGATCCTGGCCAACGCCCTGGGCATCGCCGTGGGCATGTCCGCGCTCTTCCTGTCGCCGATGAAGCCGCACAGCCAGATCGCCGCCATCATGTGGGTCTCCATGCTGACCGCCGCCATCACCGCGCTGCTGATCATCCCCGCGCTGAACGCCAAGGAAGGCCGCACCCTGACCCCTGACCCCTGACCCCTGACCCCTCCCCATGCCCCGCCCCCGACTGAAGCTCGCCGCCCGCATCGTCGGCGTTCTGTTCCTGCTGTTTGCCCTCGTGACCGCCGGTCTCGTGGCGAACGCGTGGGAGAGCTTCGGTGCCGCCCCGGACGGTGAACGGCGCGCGCGCCTGGAGGCGTCACCGCAATGGGACGGCGAGGTGTTCGTGAACCCGGACCCGATGTGGAACGACATCGCGGGGTCGGTCGGCGGCATGTTCCGCATGAGCCCGGTGGCCGAACCCGACGGGCCGATCCCGGTCCTCGAGGGCACGAAGGCGCGCTTCGCGGAGCCGCCGACGTCGGGGCTGCGGATCACGTGGCTGGGGCACAGCACGCAGATCATCGAGATCGACGGCGTCACCGTGATCACCGATCCCATCTTCGGCGGACGCGCTTCCCCGTGGACGTGGCTGGGGCCGGCCGCCTGGTACGAGCCGCCGATTCCGCTGACCGAACTGCCGCCCCTGGACGCGGTGCTGCTGTCGCACGACCACTACGACCACCTGCAGATCGAGACCATCCAGGCGATGGCCTCGTGGGATGTCCGCTTCATCGCCCCGCTGGGGGTGGGCGCCCACCTGGAAGCCTGGGGCGTTCCCACCGACCGGATCACCGAGGTCGACTGGTGGGATCGTGTCGACGTCGGCGGGGTCGAGCTCGTCGCCGTCCCGGCCCGGCACGCCTCCGGGCGGCAGATCTTCGACCAGAACCGAACGCTGTGGACCGGGTTCGCCCTGCTGGGGACCGAGCACCGGGTGCTTTTCTCCGGCGACACCGGCTGTTCGACGGACTGTCCGAGATCGGGAGCAAGCTCGGCCCCTTCGACGTGACGATGTTCGAGGTCGGCGCCTACGACCGCGGCTGGCCGGACTGGCACCTGGGCCCGGAGCAGGCCCTCCGCGCCCACGGCATGGTCCGCGGCGAGCTCTTCCTGCCCATCCACTGGGGCCTTTGGAACCTCGCCCTGCACGGCTGGACCGAGCCCATCGAGCGCGTTCTGGTGGAAGCCGAACGGCGCGACGTCACCGTCTACGCGCCGCGCCCGGGGGAGACCTTCGAGCCGGCGTCCCTGCCGCCGATCGAGCGATGGTGGCCGGACATCCCCTAGCAGACCGTCGAGCAGCACCCCATCGAGGTCCGGCGGGTGAGCCTCGAGGCGGGTCAGTAGCCCTCGGTCTTGCTGATGATCTCGTTCATGATTTCGCGGGTGCCGCCGCCGATCGGGTAGAGCCGCGCGTCCCTGTAGAGCCGCTCCACCAGCACCTCGCGCATGTAGCCGTAGCCGCCGTGGATCTGGACCGCCTGGTCGCAGACCCAGGAGCACATGTCGGAGCTGGCGTTCTTGGCCATCGCCGCCTCCCCGGGGCCCGCCGTGCCGGCCGCCGCGCGGACCGAGAGCTGGCCGACCAGCGCCCGCGCCGCCGCGATCTTCGTCGCCATGTCGGCGAGCTTGTGGCGGATGACCTGGAAGCCCACGAGCTTCTTGCTGAAGGCGTCCCGCAGCTGCGCGTAGGCCACCGATTCGCGGTACGCGAGCTCCGCAATGGCCACGCACTGGCCGGCCAGGAAGAGCCGCTCGTTGACGAAGTTCACCATGATCGCGGCGAAGCCCTGGTTCTCCTCCCCGATGAGGTTGGCTACGGGCACGCGGACCTCGTCGAAGGTCAACTCGGCCGTGTCGGTCGCCCACCAGCCGGTCTTCTTGAGCTTCTTGCTGACGCTGTAGCCGGGCATGTCGCTCTCGATGACCAGCATCGAGATCCCACCATGCGCCGCGCCGCCGGTGCGCACCGCAGTGGTGATGAAGTCGGCGCGGCAGCCCGAGGTGATGAACGTCTTGGAGCCGCTCACGACGTAGTGATCCCCGTCGCGTACGGCCTTGGTGCTGATCCCCGCGACGTCGCTGCCGGCGCCCGGTTCGGTGATGGCGAGGGCCGCCACCTTGTCGCCCGCGATCACCGGTTCGATCCAGCGCCTCTTCTGCTCGTCCGTGCCCAACACGATGATCGGCGGGCTCGCGATGCCGTGGCTGTTGAGCCCGACCGCCGTGCCGACGCTGCGCCCCGCGAGGATCAGCTCCTCCGACGCGACCAGCATGTGGGTCTCGTCGCCCCCGCCCCCGCCGACCTCCTCGGGGTAGCCGATGCCGAGCATGCCGGCCCGCCCCGCGGTCCCGTACAGCTCGCGGGGGAACTCCTCGCCCTCCTCCCAGGCCTCGGCGTGGGGGGCGATGTGGTCGGTGGCGAAGCGGCGCACCATCTCGCGGAGGGCGGCGTGTTCGTCGGTCTCGAAGTGGAAGCCAGGACGCATGCGCGGACCCTACCGCGTTCCCAGACCCCCGAAGAAGTCAGCCAACAGCCGCCCGATCTCGTCCGGCCCGCGGGCTGACGAGGTCCTTGCTCTCCAGGGTCACGGCGCGACCACCAGCGTCGAGCCGGTGCAGTCGACCTCGATCCGCCCGGGGCCGACGTCGTACTCGACCTCGCTCCCGTCGCAGGTGACCGTGGGCGGGTCGGGCCAGGCGCGGGTCGAGGCGCCGATCGTGTGCACGCCGTCGCCCGTCATGCCGACCGTGAGGGTGCGCGCCTCCACGTCGTACGCCACCGACGTCAGCGCGCCCGCGATCGCCTGCGGGAAGGGCCGGGCGATCAGCGCCGCCATGTCCTCACGGAGGGCCGCCCGCGCGGGCCCGTCGCCCTCGTCCACGAAGTCGTAGAGCCCCCACGCGTCCTGGCTCCACTCCTCGTACAGCCACATCGCCCAGCTGAGGCGATGTTCGTCGTAGGCCTCGAGCGATTCGACGAACCACAGCTCCCCGTTGGGGGCCTCCAGGTCGTTGCCGAACTCGCCCACCAGGGGGTGCGCGCCGTGGATCCGAGCCTCCGTCGCGATGTCCGCCACGCTGTCTCGCAGGCGCTCGACGTCGCCGCTTTCCCAGCCCGTGGTGAAGACCTCCGTGTAGTGGTGGGGGGCGTAGATCGCGTTGTCGAACGGCCGGGGATGAGCCGTCGGATCCGAGTCCGCGAAGTTGCGGATCGCGTCCGGCTCGAACCCGAGCGGCAGGTCCGGGTTCACCGCCCGCACGGCCTCGCCGACGAGCACGTGGAAGGCATCGAGCTTGTCGTCGTCGAACACCACCGGCTCGTTGAAGATCTCGAGCCCGACCAGCCCGGGGGTCTCGCCGATCTCCTCGATCAGCCAGGCCGCCATGTCCGCGAACGCGTCCTGAAGCCCCTCCTCGTTGTCGAAGAAGCTCCGGAACGACCGCAGCACCTGAGCCGACGCCCGTCGATCCGACAGGTCCTCCAGCGGTCCCTCGAGCAGCTCGTCCGGCGGCGGAACGATCGCCCACAGCGGCGCGCCGTCCTCCCCGATGTGCTTGCTGTACGCGTCCTGGTGGATGTCCACGAACGTGTAGACGCCGGCCTCGTGGCAGGCCGTGATGACATCCATGATGCGGAGCGCGTAGGCGTCGTTGTAAGCCCCCGGCTCGGGCTCGATGGCGGACCAATTGACGGGGAGGCGGAGCAGGTTCAGCCCCAGGTCGGCGATGACGGCGCAGTCGGCGGCGACGAACGGCGGGATCTCCTCCAGGGCCGCGCGCCCGTCGTCGAAGGTCACGTCGAACAGCCCCTCGACCCGGGCGTTGAGTCCGCGCAGCAGCATCTGCCGGCCGTCGGGGCCGATCAGGCCGGCGTCCGAGGCGGCGAACGGGCCGAGCTCCGGCTCCGGCGGGGTGCAGCCGATGGCAACGACCGCGCCGGCAACGGCCACGAATGAAACGAGGGACCTGAACATGCGCGGGAGCATGACACCGCGATGTGGCAGGCTCCAGTCCTCGGAGATCTGGTTGTGACACGAAGCCCGCTGGCCCTGCTCCTCGCCCTGGCGCTGCCCGCGTGCACCGGCGCCGGATCCCTCGGGAACGTGCCCCCCATCGACGATGACGACGACGACGACGACGGCGTGCCCGTGCTCGTGGACGGCCTCCTCGAGGTCGAGATCGCCATGGACCCGGACGACGAAGCCGAAATGCGGGTCCAGAGCCGCGACTTCCTCGAGGTGCTCCGCGACAACTGCACCGACGAGATTCAGGAGAACCCGTACACCTGGTTCGAGGGGGACGTGGTCGTGGGCGGGGTCGCCGTGGACCGGGTCGGCGTGCGCAAGAAGGGGTTCATCGGCTCGCTCTCGGAGGAGCGCCCGTCGATCAAGCTCAAGTTCGACAAGTACGTGCTCGACCAGACGCTGGACGGCGACGAGCGGCTCACCCTCAACAACAACCGGCAGGATCCGGCCACGCTTCGAACCTGCCTCGCCTACCACGTGTTTTCGCTCGCGGGCGTGCCCGCGCCGACCTGCTCATACGCGACGGTCGACCTCAACGGCGACGACCTCGGCGTCTACAGCAACGTGCAGCCGGTCAAGCGGGCGTTCCTGAAGGAGCACTTCGGGGACAGCGACGGCGACCTGTACGAGGGGAACCTGACTGACTTCCGCGAGGGCTGGCTGGGCAGCTTCGAGGCCAAGACAAGCTCGACCGACCCCGAGGGGCCCGCCCTGCAGGCGCTCGCCGATGCGCTCCTGGTGCCCGACGCCGAGCTCCGCGACGCGCTCGAGGGGCTGCTGGACATCGACGCCTACATCCGGTTCTGGGCCGCCGAGACCATCGTCGGCCACTGGGACGGCTACGCCGGCAACACCAACAACTTCTTCGTCTACCGCAACCCGGTCGACGGCCTCCTGCACTTCATCCCGTGGGGCACCGATGGCACCTTCGGCGACGGCTGGGAGGGCGAGACGCCGATCTACCTCCAGGGCCGGCTCGCTCAGCGGATCTACGGCACCTCCTGGGGTCGGGCGGCGTACGTCGACGAACTCGCGGAGCTCTTCGACACGGTCTGGGACGAGGAGGCGTTGCACACCTGGATCGACGAGGCGGAGGCTGTCGTCGGCGGCCGCGTCAGCGACCCCTGGCTGTTCAGCGACGGCCTCGACGGCCTGCGCTGGAACGTCTCCTTCCGACGGGATCGCTACGCCGACTTCATCGCCAGCGGCGGCTGGGACCTCCCCACCGAACCCCGGCCGGACCCCTGCCTGCAGACCCTCGGCACGCTCGACATGGAGTTCGCCACCACCTGGGGCACGCTCGGGCAGCCGCCGTTCGAGTCCGGCAGCTCGGACTGGGACCTGCTCGTCGACGGCGTGCCGAGCGTGCACTCGGCCACCGGAGGGGTCGCGGGGTACGGCGAGAAGGGGCAGTCGGTGGTCGCGATGTTCGGCATGTACGGCCCCCCCGAGGCGCCCGTCGGGCTCGACATCCTGTACGTGGTCGGCCCGCCCGACTCGGTGCGACCCGGCGGCCTGGAGCTCGACCTCTGGGGCAACGCCGCCTACCTGCTGCGCGCCGAACCGCCCGACAGCGAGGCGGTGTTCATCGGCTACGCGATGGGGAGCCTCACCTACGACGAGGCCGGGACCTTCAGCGGCGCGGCGGTGACCGGGGAGCTGACCACCGAGATTCTCGGGCCCGCATCCGAGTAAGGCCGCCGCTGCACCTCCGGAGATCGACCATGAACGCCCGCGGACACCGCCACACCTGGTTCTGGAACCCCGAGGGGAACGTGCTGGGTCTCGCCGGGGCCTAGTTCCCGGTGACGACGGCGCTCAGATCGAGCCCGGGGAAAGCGTTGTCGAGGTGCCGCCGCAGCTTGCGGAGCATGCGCGCCTCGATCTGACGGCAACGCTCGGCGGAGATGTCGAGCTCCTCGCCCAGGGCCCGCAACGGCAGCGGATCGTCGGCCCGGCTGCGCAGGTCCCAGATGCGGCGCTGTCGTGCGTCCAGGGTGTCGGCGAATTCGTTGAGCGAGTGGAGCAGTTGGCTGCGGATCTCCGCCCGCACGGCCCACTCCTCGGCGTTGCCGGCGCCGTCGGCGAGCACGTCAGACAGCGCCCGCCCCTCGCCGTCCTCGCCACCGCCCACCGGGGCTTCGAAGCTGACCTCGTGGCCTCCGGCGAGCCGTCCGCGCATGAGCTCGACCTCGGCGGTCTCGACCTCGAGGTTCGCGGCGATGCGCTTGTTGGTCGCCTTGATGCCGAGCCCTTCGAGCCGGCTCTGCTCCTTGCGGAGGTTGTAGAAGAGCTTCCGCTGGGCCCGCGTGGTGCCCATCTTGACCATCGAGTGGTTCGCCACGAGGTGGCGCAGGATGTACGCCTTGATCCACCACACGGCGTAGGACGCGAAGCGCACGCCCTTCTCCGGATCGAACTTCTCGGTCGCGTGAAGCAGCCCGAGGTTGCCCTCCTGGACCAGATCGATGAGCGGGATCCGCATCGCTTTGTAGTCCCGCGCGACCTTCACCACGAGGCGGAGGTTGGACGTGACGAGGTGACGGCCGTCGGCGGGGTCCCGGTCGCGCACGTAGCGCTCCGTCAGCTCTTTCTCTTCTTCCTTGGTCAGCAGCGGGTAGCGGCCCACCTCCTTGAGGTAGGCGCCGAAGGGATCGGGTCCCGCTTGAGAATCAACCATCCCTCGATCCTAATGGGTCTCCCAGGTCGCGTCGCCGCCCGACCCCACGGAATCCTCGGTGAGGAAGACCTCCTCGGAGCTCTCGCCCAGCCTGCGCGCGCGGACCCACGCGGTGGCGACGGTGCGACTGACTTCGTGGGCGCGGTCCGCCTCCATCCAGCCCTCGGCGGCGCCCGCGCACTCCTCGAAGGGGAGCCCCAGGGCGCACAGGTCGGAGAACGCGAAGTGGCCCGCGTCGGTCAGCGTGAGCAGCGCGCCGTCGGGCCCGAGGGCGTCGTACACACCGCGGATCTCGTCCTCGTAGGGCATGTCGCTGTCGGCGCTGCCGCCCATGACGAGGGTGGGCACGTTGTCCGCGAGCCCGCGCCCGTCGGCCCCGAAGGAGTAGGCGAGGCCGGGAGCCATGGAGACGGCGACGCGGGCCCGGGGGTCGGGCACGGCGTCCTCCAGGCTGTCGAGCGCTTCGACGGCGGGCCCGGTGAAGAAGCGGCAACCGCGGGCGTCGGTCTCGGCGCAGTAGGCCAGCAGTTCGTCCCGGTTCAGCAGTCCGCCCGAGACGACCAGCGTCGTCCACGCGCCAAAGCTGTGCCCCATCATCGCGAAGCCGCCGTCGGGATCGACGAGGCCGTCCGGGAGCAGGTCGTGCGCCGTGTCCACAGCCTTGCTGACGTCGGTGGGGCGCTCGACGGCGACGGTTGCGGTCACGTCCTCGTCCAGGTCCAGCAGCGTGTTGTGGTTGTGGTCGACGGCGATGACCACGAAGCCGTGCGAGGCGAGGTACTCGGTGAGGTAGCCGGACTGGTACCGGATGCCCGCGAACCCGTGGCTGAACGCGACCAGCGGGTAGGGCGCGCCGCGCCAGTCCTCGGGCACGTCTCGGAAGGTGCGCGGGTCGGTCCCCAGATCGGCGTACGGCTCCTGCACGTCGTCGGCGCCGGCGACGGCCGGGTACCAGACCTCGACGATGAGGAACTTGCCCCGATCGTCCACCTGGCGAAGGGTCATGGCGCCGACTTCGTAGGGCCCCCGCTGGTCCGATGGCAGCGGCGCGGGGGGCGGCTCGACCGGCGCGGGTTCGATCGACGGACAGCCCAGGAGCACGACCGAGAGCAGCAGCGGGGCGACGGCACGGAGCATGGGTTCGTCTACCAGCTTGCCAGACCATCGCGGCAGGCCGACTGGCGAGGACGCCGATCGGCCCCTACAGTTCCGCTCGTGCGCGCGCTCCTGATCCTGCCGATCCTCCTGTTCGCCGCCCCCGCGGCCGCCTCCTCGGTGGTGGTCGAAGTGACGGGGATGGACTGCGAAGGCTGCAACAAGGGGCTGGCGGCCGCCCTGAACAAGCTCCCGTTCCTGGACTCCGTCGACGCCTCCTTCGTCGCCCAGGGCGCCTGCGGCGAACTGACCGGCGACTTCGACGAGGCGCAGGTCGCGGCCGCGGTCGAGAAGGCCGGCAAGGCCTTCGTCAGCGCCAAGGTCGTCGAGGACTGCCCCAAGGGCTTGCAGGGCCTGCTCCCCGACCCCTGGGAGGGCCGCACCGAGGGGATCGACGTCGTCACGATTTCGCACGGCGAGCGGGTCGACGTGGCCGCCGTGCTGGTGTCCGGCAAGTACACGATCATCGACTACGGGGCGCCCTGGTGCGGCCCCTGCCACGAGGCCGCCGAGGAGCTGGCGGGCTACCTCCGAGGGCACGACGACGTCGCCGTGCGGGCCGTCGACCTGGGGGGCCAGAGCCCCGACGAGTCGTACAAGGCGCCGGTGGTGGCGCAGCACCTCGAGTTCGTCGACTCGATCCCGTACCTCGTGGTCCACGACCCGACCGGCAAGGTGATCCACAAGGGTCGCTCCGCGGCCAAGGCGATCGGCGCCATCGACAAGCACCGGACCCGCAAGGCGGGCAAGAAGAAGGCGGCGAAGTGAGCCGGTTGCTGTCGCCCTTGTGGCTGCTGCCGCTGCTCCTCGCCATCGCGCTGCCGAGCTCCGCCGCGGCCACCTGAGCGGGCTGAAGCAACCCGCAGCTCCAGGGTGGAGCCTCTCAGACCAACCCCTACCTCGACTTCGGCCAGCTCCGTCTGGACCTGAACGTCGTCGGCATGCGCTCGTTCGAGGTGGACCTGGTGCCGACGCTCGGAGGCGTGCCGGAGCACGAGCGGGGCGTGGGGCTGACTCTCCTGGAGCTCCAGCCGACCGTCAGCTTCGGCCTCGGGAAGGGGTTCAAGGTCGGCGTTGACGTCCCCTTCGCGTTCAAGGACAAGCTGTTCAGCTACTCGATCGGAGGCCAGGACTACGAGCCTCCAGACGCCGTCGGGCGCCTGACGAACTTCGGGCTCGGCGACATCCGCGTGCGGGGCGGTCTGACGGGCAAGCCGCCGGGCACGAAGCTGATCCTGAACGCCAGCGTCGGGGTCTCGCTCCCCACCGGCAAGTCCGCTGATGAGCCCCGCGGCCTCATGTTCGGCGGGGGCACGGTCGACCCGCTGGTGAGCCTGAACCTGCTCCTCCGGACCCGCCCCTTCGGGCTGCTGGTCGGCGGCAACGCCCGGCTCCCGCTGTACGACAACAGCAAGGGCTACCGCGGCTCCATCACCATCGAGGGCACCGTCGGCACGACCTTCAGCCCGCCGCGCCCAGCAGACAAGCTGGAGCTGCTGCTGCTGGTCCACGCCGTACACGTCGAGCCGGAGCGGTGGCTCGGCTCGCCCTGGCTCAACTCGGGGCGCGACGTGATCGCGATGACGCTGGGCGGGCTGCTGATCGTGGCGCCGGGTCTCAGCGTCAACGCGCAACTGCGGACGAACGTCTTCGAGGTGGCGCGGGGTGAGCAGTTCACGCAGCCGGTGACGCTGTCGGTGGGTGTGTCGGGGACGATCGACCTGCGGAAGAAGAAGGATGAGCACGGCCACGGCGACGAGGACGATCATTAGCGGTTGTTACTAATCATAGTTTCGCATATCTGATCATTGGTTATCGTAGATGACCATGAGCGACTACTTGACCCTGGACGAAGCCGCCGAGTTCCTCTCGACCTCCAAGCCGACCCTGTACCGCTGGCTGCGCGACGGCCGCATCCCCGGCCACAAGCTGGGGCGGCAGTGGCGGTTCCTCCAGAGCGAGCTCGAGACGTTCCGCAGCGGCGGTCCGAGCGATGGCCGGGCCGAGGCGGAGGCACTGATCTGGGAGGCGATCGACGCCGGCGCCAACGCCGTGCACCTCATCCCCGTGGGTGGAGCCCACAGCCTCCGCTACCGCCGCGACGGAGGGCTCGAGCCCGTCCGCGATCTGGACGGCGACACCTTCGACGCACTCGATCGGGCCTGGACCGCGGCCAGCCGGCCGGTCCGGGGGCAAGAGAAGCGACGACTGTTCCTGGAGCGTGAAGGCGAGCGCCTTCAGGTCCGCTACCGCCGCCTCGAGACGTTCTCGGGGAGCCGGGTCACGCTCCGTTTCGTGAGAGAGAGCAAGATGCGACTGACCCTCGATGGAATCGCCCCCGAGCCCGCGGACCGTGCCGTCCTGGAATCCCTGACCGGCGCCAGCCACGGGCTCGTGCTCGTCTCGGGACGCGGCGGCTCGGGCAAGACGACCACGGCGTACTGCTGCCTCAACGAGCTCGCCGCCAGCGGCAGCCGCACCGTCTTCACCATCGAAGACGAGGTCGGGGTGTACCTCCCCGGCGTGGATCAGCTCGAGGTCGACCTGGACGACCCCGCGGCGGTGCGGGGCGCCTTCTCCGCCGTCATGGACAGCGACCCGGACGTCCTGTTCGTCTCCTCGATGGTGGCCCAGCGGCACCGGGGGACCATCTGGGGCCTCGCGTTGGATGCGGCCGAGAACGGCCACCTGGTGTTCGTGCAGCTGGACGCCGCGTCACCGCAGCACGCCATCGAGCAGGTCACCGAGGCGGTCGACCGCCCCCTGGATCCGATCCTCGTGGGTGCGCTGTGGCAGCGGCTCGAGCGCAAGCCCGAAAGCGGGCGGCGGGCCGTCTATCAGGTCGAGCAGGGCCCATTGGCGCGGTGATTCGGAGCGCAAAGTTCCAGAAGAAAGAAGGAGGCGCTCCGTAGTCCGCTTACAGGAAGTCTGACAGGACCGTCCCGATGTCGCCAAGGTCGATCGACGCGTCGGCCAGGCCGATCGTGAGGTCCGCCGCGGCTCGGTCATTCACGAGATGGCCCCCGCGGGCCTCCACATGCAGCTCCGCCAGGGCGAACAACACCGGCCGCGTCTCCAGGAAGCGACCCACCTCCCGGCAGGCCTCCGCGACGCCGCCGTAGCTGCGCTCCACCCGGCTGTGCATGTCCGCACCGCCCATGTAGAGGTCGGTCCAGAGCATGCGCTGCTGCCGCAGATCGACGGCCAACGGCATCGCGTACGAGGCGCGTCCCACGAGGTCGAACTTGTTCACCACCGTCTTGATGTCGAACGTCTTGTAGTCCGCCGACGCCTGCTCCCGCAGCATCCAGCCCGCGTGGCAGATCAGGTCGCCGAACTGCAGCCCGCAGTAGTGGTGCACCTGGACCACGAGGAAGGCGACCTTCGGGTCGAGCTGGTCCAGCGTGATGTCGATGAACTCGGCGGCGCCCAGCGGCGCGGACTGGAGGTCGCCCGAGTGCACGATTCCGCTGGCGGCGAGGTTCGTGTAGCTGACGTGGCCGACGTAGTTCCAGTCCGCATCGTACTGGATGCAGGACAGGTCCAGATCGGTGCGGGCGCCGTCCTCCTTCCAGTAGACGAACAGCCGCAGCACCTTGTCGAACGTGACCGGCACCACGCTGCCGCGGCCGATCGACCACAGGCCGTCGGACGCCTTGCGCTGAGCCAGGGGCACGGTCAGGCCGTACAGCGCCGGGTCGATCCAGACGGCCTGCCCGGCCCACGACGGCTTCTGCGCGATCACCTCCGTGAGCGCGTCGCCCAGGATCTGGTCGATCCGGGCCAGCGTCTCGGCCGAGAGGTGTCCCTTGCGGGGGTTCGGGAGCACCCGGATCTTCCCCCGCACGTTGATGACGGCGCGGCGGTCCGACGCGTTGATCGTGGCGAAGTGCGACCGCAGCACCAACAGCGCCTTGACCGGACGGACGACGCCACCATGGCGAGGTGATCGAGCACTTCGTCGGCCTCCGCGGCGAACTTGGACAGCAGCTCGTGGACCTTCCGGGCGAGCACCCCGGGGCGATCGATCAGGTGGTCCAGCAGGGGAGCGATCTCCCGCGCCTCGATCAGCGCCTCGGTGCGGCTGGCGAACGTGGGGAGGCGGCCCTGAGCGAGCGCCCGGAACGTGTCCGCGACGGCGGGGTAGAGCTTGCGGTGCTCGCCGGGGTGGATGTAGCGGGCGCACGCCAGCCACAGCCCGCGGTAGCGGTTGAGGTCCTCGGCGAGGTTGGAGCAGCCGGCGAGCACGCGCAGGACGAGCCGGCGCTGGGGCCGGCGCATCTTCGAGAACTTGATCGGCTCCGCGAGGCTGACGTCGCTGCCGGTGAGGGCGGCGAACATGCGGAGCAGGTCGGTGGGGGTGTCGGCAATCGAGGCCACGGCCTCGGCGTCGCCGGCCTCCCACGCGGTCTTGAGCAGGAGGGCGCGGTTCTCCTTGTTGCCCACCTCGGCCGCATCCACGCTGGCGAAGCCGAGGTGACCCAGGACGGCGATGAGGTCGTCGTGCAGCGCCTCCTTGATCGACGACTTCGCCTGCAGCAGCCCGTTCAGCCAGGCGGTCAGGCGCTCGTTGAGCTCGGGGCGGGTGACCAGGGTCAGGTCGATCCACTCGGTGTGGGCGTCCTCGGCACGGATCGACAACTTGCCCACGGCGTCGGTCCACAGGGCGGGAGTCTGGAACTGGGTGACCGGGTCGGCGCCGAACTGCTTCAGGTCGAAGAGCCAGTCGGGGATCACGAGGCCGTTCTCCAGGGTCGTGCCGTCCGGGAACCACTGCAGGTGGTTGCCCACCGCCGCGACGATCCGCTTGGCGAAGTAGGTGTCGTCGTCGGGCACGTCGGAGGGGAAGCCGAGGAACAGGGGCACGTAGTCCACGTCGCCGCCGCGGATCGACGAGAGCTCGGCGAGGCGGGCGTTGTGCTGGACCAGCCACTCCTCGGTCGCGGCGGTCAGCGCCTCGGGGTTGGTGACGCGGTACCCCAGCGCCAGCAGATCGCTGAGCACGACCATGCGATCGCGAGCCCGGATCGCCGGACCGGGGTCCAGGGGGAGCACGTGCAGGCGTCGCAGTGCGATGAGATCCATCGGGGCAGTCTGGTCCAAGGGTCCTCCGTCGGCCACAATCGCGCGATGGTCAAGCCTGACAACTGGGACCGCGTCGAGAGCTTCGTGGCAACGATCGCAGAGGCGTCGCCCGACGCGACCATTCTGCCGGAGACCCAGACGGGCATGGCGACGGCGGACGGGCGCGCGCTGACGGAGTTGGCTGCGCTGGGCCAGGAGGCGTCGCTGTCGGCTCGACTGGAGGTGCTGGGCACGCTCGGCGAAGGCGGCATGGGCATCGTGCGCCTGGGACGCCAGGTCGCCCTCCACCGCGAGGTCGCGATCAAGGAGCTGATCGACGCGCGGCGGGGCAAGGCCCGCTCGGTGCTGAAGCTGATGCAGGAGGCGTGGACGGCGGGCTCGCTGGAGCACCCCAACATCGTCCCCATCTACGACATCGAGGTGCAGGCCGACGGCGATCCCCGGATCGTGATGAAGCGGATCCAGGGCAAGGCCTGGAGCGACCTCATCGACGAGGCCGACGCGGTCGCGGAGACCTTCGGGGAGACCGACCTCCTGAAGTGGAACCTGGACGTGCTGATGCAAGTCGCCAACGCGGTCCGCTACGCGCACGACCGGGGCATCGTGCACCTCGACCTGAAGCCATCGAACGTGATGCTGGGCTCCTTCGGGGAGGTCTACCTGGTGGACTGGGGCCTGGGCATGAGCCTGGACGCGGACGCCGGGGGCCGGCTCCAGCGGACGGTCGACGTCGACGACATCATCGGCACCCCCAGCTACCTCGCGCCGGAGATGATCGCGCGGGACGGGAGCAAGCTGTCGGAGCAGACCGACGTCTTCCTCCTGGGCGCGGTGCTGCATCGGATCCTCACCGGCAAGCCGCCGCACCAGGGCGACTCGCTGCTGGCGATCTTCTTCCAGGCGGCGACCTCGTCCCCCACCCTCCCCGAGGAGGTGCCCGCGGAGTTGCGGGCGATCGGGGACAAGGCGATGGCCATGGAGCCGTCGGACCGGCACGCCTCAGCGGACGAGTTCCGGCTGGCGATCCGAGACTTCCTCGAGCACCGAGGCTCCATCGCGCTGTCGGACGGGGCGGCGGTCCCGTTGGCGGACCTGCGTGACGCGGTGGGAGACGAGGACCGGCGGGACGAGATCCACCGGGCGTTCAACGAGGCTCGGTTCGGGTTCCGGCAGGCGTTGGCGGCGTGGTCGGGCAACGAGGACGCGGTGGCGGGCCTGCGGGCCTCCACCATCGCGATGATCGAGCACGAGCTGGCGGTGGGCGCGGCCCCCGCGGCGGCGACGCTGCTGGCCGAGTTGCACGACGCACCGGCCGACCTCAGGGCTCGGGTGGACGCCGAACTGGCCCGGTTCGCCAGCGAGGGCGAGCGCATCAAGAAGCTCGAAGCGCTCGGCGAAGACATGGACTTGAGCATCGGCCGACGGACGCGCCTGTTCGTCCTCTCGATGCTGGGTTTGCTGTTCATCGCCTGGCCGATCTACAGCGCCTCCTGCGGCGGGCCTCCGACCTACGAGGACCAGTTCACGGGGCCGATCCTCTTCCTCGTCACGGCGCTCGCCCTCGGCTGGGGCACGCGCGAGTCGATGAGCCGGACGCTGGTCAACCAGCGGCTGTTCGCGGTCATCATCGTGCTCCTCGTCGCCCAGGTCGCGCTCACCGGGCTCTGCTGGTACCACGGGCTCAACCAGCTCGCGTTCGGCTCGATGCTGTTCTTCCTCTGGTCGGTGTGCGCGGTCTTCGCAACGCTGCTGATCGAACGGCGCTTGTGGCCGACTGCGTCGGGGCAGATGATCGCTTTGGCCGTGATCACGCTCGATCACGGCTACGTCTACATGGCGATCGTGCTGACGAACATCGTGTTCGTGATCAACATCGCGATCATCTGGTGGCCCGGTCGGATCACCGGCACGTACGACGGGGATGCGCGCATCCGCTGAGGGTCGGACTGTCCGTGAGGGTCCGTGAGTTCGGACGATCCCGAACAGTCGACCCACCTGATTTCAGCTACTTAGCCACGGCACGGGTTCTGCAGTCGCGCATCGACCATGACGGACTCTCCTCCTTTGCTCTCGGAGCCGCCGGTCGGCTTCCACGTGATCATGCGACTGTGGGACTCTCGCGCGATCGCCTCGACGCAAAGAGCCTGGCGCTCGATTGCGGTGTCCTTCCTGACGGTGGGGGGGCCGTATCCGCTGCTGGCGTTTCGGGCGGTGGACTCGCACATCCACGCCCTGGTGACCTGCGCCCGTGACGACGCGGGGGAGTTCGCGCGCCGGGTGGAGATCTCGATGCAGCGGCGGATCACGCCGGGGGTGGCATTCTCCGAGGTGCACTGCGTGCCGGTGGTGGACCAGCGGAATCTGTCGAGCGTCTTCTGGTACGTGCTGGACAACGCGCGCCGGCACCGATGCGAGGTCGACCCACTGTTCGAAGCTTCGAATCTGCAGGATCTGTTGGGGATGCGGATTCTCGGAGAGTGGACCCGCCCGCTGGTTCGAGGTGCGTTGCCGCGCGTGCGGGGGGAGCGCCTGCGGCAACTGCTTCCGGTGGCGGCCACCGGGGACTTCCGAGATCCCCGTCTCCTGCTGGAGGTCGCCACCGGGGCGGCGGGGTTCCCGGACCTGGTTTTGAAGGGGCGGGCTCCGAGCAAGGCTCAGTCCGGATGGGGTCCGCTTGCCGTTCAGGCGGCCGCGCACGCGGCCCCCGAGATCAGCTCGGGGGAGGTCGCGAGGGTGCTCCGAGCCTCCGCCCGGACGATTTGTAAGGCGCGCTCGGGGGATCCTGGTCCCGAACTGGTGGCTGCCATTCGGCAGCAGCTGGCCTTGCGCACCGCCTGGGCAACGGCCGACGCTGCTGGGGTGGCTGAACGGGGTTGATTCAAGGCGGGCAGCGGCATCGCGGGCCCAGATACGGCATCTCGGCCCCGATGAGGCCGCGAAGCGGCACCACAAGCGCCAGATACGGCATCTCGACCCCAGCAGGCCGCGAAGCGGCACCACAAGCGCCAGATACGGCATCTCGACCCCAGCAGGCCGCGTCACCTCCGCGCCGCTACCGCTCCCAGAGCATCTCCGCCAGTTCGCCCGGCCGCAGCAGCCCGAGCGCGCCGTTGGCGGCGCTCTCCTCGTGGAACTCCTGCTCCTCGCCGGGCCCCTGCCACGTGGCCAGCAGCAACGGCACCGGATCGGCGATGTGGTTCCCCGTCACCGACGAGGTCCCATGGTCCGCCGAGACGACCACGCGAAGGCCGGTCGTCACCTCCGGGTACCCCTCCAGGAACCGGCCCAGGGCGGCGTCCACTTCGCCGATGAAGTCGCGCTTCTCCAGCGGGCGCCGATCGTGCGCCGCGATGTCCGTGCCCTTGATGTGCACCGCCACGAAGGAGCGCTCCGCGAGGAGCTCTCCGGCCGCCCGGAACTTCTCGTCCAAGTTCGTATCGAGGTTCCCCGTCATCGCCGGCGACGAGGCCGGCTGCAAGCCGACAGCCCGCGCCACCCCCAGCGCCGTCGAGCAGCCTGAGATCAACGCGGTCCGTTCCGCTCCCGCGCGGGCCCGCGGCCGCTTGTCCACCGACGCCGCCCCCCGCGTGATGACGCAGTTGGCCGGGAACAGCCCCTCCGCCCGACGACGGTCGTTGTGGGGGTGCGCCTCCAGCCGCCGATGCACCTCGTCCAGCAACGCCGCCAGCGCCGCCGCCGTACGCGCCGCCTCGGCGGAGCCATCCAACGCCCGGGGCGCCAGGACCTCCTGGATCACCGCTTCGCTGCCCGGATCGGTGTCGCTCACCGCATCGCTCAAGCCTGGCCCCTGCAGCATCACGATCACCCGGTGCTCGTGCCCCGGGTAGACCGTCCCACGCAACCCGCCAGGCAGCGGCACGTCCTTCAGTTCGGCGAGCAGATCGGCCTGCCCCGCCCGAATCCGCCCCGCTCGGCGGTCGGCGAGCACCCCATCGGCGTGGACCGTGGCGAAGTTCCCGCGAAACACGATCGCGCCTGGCGGAAGGGGGAGCCCGTGCCCCAGCGCCTCCAGGAGGCCGCGCCCCATCCGGGGACCGATCTGTTGGCCGAAGCCCAGCAGCGCGAGCAGGCCCTCGTCCGTCTCCGGCGCCCCCTCCTTGTCGCCGCCCGTCGCGATCAGCCCCTGCCCCCCCGCTCCCGCGAGCATGCGCAGCGTCTTGGCGTTGGCGGCCGCCAGGGGTGTCTTGCCCCCCAGCGCCGGGTTCGGCTCGTCCGACAGCCCATCCAGGATCAGGAACAGCGTCGGCACCGCCGGCTCGTGCGGCTCCTCGGCTTCCCGCCGCGGAAGCGGTCCGCCCCCCAGTTCTTCGAAGGGAAGGGACTGGCTCAGGTACTCCACGACCCCCGTGATGGTCTGGTCGAGGGTGTCGTTGGCGACGATGACCGACTCCTCGTCCTCCGCCGCCGCGAGCAGATCGTCGTGGATCCAGCGCACCGACTGGAACGCCTCAAGGTACGCCTCCGCCGACCGCGCGCTCTGCCGCCGCGCCCGGGCCGGGAACCGCTCCTGGTGCCGCACCTCCTCGGGCACGGCCATGATCAGCCCCGCGACGAAGACGTCCTCCCCCGGCGGCGCGTAGCGCTCGAACGGCGGGAGGATGTGGGTCCCCTCCACGATCATGTGGCTCTGCTCGCGGACCGCGCGGCGGATCACGGCGCGGATGCCGACCGCCACCTGGGCGGCCTGCTGGCGGAAGCCGGCGAGCACCCGCTCCCGCGGATCCGACAGCACCTGGCCACCCTGGAACATCCCCCGGAAAGAGTGGTCGTGCAGTCCCGGCACGATGTCCGGCGGAAGCACCGTCCGCATCGTCTCCCGGATCATGTCGGTGCTGGTGACCAGGCGGATGCCCAGGCGGAACGCGAGCTCGGTCGCGAGCGTGCTCTTGCCGGTGCCCGTGGCGCCGCCGATGAGGATGATCACCGGCTTGTCGGTGCGGCGGATCAGCCCCGTCAGCTTGTACCGCCGGGCCGCCGGCGCGCCGAAACGCTCCTTCAGCAGCCGCTCGACCTCCGACTCCACCTCGGAGCTGGCGATCTCCGCGATGCCGAGGCTCCCGACCCACCGTGAGATACGCTCCGCGAGGGCCATCGCGGCGTCCGGATCGAGGCCCGCGGTGACCAGGTAACGGAGTAGAATTCCACGGGAAAACGGCAACAGTCCGCGCGAGCTGCGGACCATCGGACCGACCGGGATGAGGTCCGCCGTGACCGGTCCTGGCGGCACCGCCCCGGCCTCCTCGCCGAGCCGGTCGAACACCAGCGCCTGCAGCGCCGATTCCAACTCGTCGGTCGTGATCTCCGCTCGCCCCCGAAGCAGGTCCCGCAGCTCCGCGCTGATCGCGAAGGCGTCCGCCATCGCGAGCCCCCGCTGCAGCAGGGTCGCCGTCACCATCCCCGACTGGAAGCGATACCGGCCATGCCGACTCACCACCATCGGACGTCGTCGTTTGTCCTTGTCTGCCACGACGGCAGCGTACCGAAGCGGTTCGAGCGTGACGAAACCGCGTCGGAATCGCTCCCGTTCGTCCCACTGGTGACGGCTGTGTGACAACCGCGTGAACTCACCCCGATCTTCCCCCCATCCCGGCCCGATTCCCGTTATCAGGGTCCTGCACTGCAACCCCGGAGCACACATGCGCTCACTGACCGCCCTGTTCGGACAATCTCCCTTCGGCCCCCTCCAGCAGCACATGGAGAAGGCCGCCGCCTGCGCCGAGGAGGTGCCCGCCCTCGTCGACGCCCTCATCGCCGGCGACATGGCCACGCTGGAGTCCCAGCGCACCAAGATCTCGGCCCTCGAGAGTGAGGCCGACGCCATCAAGAACGACCTGCGGAACCACCTCCCCCGCCGGCTGTTCATGCCCGTCGCCCGCCGCGACCTGCTCGAGATCCTCGACCTGCAGGACACCATCGCGGACGTCGCCGAGGACATCGCCGACCTCTTCGTCGAGCGAAAGTGGACCGTGCCCGAGGCGATGCAGGAGCCCCTGGTCGCCTTCACCCGCCGCGCCGTCGACGCCACCGTGGCCGCCCGCGAGGTCATGCGAAACCTCGACGAGCTGGTCGAGGTCGGCTTCAGCGGTCCCGAGTCCGAGCAGGTCCTCGCCCGCATCACCGCCGTCAACCAGCTGGAGGACGAGAGCGACGAGCTCGAGCTCGAGCTGACCCGCACGCTCTTCCGGCACGAGGACGAGATGTCCGCCGTCGCCGTGATCCTCTGGATGCGCATCTTCGAGTGGATCGGCGACCTCGCCGACTACCCCAAGAAGGTCTGCAACCGCCTTCGCCTCCTCATCGCGAATTAGCTCGGAGCCGACACCGTGGAAGCTGCTGTCCTCCTGATGATCGTCGCCGCCGTCGCGGGCCTGTACATGGCCTGGGCGATCGGCGCGAACGACGTCGCCAACGCCATGGGCACCTCCGTGGGCAGTGGCGCCCTCACCCTCAAGCAGGCGGTCGTCGTGGCCGCCATCTTCGAGTTCGCGGGGGCCGTCATCGCCGGCTCGTCCGTCACCAAGACCGTGCGCAAGGGGATCATCGACCCCGAGGTCTTCGCGGCCACCCCCGAGCTCCTCGTCTACGGAATGATCGCCGCCCTGATGGCCGCCGCGGTCTGGCTGTCGGTCGCCTCGAAGTTCGGCTGGCCGGTCTCCACCACGCACTCCATCGTGGGCGCCATCGTCGGCTTCGCGGTCGTGGCCGCCGGCACCTCCGCGGTGGAGTGGAGCAAGGTCGGCAAGATCGTCGCCTCCTGGGTCACCTCGCCCCTGCTGGCGGGCACCACCGCGTTCGTGATGTTCAGCCTGCTGCGGAGGTTCGTCATCGCCGTGCCGGATCCGCTCGCGCGCACCAAGCGGGTGGCTCCGTTCCTCGTCTTCGGCACCACCGTGATCATCTCGCTGGTGACCCTCTGGAAGGGGCTCAAGCACCTCAAGCTCGACCTCAACTCGACCCAGACCGCGCTGGTCGCGATCGCCTTCAGCGTGCTCGCCTCGCTCGTGTCCGTGGTGCTCATCAACCGCATCCCCGACGAGGACCCCGAGGTCGAGCCCGAGTTCCGCTACAAGCGGGTCGAGAAGGTCTTCGCGATCCTCCAGATCTACACCGCCTGCGCGGTCGCCTTCGCCCACGGCAGCAACGACGTGGCCAACTCCATCGGCCCCATGGCCGCGGCCGTCACGACCATCCGGGAGGGCGCCATCGTGTCCACCGCCACGGTCCCGCTCTGGATGTTGCTCGCCGGCGGCACCGGCATCGTCATCGGCCTGGGCACCTACGGCTACAAGGTGATGGAGACCGTCGGCACCCGCATCACCCACCTGACGCCGTCGCGCGGCTACACCGCCGAGTTCGCCGCCGCCGTCACCATCGTCGTGGCATCGCGCTTCGGCCTCCCCATCTCGACGACCCACACCCTCGTCGGGGCGGTGCTCGGAGTCGGACTCGCCCGCGGCCTCGCCGCCACCAACATGGGCGTCGTCGGCCAGATCGCCCTCAGCTGGTTGGTCACCCTCCCCGCCGGCGCCGCGCTCGCGATCGTCTTCTTCTACTTGCTCAAGTTCTCCTTCGGGGGCTGAGCCGTCAGCAGCGCTCCGGTCAACGCGATGGCCACACCGACGGCCCCCAGCGGCCAGAACGCGCCCGCCGCGTCCACCGCCCAGCCCAGGGTCGGCGCCAGCACCATCGTCGCCACCCGCCGCGCCTGGCTCTCGACCGACAGCAGCGTCGCGCCCGCGGCCGAATCGCTGACGTCGTCCAGCCGGCTGACGAGCACCGGACGCCACACGTTGCGCAGCGCGTACAGCGCCACGAACCCCGCCACCGCCACCGGCTCGAAGCCCACCAGGAGCGCTCCGTAGGCCACCGCGGCCGCGATCCAGAGGGCGCGCGGATGGGCGAACCGATGGGCCTGCCGACTGGCGGCAGCGGCGAGCAGGTACAGGCCGAAGTAGACGAGGCCGATGAGCACCGCCGTCCGCCCGGTGGCGTCCAATCCCTCGACCGTGACGCCCACCGCGATCGCCAGCAGCACCGGCTGGAGGTAGTCCTTCGCCGCCGTGAACAGCCCCTCGAACCCCATCGATTCGAGGAGCAGGTGCCGCACCGGGCCGGGCCGCACCGAGTCCCGGAAGGCTCCCTTCAACAGCGCCCCCACCGGTCGCGGAGGGGCGTCCGAGTCGCGATCCAGCTCGGCCGGGTAGGTGGCGAGGTTCAGCAGATCGAGCCCGTACGGGATCATCGCGAACCAGAACACCGTCGAGTAGTCGCCCGCCCAGAGCACCAACCCGGCCCCGATCAGGGCCGACGTCGCGCTCCCCAGCTTCGACCACGATCGGGTGAAGCCGTAGACCTTCGTCTTGTCGTCGGGCCTCCCCTGGCGCTTCAGCCAGCTGAAGATCATCGCCTTGTGGGTGCCCGTGCGGAACGCATCCCCGAACCCGAACAGCACCATCGCCACGGCGAACGCCGCGAAGGTCGAGGCGGTCGCGAAGAGGGCGAAGCTGATCAGGTACGCGACGAAGGAAGCGACCATCGCGCGGCGGCGGCTGAACCGGTCCGCCAGCGCCCCCGAAGGCACCTCGACCACCGCGATGACGGCCTCGCGAAGCGCCACCAGCGTGCCGATCGCGAGGAACGACAGGCCGGCGTCCAGCAGCACGAGCACAAGGAACGGCTCGAAGTAGCGCTGGTTCTTCAGGAACCCGTAGAGGCTGAATCGACCGAGCATCGAGGCACCACAATGGCGCGATGCAGACCGCTCTGCTCGACGAAAGCCAGCCCGGTTCGTGAGTTCGGTGTTTCAGCATCCCGCGACGGGAGCCCCACATCGTCCCTATGATCAACGGGACATGCTGCGCGCACTCCTCCCGCTGCTTCTCGTCCTCGGTGCCTGTGGACCGTCGGGTCCGATCGTGTTGAACGAGTTCATCGCCAGCAACCAGGGGGGCGTCGTCGACATCACCGGCGACACGCCGGACTGGATCGAGTTGCACAACACGACCTGGGACCAGGTGGCGTTGGACGGCTGGTTCATCACCGACGACCCCGACGAGTTGGACCTGCACCCCCTCGATGGGCTCAGCGTGCCGGCCAAGGGCTACCTGCTGCTGTACGCCTCCGGCGATACGGGCATCGGAGACGAACACCTCCCCTTCCGTCTGTCGATGGCGGGCGAGGAGGTGCTCTTGAGCGGCCCCGACGGCGTCGCCGACTCGTTCGCCTTCGGCGAGCAGACCAGCGACACGGCCCTCGCTCGAATCCCCGACGGCACCGGCTCCTGGGCCGCGGCCGAACCCACCCCCGGCGAGTCCAACCAGTGACGGACCGGCGCGACCACGTCCCCGCGCGGCGGGAGTTCAAGTACCTGATGAATCGGGCCGACGTTCCCGCCCTGAGGCGGGCGCTGGAGTCCTGGTGCGACCTCGACAAGTTCGCCGGACCGGACCGCACCTACCGGCTGCGATCGCTCTACTTCGACGCCCCCGACATGCGGCTCTACCACGCCAACGAGCGGGAAGCGCCGCAGCGGTTCAAGGCCCGTGTGCGCTCCTACCCCGAGGCCGAGAGCAGCCCCGTCATCGCCGAGATCAAGTTCCGCAGCGGCGACGTCATCCGCAAGACTCGCACCCGGATGCCCCAGGGCGACTGGACCCGGGGCCTGAGGGCCGGCGGCGGGCTGGATCTGGACCCGTTCGTGGTCCGCATGCACCGCCACGACCTCCGCCCGGTGGCGTTGGTGGACTACCGGCGCGAGGCCTACATGAGCCGGGTCGACACCTACGCCCGGGTCAGCATCGACTCCAAGATCCAGACGCAGGCGATGCACGAGCTGAGCCTGGAGGCCCATGCGAAGCGATGGCGGGCGGTGGACACGCCGCTGCTGACGTTCACATCAACCTCCCCCTGCGTGGTCGAGCTCAAGTGGGCCGATTACGCGCCGCCGTGGATGGTGCAGCTGGCCCAGAGCCTCGACCTCACCCGGCACTCCTTCTCGAAGTACTGCTATTCAATGCTCTCGCTCGCGGACGATCACCACCGCGACTACCGCGAGGGCCAGAGCCTCTGGGGCTGATCCATGGACCTGCTTCACCAACTCTCCAAACCGGGTTCCGCGGGCATCGTCTCGGCGCTGCTGGCCATCGGCTTGGCATTTGCGCTCGCCCAGGTCGTCAGCGCGGTCTACATCGCGACGTTCCGCGGGCTTTCGTACTCACGCTCCTTCGTCCAGGGCATCCCCCTGGGGGCGATCGTCACGGCGATGCTCATGCTCGCCATCGGCGACAGCATCGCCGCCGGCATCGGACTCGCGGGCGGACTGAGCATCGTGCGGTTCCGGACCACGATGCGAGACCCCCGCGACATGGTCTTCATCTTCGCCGGCCTGGGGGTGGGCATCGCCTGCGGGCTGCAGGCCTACCCCGCGGCCATCGGGGGCACCGCGATGTTCTGCATCGCGACCATCCTGCTGTTCGGCATCCACTACGGGGCCCGCAAGCAGTTCGACGGTCTGGTGCGGCTCGTCGCTCCCGCGGACCCGGCCGCCGCCGAGGCGGTGACCAGCGCGCTGCAGGCGCACACCGCTCACTTCGTCCTCGTGACGATGCGCGAAGCGGCCCAGGGGGATGCCTTCGAGCACGCCTACCAGGTCCGCATCCCCGACCCGGCGGGCCGGCCCGCGCTCCTGCACGCACTGGACGCGATCGAGGGCATCTCGGACGTCGCCTTGCACATGCAAGAGCCGACGCTGGAGGTCTGAGATGCACTGGCGCACCCAAGACCTCCTCACCCGCCACGGCCCCAAGGTGCTGCTCGTGGCGAGCCTCGGCCTGGTCACCCTGTTGGCCGTCGCGGGGCCCGCGGGCACCGTCCCGGGCTACGCCGAAGTGGCGCCGGTGCGGGTCGCGTCCCTGGAGTCCGGTCGGGTCACCGGGGTGATGGTCACGCCGGGCGATCTGGTCGAGAAGGGCGCCATCGTGGGCCTGCTCGACGAGACGCCGCTGCGGGGCCGCATGCGGGTCCTCGAAGCCGAGTTGTCCCGCTCGGGCGCGCTGTTGGCGGGCCAGGAGCGCGACGCCCAGACCGCCCTCGCCGTGGCGGAGGCGAACCGAGCCGAATCGGCCGCCCGGCTGGCGGCGGCGCGGGAAGGGCTTCGCATCGCGGAACAGCGCCTGACCGACCGCCGCGTGCAGGTCACCGCGGGCCTAGCCACGCGGGACTCGCTGGTCCCCCTGGAGACCGAGGTCGCGACCCTGCGGGGCGAAGTCCGCCAGTTCAGCGCCCGCCTCGGCGCCCAGACCGAAGTCGCCGAGATGGCGGCCTCGGGGATGGATGCGGACGACGACGGTCCCGCTCCCGCGGTGGCTTCGGAAGCCCGCGCCCTCGGCGTGATCGAGGAGGAGTTGGCGCTCCTGGAGGAGCGTCGCAAGGACCTGACCCTGCGGGCCCCGCTGGGAGCCCGGGTCTCGGCGGTGAACTACCGGGTCGGCGAGGTGCTTCCGGAGGAGCTGGTGTTCGTCGAGCTGCTTCCCCTGGAGACGACGACGGTGGTCGCCTGCGTGCCGGAGCAATACGGCGTGCGGATCGAAGCGGGCGGTGCGGCCGAGCTCTGGCCGGCGGACGGCGGGGCGGTGCGCGAAGGCACCGTGGTGGACGTCAGCGGGCTGGTGTCGGAGGCCCCCGATCGATGCAAGCAGCGGCCGAACGAGGTCGGCTGGGTGCGCCCCGTGCGCCTCGAGGTCGAAGGCGCCGGGCTCGTCCCGGGGCAGCGCTTCGACGTGAGCTTCGTGCCCCCCGGAGAGAGCTCGTGAACCGCTGCCTGCTGTTGATCGTGGTGGCGCTGTCGGCGCCCCTCACGGCCCAGGCGGGGGAGCCTCTGACGCTGGAGGGCGCGATCGCGCGCGCCGCCGAGGTGAGCACGGAAGTCGCGCTGCAGGAGCTGTCGGCGGAGACAGCCGAGGCGCGGTGGCTGGCCGATCCCCGCGCGGGCGCGCCGTCGGTGCGCGTCGCTGTGAGGGACCTGGAGCCGGCGACGGCGCTGTACCCGAACCCCGGCGATCCCGAGCTCGTGGCCCGGTTTCGGCTCCCCTTCCCCCGACCCTGGGACCTCGCCACCGCGGCTCGGCAGGGCGAAGCGACGGTCGCCCGGGAGGGCGCCGAGCTCGACGCGATCCACGACAGCCTGGCGTTGGCGGTGACCACCCGGTTCCACGCCCTCCCGCTGCTGCGTGCCTCGGTGGCGTCCGCCGAGGAGCTGACGGCCCTGCGGGCGGAGCACCTGGTCCTCGTCGAACAACGGCGGGCCGAGGGGCTGGCCACGGCGATCGATTGGCTGGACAGCGAAGAGGACCGCCGCGCCGCCGACGATCGGCGGGCGGCCCGCGTCGCCGAGTTGGACACCGTCGAAGCAGAGCTGCGGCAGCTGCTGCAGTGGCCGGCGGATCAGCCCCTCGAGATCGTCCCCGACGAGCGGGACGATGAGGCGCCCCTCCCGGCGATGGACGCGATGCTCGACGGCCTGTCCAATCGCAACCCGCGCGTGCGCGAAGCGGAGGCCGACATCATCCGGGCCGAGGCGCGACTGCGGCGGCTCCAGCTTCGGGCGCTGCCGTGGCTGGATTGGGCCCAGGGGGGCGCGGTCTTCCGCCAGGATCAGCCGGTGTCGTTCGAGGTGGGGGTCGCCATCGACATCCCCGTGTACCTCTGGTCTCCGACCCGCACCCAGGCGGCGGCCCAGGAGCTGGCGGGGGCGAAGCTCCGGATGGAAGAAGTGGAAGCAGCCGCCGAGCGACGGCTGGCCCGACGTGTGCGAGCGGCGGAGGCGGCCCGGGAGCGCTGGACCGTCGAGACCGCGCACCGAGACGCGGTGACCGAACACGCGACCCCGCTGCTCGAGCTCGCCGATCCGGTGCTGAAGATCGAACTCGAGGCGCGGATCGTGCGCGCGCAGCTTCGCGTGCTGGCCGCGTACACCGAGCTGGTGAGGGAGCTAGACCGGCTGGACGGCGCCAGCCACCGGTAGCGGACCGCCGGTCAGCCGCGCCGCAGCGCTGCCCGATCGATGGCGTCCTCGATGTGCAGCCCCTTTTCGGCGTCCTTGGCGACGAACGCAGCGATCTTGCCGCCGATGATCGGCACCGAGCAGCTCGCGCGCCCGGTGACGTCCTGCGCACAACCGGCGGTGGTGGGCCGCAGCAGAGCGCTGCCGGCGATCGAGATGGGGCTCCCCTGGACGTCGATGGACCAGGTGTTGCGCCAGGTGCCGTCACCGACGGGCTCCCACCGCTCCCGCTGCTCGACGATGTTCTCCTTCCCGAGGATCTTCTTGGCGAAGCGGGGCACCTCCAGCGGCACCCGGCGGCGGCTGTGCATCGTGCGCACCTCGCCGCCGAGCTCCCAGCTCAACGGCTCGAACGCGCGGTGCCCCATCTGCTCGTACTTGGCCCGGATGTGGTCCTCGTCGCACAGCAGCGCGAGCACCTGCTCCAGGGGGAACGTGAAGTCCTTGGTGGTCCCGAACTCGGCCATCAGCTGCAGCCTCCCGCCTCGGCCGCCTCGAAGGAGACGAACAGGCCGGTCTCGGGATCGTGCCACCGACCGGTGTCTTCGTTGAAGTCCAGGGTGCAGCCGCTGTCGGTCACGGTGGAGACGACCTCGTCCAGCGTGCTCTCCGACTCGGTGGCGCGCCACTTGGCGTCCACCTTCGCGCCGAACTGAGTCGTGATCGCGATCGCGACGACCGCGATCAACACGAGGATCAGCACGAACTCAGTCGAAGCGACGCCGCGGGCCATGAGCTGCCTCCGTGGCCCCTGTCTACAGGGCGATCGTGGCAGGCCGGAGGCGCAGGCATGGAGAGGTTGTTGAGGCGAGGCGGAGAAACACCCTGGAAGCCGGGGGCGGCGCGGTCGTGTAGCTTTCCCGGATGCATCTGTCCGACTACGACGACCGCGACGCCACCTCCCTCGCTGAGCTGGTGAGCAAGGGGGAGATCGCCCCCAAGGAGCTCCTCGAAGACGCCATCGAGCGCATCGAGGCCCGCAACCCCGCGCTGAACGCGGTCGTCCACACGATGTACGACCGCGCCCGCGGCCGCGCCGACAAGCTCCCCGACGGCCCCCTCAAGGGCGTGCCGTTCCTGGTCAAGGACCTGAAGCTCAAGATCGCGGGCGAGCCGACCACCAACTCGACGAAGCTCGAGGTCGGCAACATCGCCAAGCGCAGCAGCGTCACCGCCGACCGGTACGAGGCCGCCGGCCTGCAGATCATCGGCAAGACCAACACCCCCGAGTTCGGGATCATGGGCATCACCGAGTCCGCGCTCCGGGGCCCCTGCCGCAACCCCTGGAACACCGACCACACCCCTGGCGGGAGCTCCGGCGGAAGCAGCGCCGCGGTCGCCGCACGCATGGTGCCGGCGGCCCACAGCGGCGACGGCGGCGGCTCGATCCGCATCCCCGCGTCGCACACCGGGCTGTTCGGGCTCAAGCCCACCCGCGGTCGCGTCACGATGGCTCCGTTCGCGGGCGAGGCGTGGGGCGGCTTCGTGCAGGAGCACGTGCTCTGCCGCTCGGTCCGAGACAGCGCCGCGTTCCTCGACATCGAAGACGTCGTCACCCCCGGCGAGCCCTACGGCGTGCCCCGCAACGACCGGCCGTGGCTCGAGGAGGTCGGCGCCGACCCGGGAAAGCTCAGGGTCGCCTTCACGCGGGAGAACCTCTACGCCGGCGAGCCCCACCCCGACTGCGTCGCCGGCGTGGACAAGGCGGTGCAGCTGCTCAAGGACATGGGCCACGAGGTCGTCGAGGCGATGCCGCCGTTCGACAAGGCGAAGATGGTCCACGCCTACTTCCTCACGGTCGCCACCGGCATCGCCTGGTTCGTCGAGGACACCTCACGGCGGGCGGGCCGCAAGCCGCGCGCCTCGGACTACGAGCCGGCCACCTGGCTGCTGTCGCAGATCGGCCACAAGGCGAAGTCCTGGGAGCTGCTGGATGCCCAGGTGACGATGCAGCGCACCGGCCGCGAGGTCGGCGACTTCTTCGAGACCCACGACCTCTTCGTCAGCCCCGCCGTGGGTCGACCGCCGGCCCGGATCGGCGAGTTGCTGCCGACGTCGTCCGAGAACGCCCAACTGGCCCTGCTGCGCACGATGAACGTCCGGCCGCTGCTGGACCTCTCGCTCGCCAAGATGGGCGACAGCAAGCTCAGCTGGACGCCGAACACGCAGCTGTTCAACCAGACCGGCCAGCCGGCGATGAGCGTGCCGCTGCACTGGAACGACGCGGGGCTGCCGATCGGCGTGCAGTTCGCGTCCCGGTTCGGCGACGAGGCGACGTTGTTCCGCATCGCCGCGGAGCTCGAAAAGGCCGCTCCGTGGGCCGATCGCAAGCCGGCCAGCGTCAGCTAGCGCGGAGCTCCTAGCGCCGCCGGCCGAAGCGGCGGGCTTCTTCCTCTTCGCGCATCGCGCGGTAGGCCGCCAACTGCTCGTCGCTGAGCTGCTCGCCCGCCCGCTCGTCGGTGTCGGCGCGCATCTCGTCGGCCTTGTCGTGGGCGTCGCCCCAGCTGCCGTCCTCGCGGGCGGCGCGGAACATGGCCCAGACAGCCTCGGACTCGTCGGTCAGCAGTCCCTCGACGAAGTCAGCCTGCTCGTCGGTCAGTCCGGCGTCGGCGCGAAGCTGCTCCACACGCTCTTCCCGGCGCAGGGCGCTGCGCTCGCGGCGCTCCTCCCACCGCTCCTCGCGGGCGGCGTCCATCTCGTCCCGGATGACGGCGCCGAGCTGCTCGCGCACCTCGGGATCGTCGCTGCCTTCGCGCAGCGCATCCGCGAGCGCGGGGGAGGCTCGGGGAACGACCACGTCCGACTCCACGTCCACGCCCGGCAGCGCCGCCCCCCGGTGTCCGCGGGGGCGGTCCCGGCGGCGTCCTTCGAACGCGGCCGATGCCTCGGCGGTGGACCGGCGGACCTGGGCACGCGTCGTCTCCGTCGCGGCTTGCTGTTCGAGGGTCTGGACCTGGCGCTCCAGGCTCGCGATGCGGGCCTCCAGCGCCTCGACATCGCCATCCCCCGAGGTGGCGACGGCCAGCGCCCCGAGCACGATCGCGGCAGCGAGCACGAACAGCGGGACCTTCGACTCCATCACTTGCTCCCCTCGGCCCACTCGGGGCCCACGCCGCCGGACGCCTTCCACGGCTCCAGCACCAGCAGCCGCAGCCGCGGGACGACGGCGCCAGCGACCGTCTCGGTGCCCGTCAGTTCGGCCAACACGATGACCGTACCGCCGCCGGAGCGGGGCCTCCACGCACCGAAGGCGGAGTAGTCGAGCACGTACGTGCCGCAGGCCTCCTCGGCCCGGACGTAGCTGCCGCATTCCCGGCGCAGGGTCTGCTGCACGGGGTCCAGCCAGCCGTCGGTGAAGACCTCGTCATCGACGTCCTTGGCGCTGATCCCGAAGGTGTAGAGGCGACCCTGGAGCTTGCGCGCACCCTGGACGAGCTCCTCGGACGGCGGCACCGTCCCGATGGGGACACCCTTGCGCGCCGCCCGGCCCGCCTCCCAACGCTCCCGAGCTTCCTTGCGATCTGCGCCGGAGCTCCCCTGCATCACCGGATCGCGGTTGAACTCCACCGCGCCCCAGCGCACCGCCAGGGACTGCCCGGTCGCCGTGCGCACGACCCAGAGGTCGTTCTTGTCCAACAAGTCGACGTGCTCGCCCTCGCGCAGGGGCACCGGGCCGATGTCGGAGCCGTCCACGGGCGCACCCCAAATGGTGCCCCGGGCCCAGCCGGACTCGAGCACGTCGGCCCCCACCCAGGGGTCCTTCTTGGGCGGCTTGGCCGAGAGGCTGTCCGGGGACGTGATCAGCCGCTGCACCTGCCCGGTGCCGGTGACGACGTGGATCCGCATCCAGTTGCCGCAGTTGCGCAGCGGTTTGGCGAGCACGCGGAGCCCCTCGGGGAGGCCGGAGCGCTCGCCGGTGCGGGGGTCCCCGGAGCAGTCCGAGTTGACCGTGTGCTGCACCGCCCCGCTGACGATCCACATGGGGACCATGCCCTCTTCGTCGTTGCGCGCCGCCGCACTCCGGGGGAGCAGCGCAAACGCCGCGATCAGCAGGATGAGCCGGCTCATGGGCGGAACTTCCCGGTGACGAAGCGCTCCAGCTCCTCGCGGTACTTCTCGGCCTCTTCGTCGTTCGCGGGGGGGACCTGCTGGTGGTACGTCAGCAGGTGGCTGAGCTTGCGCTCCAGGTCCCACCAGTTGCTCCACGTCGAGTCAGCGATCTTGCGCCACGAGCGAGCGACCTCCCGGAACAGACGAGGGTCCGCGGCCCTCACCTGGTCGTAGTAGCCGTCCTCGACGCGGCGGCAGAAGTCGCGGTACGCGGCGTACTTCGCCGGCATCGTCTTGGTGACGTACCCCAGGGAGCGGCTCTCGGTCTTGAGCAGGTCCGCGCTGGCCTCTTCGGTGGCGAGGCGCGCCACGAACACCTCCCACACCCGCTTGGACTCGGCCCGCTTCTGCGCGACCTCGACCGCCTCTTCGAGACCATCGAGGGCGCTGTGCGCCTCCTTCGTGTCGCCCCGCAGCTCGGCCCCCCGCAGCCGTTCCTGCTGGTAGACGACAGCCAGGTCCACGAGCCCGTTGCGCTCCGCCCAACCTCGGGGATGCGCGGGCCGGCCGTGGATCTCCTCCTGGGGCCCGCGGTCCTGCCACGCATCCACGATCATCGCGGTGGCGGTGTCGGTCTGGCCCAGCCGGATGCGGACGTCGGCGAGGTCTTCCTTGATGTCGAACGGCCAGAACGGCTTCTCGTTGTACTGGTACGTGCGGATCCGGTCGGCCCCGGCGGCCTGCAGGGTGGCGCGCCAGCAGCTGCCGAAGTCGGAGCCGAGGTTGCCGTGGTCATCCGAAGGGGTGCGCTCGAGCAAGGCGATGGTTGCGGCGAGGCGGGCCTCTTCGGCCTCCAGGTAGGCGGCGTACTCGCCTTCGATGAGCATCAGCCGCGCCCGCACCGCCTGCTTGCAGCCGGCGTCCGGCTCGAAGGGGGCGCCGTCGGTGGCCTCGCGGATGGCGTCCCACACCGCGCGGGTGGCGAGCACCGAGTCGTGGGCGACGTCGGTGCGCCGGGCGGAGATGTCGGCAGCGATGGACGCCAGCGTCTCGGCTGCGAGCGTGAAGCCGGGCTCCAACGCGAGGGCCCGACCGAGCAGCCCCTCGGCGGCGTCGTTGTCGCCCCGGTCCAGGGCCTGGAGGGCGGAGCCGAACAGTCCGACCGTCTCCAGGTTGCGCACGTCGATCTGCCCGAACTCGATCCGGTCCTTGCTGCCCAATCGGACCTCCACCGCGTCCAGGACGAGGTAGGCCAGTTCGTCCACGAGCACGAAGAACTCCTCGCCTCGCTCGCCGACCTCGCCGACGACCTCCTCGGCGGCGACGACCTCGCCGGTCTCGACGTCGACGATGCGGACGGACACCGCGATCGACGGCAGCTTGACCGTAAACAGCGAGCCGGCGACCACGTAGTCGGCACCGACGAGCTTGCCCGCCTTGGCCGCGGTGCTCGGATCGACCAGGCCGGTGGCGCCCAGATCGATCTCGTCGGTGATCGCCTGGAGGGCGGAGCGTTCGACCACGCGCAAGGCGGAGGTCTTGGTGAACTTCGTCAGCAGGATCGCGGCGACGCCGGGCCCCGCCGAGTCGAAGGACGCATCCCCGGTGTCGTTGCTGAGATCGAGGATCGCGACCGCGGGCGGATCGTCGGCGAGCGCCAACCCGGGCAGCAGCAGCCCGAACAGGAGCGTCGAAACCAGGAGGACCCGCGTCACGCGGGGAACTCTACCGCTGCAGGATGAAGTCGATGTCGACCGTCACGATCGATCCGATGTCGACCGTACCGTTGATCGATCCGCCAAGGTAGCTCTGGCCGTCGGTGTCCCATTCGACCGTGAAGAACTCGCCCACGCAGTCGATCTGCATCTGGGCCGGGCCGGCGTTGACGTTCACGTTGGAGGGGTGGGCGGCGCATAGGAGGGACAGCTCGTTCAGCCAGCAGCCCATCGTGCCGGAGGCCAAACCGCCGGATGTCACGTCGAGCTCGACCTCACTGTCAGACGGCGCGCAGTCGTAAACGTTCCCGTCAACGTCGATGGTGCCGGTGGGGGTACCGAACCAGAAGCCGCTGAGATCGTTCGTCGCGTCGTCGTCATCACCGACCGAGTCGTCATCGTCGTCGACGATGTCGTCGTCGTCGCCGACCGAGTCGTCATCGTCGTCGGCGATGTCGTCGTCGTCGGTTCCGACCGAATCATCGTCGTCGTCCGGGGCGGAGTCGTCGTCGTCGTCGCCCCGCCCTCCGCGCCGGGTAGGGGTGCAAGCGGCCAGGAGCATCGCCAACAGCGTGAGCAGGGCGATCAGGAGGAGAAGGCGGCGATTCGTCATCATCATGTGCGTTCCAGCGTCCCGGTGTACATGAGGCGGCCCCGGTCCTCAAGTGACTGGCGCAACCCGGTTCACTCCAAACCGCGATGCCGGCGCTTCTGACGGGCCGCTTTCGTGATCCGTTTGGACAGCGCTCGCTGCTGGCGACGCGCCAGGAAGCCGCTCTGCCGCCGCTCCTCATAGGCCTGCTCTCGCTGGAGCTTGCGCCAGCCGTTGAGGCGCCCGATGCGCAGGTTCCCGCCCTCGATGGCGGCGCGGACGGCGCACCCGGGCTCATCGTCGTGGGTGCAGTCGCGGAACTGGCACCCGCGGGCGAAGCCTTCGACGTCGTCGTAGGCGGCGGAGGCCGAAGCGCCGTTGTTCCACCACAGCTGCAGCTCGCGCAGCCCGGGGGTGTCGATCAGGAGCCCCCGGTCCTCCGGCAGCAGCAACAGCTGGCGCCGAACGGTGGTGTGCCGGCCCATGGAGTCATCGTCCCGGATGGCTTTGACGACCTGAACCTCCTCGCCGAGGAGTCGGTTGGCGAGGGTCGACTTGCCGACCCCCGATGAGCCCAGCAGCGCCAGGGTCTGGCCGGCCCCGAGCCACGGCGCGAGCTGGTCGACGCCGTCCCCGCGCAGGGCGCTCATGGTGACGTGGGCGACGGACGCGGCCAACGAGCCGAGCTTGCTGGGGAAGCGCTCGGGGCGGTCGACGAGGTCGGCCTTGTTGAAGACGATCACGGGCGTGCTTCCGGCGTCCCACGCGGCGGTGACCCAGCGCTCGATGCGGCGGGGGTTGAACTCGTGGTTCAACGACGTCACCAGCAGGGCGACGTCCACATTGGCGGCGAGGACCTGGGGTTCGCTCCGGTCCCCTGCGGCGCGCCGTACGAACGCGGTCCGACGGGGCAGCACCGCGTGCACCCGACCGTCGCCGTCGATGCCGACCCAGTCGCCCACGGCGGGGAGGTCGAGCCGGCTGGCGGCGTGGTGTCGGAGCCGTCCGCTGAGGTGCACGTCGCGGGGGCCGGCGGCGTCGATCGCGCGCAGCAGGCCGCGGTCCTCGACGGCCTGCTGCGCGCGGGGTCGAGGGAAGGAGGGTCGAGTTGGTCGAGTGCCGACCGGAGCTCCTCGCTCCAGCCGAGGTCTGTCAGGTCATGCATCCGCCGTGGGAGCGGGGCTGGGGGCCGCGCATTCAGAGGCGCTACTCCTGGGGCCAGGCGTAGACCTCGCCGAAGATCTCGACCGAGCCGCCGCCGCCACCACCGGGGCCGCCGCCGCCGCCGCCGAACTCCCACTCGCCGAACCACCAGAGCTCCAGATCGTCGCCGGCGTCGCCCTTGAACTCGTAGACGCTGTCCTCGCCGCCGCCGCCGCCGCCGGGGCCTCCCTCGCCGCGGCTGACGGTCACGAGGCCTTCGATGGCGCCGCCGGTGGTGACCACGCCGGTGAACTCGTGCTCGATCTCGAGGAAGTCGAACAGGAGGCAGACCCCACCCCCGAGGAGCACACCGTCGCCGTCGACCTCGAGGCGGACGTCGCCCCAGCACTCGCTGTCGAAGTCTTCGTCCTTGATGAACATGATCAGCTCGCCGTCGTAGATGCCTTCCCAGGACGTGGCGTCGTCGTCGTCGTCGTCGTCGTCGGGAGCCGAGTCGTCGTCGTCCCCGATCCCGAGCGTTCCGCCGGCGGAGGTGCAGCCCGACAGGGCGAACAGGAGGAGGAAGAGGAACCAAAGTCGGGTCGTCATGCGTGGCACGCTGCCACACCCCCGGCCGAGCAACAAGATGTACTCTGGGCCCGATGCTGCTCCCCTTCGAGGTGGTTCTCGACCGCACCGCCACCGTGTAGTGGCCGGACCGCTGCGTGCGCTGCGGCGTCGCCTCGCCGGGCCGCGGCACCAAGGTCTCGGCGTTCTCGATCGGCTGGTACACGCTGCTGTTTTGGAGCTACGGAAAGCGGTTCTCGGTGACGGTGCCCGCTTGTGCGGGGTGCGACCGCGCCATCGTCGGCTCGCTCCGGTTCCGGACCGCGCGCCGGGTCGTTCTGAGCCTCAGCGCTGCGTTCCTCGCGCTCTGGTTGATGGAGTCCTACGAGGGACCGGCTCGGCGCTGGGCCGCCATGGGCGTCGCGTTGGCGATCCTGCTTCCCATGTTCGTGTGGGAGGCATTTCGCCCCGCGCCGTTCGAGATCACGCCGCACCCCAAGACGGTCGTCTACGAGTTCACCAACGGCTCGTACGCGCAGCAGTTCACGGAACTGAACGGGGTCGCCCGGATGCCGCTAGTTGTCGTGACCAGGGACGTTGTTCCGGTTTGACGAGTCAATCCGGGAGATGGGCGGTTGATGCCCGATGCCTCCGTGGAGGCGCTGGTGATTGTAGTAGTTGAGCCAGTCCCAGAGGCGTTCGTTTCGCTCGGCTGAGCTCTGATAGACCCGGCCGTAGGCCCACTCTCGCTGCAGCGTTTGGATGAATCGCTCGGCTTTGCCGTTGGTCCGCGGCGTGT
>JAAESI010000263.1 GCA_024229515.1 Pseudomonadota bacterium | reverse complement strand
CGCCTTGTCGATCATGTCGAAGGCGGTGAAGTCGGCGAAGCCACGGTGGGCCTGAACCTTCGTGATCGCAGCAGTCAGCGTCGTCTTTCCATGGTCGACGTGACCGATGGTTCCGATGTTGACGTGCGGCTTGTCTCGAACAAACTTCTCTTTGGCCATCTCGTGTCTTCTCCCGAAACACAGGTCTGCCGAATCTCAGGAGTAAGCGGGAAGACGATCCCGCCGCCTGGGTTCGGCAGCTGACGAGCTATGTTCGAGTGCTACGCGACCTATGGTTCGCGGTTCACCCGATGGCTCCGCAAGAACCCTCTTACGAGGGCTACTCCTGCGCAGCGGCGCGCACTATACGGATCGGCAGATGAGGGTCAACCCCCTGAATCGATCAATTTCGCGATCGAATCTGGCCCTTTATAGGAAGACGCGCGCGGTCAAGCGAGAAGCGAAGCGCCCTCCGACACCATGCCGGAGGGCGCTCTTCCCGAGTGCGGGTCGGGGCGTCCGAGGCTTACTCGGTGCAGCGCAGGTTCTGACCCGTCGTGACCCGCTCTCGCATCGCTTCCACGAAAGCGGCGTGCTCTTCGTCGCTCCACTCGCCGTCGCCATCGACGTCGTAGGCGTCGAGGCAGGCGGCGCGTCGCTCTTCCATCTCGGCACGGCGGGCCTCGTGCATCGCGCGGCCCTCCTCACGGGTGATCTCCCCGTCGCCATTGATGTCGTACTCCTGCAGCATCGTGTCGCGACGCTCGCCACGGCGCTCCCGGGCGGCTTCCCGGGCAGCCTCACGCTCTTCGTCGCTGAGTTCGCCGTCGCCATCGGCGTCGAAGTCGGCCAGCGCCTGCTCGTGCAGGACCTCGCAGCGGACGGAGAAGTCGTCGAGCATCACGAGGCGCTCTTCCTCGCTGAGCTCGCGGTCCCGATCGGTGTCGTAGATGCGGACCAGGCGCATCCAGCGGTGGTTGCGACGGGCCTCGTGGTGGTCGGGGCGCTCACCGCGCGCCTCCCAGACCTCGTCACGCTCCGGCACATCCAGGTCCCCGTCGCCGTCGGAGTCGTACTTCTCGGTGAGGTCCGCGAGCGAACCCTCGGCGTCGCAGAACCGGAACAGCTCGGGGCGATCGACGTCGGCGTCATCGCCGCGGGGGCCGTTCATGCAGCCGGAGCTGAAGTCGCCCTCTTCGCCCTGGGTCAGGTCCTCTTCTTCTCCTTGCACGGCGGTCAAGGTCAGCTCGTCCTGCACACTCAGTCCGGTCTCGCTCGTGGCACAGCCGGTGAAGGCAAGCAGGGCGGCAGCAGTGGGGGCGATCAATCGGCGCATGGTCTCTCTCTCCAGGGTGGCCGCGCAGTGGGTCCGCGCTCAGCAACTGTGGGTACGTGCACCCCCCGGACGAATCGGATCACCTACCGGACGAAAAAAGATCACGAACTTCGTCGGAACGTGGACGGGAAGGCTGCCGAAGGTACAGATCGGCGGCGGCGCGGGCCTCGTCGTGGCGGTCCAGCTGCAGCAGCTGCTCGATGCGGAGGTAGAGGAGCTCGTCGTGCACCGGGCCCGGACGGGCGTCGCGGAGCCCACGGTCCACCAGGGCGAGCGTCGCGGATGCCGAGCCGCCGTCGTCCAGGAGGTGGCGCGCCCGGGCGAGGAAGCCCGCGGGCGTGGCCGGCCGACAGGTGATCGAGTGACCGCCGGTCAGGAGCACGGTGTCTCCTTCGACGCAGGCGACCCGGACCTTGCCGCGGCGGACGGACACGGACGTGCCGGCGATGTCGCGGGTGACGTCGAAGGCGGTGCCGACGACGGTGACGACGCCTTCGGGGGTCTGCACCTGGAGGTCGACGCCGCGGTTGGGTTCGACCTCCACTTCGACCGTGCCGCGGGTCCACGCGATGCGCGGGGCCCGGGCCGAGCCCATGAGGGTGCCGGCGCCGCGGAAGCGGAGGCCGACGTCGGACGAGGGCTCGAGCGCGGTCCAGGCGGTGGTGCTGGTCAGGTCTGCAGGCTCGAAGGAGGCGATGGCCTCCTCGTCGCCAGATACGGCATCTGCGCCGTCAACGGCCGGAGCAGCGTCAATCTCGTCGCCAGATACGGCATCTGCGCCGTCAACGGCCGGAGCGCCGTCAGTCTCGTCGCCAGATACGGCATCTGCGCCGTCAACGGCCGGAGCAGCGTCAATCTCGTCGCCAGATACGGCATCTGCGCCGTCAACGGCCGGCTCGTGCTGCTCAGCAAACTCCGGGGCCACGGAGTCAGCGGGACGCCCTCGGAGCAGGAACACACCCAGGATCAGCAACGCCGCCATCGCCGCGAACGCGGGCGCCCGCCAGGCCAACCGCGGATCCGCGGCGTCGACGCGAAGCCGAGCAGCGAGGCTCGCGGGCCGGACGCGCGTGCGATCCAACCGGACCAACACCCGCTCTTCGGCCCCCGTGCTAGCCGCCGGCAGGTCCAGCAACGACTGACGCAGGGAGCCCTTCCGACCGAACTCATCGTCCAACCGCGCTGCGACCCGACGCAGTTCGATGTCGCTCGCCTCCGTCTCCTCGACGTAGCGTTTCAGCTTGTCGTCGTAGCGCTTCATCAGGTCGCCTCGACGAGATCGGGGGCGATCGACAGCTCGGCGGCGATCCTCAGGAAGGAGGCGCGAGCGAGCCGGATCCGACTCTTGACCGTGCCCGTGGGCACGCCGAGGAGCCTGCCCACCTCGGACGCCGACCGCTCCTCGAGGTCGCACAGCACCAGCGCCTCTCGCTGCTTCGCGGGCATCTGCTGGAGGATGGTGTCGACCTGGCGTGCCGCTTCGCTCATCTCCGCCTGGCGCCCGACGCCGGGTCCGCCATCGGCGATGTCTGGCACCGGACCGGGAATCCAGCGCTTGATGAAGCCGCGACGGCGGTGGCTGCGGATGACGTTTCGAACGACCCCGAAGAGCCAGTAGGGGAAGGTCTCGGGGGTGCGGAGGGTCGGAAGACGGGTGATGACGACGACCAACGCGTCGTGGGCCGCGTCCTCCGCGTCGAGGCGGCCGCCGCCCAGCCGGGCGCACCAGTTGACGACGTGCGGCAAGCACTCCGCAACGAGGCGATCCAGCGCCGCCTCGTCGCCTGCGCAAGCCGCCGAGACGAGCTCGACGTTACGGCCTGGGTAGGTCATCCAGCCATACGTGCGCGAGCGCGGGGGATCGGATCACCTCGGGCTCGAAAAAGTTGCCGAGAGGCCGACTGCGAGGCCGAACACGGGCAGCGGCGGGACCCCCTCCTCCGGCCGCCCCAACGGATGGGAGGGGAGCAGATCGAAGTTCAACTGCACCAGCGGCTCGATGCGGACCCAGGGCGCGGCGCGGATCGAGAGCCCGGCGTCGATGCCGAGGCGGGGATGCGACGTCGCCGCGTCCGCCGTTCCATTGATGATGTGAGCGCGTCGAAGACCGCCCACGCGCGCGCCCAGCACCGGCCCCACGGGCAGGTTCGGCACCCAGCGGAACACCGCGCCCACGCCAAGCTCCCAGGTCGTCGCCACCCGGCCGTCGGCCGCGCCTCGGGTCAGCACGGCGCGGGACGGCGTCTTGGCGGCCACGCTCAGGCCGAGCCGGAAGCCGGCGCCGAGGCCGATGCCTCCACTCAACTCCAGATGGGCACCGGCCCGGACGCGCTGCCGCAAGCCAACCCCTCCCAGGGGGGTGAACCAGCCGCCGACCTTGATCGCTCGGGGCGGCGGGGACCGCTCGACCATGGTCCCCGCGTCGAGTTCCTCATCGGCCGGGGCCTCGGGTTCCGGCTCGACCTCGGGCTCGGGCTCGACCTCCGGCTCAGGCTCGGGTTCTGGGGGCAAGTCGAGGGCGGCCAGGTTCGAGGGCTGCAAGAGGCTGTAGGCCAGGGACGCGATCTCTTCGCGCTCCGCGGCGGTCTCGGGGGCCGCGACCTCGACCTCCCGCACGGCGCCCTCGACGTCCCGCACCGTCAAGAGCCACCCCGCGGCCGACAGGCTCAGCTCCGCGTACGCACCTTCGGCAGCGGCCCCGGGCTCGAACTGAGCGAACTCCAGGATCGGCCTCCACTCGTCCACCGGCTCGGAGTCCGGAAGCACGAACGGCACCGCCTGCGCGATGGCCGGGACGAGGAGCAGGGCAACGAAGAGGAACAGCCTCACGGGGCAAGGCTACGGCACCGACGCCACCGCGCCCATGTCAACGCGATGCCCCCTAGGGCTCGGAATGCTCGGCGTGGAAGCGGGCGATGGCCTCGAGCTCGTCGCGAACCCGCAGCAGGTGTCCCTCGATGGAGACCTTGTGGGCGCAGCCCGCCGGCACGTCGCGCTCGCGGAAGTGCTTGGCAGCGGCGTGGGCGTGTTCGGCGGCCCGCTCCAACTGCTCGGCCGCGACCTCGAAACGAACGACGATGGCGTCGCGCGGATCCACGCTAGTAGCCGCCGCGGAGCTTCGTGACGATGGCGTCCTGCACCGGGCGGGGGCAGGGCTCGTACTCGAAGAAGTGCATGCTCTTGTCGCCGCGACCGGAGGTCAGCGAGCGCAGGTCGCCCACATAGCCGAACAGCTCCGACAGCGGGACGATCGTGTCCACCACCTGGCGGCCCGCGCGGGCCTCCATCTGGCCGATGCGGCCACGCCGGGCGTTGACATCGTTGATGACCGCCCCGAGGTACTCCTCCGGCATCGTCACCTGCAGCGCCATCATCGGCTCGAGCAGCACGAGTCCGGCGTTCTTGCAGGCGTCCTGCCACGCCATCGAACCGGCGATGCGGAAGGCCACGTCGCTGCTGTCCACGTCGTGGAAGGAGCCGCCCAGGAGCGTCGCCTTCACGTCGATCGTGGGGAAGTCGGCGAGCTCACCGCGCTCCAGCGACGCCTCGACTCCCGAGCGCACCGCGGCCACGAACTCCCGCGGGATCTCCGTCGCGTTGGACTCGTCGACGAACTCGAAGCCGGTGCCCCGCGGGGTCGGCTCCACCTTGAGCTTCACGTGGCCGTACTGGCCCCGGCCGCCGCTCTGACGGATGAACTTGCCTTCCCCGGTGCCGACGCCCGACAGCGTCTCCCGGTAGGCCACCATCGGCTTGCCGATGTTCGCGTTGACCTTGTGCTCCTTGCTCAGCCGATCGACGAGGATCTCCAGGTGCAGCTCGCCCATCCCGGAGATGAGCGTCTGCCCCGACTCGCTGTCGACCCGGGTCCGAAACGTCGGGTCCTCCATCGACAGCTTGCCCAGCGCATCAGACAGCTTGTCCTGGTCGGCCTTGGTCTTGGGCTCGATGGCGATGTCGATGACGGGCTCGGGGAACTCCATCGACTCCAGCAGCAGCGGCTCGCGCTTGTTGCAGAGCGTGTCGCCCGTGGTCGTGAACTTCAGCCCCACCGCCGCGAAGATGTCGCCGGCCTGGACCTTCTTGACGTCCTCACGCTTGTTGGCGTGCATCAGCAGGAGACGGCTGAGCCGCTCCTTCTTCCGCTTGGTGGTGTTGAACACCTCGCCGCCGGCGTCCAGCGAACCCGAGTAGACCCGCAGGTACGTCAGGTTGCCGACGAAGGAGTCGAACATGATCTTGAACGCGAGCGCCGCGAACGGGGCATCGGGATCGGGCGGACGCTCGATCTGGATCGTCTCGTCCTGGTGGTCCATGCCCGTGACGGGCGGCATGTCCGACGGAGCCGGCAGGTAGTCGACCACGGCATCCAGCAGCAGCTGCACGCCCTTGTTCTTGAACGCGGAGCCGCAAAACACGGGCACGAAGCGGTTGGCCAGCACGGCCCGGCGCGTGGCCGACTTCAGCTCTTCGAGGGGGAGTTCTTCGCCCTCGAGGTACATCATGGCGAGGTCGTCGTCGTCTTCGACGATCGCTTCGATCATCGTCTCCCGACGCTCCTCGACCAGACCGGCGAGCTCCTCGGGGATCGGCACCTCGGAGAACTCGGCGCCCTGCGAGGCGTCGTCCCAGACCCACGCCTTCTGCGCCATGAGGTCGATGACGCCCTTGTGCTGGTCCTCGGCTCCGAGGGGGAGCTGGAAGGCGATGGGGCGGGCGCTGAGCCGCTCGACCATCTGGTCCAGCACGCTCAGGTAGTTGGCCCCGACGCGGTCCATCTTGTTGACGAAGGCGATGCGCGAGACGTTGTAGCGCTCGGCCTGCCGCCAGACCGTCTCGGACTGGGCCTCGACGCCCTCGACGGCGCTGAACAACGCGATGGCGCCGTCCAGGACCCGCAGACTTCGCTCGACCTCGACCGTGAAGTCGACGTGGCCGGGCGTGTCGATGATGTTGATCTGGTGCTCGTCCCAGAAGCACGTCGTCGCGGCCGACGTGATCGTGATGCCGCGCTCCTGCTCCTGGACCATCCAGTCCATCTGCGCCGTGCCGTGGTGGACCTCACCGAGTTTGTGAGACCGGCCCGTGTAGAACAGGATCCGCTCGGTCGTCGTGGTCTTGCCCGCATCGATGTGGGCCATGATCCCGATGTTGCGGACGCGATTTAGAGGTGTAGGCATGAGCGCGGCCAAGGGTGGTGCAGCCGGGCCCAATGATCAAGGGACGCGACGAGTTAGTCCGAAACCGCTCCGAGGCTCCGACCGAGCTCCCGATTCACGAGGTACTCCACCTCAGCTTGGGTGAACCCCGGGGGGGGCTCGCCGGCGGCCGTCATCGCCATGGTCAGGTCCTGCCACAGCGTCGTGTCGAACACGAACGTGCGGTCCTGCACTCCGCCGCACCGCGCCGCGATGGTGTCGTAGATCCGACCCTCGCGCTGCGTGCCTTTGCGGTCCCGGACCTCCCACGTACCCCGGCCCGAAGTGCAGCCGATCTGCTCCAGCACCAGCCACATCTCGCTGGGCAGGATGAGCACGATGGCGGAGAAGGGGTTCTGGCCGATGGTCTTGTCCGACTCGGCCGCTTCGGCGATGAGGATCAACCGGGCGCGATGGAGCTTCATCCGCTCCTGAATCGACTCGGGCTCGCCGGCTCCTTCGAGCAGGGCCCGGGCCGCGTCGCGTTCGGGACCGCGGTCCACCTTCGGGGTGACGCAGCCCGCGAGGGCCAACATCAGCAGCCCCAAGCAACAACGCCCGCCGAAGCGGGCGCTGCGCAAACTCATTCCGAGGACTACCAGCGGTAGTGCGCGAACGCCTTGTTGGCGTCGGCCATCTTGTGCGTGTCCTCGCGCTTCTTGCACGCGGCGCCACGACCCTCGGCAGCGTCCATCAGCTCGGCAGCGAGCTTCTCACGCATGGAGCGGCCGGCACGCTTGCGGCTGAAGTCGCGGATCCACCGCATGGCGAGAGCCATACGACGGTTCGGCGGGACCTCGATCGGCACCTGGTAGGTGGCACCACCAACGCGGCGGGACTTCACCTCGATGATCGGCTGGACGTTCTCAAGCGCACGCTTGAACGTGGCGATCGGATCCTCCTTCTTGCGATCCTCGATGACGCCGAGGGCGCCGTAGACGATCGACTCGGCCGTGGACTTCTTGCCATCCTGCATGACCGTGTTGACGAACTTGGCCACGAGGACCTCGTTGTACTTCGGGTCCGGGAGGATGATCCGCTTCGGAACTTCGCGACGACGGGGCATGCCTGTCTCCTACTTCTTCGGGCGCTTGGCGCCGTACTTACTGCGGGACTGACGCCGGTCAGACACGCCCACGGAGTCGAGGACTCCACGGATGACGTGGTAGCGAACACCGGGAAGGTCCTTCACACGACCGCCCCGAATCAGGACCACGGAGTGCTCCTGCAGGTTGTGACCCTCACCGGGGATGTAGGAGGTGACCTCCATCCCGTTGGTCAGGCGAACACGCGCCACCTTGCGGAGGGCGGAGTTCGGCTTCTTGGGCGTCGTCGTGTAGACGCGCACACAGACCCCGCGCTTCTGCGGGCAAGCCTTCAGGGCCGGTGACGCGGTGCGGTTCACGCGGCTCTTGCGTCCATTTCGGACCAGCTGGTTGATGGTAGGCATCTGCTTGTTCGTCTCCAGTAGTTCACGCACCCGCAGGCGCGAGCCGCGCGAAGGTAAATGTGTGCCTTCGCGGTGTCAAGATCGATCGACTAACCGGCTGCCGCGGAATCCCCGGCGGCGGCGGACTCCTCGAGCGGCGCGGTCTCTTCGAGGCCGAGCTGCTGGTAGGCGGTGTATCCGGTACCGGCCGGGATGAGCCGACCCATGATGACGTTCTCCTTCAGGCCTCGGAGCATGTCGACCTTGCCCTGGATGGCCGCCTGCGTCAGGACGCGGGTGGTCTCCTGGAACGAAGCCGCCGAGATGAAGGACTCGGTGCTGAGCGACGCCTTGGTGATTCCCAGGAGCATCGGCTCGGCGATGGCGGGCTCGGCACCCTCCTCGGCGAGCAGCTTCTGGTTGCTCTCCTCGAAGCGTCGCTTCTCCACGCCCTCGTCGACCAGGAAGTCCGAATCATTGGGCTTCTTGATACGAACGCGCCGCAGCATCTGGCGAATGATCACCTCGATGTGCTTGTCGTTGATCTTGACGCCCTGGAGTCGGTAGACCTCCTGGATCTCGTCGACGAGGTACCGCGCCAGCTCCTTCTCGCCCTTGACCCTCAGGAGGTCGTGGGGGTTGGAGGAGCCGTCCATCAGCGGCTCGCCGGCCCGCACGTAGTCGCCCTCGCGGACGGCGATGTGCTTGCCCTTCGGGATCAAGTACTCCTGCGGCTCCGCGCCCTCACCCTCGGGGGTGACGACCACGCGGCGCTTGCCCTTGTAGTCCTTGCCGAAGCTGACGAACCCGTCGACCTCGGTGATGACCGCGACGTCCTTAGGCTTGCGCGCCTCGAACAGCTCGGCCACACGCGGCAGACCACCGGTGATGTCCTTGGTCTTAACCGTCTCTCGCGGGATACGACCCAGGATGTCTCCCTGGATGACGTCGGCCCCGTTGTCGACGGATAGGTTGGCGGACACGGGCATGTGGTAGGTCGACTCCTTGCCGTCCTTGCCCTTGCCCCTGATGGTGATGCGCGGCTTCAGCGCGGCGTCACGCGACTCGATGATGACCTTGCGGTTGATGCCGGTGAACTCATCCACCTGCTCCTGCATCGTCGAACCCTCGCGGATGTCAACGAACGCCACCTTGCCCTCGATCTCGGCGAGCACCGGCTGGGCAAAGGGTTCCCATTCGGCCAGCTGCGTGCCCGCGGTGATCTTCTGCCCGTCCTCGACGAACAGCACCGCACCGTAGGTCAGCGCGTACTTCTCCTTCTCGCGGCCGGTGTCGTCCTGGATGACGATTTCACCGTTGCGGTTCATCACCACGATCTGGCCGTCGCGGTTCTTGATCGTGCGGACGTTGCCGTACACGACCTTGCCCATGCCCTTGCTCTCCTGCGTCGACTGAACGGCGCGGGAGGCGGCGGCACCACCGATGTGGAACGTACGCATCGTCAGCTGCGTGCCCGGCTCACCGATGGACTGGGCGGCGATGACGCCGACCGACTCACCGATGTTGACCACCTTGCCGCGCGACAGGTCGCGTCCGTAGCAGGTGACGCAGACGCCGCGCTCCGACTCGCAGGTCAGGGTGCTGCGGATGAAGATGCGGTCCACGCCCGCCTCTTCGATCTCGATGATCGTGGCCTCGTCGATGAGCACATCGCGCTCGACCAGCAGGTCCCCGGTGTGGGGGTCCTTGAGGTCCTCGGCGACCGTCCGGCCGAGCACACGCTCCGCCAACGGCTCGATGATCTCGCCCGCCTCGATGAGGCTGCTGACCCAGACACCGTCCAGCGTCTTGCAGTCCACCTCGGTGACGATGAAGTCCTGGACGACATCGACCAGACGGCGGGTCAGGTAACCCGAGTTCGCCGTCTTGAGGGCCGTATCCGCCAGGCCCTTGCGCGCGCCGTGGGTGGAGATGAAGTACTGCAGGACGGTCAGACCCTCGCGGAAGTTCGCGGTGATCGGCGTCTCGATGATCTCGCCGGACGGCTTGGCCATCAGGCCGCGCATGCCCGCCAGCTGACGAATCTGCGTGTTGGAGCCACGAGCACCGGAGTTCACCATCATGTAGATGGAGTTGAACGCCTGGATCTTCTTGCTCCGCTTGCCGTCGGGGCTGGAGATTTCCTCCGTCCCGAGCTCTTCGATCATCTGGTTGGAGATCTCCTCGGTGACCTTGGCCCAGATGTCGACGACCTTGTTGTACTTCTCACCGACGGTGATGAGTCCCTCGGAGTACTGGTCCTCGGTCTCACGCACTTCGCCGTGCGCCCCGTCCAGAAGCTGCTGCTTCGTGGTCGGGATGTGCATGTCCTTGATGCAGATGGAGACACCGGCCCGAGCCGCCTGGCCGAAGCCCAGCGCCATCATCTTGTCAGCCAGCAGCACCGTCGCCTTGGGTCCGGCGAGCCGGAAGCAGCGGTCGATGAGGTCGCCCAGAGCGCCCTTGTCCATCACCTTGTTGCACAGGGCGAAGGAGAGCTCCGGGGGGATGATCTCGTAGAAGAGCACCCGGCCGCAGGTCGTCTCGACCATGACCGTGTCCATGTCGTCGGGGCGAGCGCCGAAGCGGCCGTCCGTCGCGAGGTCACGGTCCATGCGGATGCGGATCTTGGCGTGGAGGTCGAGGGCGTTGTTGTCGTACGCCTGCCGGACCTCTTCCACCGAACCGTAGATGCCCTGGAAGTACGGGAGCTTGGACTTGGCGGCCTCTTCGGCACGCTGCGGGTCCCACTCCCCCTTCACGAACACCTTCTCGCGCGTCATGTAGTAGCAACCGAGGACGATGTCCTGCGACGGCTGGATGATCGGCTTGCCGCTGGCGGGGCTGAGGATGTTGTTGGTGGACATCATCAGGACCCGCGCTTCGATCTGAGCTTCGATCGAGAGCGGGAGGTGGACGGCCATCTGGTCGCCATCGAAGTCGGCGTTGAACGCCGTGCAGACCAGCGGGTGGAGCTGGATCGCCTTGCCCTCGATGAGGACCGGCTCGAAGGCCTGGATGCCGAGACGGTGCAGCGTCGGAGCGCGGTTCAGGAGCACGGGGTGCTCGCGAATCACCTCGTCCAGGATGTCCCAGACCTCCGGCTTCTGCTTCTCGACCATCTTCTTGGCGGCCTTGATCGTCGTGACGTAGCCGCGCTCTTCGAGCTTGTTGTAGATGAACGGCTTGAACAGCTCGAGCGCCATCTTCTTGGGAAGACCGCACTGGTGCAGGCGCAGCGTCGGACCGACCACGATGACCGAACGGCCGGAGTAGTCGACGCGCTTGCCGAGCAGGTTCTGACGGAACCGGCCCTGCTTGCCCTTGAGCATGTCCGAGAGCGAACGAAGCGGACGCTTGTTCGGACCCGTGAAGGTCTTGCCGCGACGGCCGTTGTCGAACAGCGCGTCGACGGCCTCCTGCAGCATCCGCTTCTCGTTGCGGATGATGATCTCGGGAGCGGACAGCTCCTGGAGGCGCTTGAGCCGGTTGTTCCGGTTGATGACGCGACGGTAGAGGTCGTTCAGGTCCGACGTGGCGAACCGACCGCCATCGAGGGGGACCAGGGGACGCAGGTCCGGCGGAATCACCGGGACCACCTCGAGCATCATCCACTCGGGCTGGTTGCCGTCACTGTCGCGGAATGCCTCGACCGACTTGAGACGCTTGCTCAGCTTCTTCCGGGCGGCCTCCGACGTGGCCGAACGCAGGTCCGTGCGCAGCTCGGTAGCGAGCGCGCCGCAGTCCAGCTCCTCGAGCATCTGGCGGATGACTTCGCCACCCATGCCGACCTCGAACGTGTCCCAGCCGTACTCGTCGGTAGCGTCCTGGTACTCGTCCTCGGTGAGGATCTGGCCGACCTTCAGCTCCGTGGAGCCGGGGTCGGTGACGATGTAGCTCTCGCAGTAGAGCACCCGCTCGAGCTGCTTCAGCGTGCAGTCCAGCAGGTTGCCGATGCGCGACGGGAGGCTCTTGAGGAACCAGATGTGCGCCACCGGCGTGGCCAGCGTGATGTGCGCCATGCGCTCACGACGGACCTTGCTCTGGATGACCTCGACCCCGCACTTTTCGCACGTGATCCCGCGGTGCTTCATGCGCTTGTACTTGCCGCAGTTGCACTCGTAGTCCTTGACCGGCCCGAAGATCTTCGCGCAGAAGAGCCCATCGCGCTCCGGCTTGAAGGTCCGGTAGTTGATGGTCTCGGGCTTCTTCACTTCGCCGAACGACCACGACCGGATCTTGTCCGGAGACGCCAAGGCAATCTTGACGGCGGTGTAGTTCAGCGGGTTCTTCGGTCGGTCGAAGAGATTGTAGAGATCGCGCAAGTCAAACCCTCCAGGGGGTGTGGGTCTCGAATTCTCGATTTCTTAGAAGAGGCTGGGCTCGGCTTTGTCTTCCATGAGCGTCACGTCAAGCGCGAGGCTCTGAAGCTCCTTGACGAGCACGTTGAAGGACTCGGGCAGGCCGGCCTCCAGCGTGTTCTCGCCCTTGACGATGGACTCGTACATACGCGTCCGGCCGACGACATCGTCGGACTTCACCGTCAGGAACTCCTGCAGACCGTAGGCGGCGCCGTACGCCTCCATCGCCCACACTTCCATCTCACCCAGACGCTGGCCACCGAACTGAGCCTTACCACCCAGCGGCTGCTGCGTGACGAGGCTGTACGGCCCGATGCTCCGGGCGTGGATCTTGTCGTCCACCAGGTGGTGCAGCTTCAGCATGTACATGCAGCCGACCGTGACCTGGTGGTCGAACGCGTCGCCGGTGCGTCCGTCGAACAGGGTGACCTGTCCACGCGCCGGCAGACCGCCGAGCTCCAGGGCCCGGGAGATCTCGTCCTCGGTGGCACCCTCGAACACGGGGGTCGCGAAGAAGATGCCGACCTCGTGGCACTTCTCGGCCATGGCGACGATCTCGTCGTCCGAAGCGCCGTCGATGAACTCGACGACGTTCTTGGAGTTCTCGTACACCGCACCGAGGTAGGCACGCAGCGACTTCGGCGACGTGTTCTTCTCCAGGAGCAGACCGAGCTGCTGCTGGATGCCCTTGGCGGCCCAGCCGAGGTGGGTCTCGAGGATCTGGCCGACGTTCATCCGCGACGGAACGCCCAGCGGGTTGAGCACGACGTCCACCGGACGACCGTCGGGCATGTAGGGCATGTCCTCGGTCGACAGGATCTTGGAGATGACGCCCTTGTTGCCGTGGCGGCCGGCCATCTTGTCGCCGACGCTCAGCTTCCGCTTGATGGCGACGTAGACCTTGACCAGCTTGATGACTCCGGGGGGAAGCTCGTCGCCCTGCTTGAGGCGCTCGATGCGACCCTCGAAGGTCATCTCGACCAGCTCCAGCTGCTCCTTGACGGCCTCGATGAGGTCGAACACGGAGTCCTCGACGTCCTGACCGCCAGAGACCGAGATGTCGGCCCACCGCGACAGCGGCAGGCTGCTCACGGCGTCGGCGCTGAAGGCATCACCCTTCTTCAGGAACACCTCGCCGGTGTCCTCGTCGTCGATGGCGGCGCCCGCCTTGTGACCGCTCAGCAGGTTGATGAGCTTGCGCTCAGCGGAGCTGATGATGGTCCGCATCTCCTCGTCCTGGTCGCGCATGATCGACGCGATTTCCTGGTTCTGGATCTGCTTGGCGCGCTCGTCGCGCTCGACGCCTTCGCGGCTGAAGATCTGCGCGCCGATGACGGTGCCCGTCACGCCCGGGGGGACGCGCAGGGACGTGTCACGAACGTCGCCGGCCTTCTCGCCGAAGATGGCGCGGAGGAGCTTCTCTTCCGGGGACAGCTGCGTCTCGCCCTTCGGCGTGATCTTGCCCACCAGGATGTCGCCCTGGACCACCTCGGCGCCGATGCGCACGATGCCCGACTCGTCGAGGTCGGCCAGAGCCTCCTCACCGACGTTCGGGATGTCCCGGGTGATCTCTTCCTTGCCGAGCTTCGTGTCGCGCGAGGCGATCTCGAACTCTTCGATGTGGATGGACGTGAACACGTCCTCCCGCACCATGCGCTCGGAGATGAGGATGGAATCCTCGAAGTTGTAACCACCCCAGGGCATGAACGCGACGATGGGGTTCTGGCCGAGGGCCAGCTCACCGGTGTCCGTGCTGGGACCGTCCGCAATGACATCGCCGACGTTGACGTGGTCGCCCTTGCGAACGATCGGCTTCTGGTTGATGGACGTGCTCTGGTTGGAGCGACGGAACTTCACCAGGTTGTAGATGTCGACTTCAGAGCCGATCTCCGTGCCCTCGTCCTCGGTCTTGACCACGATGCGCGTGGCGTCCACCGACTCGACCGTGCCGGGACGAGACGCGACGCACGTGACTCCGGAGTCGCGAGCGACGTAGCGCTCGATGCCGGTGCCGACGAACGGCGCCTCGGTCTTGACCAGCGGCACCGCCTGGCGCTGCATGTTGGAGCCCATCAACGCGCGGTTGGCGTCGTCGTGCTCCAGGAACGGAATGAGCGAGGTCGCCACCGACACCAGCTGGTTGGGGCTGATGTCCATGAGCTGGACTTCGGTCGGCTCGATGAGGGCGAAGTCGCCCTTGTTCCGCGCCGAGACCCGGTCCTCCTCGAAGCCGCCGTCGCCGGTGAGGAACCGGTTCGCCTGAGCGACGACCTGGTTCTCCTCCTCGAGGGCCGAGTGGAACTTCACCTCGTTGGTGACCATGCCCTCGCGAACGAGGCGATACGGCGTCTCGATGAAGCCGTACTCGTTGACCCGCGCGTAGGTAGCGAGGGACGCGATCAGGCCAATGTTGGGACCTTCCGGCGTCTCGATGGGACAGATGCGGCCGTAGTGCGTGGTGTGCACGTCGCGGACATCGAAGCCGGCGCGCTCACGCGTCAGACCACCAGGCCCGAGGGCCGACAGGCGCCGCTTGTGAGTGACCTCACTGAGCGGGTTCGTCTGGTCCATGAACTGCGACAGCTGCGAGCTGCCGAAGAACTCCTTGATCACCGCCGAGACCGGCTTGGCGTTGATCAGGTCGTGCGGCATCAGCGTCTCGATCTCGCTGAGGCTCATCCGCTCCTTGATGGCCTTCTCCATGCGGACCAGACCGATGCGGAACTGGTTCTGCAGGAGCTCGCCAACCGGGCGGACACGGCGGTTGCCGAGGTGGTCGATGTCGTCCACCTCGCCGTTGCCGTTGCGCAGCTCGATGAGGTACCGAACCGTGCGCATGATGTCCTCGCGGGACAGCGTGCGCTGCTCGAGCGGGACATCCAGCTCCAGCTTGTGGTTCATCTTCAGACGGCCGACCTTGCTTAGGTCGTAGCGCTCGTCGTTGAAGAAGAGGTTCTCGAAGAAGGCCAGGGCCGTCTCGTAGGTCGGCGGGTCACCGGGGCGCAGGCGCCGGTAGATCTCGATGATCGCCTCTTCCGTGCTCTGGATCTTGTCGATCAGGAGCGTGTCGCGGAGGAAGCTGCCGACGTTGACGTTGTCGATGAACAGCACGTCGAACTCATCGATGCCGCGCTCGCGAATCTGGGCGAGCCACTCTTCGGCAATGGACTCGTTCGTCTCGACGATGACCTCGCCGGTGCCGAGGTCGACGATGTCGTGCGCCGCGATCATCGCGCCGTTGGGGTCCTCGGTGCCGGTGATCTCCTCGTCCAGGACGGGGATGCGATCGATGCCCGCGGCCTTCATCTTCTTGATGGCCGAGCGGGTGACCTTCTTGCCTTCCTTGACGAAGACGGTGCCGTCGGGACCCGTGATCGGGGCCTGGGCCTTGCTACCCAGGAGCAGCGACGGGTTGAAGTCCTTGGAGAGGCCGTCCGCACCGACGTACACGTGCTCGGTGTTGTAGAAGTAGTTGAGGATCTCCTCGGTGCCGTAGCCGAGGGCCCGCAGCAGGACGGTGGCCGGCAGCTTGCGGCGACGGTCGATGCGGACGTAGAGCAGGTCCTTGGTGTCGAACTCGAAGTCGACCCACGAGCCGCGGTTCGGAATGATCCGCGCGCTGAAAATGACCTTGCCGCTGTAGGTCGTCTTGTACTTCGAATCGAAGAAGACGCCCGGGGAGCGGTGGAGCTGGGAGACGACGACGCGCTCGGTACCGTTGACGATGAACGTGCCGTTCTCCGTCATGATCGGCAGCTCGCCGAAGTAGACCTCCTGCTCCTTGATGTCGCGGATGTTCTGCGACTCGGTCTCCTCGTCGACGTCCCAGACGACGAGGCGGACCGTCACCTTGAGCGGAGCCGCGTAGGTCATGCCGCGCTGGCGGCACTCGTCGACCTCGTACTTCGGCTTCTCAAAGGTGTAGGAGACGAACTGCAGCGAGGCCGTCTGGTTGAAGTCCTCGATCGGGAAGACCGAGTTGAAGACCGCCTGCAAGCCGCGGTTCTCGCGCTTGCCCGGATCGATGTCCGACTGAAGGAAGTTCCCGTAGGACTTCTTCTGGATCTCGATCAGGTTGTGGATGTCGATTACCTTCTCGACCTTTTCAAAGGTCCGACGGAATCGGGCGTTGTTCGCGAGAAGCGAAGTGGCCATGAACTCTCCTGCAGTGCGGCGTCTGCGTTTATCTAATGCGTCCGGAAGCGGTCGGACGGGCCCCCGGCGCGATGCCGAAGGCCCGTCCTCAATCGGTCAGGCTGCTACTTGACGGTGCAGGAGGCGCCAGCCTCCTCGAGCTTCGCCTTGATCTCGTTGGCCTCGTCCTTGGAGACACCCTCCTTGACGGCCTTGGGGAGGTCCTCAACGAAGGCCTTGGCCTCCTTGAGTCCCAGCCCGTCAACGATGCCACGGACGGCCTTGATGACCTGGATCTTCTTGTCGCCAAAGTCGATGAGCTCGACCGTGAACTCGGTCTGCTCGGCGGCCTCGGCGGCACCGGCGGCGGGGCCAGCAGCCATCGCCATGGCGGGGGCAGCGGCGGAGACGCCCAGCGCCTCCTCGAGCTCGCCAACCAGCTCGCTCAGCTCAAGGACCGTAAGGGCCTTGATCCACTCAACAACTTCTTCTCTGCTCTCGATAGCCATGATTAAGAACTCCTATGTTCAGCTATGGTCTTTGAGCGGACCCAGGTCGGCCGAATTGCCGAACCGGGTCCTTGATTACTCGCCGTCCTCGAGCTTCGCCTTGTAGGCGCTCAGGACGTTGAGGATCTGACGGTTCACGTTGGCCAGCACGCTGACCAGGTTGCGGGACGGCGCCTGCAGGACACCCAGGAGCTGGGCCTGCAGGACCTGCTTCGGCGGCAGGTCGGCGAGGGCGGCGATCTCGGCGTTCGTGAGGGGCTTGCCCTGCATCGAACCGCCCTTGAGCGCCAGCTTGTCGTTGTCCTTGGCGAACTCCGTGATGACCTTGGCGGCCTCCACGACGTCGGCGTACCCCAGGAGCACCGCGTTGGTGCCGTCGAAGTACGACTCCAGGCTGCTGAAGGAGGTGTCGGCGAGCGCCAGCTTCATGAGCCGGTTCTTGACGACCTGGAACTCCGCGCCCTCGACGGCGCGGACCTTCTTGCGAAATTCCACCATCGAGTTGGCGTCGACACCGCGGTAGTCGGTGACGATGGCGAGCTGGGCCCGGGACAACTTCTCGGAGAAGTCCTGGACGAAGGCCTGCTTGGCTGAACGGTCCATTGTTTCCTCCTAGCCCAGGGTCCGCATGTACGCGGGAGCGTCGATGCGAACACCGGGGGTCATGGTTCCGCTGATGGACAGGCTCCTGACGTACGTGCCCTTCGCCGAAGCCGGCTTGAGCCGCAGGAGCGTCTCCATCAACACCTTGAGGTTGTCGCCGAGCTTCTCCTCGCTGAACGACGCGCGGCCGATCGGGGCGTGGACGATGCCCGCCTTCTCGACGCGGAAGTCGACCTTGCCGGCCTTGAGCTCGGAAACGCAGTTGCCGATCTCGAAGGTGACGGTGCCGGTCTTGGGGTTCGGCATCATGCCGCGCGGTCCGAGGACCCGACCGATGCGACCGACGGCCGCCATCATGTCAGGCGTCGCCGCGACCTTGTCGAACTCCATCCAGCCGCCCTGGATCTTCTCGACGAGCTCCATGCCACCGACGTGGTCGGCGCCGGCCTCACGGGCCTCCGCGACCTTGTCGCCCTTGGCGAAGACGAGGACGCGGACGTCCTTGCCGATGCCGTGGGGGAGGCTGACCGCGCCACGAACCATCTGGTCCGCGTGGCGGGGGTCCACGCCGAGTCGCACGGCCGCGTCGACCGACTGGTCAAACTTCAGCGCGTGCATCTTCTTGACGATCGCGATCGCCTCATCGGCCGGGTACAGGGCGTCCCGGTCAACTAGGGCGCGTGCGGCCGCCATCTTCTTGTTCTTAGCCATGTTGCTACCTCCCGCGGTTCAAACGAGCGCCTCGATGGACGCCCTCCCGCAAGTGATTGAGTCGTCTCAGACGACGTTGACACCCATCGACCGAGCCGTACCGCGGATGGACTCCATGGCGGACTCGACGTTGGTGGTGTTCAGATCGGCCATCTTGATCTCGGCGATCTTTCGGACCTGATCGTTCGTGATCTTCCCGACCTTCATCTTGTTGGGCTCACCGGAGCCGCTCTTGAGGCCGGCTTCCTTGAGGATGAGCACGGACGCGGGCGGGGTCTTCGTCTCGAACGAGAACGAACGGTCCGCGTAGACCGTAATCACGACGGGCGTGATCAGGCCGTTCTCCACCTTCTCGGTGGCGGCGTTGAACGCCTTGCAGAACTGCGGAATGTTGACGCCGTGCTGGCCCAGCGCAGGGCCGACGGGCGGGGACGGATTCGCCCTGCCCGCGGGAATCTGCAGCTTGATCTGACCGATTGCCTTCTTCGCCATGACTAACTCCTACGACTTCTGCACCTGGATGTAGTCGAGCTCGACGGGCGTCGAGCGCCCGAAAATGCTGACCATCACCCGGAGCTTCCCCTTCTCGGGGCGAACTTCGTCGACGACGCCGTTGAAGTTCGCGAACGGTCCCTCGACCACGCGAACGGCCTCGCCCTTGCTGAATTCCATCTTCGGCTTCGGAGCCACACCACCCTTGGTGAGCTGACCCTTGACCTTCTCCACCTCGTGCGGCGGAACCTTCGGCGGCTTGCGGCTGTTGCCACCCACGAAACCGGTGACCTTCGGCGTGTTCTTGACGATGTGCCAGGTCTCGTTGTCCAGCTCCATCTGAGCCAGCATGTAGCCGGGGTAGAAGCGCTTCTTGGCCTGCCGGATCTTCCCGGTGGACGTGCGCTCCTGCACCTCCTCCTCGGGCACCAGAATCTCGCCGAAGTACTCCTGCTTGCCGAGCGACTTGATGCGCTCGAGCAGGGCCGCCTTGGCCTTGTTCTCGTACCCGGAGTAGGTGTGGACGACGTACCAGTCCATGTTCGAGGTATCGACCTCGGGCTCTTCTTCTTCGCCCTCGACGTCCGCGCCATCCACGTCGAGCGGGAGAGCGTCTTCGGACACGTCGGTGCTGCTGGTCTCTTCGGTGGTCATCATTACCCCAGATCCAAAATCACCTTGAACAGCCGCTTGAAGACCAGGTCGAAGCCCCACAGCATCGTCGCGATGATCGTCGACGTGATGACGACAATGACCGTGTGATCGCGGGTCTCCTTGCGGGTCGGCCAGACCACCTTCCGCGTCTCCTGCACTGTCTCCAGGCAGAAGTCGAAGACCTGAGGCAAGCGCCACAGCACCACCGCAGTGATGATCGTGACGAGGGCACCGACCACCGCCGACAGCTGCAGAGAGCCGCCGATCAGGGGGTTGGCGAAGCCAAAGGTGATGAACGCCCAGGACACAACGTCCCGCAGCACCAGCCAGAGGCACACCGACAGGACCAGCCAGCTAAAGCCCAGGACTCTTCGGTCGCTCATCAGTGCCTCCCTTCTCGCAACGGTGGGCGCCTGGTCTTTCCAGGCGCCCCCGTTTGGGTCTTCAAGTTTTGGCAGGGGCGCCAGGAATCGAACCCGGGCCCTACGGATTTGGAATCCGTTGCTCTACCGACTGAGCTACACCCCTACGTACTGTCCTCTACTCTTGGATGTCGCCGACGACGCCAGCACCAACGGTGCGACCGCCCTCACGGATGGCGAAGCGCAGGCCTTCTTCCATCGCGATGGGGGTGATCAACTCGACGTTCATGTCGATGTTGTCGCCAGGCATCACCATCTCG
>JAAESI010000262.1 GCA_024229515.1 Pseudomonadota bacterium | reverse complement strand
CTGCCAGTCCGTCCGCGTCGATCTTCGGTCTTGGACCGCGGCGAGCCGACGAAGGCTCCAGCGAGGCCGTCTGTCGCTCCTGCCGGACGTACCGCTTGACTGACTTGTGGCTCACGGAGAACCGCTCCGCGAGCTCACGCAGCGAGCCCTCCTTCCGCTTGTACGCATCCACGATCCGGGTACGCAGATCCACCGACGTCGCAACGGGCATGACCACCTCCGTGAGGGAGTGGATCACGTCTGCGAACAGGGGTCAATAAACTCGGGCAGCGCGATGAGCCCCCGCGAGCGCGCAGTGAGCCACGTGAAGAAGCTGATGACGATTGGCGCTGCGGCGGGCACGGCACTCCAGCTGTCCTGCTGTTTCCCCGATCCGATGCCCGACGACGACGACGACGACAGCGGCAGCGACGACGACGACGACAGCGGCAGCGACGACGACGGCGTGTAGGCGGGACAAGATGGCTTTTCGTGAACGCGAACTGGCCGAGCCGATGCCCTCCTTCAGCCTGGGGCGTGATTGGTCGGGTTCAACGTCCTATGAGACGCCGAGTCGGGGCTGAACCGAGGATATCGAGAGAGAATGAGCGGCATTTTCGAGGCTCAGGCGCAGGAGTGCGCACCGTCGGCGGCGACGATCCATCGGATTGGTTCGTGCTCGAGGTCACCGCCGACTAAACGCCCGATCATGATTCTGACGCCTCACACTCAAGCTGCGGCTCGAAGTTGACCTGCCCGTCGCCCGCCTCTGCCGTCGTAGTCAGCGAGGTACCTCTTGACCGCCCCCATGAGGGCGTCGATGTCGGGCTACCGAT